>JAJFLU010000021.1 GCA_021772515.1 Opitutales bacterium
CGGGCGGCGTTCATGTAGGCCGGCCACATGTCCACGGCGATGGCCCGGGTGCCTTGTTTTTGCTGCTCTGAAAGTGTCTCAAACAGCCCTTGAGCGGTGACTTCGTCGCGTCCTTCGGCCACTTCGACAATGCGTCTTCCCTGTAAATCACTGAGCACACTGATGTAGCTGTGGTTGCTCTTGAAACTCTTCTCATCAAGGCCCATGTAAGTGATCGGTTCGGCCTTTCGGCGCTGCAAACCACGCTCGACCGCACGGGTGCGAATCTCATCGAGCTGTTGCCAGGACAGTTTCAACAGCTTGCGGGCGGCCTCTACAGTGCCACAAGCCAGCAGCACCTGCACCGCGAAGGCCTCGAAGAGCAGGGTGAAGCGCGCATGCTTTGCCGCCCACGGAGCCCGCACCGTGCGCACCCCGTGCTCCGGACAATGGCAACGCGGCAAACGGCAACGAATGAGCGTCTCAAACTGCATCGTGTCCAAATGCCGCCATCTGCGTTCCTCACGCAAGTCGTAAAGCCCACAACGCCGTCCGCACTGCGGACAGCAACCCGCCTTGTCCCCGGTATACGACACCGCAATCTCTACCCGCTGCTCATCGAGCAGCAACTGCACGTCTCCCACCTGCCATTGGTTCGTTAACCCCAATAACTGCGCATAATGTCTTTGTAAATCTGCCATGCACGCAGATTGATACATTCAGTTGATTCAGGCAATCCGATCTGCTGATTATTGTTATCCCGAGCCAGGGGGTGCGGGGGGCGGCGGAGAGCACCCCCGCCCTCTGTCCTTTGCTGCTTTTCCACAAAAACTCACGAAGAACCTTAAAAAATATCTCTCAGCCATCGGAAGCAAAGGCGGAAAAAAGAGCCGCCGCACCCTTACGACCGAGGATTCACGGGAGATGGTTCGCATTCGTGAGGCAAATCGCGCCTTTCACCGTTTTTATGCCCAATGCTTTTGGTCTAGCCCAACCAACCTCCATATCGGCAAAAAAGACGTGGCCTGGGTTGCCGAGCAATTGCGAAAGCACGGAGGAAAGGAAGGGTGGGCCACCGCCGCCAAATTATGCCATTTGATGATTGTTTCCCCTCTTTCTATACACGCTGTCCCGAAACCTGAGACCAAACCTGTTTACCAAAATTCCGAATCCTGTAAACCGCGAATAGACGCTAATTAATAAAATCTCCCTTCACATCAACGGGTAAAATAACTTGCACCAGCATTCTATTCTACCTCAATCCCCCTCCGTGTCCTTTGTGCCTTTGTGAGATAGCTCTTTCATTCGATTAGCAAAACAAATTCGGTTTCGTGCCATTTCGGTATGCCTTCTTGATTTATTTATTCAGATGACTCAAAAATAACCTTTCCGAATCCTTGCTTCAGTTACGTTTTCATCTCCCAAAATTACCAGGATGCAAAATTGCAACCCAGCATCGCTAGCTTTTTTAAGTGCATCCAGGAAAATTATGAGATCGCTTTTAATCACTTGGGAGGATTCATGGTCATCAGGTAAGGAGAGAATAAGATTTTCAATGAGATTTATGCCTTCACTAGGGTGGTGCCAGATGACTTCTTCATCCCACAAATCGTCTTTTGACAAAAACCTGGACAATGGTTTCGTACCGGACTTTATCGCTACATCATCAATGAATTCTATGTGCTTAAATAGAGACTTTGATTCAGCAAAAGCATTTAGCCTTTTGGTAAAGTAGACCATTACTTTGGGACGAAATAAGGTAGGCAAGGACATTAAGCTACCAAATGAATGCACTAAAGATATAGAAAAAGCCCAAGCGGGTAATTCAACGAATAGGTAGCCTTTAAAAAACAAATACGCTAACAAGAAAGTAACCAACCAAAAAACGATATCAAAGATCAGACGGTGCCTAAATATCAAACCTAGTAATTCTATATGCCTTTTTTTAAATCTGTTCATATCTTGGGAGAACTAAATGTAGATAAACCGCAGTATATGGGTTTAGTTTAAAAAAAGTGGATTTAATACTCCCGATATTTCTTCGCGCTTTTTGTGCTTTTTTGCGGCTTAATTTAAATATTATCCTTAAAAAAATTTTCATAATCGGTAATTATTCCGTTTGGAAAATCGGGGTTAGGTTGGCTTTTTTTACTTCTTTTTGTAGTTGGGTTTCCTGTTCGCGCATTACTTTTTGTTCTGCTTTTGTTTTGTCTTTGTAACCGGCCAGGTGGAGCCACCCGTGTATTAGATAGAGGGTGAGTTCGCTCGAAAATGGTAGTTTCCTTTCTTTGGCGGATTTTTTAGCGAAATCCGTGGAGACACAGATTTCTCCGGCGAAATCCATTGCCGGGTCGCCCGAAAAAGTGATGACATCGGTCGGTGTTTCATCATCCAGAAATTGCTTGTGCAAGAGGTTATGCTCCCCTTGATCCATGAAGACTATGGACAACTCACCCGCCGGAATTGCCCCCGGACGCACCCGATCGAGAAAGCGAAAAAGCGCGCGAACCTCCGCCAGCCGGACCCCGAGCCGATCAGACCGGTTGACTGCCTGAATGGGGCGTAGCTTTTTCTTTGGCGGCGGCATGTGTGGGAGGAGTGGTTGGGGGCGTAACTGTTTGAGCTTGAGCTTGAGCTTGGGCTGGAGCCGTCGAGGATTCCTTGGGCGCATCCTTTTTCTTTTTTGCGGCGGACTTCCTTCCCCCGTTACCCGATTTGCTTCCAGCCCTGCCGACCGCTTTTTGCTGTTCTTCGGGACTGGGGTACTCCACCCTGGAGTGCAGCATATTCAACAGCGTAAAGGAGAAACTTTTCTTGATGTTTTCCACCTCCTCGAAGGTCAATGCGCACTCCGAAAGTTGATGATCATCCAGGCGCGAGCGGAAAATCCTGTCTAGCAGTTCATCGATGGCCTGGGGCGTCACCTTGGGCAGGCAACGGCTGGCAGCCTCGATTGAATCGGCGAAAAAGATGACCGCGCTCTCCTTGAATTGCGGTTTTGGCCCCTCGTAACGGTAGGTGCTCTCGTTGACCTTATCGATCTCCACCCTGGGGGCGCCGGGAAATATGCTCGGGGTGTTCGAGGACTCTTTTTGCTTCAGGGCTTTGTAATAAAAATACTGGATAAGGGTCGTGCCATGATGCTCTTTAATCGCATCGATAATGATCTGGGGCAGCTTGTATTGTCGCGCCAGTTGCACGCCCTCCTTGACATGGCTTTTGATAACCAGGGCGCTCATCGAAGGGTTGTGGAGAATATGCGGGTTGAATCCCTCGCGTTGATTTTCCGTAAAATAATCCGGTTTCTGCATTTTGCCGATGTCGTGAAAAAGCGAGCAAACCCGGCAGACCAGAGGGTTTGCGCCAATTTCCGCAGCGGCATTTTCTGACAGGTTGGCCACCATCAGACTATGGTGGTAGGTCCCCGGCGCGGTTACCTGCATCCGCCGCAGGAGGGGGTGATTAAAATCCGTCAGCTCGAGCAGGGAAATGTCGGTTGTGAATTTGAAAAGGTTTTCAAAAAAGGGCAGTATGCCGACCACTACGATACCCGTTACGACGCCAATGACGATGGCAACACCCATCTGCTCCAGGATAACACTCACATCAAAGGCCGCATGGAGCCCCATAAAAAAGATGCAAACCGCCATGCTCAAACCGGTCAACGCCCCGGCCTGAACTACCCGTGCGCGCACCTGCACATTATGGCAATAGTAGATCCCGAGCAGTGTGGAGAGAAAACTCACCATCAACAGGGTCATCGAGTTGCCCTGCATGAGGGCGTGAAACAGGCTGACCAGCACCGCCAGAAAAATGCCCGGCCCCGTCCCGATAAGGACTGCTGCCAGGATCGGACCGAGGGCCGTCGGCGCCATAAATGGCAGAAGAGCCGTCAGAGAGGGCTTGGTATCCGCCAGAAAATCCAGTTCGGTGGTCAGGCGCAAAAGCGTCAGATTAACCAACATTACCGTCACGGAGAGTAGAATACGCTGCCGGTGGCGTCGCAATTGGCGGCTTCCCACATTGATATAAATGGCCGCCGAAATGAGAATTCCGATGGTCATCAAAAGCCGTTCCCAAAGCAGCGGATCGAACCCCAGAGACCTTTCCTTGTCGGCCTTGAGACTTTGCCGATAGGCGGCGAGCTGTTCGAGTTCGAGTGGGCGGACTTTCGTGTCCGGTTCAATAATGGTCTGCCCCTCGATCACCTTGACGACTACCGGATTGATCTCGCTTTCCACCTTCAGGCGCAATTCCTCGGTTTTAGCCGGGTCAAATTCCAGATTCGGAGCGAGGCCATTTCGCAAAAGATGAAAAAGAGCCGAGGAGGCCTCCCGCGGAATATCCAGAGCGGACATATTGATGCGTAAAAACCGCAGCGCATCCTCCTCGGATTGCACCTCGACCTGGGCCAATTCACCGGCCTCGGTGATGATATTGAGACGCAGGAGACTACCCGAACCGACATTGATATCCTGATTATTCGAGTCGTAAACACCCTCCCGATAAATCTCCCGCAATATCAAAATGCCCTCCCTGATCACCTCGGGACGTTTTTCGGATTCAATTTCGTTGAGGATAATAGCGATATTTTCACTATTGAGATTATAGCCTGAGTCGGGCTCGAAGTTTCTCGCAAACGCCCGGATTTCGCTCATCCGCTCAGCCGCGCCGGTCTCGTTGGTGTTTACTTCCAGCCCATCGAGACCCTCCTGCAGTTTATCGATATAGGTTTCAAATCGCCGGTAGGAGCTCAGGGTGAGCTTGTAAACCGGGGGCAGTCTCCGGCGTCGCTCCTCGATCAATTGATTGGTTAGAATCTCGCTCTCGTAGGAGAAGGGGATTTCTGCCACCACCCGGATTCGTGCCACCTGGTTGGGCAGATTTCTGGGGCCGGCTGGCGACAAACCGAAAAAACAAATGAGTGTTACCAGAGCTGTTAGACCCAGAAAAGACAAAACGAAGAGCATCCGGCCAGGATTGAGCAATTGCCGGGCCAAAGGTTCCTTGCCCGTTTTCCTCTTGCGGCGGCTTTCGACGACTCGCTCTTTTTTGGATTTTCTTAAGATTCCCATGATGGGTGAAGTGGGGTGGGCTGGGGCGGCAGGCGCTTTTAGCCATCTCCATTTATAGCGGAATTGCCCTTGATATTCTCCGTTTCCACATGTCCGCTTTTCTCTTTTGTGAAACGATCATAGGCTTCGATGATATTTTGCACGACCGGATGGCGGACAACATCCTGCCCCTCGAGATAGACAAAGGAGATATCCTCGACTCCCCGCAGGACATGGATGGCCTGTTTGAGACCCGAATGAATGCGCGAAGGCAGATCCACCTGAGTAATATCGCCCGTGATGACCATCCGGCTGCTGTCGCCCATGCGGGTCAAAAACATCATCATTTGCTCGGGGGTGGTGTTCTGGGCTTCGTCCAGAATTATGAAGGCGTTCGAGAGGGTGCGACCGCGCATATAGGCCAGGGGTGCGATCTCGATAATTTCGCGCTCGATCAGCTTCACCGACCGCTCACGTCCGAGAATATCATACATGGCATCGTAGAGAGGGCGCAGATACGGCTCAATTTTTTCGATCAGATCACCCGGCAGGAACCCGAGAGCCTCACCGGCTTCGACCGCCGGTCGCGTGAGGATCAACTTATCGACCTCCTCCTTGAGCAGGGCATCGATGGCCGCCGCCATGGCGAGATAGGTTTTACCCGTGCCCGCCGGGCCGATACCGAATACAATATCGGTTTTGGCGATGGCCCGAAGATATTTTTTCTGATTGACCGAGCGGGGCACGATACCCCGGTTTTTTACCTGGATGAGAAGCGGTTTTTCGTAGAGCCCCCGCAACTGCTTATCATGCCCATTGGCAACCGCCCGCAGGAGATTGCGGAAGTCCGTGTTGTTGACCACCATCCCCTGGCCCCGCCCTTCCTGCAGGTTTTGAAAGAGCGCCTCCACCTTTTCGATGGCCTTTTCCTCGCCTTCGACCTGCAACCAGTCCTCCCGCGTGACGAGATTGACGGCCAGGGTATTCTCCACCTCCGCGAGGTTCTCCTTCCTGCCGCAATACAGATCGTGCAGCAGGCGGGGATTGGGGAAATATAGTGTTTTTTCGGGCATTGATTCGATTAAAGCGAGTTTGGATTACCTCTCCTCTGAGTCCTGTTGGAGCGGTAGTTTATATAATAAAGCTCGGTTCTCAGCAATTTTTCTTCAAAATTTCCCACGTATCCTGCAATGCCTGGGGAAGGACGCGGGTTTCCCCCAGCACTGGCATGAAGTTGGTGTCGCCTTCCCATCGCGGAACTATATGGCAATGCAGATGGCCGGGTATTCCGGCCCCCGCCGCGTGGCCGAGGTTGAAGCCGATGTTAAAGCCGCCGGGCTGGAACGCCTGCTGGACGATTTGCTTGCCTTTGGTTATGGTAGCCATGAGATCGTTTCTTTCTTCCACGCTCAATTCGTCCAGATCGCCCACCGCGCGATAGGGGATGGCCAGCAAATGCCCCGGATTATAGGGAAACTTGTTGAGCACCAGATAATTGGACGAACTTCGCCAAAGGATGAGGGCTTCTTTGTCATTATTGGTTTTATGCAGATTGGAGAAGAGGCTGTCGTTGTCCTCTTCTTCCTTGGGAGCTTTTACATACTCCATTCTCCAGTATGAATGGAGGCGATCCATTCAGAAAATTTCTATTTCGATGAGACTGCGTTTAGTAGCTTTATTTAGCTTTTAATTTTGAAAAGGAGGAAAGATTAAGGATTTTCTCCGATTCGTCCAATACTTTATTTACCCTCCCAAATCACCCGTTTCGAGGGTTTCTGTTTGCCCATTCTTTTTCTATCGCCTTTCATTGAAGAGTTGAAATTTCGATGAGCGAGAAAGCCCGCAAAACCCTTCTGTTGATCACTCAGGTCTATTTGCCCGACCCCTCGGGTGGAGGCCAATATATGGCGGACATCGCCAGGGAAATGGTCGGTCGAGGCTGGCGGGTAAGGGTTTACACCGCAAATCGGGGCTATGACGACCCGGCCCAGAAATTCCCCTCCAGAGAGATCCTCGACGGTGTGGAAATTCGGAGATTCCCATTCTCGTCCCTCGGCAAGAGGAGCGTTTTTATGCGTTTGTTGGGGCAGATATTTTTTCTCGAGCAATGCGTTATCAGTGGAATTTTCATCCGAAACCTCAAATGCGTCCTGGCAACCACCTCCCCCCCCATGGGGAGCGCTGCGGCGCTTCTGATCAGACTTTTTCGCTCGGTTTCGATCAAATGGTGGGTTTTGGACCTGAATCCCGATCAGGCAGTTGAAATGGGAATTTTCAAGCCGAATAGCTTGCCCGTGAAGGTTTTTGACTGGCTGAACCGACAAATATTGCGCAAAGCCGATGATGTGATTGCGCTCGACCGCTTCATGGTGGATCGGCTGGTCCGCAAAACACAGCCCAAAGCCCGGTTGACAATCATCCCGCCGTGGCCCTTGCAGGAGCATTTAATTGCCGTGCCCCATGATGAAAATCCCTTTCGCCGAAAATACCGGTTGGAGGGCAAATTCGTCATCATGTATAGCGGAAACCACAGCCTTTGTCACCCGCTGACCACAATATTGGAGACGGCTCAACGACTCGTGGACAATCCCAAGGTGGTCTTTTTTTTCATCGGGGGCGGGAAGGGAAAAAAGGAAATCGAGGAATACATTGCTGCCAATCAATCGCCCAACATCGTTTCGTTGCCCTATCAACCGATGGACCAGATCAAGTATTCATTGTCCGCCGCGGATGTCCATCTGGTGGCATTGGGGGATCGCATGGTGGGGTGCAACCACCCCTGTAAATTTTATGGAGCTTTGGCGCTGGGGAAACCCGTTCTCTACCTCGGTCCAGAAGTCAGCCATATTTCCGACATCCTCGACCGATACCAATGCGGTTGGCAGGTGAGCCACTCCGATGTCGAAGGTTTCACCAATATTTTGAACCAATGCCTGGAAATGGAGCCAATGAAACTTTCCAAAATCGGAAAACAAGGCCAAAACGCCATCAAAACCGAATTCACAACCACCGCCCTCCGCAACCAATTCTGCAACCTCCTCGAAAACTGAGTTGATGGCTCGACTCTATCCGAGATAAATAATGCCTTGCAGATTTTAAATCACTTCGTATCAATCCTCTCCCTATATTTTGCTGTCCATTAATTTGCGTCCAATCTGTCGCAGATTTTTTAATAATGATTTACCAACGCCAAAAACTTTTAATTGGTCTACTTGATGCTCTTGGAGGTAAGATTCCAAAAACGGAATTCCAGAAATTCCTCTATCTTTACACTCGAGAAGAAGAAGATGAGCCGAGCTATGATTTCGTGCCTTACAAGTATGGGTGTTTTTCTTTTACCTCCTATGCAGATAAAAGGAAGCTGGTCCAAAAAGGTTATATCGAAGAGCATGAGGATAGTTGGCAGTTAATAAAAAATGGAGTAAAGCTACCGGTCGAAACCAAGAACCGACTCCACCGATTTGCAAAGAGGCATGGGGAAAAGCGGGGTAATGCCTTGATCCGAGAGGTATATACGCGATTTCCCGAAACGGCTTGGCGTAGCGAGATTAAAAATAAAGTTATCCAAGACCCTGAAATTCTGCGAAGGATAGACTCCGCCCGCCCCGTTTACAAAGGTCGGGGGTTGGTCACAATAGGCTATGAGGGAAAGAGTTTGGAGACATACTTAAACGCTTTGTTGATTGATGGGGCGACAATTCTATGCGATGTGCGCCGGAACGCTCTGAGCCGTAAATACGGATTTTCAAAATCTACGCTCTCATCGGCATGCGAAAATATGGGCATCAGATATGAGCATTTGCCTGAATTAGGTATCGATTCAACATTGCGGCAAAACCTGAAAACCCAAACCGATTACAACGAATTGTTTGAAGTTTATAGTCGAAAGACTCTTCCTGACCAGAAAGACAGCCTTGAGAAAATTGCTCAATGGGTGCGAGATGGAGAAAGAGTCGCGCTCACCTGTTTCGAGCTGAAACCGCAGCTGTGTCACCGGCATTGCGTCTTAACTGCTGTAGAAAAAACCTTAGATTTTCCTTGCGACGTTAGCAATCTATAGTTTATTTAAGTATGAATGAATCGGGAGCGCATTCTGGTAACGGTAAAAACCTACCCAACGCTGTCTCGAAAATATGGTGAACTTGTTTGTACCGCAGGTTTTCGCGAAAACGGATCATGGATTCGTTTGTATCCAGTTCCGTTTCGATTAAAAGACTTCGAAGAGCGATATAAAAAATGGGATTGGCTTGAAACCGAACTGGTAAAAAGTGGAAGCGATAATCGCCCAGAAAGTTTCCATCCCAAAGATCATGGAGATATGCCAATTATAGGGCATATAGAGACAACTGAAAATTGGCGAGAGCGAAGAAAAATTGTTTTACAAAAAGGGGCGGTTCATTACGACCTTTCAGAGCTCATTGACACAGCACATGACAACCTGCTTTCATTAGCGACTTTCAAACCATTAAAAATACTGAATTTCGAATGGGAAAAAGCAGAAAGAAAATGGGACGAAAAGAAAATCCATGAAATGCGAAATCTTCAAGCTCAGGGGATGCTCTTTGAAGAAGAAAACTGGCGAGAAAGCTTTAAATTGATACCAAAATTACCGTATAAATTTTTTTACAAATTTGAAGACATCAGGGGGAAGATCAGTCGAATGCAGATTATTGACTGGGAAATCGGGCAGCTTTATTGGAATTGTTTGAGAGGGAGTGAAAGTGAGGAAATGGCTTTAGGAAAAGTGGAGGAAAAATATAACGGAGAATTTTCAAAGAAAGATATCCACTTTTTTTTGGGAACAACAAAGCAATTTCATCTTTGGGGAAATAATCCTTTTCTTATCATTGGCGTTTTTCCGATTCCCTACGAAAATCAGCTCGATTTATTTTGACTAATTGCCCACCTATACTGGTGATCTGTTGATCTTTGGCTTTTCCCCAACGTCACTATGGTAAATTCAGTGTTAGTATTTCATCATTAAAGTAGGTATGTCGCTGGATTTTTTGGATTGGGTGGTGATTGCTGCCTATATGGTGGGGATGGTGGGGTTGAGCCTTTACCTCCGTCGGGGTCAAAAATCACAGCGCGATTATTTTCTTGGGGGAAATACGACCGGGCCGCTGCCCATTGCCCTTTCCACCATGGCCACGCAATCCTCGACCAACAGCATGTTAGGGATTCCCGCTTTTGTTGGGTTTACCGCCTATGGGGGGCTGGTTTGGCTTCAGGGGGAGGTGGCCCTGCCGTTTGCCATGATTTTCCTCATGGTATTTCTGTTTCCCGTTTTCAGGAGTCTCAACCTGATTTCCATTTACGGCTATCTGGAAACCCGATTCGGGGTTGGCACAAGAACCGTGGCCAGCCTGCTTTTCCAAATCGTGCGGGCCTTGGCCACTGGAGTGACCGTTTACGGGATTTCGCTCGTGTTGCAGCATATCCTGAATGTGCCCTTTTGGATGGCGGTCCTCCTTTTGGGAACCATCACCATTGTTTATGATACCATCGGGGGCATGAAAGCGGTTATCTGGTCGGACGTCATCCAAATGATCATAATTTTCGGGACGGTGTTCATCGCCATCGGGGTTGCTTTGAACAAAATTGGCGGGGTGGGGGAGGCTCTGGAGCTTTTTGACCACAACCGGCTGAGGGGGCTCGATCTCTCCGGTCATGGCTTTGGGGATGGTCATACCTATGCTTTTTTGCCCTCTTTTTTCGGGATTATTTTCCTCTCCATTTCCTATTACGGCTGCGACCAGACTCAGGCCCAAAGGGAATTGGCCACGCGGAATGTCGACGACACCAACATGGCCCTGTTTTTGGGCGGATTGCTTCGTTTTCCCCTCATTCTTTCCTATTGTGTGCTCGGGCTCTGTATTGGCGCCTATGCGGCTGCCCACCCGGAATTTCTAAACTCGATTCCCGCCACCGATACCGGAGCCGTCGCCCCGGAGCCAAATTTCAATCTGGCGGTTCCCGTTTTTGTCTCCCAAAACTTCCCCCACGGGCTCATTGGCCTGGTTGTGGTGGGTCTTTTTGCCGCAGCCATGTCGTCCCTCGACTCCGCCCTCAATTCTCTCAGCGCCGCCTCTATGCAGGATATTTTGCCAAGATTTTTGAAAAACGAGATCACCCAGCGACAGGAGCTGGTATTCAGCAAGCTGTTGACCGTTTTCTGGGGGGGTGTTTGCCTTTCCTTCGCATTCGTGGTCGGTGACATCTCGGCCACCGTGGTCGAATCGATCAATAAAATCGGCTCGATACTCTACGGACCGACACTGGCGCTCTTTGTCATGGGAGTGCTCAGCAGGCGAACCAATGGCCCCGGAGTGGTGGGTGGGCTGATCGCGGGAATACTCTGCAATCTCTGCCTGTGGCGGTTCCAGCCGGATGTCTCGTGGCTTTGGTGGAATGTAACCGGTTTTGCCGCCTCCTGTATTTCGGGTTATATCCTCAGCCTGTTTTACCCGGCCCCTGTTCCCGAAAAGCTGGAAAAAACGCTGTTCCGGTCTCGGCCCAAAGTTGAAGGCGATTCTTCGAAATTTCGTCGCAACTGGCGGCCATTTTACTGGTTACTCTTCGTTTACGGAGTGGGGTTGTTAATCTTTCTGGCCCTTTTACCCGGTTAATGGATTTAATGAATTGTATTATTCACACGGATTTTCCTAGGGTGGAGGCATGGCAAAAGGAAATGGAGGCCACCCGCGAACTGTGAACGATTATTCCCATAGTCCCGGCCCGTATTTTCGGCCTCTCACTCTTCTGGCGATATTGGGGCTGATTTCTCAGCAAAATCCCTTGAGCCTGCCCGATCTGGAAGCCCGTCTCGTGCCCGATGCTCCGGTTCTCGATTTTAAACTCCCCATGTTTGGCCAAAATGGTTACAAAACCTGGGAGCTGAGGGGGCGTGAAGGACGCTACATCAGCGAGGAGCAAATCGACGTTTTGGGCATGAATTTGCGTTTGTTTTCGGGGGATGCGAATCTCAAAGTGCATACCACCATCGAAAGCCCGGCAGCCACCATGTTGGTCAACGAAAGCCGAGCCGAGGGGAAATCGGAAATCAAAATCACCGGCAACCAGTTTCAAATCGAGGGTGAAAATTGGCGTTGGGAAGGCGACACCCGCACCGTCACGGTGGATAAAAATGTGAAAGTGGCTTTCGAGCAGCAGTTGGCAGGAATCTTAAAATGATCATGAAAACGATGCAAAGCCAATCGATTTTACCGGCTGCCATCCTGACGCTATGGATGGGTGCGACCGCATTTGCTGCCGGTGATCAAAATACACCCGATTCCACGGCGCAGGAAAAGACGGTTATTGTCAGCGACCACCTGGAAATGCGAAGCACCGAGGAGAAAAATTATTTCTATTTCAGGGAAAATGTTCGGGTCGAAGCCACCAATCTCGTCGTCGAGAGCAATCTGTTGGAAGTGGTGGCCCTGCGTGAGGGACAGGCGGATGACCTCGATGCCACCGTGGGCGAGATCGGGGCCATCGATAGTATTATCGCGACGGGAAATGTAGCGATTTATCAGGCCGGACGTGAAGCCCATGCCGGGCGGGCGGAGGTTTTACCGAGGGCGGGCAGGGTCATTTTGAGTGATTCGCCACGGGTTCTAGATGGCGATACGGAGGTGACCGGCTGGCAAATCGTTTTGAATAAAGGCGACCGCCAGGTGACCGTGGTGCCGAATCCCGATGCCAAGGCGGAAAATAATCAAAGGCCCACCATAACCTTGGGAGGCAGCGCCCTGCCGGATCTGGGGTTTGATGAAAACGAAGAGAGCGAAACCTCTCCCGTGGAAGAGGGCGAAACCACCCAACCGGATCCGTGAGCGAGGGATCGGAAATGCAAAACGGCAATTCAACCATCAGCGCCCGTGGCCTGGTTAAAGACTTTGGCAAACGCCGTGTTCTCAATGAGGTGGACCTGGAAATCAAGAGCGGCGAGGTGGTTGGGCTGCTTGGGCCCAACGGCGCGGGCAAGACGACTTCCTTTTATATTATTGTGGGCCTTTTGGATGCCAGCGGTGGGAGTGTGCACCTGGATGACACCGATATTACGCGGACTCCCATGTACAAACGCGCCCGGCTCGGGATCGGATACCTGCCGCAGGAGCATTCCGTTTTCGCCAAGCTCACGGTCGAGGAGAATATCCGCGCGGTGGCCGAAACTCTTCCCCTCAACCGCCGCGAGCGGGCCGATGTGGTGGAAAAAAGCCTGGAGGAACTCAACCTCACACCGATCGCCCGGCAAAAAGCCTATACCCTGAGCGGCGGGGAGCAACGGCGTCTCGAAATATCCCGCGCTCTCGTCACCAACCCGCGCTTTTTGCTCATGGATGAACCCTTTGCCAATATCGATCCGATCAGTGTCAATGAAGTCCAGGAAATCATTGGCACGCTATCCAAAAAAGGCATTGGCGTGCTCATAACCGACCACAGTGTGAGGGAAATCCTCGATATCGTGAACCGCGCCTACCTCATGCACGAAGGCCGGGTGCTCTGCCAGGGTTCAAGCGATTTTCTGCTCAACGACCCCCAAAGCCGACACCTCTACCTCGGCGAAAAATTCAACCGCTAACCACAATCCACTATGCCGCGCAAACCGGAACCCAAATACACCGACAGCATTTCCATGCAGGAATTTTTCGATTCCTTCAAGGATGTCCTCAAATTGCGGCTCCTGACCGGGGAGGAGGGATTGAAAACCCGTGTGCGCGACAAGAGCGTCAACCGTCCCTCACTGGTATTGACCGGTTTTTACAAATACTTCGCGGCCAAAAGAATCCAGCTTTTCGGAGCGGGGGAGATGGGGTATTTGCGGGAACTCAGCAAAAGTAAGCAATTCAAAGTTCTCAATGAGTTGGCCGATCGCCATGTGCCCTGCATGATCGTTTCGCGAAACTTGCTGCCCACAAAATCAATGATAGAGATCGCCACGGAACGCAAAATCCCGCTCCTGCGGACACCCCTGAGCTCCCGTGATTTCACTACCACAGCGGTTCTCCTGCTGGAGGAAAAATTCGCCCCGCGGGTAAAGGTTCACGGCACCATGATGGACGTGCGGGGAATCGGCGCTCTCATTCGCGGTGGCAGCGGCATCGGCAAAAGCGAATGCGCGCTGGCCCTTATCGAGCACGGGCACAGCCTTGTGGCCGACGACGTGGTGCCCGTTCGCCTGTTGAATGAACGTGAGTTGATGGCCACCAGCGCCGAATTAAATCGCGGTTATATGGAATGTCGCGGGTTGGGCATCATCAATGTGGCGGAGCTTTTCGGCATCCGGGCGGTGCGGCTGGAAAAGCGGATCGACATGGTGGTGACCTTCAAGGAATGGGCGCCGGGGATGGAAGAGGATCGCACCGGCCTGGAGCGTGATTTTTTCGAGATTCTGGGCATCAAGGTTCCCCACATCGAGCTGCCTGTGCGGTCGGGGCGCGACCTCGCCCGATTGGTGGAAGTGGCCGCCATGGAGCAGTCCCTCAGGGACCACGGTCATGACTCCGCTCAGGAGTTTAACGAACGTCTGATTTCTCACATGTCAAATGATTGATAATGCCACACAAAGGGTGATAACAGAAACTTGATTAAAAATTAACGAAACCTGAAATCTTTTGTTGCGTCGGCCAATTTTTTAATAGAAAAAAGAGTATCGCGTGGTGTCGAAGACGTAATCCTCCTAACCGGATTTGCACGGGAATTGTTTGTGGTTAAGCGGTTGCGTCTTTACTCAGCACTTTTTAAAAAAGCAATGAATTTCATCAAAAAGTTATCATCAGAATTCATGTGAATAACTTGTTAGGAAGTTGGACTTGTAAACCATGCGAGGATACAAATTACTAATGAACCGCCGATCGGTGGCAGCTTGACATGGGAAATCAAAAAACAACCACCTGAAGTAGCCGCCAATCACCAGCGACGGGATTCAAGTTTTATAATCTGTTAATAGTTAAGAACATAGAACCGAATTCCATTTTTCTAGAATGTCTGACCTTCTCACAATTAGCCCAGTGAATAATAATTTTTGCCAATGGCGTGAAAATCCTTCTTATCGGTTGCGAGTGATTCAGTCCCGATGTTTCCCAATGTGAATAATATTTTGATTTTTTGCCGAAATGACACAGAGCGCCGCCGTAGAAAACCTTTGGTTTAGAGTAATAGAGGAATTCAAAACGCTTTTTCATAAAGATGTCTTCGATTCCTGGTTTGCCGACCTCCGATGCCTTGAAGACCAGAATGGAGCGATGGTTTTGGGAGTGCCCAATGATTTTGCCGAAATCTGGATACAAGACAACTATTTAGACCTCATCGAGGAGAAATTGAACCTGCTTGGGGGCCGCCCCTATCAAGTCATTCTGAAGGTCGCCGGACGGGCCGAACAGGATGATGGCCGCCTGCAAAACGCCCCCTCGGCGACCGGGCGTGGCGCCCTCGGTGGCGACAATAATCGGACACGGCAAAGGGCTGGCAATTACCGGACCCGCTCGCCCTTGCTCAACCCGCGCAACACCTTTGATAATTTCATCGTCGGATCGGGCAATCAACTGGCCCACGCAGCCAGTATGGCGGTGGCAAGATCCCCCGCAAAGGCATACAATCCCCTCTTCCTCTATGGCGATACCGGCCTCGGCAAAACCCATCTGCTGCAGGCGATTGCCCATTCTATACTGGACCAGAATCCCGGCGCCAAGGTGGTTTACGTTTCATGCGAAAAATTTACCAATGAATTCATCCGGGCGATTCAGGAAAATACCATCATCAACTTCCGCAAATTCTACCGAAATATCGAGCTTCTGCTGATCGATGATATTCATTTTCTGGCCGGAAAAGAGAGGATTCAGGAGGAATTTTTCCACACCTTCAACGAACTTTTTGAATCCCAGCGGCAGATTTGCCTCACCAGCGACCGACCGGCCAGCGAGATATCCAAACTGGAAAACCGGCTCCTGTCGCGATTTCAGTGGGGTATGGTAACCGATATTCAGGCTCCCGACCTCGAGACCCGGCAGGCGATTTTGAGCAAAAAAGCGAGAGCCCTGAATTTCGATGTCTCCGATGAAATCCTCCAGTTTCTCGCCCAGCGAATCACCAGCAATGTGCGAAGACTCGAAGGCGCCCTCATAAAGGTTGCCAGTTACGGCACCCTGATGAACCAGACCCTCGATCTTGAAATCGTTGAAAAACTGCTCCACTACACCTTTCAGGAGGAAGCTCAAAACCAGATTACGATCGAGAAAATCCAAAAAAAGGTGGTCGAGTTTTTCCAATTGCGCCTCGGAGATATGGTTAGCCGCAGAAGGCCCGGAAATATCGCCTTCCCCCGGCAAATCGCCATGTTTTTAAGCCGAAACCTGACCAACCACAGCCTCCAGGAAATCGGGGATTCCTTTGGCGGAAGAGACCACGGAACCGTCATTCACGCCTGCAAAACCGTTGTTAACATGATGGAGCAGGACGCGACCGTTAAGCGAAACGTCGATTACTTGACCAAACAACTGACAAATTATATTCCATGATATGATTCATGGAATTTTTTTGTTTAGCAAGGGTCTCGGCCTTGCGATATCTGGCTGTCCTGAAGGGGCAATATTCGCCAGCCAGGGGTGAAACCCCTGGATACATTGGCCGTCGGGTTATTTAAACCCATATTTTCCATTTCATTATAAGAAATTTTGCCTGAGATAGGTTCTAGTACATCACCTTCCAGATGGCTGAGGCACCCATCCCAAGAGAAATGTTTCGAACCATGCTCAAGCGAGTAGTGCGACTGCGACTGGCACCCGATACAGGATGAGGAAAAGAATTTTTCGATACAAAAGGAATCAGTGCTGTGGAAACCACCAGCGGAAGGAAAGACCTTTCCCATGTTTGGCCGAACAAAGGGAAAATCAGCTATAATTGCTAAATACTGCCGATTTGATCATCAAATAACGAAGGATAAGATTGCAAAATCACAACGAAAGCAAAAAATTGGATTGAAATATTGGAAAGTAGCTATTTTCAACGATTATGAAAGTTTATATGAGAAATTTTGGCATAAAGGGCATTCCACACCAAAATTCCTGCTGCTCAAGGCCGACTGAGACCGCCGCTAGCAAATTGTAAAGTTATGCATAGGAGAACCGTTATTTTTCTGCTAGCAATAACCTTGTGTGCGTTGGTTCTTGGCTACGCTTCGAATCCTGCACCACAGAGCCCTTCAGACGCTGAAACACTGGTGTTTATCGGCGCAACGATCTATCCATCGCCGAGCGACGCACCGATCGGGAACGGCGTCGTGGTGGTGGGCGGCAAGATCGTCGCAGTCGGTGCACGGGACTCGGTGATGCCGCCGGCGACCGCGCCGGCGACCGCGACGGTGGTCGATTGCAGTGGAATGTTCCTTGTTGCGGGCTTCCAGAACAGCCATGTCCACTTCACCGAGGAGAAATGGGAAGACGCCGCCACGCAGCCCAAGGGACAGCTCTCAGGCCAATTCGAGGATATGCTGTTGCGTTATGGATTCACCACGGTGGTGGATACGGGCTCGTTCCTTGCGAACACTTCGGCCCTGCGCAATCGGGTCCAATCCGGTGAAGTCCTTGGCCCACGAATTCTGACGGCCGGAACGCCCCTCTATCCAGAGGGCGGGATCCCCTACTACCTGCTGAACTCGCTGCCAGCCGAGCAAATCGCTTTGCTGCACACGCCAAATACCCCTGAAGAAGCTGTCGCCATGGTACGCGCAGAAATTGCCAATGGCGCCGACGTGGTGAAGCTTTTCACTGGCTCGTGGGTGGAACGCGGGCGTGTGCTGCCGATGGCTTCGACCATCGCCAAAGCCGCTTCGGAGGAAGCGCACCGACACGGCAAGTTGGTATTCGCGCATGCCTCGAGCATCCTGGGTTTGGAAGTTGCCTTGGATGCGAAGGTGGACGTGCTGGCGCATGCGTTAGACGATGACCGGGGCTGGAATGAGTCACACATCGCCCGCATGAAGGATGGGCACATGGCGATGATGCCCACATTGAAACTTTTCGGCGGCCAAACATACACCAAGTATATCCAGCAGCTAGTTGGCAGCTATGCGGCCGCTGGCGGGCAGATCCTGTTTGGAACTGATGCGGGCTTTCTAGTGGATTACGACCCGTCGGATGAGTACGATCTGATGGGCGGCGCGGGACTCAACTGGCAGCAGATTCTGAGGTCGCTGACAGTGGCTCCAGCCGACTACTTTGGTGAAGCATTGCGGCGTGGACGGATCGCTCCGGGTATGGACGCGGACATCGTTGTCCTGGCGACCGATCCTTCCGTAAACGTGAAAGCGTTTGCCAATGTGCGCTACACGGTGCGCGGCGGACGAATCGTCTATGAGAAGTAACAGCGCACATACCAAGAACACTAATGAGACCCTCCACCTCGCCCGTTCCACCAATATCCGCCAATGGGTGGCCGTCTACATCCCGCAGAACTTGGCAAAATCAATTTTAAAAACCCTGAACGGGTTTCACTCCTTATCTTTTGGAAATTATTACCAAGTTATCGAAAAGGAATGGCACACCTTCAGCGTGCGCCGATCATCGAAACCAATCAAAACTGCGCTTAACTGATGCAGAGGTTAAACCACGGGACGCACCTGTTTTAGCCAAACCAAACGAAACCAATATTACATAATAAGGTGATTCATGGAATTATCGACTGAGCAAAAAGAGGTGGTGGCTCAATGGGCCGCGCAGGGGCAATCTTTGGCGGAAATCCAGAGTGGGCTTTTGGAAACCTGGAAAATGAGCCTTACTTTTATGGAGGTGCGGTTTCTCCTCGACGACTTGGACCTCTCTTTGAAGGACGCCGAAAAAGCCGAGGATAAAGGCAACACGAACGCTCCATCCGCCGAAACGCTCGAGCCGGCGGGAGTCCGGGTCGAGGTGGATAAGCTGATCAAACCCGGAACGGTCGTCAGCGGCAATGTGGTTTTCAGCGATGGTGAAAAAGCCGATTGGCAGTTGGACCAAATGGGCAGACTCGCCCTCATTCCAGCCCGCAAGGACTACAAACCCGACCCCGATGATTTCATGGAATTTCAGACCCAACTTCAGGGCGTTCTGCAAAAACAGGGGTTTTGAACCGGGTGGAATTCGCGTTCCTCCTCAGGGGAGCAAATTTCTCAATTGATCCTCGTCGATGACGGTAACGCCCAACTTCTCCGCCTTGGTGAACTTCGATCCCGGAGATTCCCCGGCCAAAAGATAACTCGTTTTTTTGCTGATGCTTCCGGTCACCTTTCCGCCCGCTTTTTCGATGAGGGCTTTGGCATCCTCTCGTTTCATCGTGGGCAGGGTTCCGGTGAGGACAAAAATTTTTCCGGCCAGAAGCAACGCGTTTTCCTCAAGGGCGACTTTTGCCTCCTGTTCGACCGTCAATCCGGATTCGATCAATCGCTCGATTACGCCTTGATTTTCCTCCTCGGCAAAAAATCTCACGATGCTTTTCGCCATGATTTCACCCACGCCATCAATGGCCGTGAGGGTTTCCTCGTCGGCGGTTCGGATCTTTTCCAGAGAATTGAAGTGATTTGCCAAATCTTTGGACGCCCCGACGCCTACATGCTGCAAACCAAGCCCGTGTATTAACCGCCACAATTCCATGGATTTGCTGGCTTCGAGGGCAGCGATTAAATTCTCGGAGGATTTCTGAGCAAATTTTTCCAGAGGCAGCAAATCTTCTTCCTTCAAACGGTAGAGGTCGGCGATATTTTTCACCAAACCCCTTTCCGCAAGCTGCTCGACCACGGCAGTGCCAAGACCCTCGATGTCCATGGCCTGTCTGCCCGCAAAATGTTCGATGCGGCGGCGCACCTGCGGGGGGCAGATCGGGTTTGGGCATCGCCAAGCGGCCTCGTCGGGCTGCCGGACGGCCGTCGTGCCGCAATCCGGGCAGGTTGACGGAAAAACATAGGGCACGCTCTGCGCGGTTCGTTTTTCGATAACCACTTCTATGACCGCGGGAATGATTTCGCCGGCTTTTTCCACCACAACGGTATCGCCGACGCGGATGTCCTTTCGCGCTATTTCATCGGCGTTATGGAGGGTTGCCCGCGAGACAGTGGTGCCTGCCAAGAGGACAGGCTCAAGTTCAGCGACCGGAGTGAGGGCCCCTGTGCGCCCGACCTGGATGGTTATTTTTTCCAAACGGGTTTCGGCCTGTTCAGCGGCGAATTTGTAGGAGATTGCCCACCTCGGCGCCTTGGAGGTGGCGCCCGCCTGCTGTTGCTGTGCGATGGGGTTCAGCTTTATTACCGCTCCATCGGTGGCGTAGGCAAAACCGTGGCGAATTTCCTCCAATTCCTCGATGGATTTCCAGGCTTCTTCAATGCCCCTGGCCCTCCAGTATTTTTCCACGGTGGGAAAGCGCCACCTGTCGAGCAATTCCTGGAATTCGCTGTGCCTGGTAAATGGCATCGGCTGGCAATGGCCCATCGCATAAAGGACGACCTCGAGTTTCCGGCTCGCCGCGATATGAGCATCCAGCAATTTGACGGACCCGGCGGCGAAGTTCCGGGGGTTGGCGTAGAGAGGCAGTTCCCGCTCCGCCCGTTCCCGGTTGATTCGCTGAAATTCCTCGAGGGTCATGTAAATCTCGCCGCGAATCTCGATCAACTCGGGAGTATCGGGCCCCTCCAGCCGCCGTGGGAGCCCCTCGATCATCTTCACGTTTCTGGTGATGTCGTCGCCCTCCGTTCCGTTGCCCCGGGTGACTGCCCGGACAAATTCCCCATTTTCGTAAGTCAGACTTACCGCCACCCCGTCGATTTTCGGTTCGATCACAAAATCCAGCGGCTCATCGCCGAAAATCTTTTTCAACCGCTTCTCAAAATCGAATAATTCCTCTTTGTTGTAGGTATTGTCCAGACTGAGCATGGCCTGGCGGTGGCGGTAGGAAATAAAACCCTCAAGCCGGTCGTCACCCACCTTTTGAGTAGGCGATGCCGGTGAATCGAGCGCGGGGTGCCGCTCCTCCAACTCGGCCAACTCCCGCTTCAACCGGTCGTAGTCGAAATCGGAAATGGTCGGCTCGGCCTGTCGATAATATAGATCGTTATGCCTCTCAATCTCCGTCCTCAGCCACTTGATGCGCTCTCTGGTTACTTCCTCATTCATTCAGTTATTCATTCATTGATACGTTTTAGGCGATTTTATGAGAATCCACAGTCGAGTAAAATGAAATAAATCTTTTTCCAGCAAATTTCGATAAAAAGTCCAATGCCGGTAGGCGGTTACGGCGGTTATGGCGCCGAGGCAGTCCGCCACAAGGTCGCCGACCTCGAAAAAGCGGGCAGGGTGGGCAAACTGGTGCAATTCGTCGCTCAAACCGAAAAGCATTGTCGCTGCGACGGCAAAAACCGAGTGGCTGGTTTTTTTGAATGCCGTCGCCGGAAAACGGAAGATAAGGGTGGCAAAAAGCCCGAAAAGGAAAAAATGAGCCACCTTGTCGACCTGAAAATCCCAGGGCAATTTAGCTACCGATCGGGAGGACATATAGGTGATGACCGATCCCAGCACAAACGTCCAAACCCAGCCGTAGTCTTCCGGCATTCGGAAAAATGTGAATTTTGGCGCTGATTTTATCCCCATCCGTTTGACACTACATCCTAACCTGATTATTGTTCAATAGGGGAATGCCGCGACAGGCTTCATTCCCGATTTGAAATGGAACACTGAAGATCACGGCTCACCCACAGAAGTAAATAAATATAATCCAATGGAGGTGGTAAAATGATAGAACTGAAGAAAATTCTTTATCCGACCGATTTTTCGGATTACGCCAGCCATGCGCAAACCTATGTTGTCGAAATGGCCAAAAAATTCGGCGCTGAAGTGCTCGTAATCCATATCACCAGCGGAACCATCTATCCGGTTGCCTATTCGATCGGGGTGGACTCCGGGGATCTCGATCTGCAGATTCAAGCAGCCGCCAAAACCCATCTCAAAAAAATTGTGGACGGAATTAACGCCCTGGGGGTTACGGCGAGGTCCGAGCTCTGTGTGGGCGAACCTTTTCCCGAAATCGTTGCCACGGCGCGGCGGGAGGTGTCCGACTTGATAATTTTGGCCACCCATGGGCATGGCGCCGTCAAACACATGTTTCTCGGCAGCACGGCAGAAAAAGTAGTCCGCAAAGCCCCCTGTCCAGTCCTCACCATCCGCCACCCCGAGCACGAATTCGTGCACCCGTGATTTGAGTCGGGAACATAGGGGCAGGACAGGGAGAAGTTCCGCAAGAGGCAGGAGCGCTGTTTCGGTTGATTAAGTCGATAATATCGCTTGACAATAATATTGTGCTGCGATAATAGTGTTGGATGATCCAGAGCTTTTCTTGCGGCGAGACGGAAGGTATTTTCTTCGGGGTCGTCTCACGGAAGCTGCCGCCAGAGATTCAGAGAACCGCTAGACGAAAACTTTTATACATTGACGAGGCGGAATTAATCGATGATTTGCGCGCGCCGCCTGGAAATCGCCTTGAGAAGTTGAAGGGAAACCGGAAGGGACTGTGGAGTATTCGGATCAATGAAAAATGGAGAATATGTTTTATTTGGAGAACGCCGAACGCCTCGAAGGTGGAGATTGTCGATTACCATTAGAAATTTGAAATTGGAAATTGGAAATATAGAAAAGATGAAAAATTTACTTTGCATACACCCTGGAGAATGCCTGTTGGAGGATTTTATAAAACCTCACGAGATCACTCAATATCGTTTGGCAAAGGATATCGGAGTCTCTCCGATGCGGATACATGAGATTGTCAAAGGGAAGCGGTCGATTACCGCCGACACAGCCTTGCGGTTGGGGAAGTATTTTGGGACTACGCCTCAGATATGGATGCGTTTGCAGGCGCGATATGATCTGGAAAAAGCGGAATTGGAGGTCGGTAAGAAAATTGAGCACGAGGTACAGGAACTGCAGAATACGGGATAGGGGATGTCGCTTTGCTTCGCTTGATGCGGGATGGTGCTTTCTGTGGTTGTTTGGTGTTGACTGATGTGCATGGAATATGCATATTGATGCATATGAGAACTACTTTGAATATAGATGATGTGGCGCTGAAAAAGGCTTCGAGCTTGACTGGTATCAAGGAAAAGACGGCTTTGGTGAAAATGGGTTTGGAGGCGTTGATTGCACGTGAAAGCAGTCGGCGTCTCGCTCGTTTGGGTGGCAGCGAGAGGGAATTGCGGCCTGTTTCTCGTCGCCGAAATTGATATTGGGTTAGCGGATTTGGTAATGTCTATGGTGTTGGTCGATACTTCTGTCTGGATAAATCATTTCAGGAAGGGAGACCGTCGGCTCGAAAATTTACTCGATGGGATGGAGGTGGTTTGCCACCCTTTTATCATTGGGGAATTGGCCTGCGGTCATATCAAAAATCGCCAGGAAATCCTGTCATTGCTGCAAGCTCTGCCGGTTTTACCTGAAGTAGGTCTCGATGAGCACCTGTATTTTGTGGAAGAGCAAAAACTTTTTGGCAGGGGGATCGGGTTTGTGGATATCCAACTACTGGCATCGGCACAGTTGGAGGGCGTGCGGTTGTGGACTTCGGATAAGAAGCTCAAGGCCGTAGCGGAGGCGCATGGCCTCTTGTGGGAATTTTAGGCGCTTCGGCGGAAGGCGGAAAGTAGCTTTGCTTGATGCGGGATGGGGAGGAAGAAGATGCGGGATGGGAGATGATATTTTTTCTCGCGGAGAGGAGGGGAGTGGCGAGTGAGGGACTTGGGTTACAGAATTTTTACACTTTAATTAAAGGCGGTCTTGTTATAGCCGATTTGTTTAGGGTTATGAAGGGTAAAGAAATGACTGTCATCTCAAGCGGTGAACTGCACTCATCGGCTCAATTGGATACTCGCAAAGAATTCCTGACCGCCCTCCTCCTGGCAGCCGCCATCACCGTCGGCCTGATTCTTGTTTGAATTCGAGTTGGTGGTTAGGCACACCGTCAAAGTAAGTCACTCGGATACTATACCGCTTAATCGAGATTTGATTCGGTTAAACTCTTCAGGTTTACCTTCGGCCTTTGACCATCTTTCAATTTCTTTGAGGTTGATTCTATTTGATTTGGCAACCAGTTCAGCCTGTTCGAGGCACTGTAAATCTTCCCAATGAAAGTAGCCTGCCAATCGATCTTTCACGCAATCCGTCGGTGAAAGAAGTCGAAGCAATCCGGTTGCGATTTTGTGTTCATCCACCTGTTTAACTGGTTCTTCGCCCACAGAGAGTGGTCCATTTGGAAATTCTACGAAAAATTCGGTTTCAGTGTGCTTGAAATATCGAGTATCTTCATAAAAACCGAGTTCAACCATTGCTTGATAGATTTTGCCTCTTCTGGCCAAATGTATATTGATCAGGTCCAAATCCATTGAAACGTAATTGTTTTTACTATAAATGGAAACACAGGCGCCACCGGATAAAACCACTTCAATCTCCCTTTTTCGCAAGTGGCTTCCGACATACGCGGCAAGTTCGGCGATTGTCATATTTTTTATGGACTTCATAGAGGCTTGCTGCTTCGCCTGGGCCTACGCCTGTTCATGAATAGTTGCTCCCGCTCCTCCTGGGTGTAAAAAATTGTCGCCTTCTCAAGAAGTTCTTTCAATTCCTTTAAAAACGGATATCGCGGATTGAATTGATAAAGACGGGTTTTCCCAAGGGATTTACTGACCAAGACTCCGCCCGATTCAAATTTCACAAGTTGTTTTTGAATGGAATCCGGATCACATTCAAAAAATCGCGCAATTTCTCTACCATAACCTTCTTTTCTCGCCAGGAGAAAGACTAGCACACGCTCGGCGTTGGCTGATCCTAACAATGGTTCCAGCATGATTTTTCCCCGCTCCGATTAATCTTTTAGTTCGAATTCAAAATATATGATGACATTAATAGTCTGATATATGTCAGATATAAGCAGTTAATATGAAGGATTTTTTACCATTAAACAAGATAAATAAATGACCGCCTATTTGTCGGCAAATTTCACCCGTCGGTCCAAGCTGTGTCACACTAAACAGGAACGAGCGTTCTCATTTTTATGCAACGGCGCAAATACCTTTTACTCTACTGTCCTGTCAACCAGGGGTTGAACGGGAAAAGGATCGAAAAATCAGGTTTTGTTTTCTTCCGCTGGAGGCGGGGTGTTTTCTGCTGGTTCTGCCGGGGTGGGGGCTTGGGTTTGAGCTTGGGTGTTGGGGGCTGGAGTTGCTGCTGGAGTGGGGGCGGGTGGTGGTTCGGGGGTGTCGATGGCGGTTCGGATGTCTTCCTCGATTTCGTTGGTGGCTTTTTTGAATTCCTTGATCGACTTGCCCATGCCTCGGGCCAGTTCAGGGAGTTTTTTGGCCCCAAATAGCAATAGGAGGACAAAGAGGATGATGAGGAGTTCGGGGGCGCCGACTCCTGGAAAAAAACCGATGGCCGGGGCTGCTGTGAGGAGGGGTTGCATGTTTTTTAGATAGCTGAGTTCCTGTTCCTGTATCGTCCTTTTATCTTGGGCGCATGTCAACCAACAAGTTTCGCTCGGTTAGCCGCGGCGCTGCGATACTTCGAGTTGGCGATTGGCATGGTCGGGCTCGAAGAAACCATGCAGTTGCCGGATGCGGGTTGGGTGGCGCATTTTGCGGAGTGCTTTGGCCTCTATCTGGCGGATGCGCTCGCGGGTGACATTGAATTGGCGGCCAACTTCCTCGAGGGTGCGGCTGTAGCCATCGACGAGGCCAAAACGGAGGGAAAGGACGCGCCTCTCGCGCTCGGTGAGGCTGTCGAGAACGTCCATGATTTTTTCCCTGAGAAGGCTGTAGGCGGTCATGTCGTAGGGATTTTCAGCTCCTTTATCCTCGATAAAATCACCAAAATTGGTGTCGTCGCTATCTCCCACCGGGCTTTGCAGGGAGATGGGCTGCTGGGCCATTTTCATGATAGCTTGAACCCTGTCCACCGGCAGTTGCATTTCATCGGCCACCTCTTCTGCGGTGGGTTCATGGCCGAGTTCCTGGAGCAATTGTTTTTGCACCTGCATGACCTTGTTAAGAGTCTCGATCATGTGCACGGGGATGCGGATCGTGCGTGCCTGGTCGGCGATGGAGCGTGTGATGGCCTGCCGGATCCACCAAGTGGCATAGGTGGAAAACTTGTATCCCCGGCGGTATTCAAATTTTTCCACCGCCTTCATCAATCCCATGTTACCTTCCTGGATGAGATCGAGAAAAGAGAGTCCGCGATTAGTGTATTTTTTTGCGATACTGATGACGAGACGGAGGTTGGCCTCGACCATTTCGGTTTTGGCTTTATGAGCATTACGCATCCCCTTGCGCACCGCATGGATGATACGGAGAAATTCCTTTGGCTCAAGATGCATCTGGTTCTCGATTTCGGTCAGTTTTCCCTGTATTTCTTCGGTGTTGATGGCCTTGTGTTTGCGGGTGCGAGCCTTTTCAGCCAAGTCGAGATTTTCGTAGAGAAGTTCGATTTTACGGAGAATCGGGTGGAGGGTATTGAGGTATTCCTCGAAGACTTTGAGTTTTAAACAGAATTTCTTGAAAATCGGTTTTAACTGGGCCTGATACTTTTTAAAACGGGTGCGGGCACGTTTGGCGTTGGGAACGGAGGTCGCGTTGAGTGAATCGTACCAAGCTTT
Source organism: Opitutales bacterium (assembly GCA_021772515.1). Classification (GTDB taxonomy): domain Bacteria; phylum Verrucomicrobiota; class Verrucomicrobiia; order Opitutales; family UBA2987; genus JAJFLU01. Next base: position 26,691 of record JAJFLU010000021.1, read on the forward strand.
TTCCATGCGCCTTTGCAACTCCTCGATAGCATCGATATGCTTGGGGAGGTTCAGAAAATATTTTTCCCGGCTATCGATTTTTTTATCCAGAACGAGGCGGTCAAAACGCTCCTCGCGGTTATAGAGTTTGCGCGCCAGACCGACCTGATAGGAGGCCGTAAATCCCACAGAATACAGCTCGTTTTGGGCCTTTAGCTCGGCATTTTCGATACGCTTGGAAATGGCAACCTCCTGCTCTCTGGTGAGAAGAGGCACCTGCCCCATCTGCTTGAGGTACATGCGCACGGGGTCATCCAGAATATCGAGTTGGGAAGTCCGCATTTCCTCCTCGGTATGCTTTTGGAGGCGCTCCTTGTACCTTTCGACATCCTCTGAGTCGATGATGTCCACCTCGAGATTTTCAAGAATGGATATGACATTCTCAATTTCCTCCGGGCCCTTGATAGTGTCTGGCAAAGCCTTATTTATGTCCTTGAAAGTGAGGTAGCCCTGTTGTTTTGAGAGCAGTATGAGTCCCCTGATTTTCTCGTTTATGACCTCGGTTTTGGCAGCCGATTTTTTGCTTTTGCTCTTCTTGGGCTTTTTGTTATTGGGCTCGATATTGTCGGGGGCTGTACTCTTTTTCGCTACCGGAGCTACCGTTTTCTTTGTGGTGGCGGCAGATTTTTTCTTCGCAGCCGGAATGGACTTCTTTTTCGTTGCTGGAGCGGTTTTCTTTTTCGCTACTGTAACGGCTTTTTTCTTCGCAACCGAAGCGGCCTTTTTTTTCGCTACTGTGATGGCTTTTTTCTTCGTGGCGGCAGCGGTCTTTTTCTTCGCTGCCGGAGCGGCCTTTTTTTTCACGACTGCAACGGCTTTTTTCTTCGTGGCCGGAGTGGTCTTTTCTATCGTTTTTGTAACGGGCATAACTTAAAAAAATAATTAAACACCAGAGTTTGATGGTGCGGAAACTGAGAGTATTGGCGGGTTGTTCTTTATTTTGCGAAGTTGAACTAGTTCTCCATGAAGTCTCGGAAAATCATCTGATGGAGTCGGCAAACTGGCGATCTCGGCCTCGATTTGCCGACTTTTATTTCGGGCGTATTTTTCAGCTAGGGATTTTAGGCATCGGTTGGCGATATCGACTGGATCTCCAAACCCAAGTTCCGCCAAATCCTGCGCCATTAAGGAATAAGCTGTATTTTTTTCTTCCTCGGTTTCAAAAAGCAGGTCAATCTTTTCAATTCCTTCCCAGAGGTCTTCTTTGTGCTCCGCAAGTATGCGGGAAAGCAGTTTACCGTGGATGGATTTTGAATCAATCCATTCACTATCAATAACTTCTGCAATATTTTGAATGATCCCCTGGTTATGGAAAACCACCAAAAGTAACTCATATTCCGAAGTTGTCAACCTCCCGGCGTATTTTTCTTGCCCTTCCGGCTTTGGAGCCGAGTCCTCCCGTCGTTGACGAAATCCCTTTTTTCGCCGGTCAAACTGCACGAAGGCATTGTAGACGGCTCTGTCGTTCATATCCAGAAGGTGGAGTAATTCGCCCGCTTCCTGGAGATATGCCTGACGGGCCGCCTCGGAATCGATTTGGGAGATCATCTCGAAAATCTTTTCCAGGGCCGCAGTCTTTTCTTGGGGCGAGGGATTTTCCTCCGGCAGCAATGCGGAGACCGCGAATTTCATCGCCGAGAGAGCGGATTCCCTTTTTCGGACAAAATCCTCCGAGCCGCCGCTGGCCAGGAGGGTATCCGGATCTTCCCCCGGCGCGAGCGGCACAAAACGCGCCTCCAAACCGGCTTTCAATGTCAGTGGCAGCAGGCGAATGGCGGCTTTTTGCCCGGCCTCATCGCCATCGAGCACACAGTCGATACGGTCCGAATACCGCTTGAGCAGGCGTAGTTGCTCCTCGGTAATGGAAGTGCCCTGAGGGGCCACGGCGGTTTTGAAGCCATGCTGCCAGCAGCGCACGGCGTCGAGCTGTCCCTCCACGAGGATAAAGGATTTCTCTTTGTCGATATGGAGCCGCGCCCGATCGAGACCGAAAACGATGTTTCCCTTGGTGAAAATCGGGGTTTGGGGCGAGTTGATATATTTCGCTTTGTGGCTGGGATCCTCGGTCGGGGTCAGGTCTGTCTGCCGCCCGCAAAAGGCGATAACCTGACCCTGATAGTCGCGGATTGGCACCGTCAATCGGCCCCGAAAGCGATATTTGCATCTGGCCGGATTCACCTTGCCCGAATTGAGAAAAAAGAGACCGCACTTCTCGAGGGAATCCTGTGTGAATCCCTTTTTAAGCAAACTTTCGAGAAACGATTGTTGATTGGTCGGAGAGTAGCCGATTTTGAACTCTCCGGCCAATTCCATAGGGAAATTCCGCGCCTTCGTCCAATATTCACGAATGGATTGCGCCTCGGAATTTTCCTCCTTAAATGACTGGTGAAAGTAGTCCGCCGCGAGATCGTGGATTTCCAGAATTTCCTTTCTCAGGGACCGGGATTCCCTGTTCGGGACGGCTCCGCCCTCATACTCGAGCTTAAAGTTGTAACGGTTGGCAATCGTTTCGACGGCTTCGTTGAAAGACAGCTTCTCGGTCAGTTCGACAAAACGGAATTGATCTCCGGCCAAACCGCTGGAAAAACATTTGAAGAGGTTTTTTTCCGGTAAAACAAAAAAGGAAGGTGTTTTTTCGGAGGTGAAAGGGCTCAGGCCGGAAAAATTTTTGCCCGACCGTTTCAGTGTCACATGGGGCGATATGACATCGTAGATATTTAGCTGATGCCGAATATTTTCGATGCTACTGCGGGAAACTAAAGGCATACCGGTTTATTTTGTCTAGACAGGAAAAGGGAGATTGGGGGCTCTAGTTGGTCGGAAGGGAGGCCAACTCGGCCTCGGCCTTCGATCTCTCGGGGTGGCCGGGCGCATTGTCGAGAAAATCGCGGTAGAGAATGGCGGCCTCGCGGTAATTGCTGTTGATGGCCTTGTAACCGCGCGCCAAAGCCAGGGTAATATCGGGGCTGTCGGGGATTTTCTGTTTGGCGGATATGAGCTCCTGCAGCAATTCCTCAGGGGTTTTGGTAGTTTGGGCCACCCTGAGGTAGTGCATGGTATAAAGTATCGATTTGGGCTCGCGGCGAACGGCTTCCATAGCGGTCGCCTCGGCCATCCCGGTTTGTCCATTTTTAAGCAATAAATCGGATAACTCGTGCCATACTTCAGCCGGTTTGTCGTCCAGTTTCAAGGAGGCCCAGTAGTTTTTTATGGCTCCTGAATTATCTCCGGCGTTTTGGCTGTTGCGGGCTTCATTGAGGAAATTTGCCGGGGTGGGAGGGGGTGGTAATTCCCTTCTGGCCGCCTCGATTATTCGGGCCTCTTCCTCCTCCTTTTTCCGGATTTCAGCCAGCGCTGCCGCCTCGGCTTCCCGCCGGGCCGCCCTTTCGCGCAATTCCTGGGCGATCCGCTCCTGTTTTTGCAATTGCCTTTGCAACTCGATCTGCTGGGCCCTCCATTTTTGAAGATCCTGCCGACTTTGCGCCAAAGGTGAACTATTCAAAAGACCCGGATGATCCGCATCAAGTTGACTGATAATATTCGCGGCCTCCTTGAAATTTTCCTCCATCAAGGCGCCTTCGAGTGAGCCCAGCAAGGCGTCGCCCTCGGCTCCGTCGGCGGCTTCGAAAGCCACCTTGAACCAATTATCGGCCTGGGCGGGGTTATCCATTCTCCTGAACAGATGGCCGAGCCTTACCGCCGTGGCGCCCCGTGGTTTCAACCGCTGACTTTGCAAAAAAGACTCAATCGCTTTATTGGGTTCATTCAATTCCTCCTGCAATTGCCCGAGTTTTTTCCACTCGACCGGGGAGTCGGGATTGGCGGCCAGATATTTTTGGTAATCTTCTGAAGATTCCCGGAGTTTTCCGGCCTGCCGCAGGGCCTCGGCAGCATAGAGATAGTAGTGCAACCTGTCCGGCCCGGATTCCGCCGCCTGGACAAAATATACGGCGGCCATTTCGTGGCTATCATTTTGGGCATAGGCGAAAGCGAGATTTTCCAGCACGAGAGGATTTCCGGGATTGCCTTTTAGAAGACCCTCGAGCAGAACAATGGCTTGCTCCGTGTTGCCCGCTGATAAATTCTCATTGGCCAAGGCTATTGATTTTTCCAGACTCGGTGGTGGATCACCACAGCCGAAAAGGAAAAAACAGGCCACGACAAGGAACAAGTTGCGGTATTTTCTTTTTCTAAAGTCAGGATATAACATTGTCTCTATTGCTTAACTTCCAACCACGTTTACAGACTGTCAAGAACTGAACATGAGGACCTCTTTTGTTTTTATTTTTTTTACCTTTTTCTTCCCGATTTTGGCGATTGCGGGCATTTGGGGGTATGATGGGCAGCGCAATAATTACACCAACTATGTTTGGGAGTTCAAATTGGGTGAATTCAGCCAGGAGAGATATGCCAAAGGTATCGAGGCTCTCTTTGCCAACTTCGAGAAAACAACCGGCAAACGGTTGGCGCCCGGAGAAAAACGCCGGGCCGGAATTAAGATATACACCAACTCCGGCGGCGGAATCGCCACCCCGACCGCGTTGGTCAGGGCCGTCATCGACTCACTGAAGCGGAGGGGTTTTACCAACGAAGAGCTGTTCCTACTCGATTTGAACGAGACCCACCTACGCTCCTCGGGATTTCTTCCGCCCCTCAGCCATCGGGCCAAGGGTAAATTCTTCGAGGGCGTGCCCGTTTACGTTCTCGATAGCAAAGAGTATTTTGATTCTCTCTGGTTTTATGACAGCCCGTTGCCGAGATTCCACGGCGGCTATTTCCCGGAAGGAGTCAACAAGAGCCTCGAGGAATTGGGCAGCAATGATAAGAACCGCAAGAGTTTTTTGCCCAAGGTTCTCCTCACCGATGTGGATTTCTGGATCAATATACCAATGGCGATGGATCACCCCGCAGTGGGAGTTTCCGGGGCCATGGCCAATGCCAGCCTGTGGAATATGGGCAATCGCGACCGGTTTTTCGCCAGCCCCGCCAATGCTCCCATAGCGGCTTCGGAAGTGGCGGCGATCCCCGAGTTGGCATCGAGCCTGGCGCTGACCATTATGCCGTTGGAGCGGTATCAGTTTATTGGAGGCCCGGTATTTAACTCCCTCTATACCCGTTCGGATGATTTGCTCTGGATGAGCGTAAATCCGGTGATACTCGATGCTCTGGTGCTTGGCCGAATCAATGAAAATCGCAGGGAGGAGGGTTTCAGGTCCATTGGCAGAAGACTGCCGATGCTGCAATTTGCGGAGCAATTGGGATTGGGCACCTCGAATACCGGCCGCATAGTTTGGATTCGCCTGCGCTAGGGTGGGCAGCTTTCTTGGCCCGAAATACCCCAAGGTATTGTAAAAAAATACCCTCAAGATCATTTTTCTTTTAAAACGGCTTGAAATTCAAGCGGTTGAGGCTTTTTGTTAGGGGTATGACCCTTGCGGACTATATGCCTTTGCTCATTCAGTTATTGTTGGCCGTCGGATTGGCCGTCATCATCCTGGTTGTCAGCTACCTGTTCGGACAGCGGGCCAAGACGAATAAGTTTAAAGACTCGCCCTATGAATGCGGACTCGTGGCGGAGGGGAAAGCGCACCCCCGTTTTTCCATCAAGTTCTATGTTACGGCCATGCTTTTTATCCTCTTCGATGTCGAAATCGTATTTCTATTTCCCTGGGCGATTGTGTATCGAGAATTTCTGGCGGCGGGGATTCCTATACTTACACCCGTTCTGTTCTTTCTTTCCGTTCTCATGACAGGGCTTCTTTACGAGATTAAAAAAGGCGCCTTGGAGTGGGAAAAGTGACTTTCTAAACCTACCGGTTCCGGCCGGTCTTATTTTCAACCTACTCCTTCGCCCTCGGGCTCGGGCGAATAACACCCTTTTTCATTTTTAACTATGCGGCTGGACCGCTATCTCGCCAAATCGCGCATCGTCGATATTCAGAGCAAGGATCTCAAGGGGGCCTTGAAGGAACTTCTTGATGTCTCGCTATCGCGCTTGAGCGAGAAAATGGATTCCAAAAAGCTGATGAAAGCGATCCTCGAGCGCGAGAGCTCCATGACCACCTATTTGGGCAACGGTGTGGCCTTGCCCCATGTCAGGATCAAAATGAAACGGCCCTATCTGTTTGCCGTTGGCCGCTGCCCCGATGGCATTCAGTACGATGGAATGTCCGAATACAAAAAAGTGCGGATTTTTATCCTGCTACTGGCATCGGAGTACGAAGACGACTACCTGGAGGTTCTCGCCTCGGTGGCCCGGCGGTTTCAGGAAAAAACGGTTGTCGAGCATATCATTGCCTCCCCCGACCTGAATGTATTTCGGGAGAGGGTGTATCAAGGATTGGGGGGTCTTCTGGCCAGACCGGAGCGAAGTCAGGCCCGCTTCAACACACTTTTGCTCAAAGAGGCATCCACCATCGCATTGGCCGCCAAATGCACCACCATACTGCTGTTTGCGGATACTTTTGCCGGTTCAATCGAGCTTCCTCGATCTCTAAAAAAGCTAAATACCATCGTCGTTTCCCAGACTTCGTCGAGAAGCGATCGCTCCAGAGATAAGAAAAAAGAGACCGTGGCTACCATCGAGTTGGGGTCCATTTCGCAGCAGCGGCTTTCCCAATTGCGCAGCGCTGTCATAATCGGTTTAACCCGTGGGCTTATCAAGCCGGAAGAAAAATTATGCTGCGTCGGGGGGATTCCCGAAAGCAACCTGCTCGATACGATAGTGGTGGTCGATGTGGCCCAGGAATTTCAATCGGTTCTCACCCGCGAGGAGGATCTGTTGCCCAAATCGGTAAAAGTCGAGGTGATGGAGCGGCTTCTTACCATCGCCACCGAGTTGGCCGTCCAGGGTCGAGAAGGCAAGCCCGTCGGCTGTTTGTTCGTGGTGGGCGACACCGGTAAGGTCAGCACGATGGTGAAGCCTTTGGTCCTCAATCCTTTTTACGGTTATTCGGAAGTCGACCGCAACGTCCTGAACCCGTTTATGGACGAGACGATCAAGGAATTTTCCTCCATCGACGGAGCATTTATCATCCGGGGGGATGGAGTGATCGAGTCCGCAGGCACACTTGTCCATGCTCCCGCCTACTATTACCGTGACATGCCGAGCGGCTTGGGGGCTCGCCACTCGGCGGCGTCGGCCATCTCGATGGCGACCGATTGCATCGCGATTGTCATTTCGGCCAGCACGGGGCAGGTTACGCTGTTTCGCAACGGGGCAATGATCCCGCTGATTCAGAAATCTTCTGATAACAGCTTGTAAGGGGGGAAGGATACTGGATGCGTGATGCTTGATGCGGGATGGGGGGGAAGGATACTGGATGGTACAGTCAGGACATCGTTTACGGTTTGGATAATTGGCTTCCCATCGTGCGTCTCTCTACCAATTTACGCATATTTTGTATGGGCGTGGTTTTTTTGTTGTCATGGGGTACTTTGGCACTATCTTCACGCCCCTTAATCAACCGATTTTACTATGCCAAGAGAACATATTATACTTGAATGCACCGAGGCGCGAAAAGAGGGCAAAAGCCCTTCACGCTACATGTCGACCAAAAATAAAAAGCTCCATCCCGGTCGGATCGAAAAAAAGAAATACAATTCTTCCCTGCGTCGGCATACCCTCCATCGCGAGAAAAAGTAACCGTTCCGCGGGCCTCGAAGGGCCGGTTTATGTTTTGGGAAACCAGTCGGCGGACCGCTTGCAAATGGCGACCAGCATAAGCATGACGGGGACCTCGATGAGCACTCCGACCACCGTCGCGAGGGCTGCGCCACTGGAAAGCCCGAAGAGCATGACGGAGGTTGCGATGGCAACTTCGAAATGATTTGAAGCCCCGATCATGGCGGCAGGAGCAGCGTTTTCGTAGGTTAACTTCATCACTCGCGCCGCCACATAGCCGAGGGTGAATATCAGAACCGTCTGGATGAAAAGCGGAACCGCAATCCAGAGGATGGTCAATGGGTTGGCCATGATGACCTCTCCCTTGAAGGAGAAAAGCAGCACGAGTGTAATTAGCAGAGCAATGATTGTGATGGGAGTGAGCAAATGCAGAAATTTATCCCTGAACCAGGCTTCTCCCTTGGTCGCAAAGATCCATCGGCGGCTGAAATAACCGGCCACCAGTGGCAGGGCCACATAAAAACCGATGGATAGCAAGAGCGCCTGCCAAGGAACCGGCAGCCTTCCGACACCGAGCAGAAATCCACCAAGCACTCCGTAAAGAATGAGCATGGTGAGGGAATTGATGGCTACCATGACCAATGTCAGGCCGTCATTACCCCGAGCAAGATAACCCCAGACCAGGACCATGGCGGTGCAGGGGGCGATACCCAGCAATATGCAGCCTGCCAGGTAACTGCGCCAAAGCGGGACCTCCAGCATTTTGATACCCTCGAGTAAAACCACCGTGCCGACCCCGTGTTTGGCCCCCACGGGAAGATCCAGACCGAATGGCATTTTGACCAAGTCGATCGCGTCCGTGCCAATGAATCCCCGGAACAAATAGCCCAAAAAAAGCAGAGCTATGGCATACATGGTAAATGGTTTTATGGCCCAATTGAGCACCAGTGTCAGAAGAACCGGCTTTCCGTTTTTTCCCGCTTTCACGACCGATGCGAAATCGATTTTCACCATGATGGGATACATCATGAAAAATAGGCAGATGGCGATGGGGATGGATACCACCGGCGCGCCGTTTATCGAGATAGCCATGCCGTCCAGTTTTCCGGCCAATCCGGGAGCGATTTTTCCCAAAAGGATTCCACCCAAAATACAGAATATCACCCAAACGCTCAGATACCGCTCGAAGATATTGGTCATTTTCCGCTCATTGGCGGGACATATTTCACTGCTCATGATGATATTGCTCTACCTTGGCACAGTTGGAATTTTTATCAAGGCTTCGGGAAGTGTTACCACAAATGCCCGGATTTCATCGCGTACTCAATAACCGGCGAAAAAGGTTCGATCAATCAAGTGTCCTTCAGAACCGGATGGGGTTACTGATTTTTCCGTAGTCGTCTGCGGGTGGTGCGCCAAGCATCACGATGATTCCGAATCCAACCCAGCAAAGCGCGTTCGAACCCCACATCGTGTCCCGCCTTTTCGGATTCCAGCCATTTATGCTTCAATATCTCATTCCGCTCGGCCAGAAATTCCTGGTATAGCCCGGAACGCTGGACGAAATCACTGTTGCTTTTACTGTCTTGTTTTTCCTCGGTCATTGAGGCGGGGTTTGTTGAACCATTTACTAAATGCAGCGTCCAGAAACAAAAAAATGTTCTGTGGTTACAAGCGAAAAAAAACTTTATTAAACAAGCCGTTAGATTAAACGGCATTAATCATCAAAAGTTTCCAATAATTTTCGGGCAATGGATCGAAAAACCTGAGCCGGTTGGCCGTTTGGTGACCCGATCACGACGGGGATTCCATTATCTCCGCCCTCGCGTATCTCCTCGAATAGCGGCACCTGCCCCAGCAACTGTGTATTGAGGGCCTGAGCGGTTTTTTCTCCACCACCGCGACCGAATAGATAGGTTCGCTGGCCATTAGAGGGGTTTTCCAGGTAGCTCATATTTTCGGCAACACCGAGGATGGGGACATTGACTTTTTCGAACATCATGGCGCCTCGCCGGGCCACATTCCAGGCCGCCGTCTGAGGGGTTGTGACGACCACCGCGCCATCCAGGGCGATTGTCTGGGCGAGGGATAATTGGGCGTCCCCGGTACCGGGAGGGAGGTCGATGACCATGATTTCCAACTCTCCCCAGGCGACATTTTGGGTAAATTGGGAAATGGTTTTAGCGACCATGGGCCCTCGCCAGATAACGGGAGTTTCAGGATCGATGAGGAATCCCATCGACATTACCCGGATGCCGAAATTTTCCAACGGGATGATCATCTCGCCATCGACCTTCGGCTGCCCATTGAGCCCGATCATGAGTGGCACGGAGGGTCCGTAGAGGTCGCAATCCATGATACCGACGGCGTTTTTTCGACCTCTTTCGCGGAACTCCTGATCGAGGGCGCAGGCCAGGTTGACGGCGAAGGTCGATTTTCCCACGCCGCCTTTTCCGCTGGCGATGGCCACCGTGCGGCGCACACCGGGAATTTTGTTCTGGGCGGCTCCAGCGCCACCTCCTCCACCGGCGCCCGCGGCAGGCTGCGGTTGGGCCTTGGGCCTGCTGACCGTAATGAGGGTTTCCACCTCGGAAATTCCTTCAACTGCGGCCACTGTTTTATCCACGGTCATTTTCAACTGGCTGGGCACTTTGGGGTCGCCCGTGGTGAGGGCGAGGGAGATTTTTGCACACCCATTCTCGACCGTGACCTCGCGGACCAGCCCAAAGGAAACGATGTCCCTGCTGAAACCCGGATACATTACGCTTTTTAACGCTTCGATGACTTTGTCGTTGTTCAAGTTTTTTTATTGATCCCGTGTTAAATTTGAAACTCTTTCTGTCAACTTCGGTCAGAAAAATCGATCCTATATTCCAAAAATTTTTCCCGCCGCATTTTCCGAGATCCGGTTTGCCATTGCCCCCGATTGAGTTTCCTGTTTTTGTTATTATTATTCATGTTTCGCATTAGATTAGCAATATTAACACTGATTCTGGCTGGGTCGCTTTGGGTCGCCCCGGCAGTTTTTGCGCAGACGGCCAGCCCGCCCGCCGATGAAATCGATTTGGGGGTCATCAGCCGCAAGGGCGGTGGGAAAATTATTTCGCTGTCCGTGGTTTCGCCCGATGCCGGGTTGCAGGATATCATGCGGCAGGCCTTCAATATGCACGGCGGCTATCTTCCAAAACCGCCGGAGAGGGCAGATTTTACCTTTCGATTTACGCCGGTGAGTGATGAATCTGCGGTGCGGCTCGATATTGAGAGCGGTCAGCCCGCCGAGAATCTTTTTAGCCATGAAATGTCGGGTGAAAATTTGACTGAAGCGGCCCTTCGAGCGGGGGATTTGGCGGTAAAAAAAACTCTCGGCATACCCGGATTTTTCGCCGGAAAACTGGTTTTTGTGGGTAATCGAACGGGCGCGACGGAACTCTACGTCTCGGATATGCTTTTCGCTTCTGTGAGCAAACTTACCTCCAATGGCGCGGATTGCCTCGGGCCGGCATGGGCGCCGGATGGGCGCAGTCTTTTCTACACGACCTATTTTAAAAGCGGTTTTCCCGATATTTATCGAGTCGATTTGGGCAGTGGGCGGCAGACTCTTTTTGCCGGTTTTAAGGGCACAAATACGGGAGCGGCCATCCGGCCCGGCGGTCGCGAGGCAGCCATGATCCTCTCCGCGACCGGAAATGCGGAACTCTATGTGGGTGGACTCGTGGGTGGAGATATACGGAGGTTGACCCGCTCGACCGATTCGGCGGAGGCCGATCCCGCGTGGTCGCCCGATGGTCAGCGAGTAATTTTCACCTCCGATCGACTGGGAAAACCGCAGCTTTTTCAAATTCCGGCCAATGGTGGAAAAGCCCGCCGGATTCCCACCAATATCAGCAATTTCAACGCCGAACCCGCCTGGAATCCAATGAACGCAGATCTGGTGGCCTTCACCATCCGGCAGGGGTCGGATTTCAAGGTGGCCCTGTTCGATTTTTCAACCAAGAAAAGCCGTGTTTTGACGAAATGGGCGGGGGATTCGCTCGAACCCGAATGGACCAACGACGGCAGACACCTCATCTATACCGAAGGCATGGCCTCGCCCCGGCGTCTGATGCTGCTCGACACCAAAACCGGAAAGAAAACTCCCCTCCACGGCAAACCCCTCGGAGACGCCTTCGAGGCCAATTTTCTTTATGTGCCTTAGGTGTGATTGGTGAAACTAAAGCGAAGGGATTATGTTTAACCATAAATGAAGCGGGAACCCCTTTTCAATCATGCGATTTAAATTCACGAAAACCTCTTTTTTATTTGCTGGTGTTTGGGTAATTACGGTGGCTTTGGCGTTTTTTGTGGGGCGCCAACTTTCTTTCGATAATGGTGTGAAAGGAGTTGATTTTTCTGATGTCGCTGGCGTTGAAAATGAAAAATTGCCCTCCGTTGAGGAATTGATTGGGGAGGGTTCATTTTCGGAATCCGAGGGGTTGGAGTATTTTGGCGAGGAACTTGATACCGTTCATCCGGGTTCGGTCGTTCCCAGTTTGCGGGAGGCTTTGAGGGTTACCGATCCAGTTAAACGGCTCCAACTTCTCACGTTGGCTTTGGAGGGGCTGGACTCCTCGAATGTGCATGAGGCGCTTGCTTTGTTGGAAAATCGGCCACGCGGTTTTTCGCAAACCCATGATTTGAACCTGTTGATGTATTCGTGGGGCAAATTTGATGGACCGGCAGCGCTGGATTATGCCGAAAATGATATGCGGGGGCGGATGGCGCGTTTTGCCACCCACTCCGCAATGAGTGGTTGGGCGGCCAACGATCCTCAGGGGGCGCTCGACTGGACCGTGACAAATGATTCGGAGGGGGTGGAGATTTTGGGCCTGGTATCGGGTTGGGCCTCGGTGGACCTGGCTGGGGCCGCCGATTATGTTATCGGCCTTGAGGAAGGGCCGGAGCGGAGCCGCGCGGTGGGGGTAGTGGTGAACAATTATCTGCAGGAAGGCCCGGACTACGCGGTGGCATGGGCAAATTCCCTCCCTGAAGGTGATTTTAAGACGGGTGTGGTGGGCAATCTATCGCGGCAATGGGCCAATATTGATGCCCCTGCAACCGCCCAATGGGTAACCGGGTATGCCGATACCGAGTTGGGAGAAAGGGCAGTGCCGGTGGTGGCCTCGCAATGGGCTCGCGAGGATCCTGCTGAGGCGGCTGCGTGGGCGAGTTCACTACCCGAAGGTAGCTCGAAGGAAAAGGGCCTGTCGGCGGTGGCAAACCGCTGGGCCAGCACCGATCCCAATGCCGCAGGGGAATGGCTCAACAGTCTGCCCCCCGATCCCTCCCTCGATTCCGCCGTGGATAGTTTTGCCCGTCGAATATCCAGTGATGATCCCGAAGGGGCAGTCTCTTGGGCCGAATCGATCATCGATCCAGAATTGCGTTCCGATAGCGTGACCAAAGTTGGGCAGGAGTGGTATCGCCAGGATCCCGAGGCGGCCAGTCAATGGGTCGAGAGCAGCCAACTGTCGGCGGAAGTGCAGGCAGCCATCCTGAACCCGCCCCCGGAAATTCCGAACGACCGCCGGGGTTTTTTCGGGCGAGGCCAATAACTGCTTCAGCCTGGAGAGAATTGATTCGCGTTACCTGGATTCGAGAATCTTTTCCATCGGCGACAGACTTTCAATATAGCGTCGGTGGCCCTCCAGATAGACTTCAGTCATCAATCGATCGACGCCGTCTGCGGACATAAATCCTGCGCTGAAACCGGGGATTACAGGATCGAAAATCAATCGAGCCGCCTGGATGAAATGGGCGATAAGCTCTTTGGGGTTTTCGTCGCCGACAGCGATTCGGATGGTCGTGGGGGAAATTCCAGCCTCCTCGAGCGCTTTCCTATCCAATTCCGAATGAGAAGTAAGGGCGGGGCAGAGGATCAGGGTATTGGATTGGCCCAAGCTCACCTGGTGATGAAAGGCGGGTGAGAGGCAGTCGAAAAACCGCACGAAAGCATTGCGCGGAATATCCGCCTGCTCAAGATTGATTGTGAACAAGGGGGCGGGTAGTCCGTACCTGAGGATTTGCTCCCGCATGGCATAATTTCCATTGCTTTTGAGCGCATGGGAGCAGACTTCGATAGACGGATGTGAGTTTAGGAAACGGGCCAGAACGATGGTATTGATACACTTTTGGAGCATCCTCAGAGCCAGGCTCTTGATACCACTGATCACCTCGAAGGCCTTTTCTGAATCGAGGAAAGCGCCCTTGATGTAATAGACGCTCCAAAACAAGGTTTCATCCCAGGAAACTCCCTTGAAGGTATCACCCTTGGGGATGAACATCAGGTGGTTTTCGGCGATGACAACGCCGGCGGTGGCATTGCCGGTTCCGGTGAGGTCTTTTGTGTAGCTGTGGACGACATAGTCGGGTCGATCCTGCCGGTTGGGCTGTTGCAGAGGTTTGTAAAGAAACGGTGTGGCAATCGTTGAATCCAGGACGACGGTGTGGTCATATTGGTGGGCGAGGCGGCAGATTCCCGGCACATCGAGGACATAACCATGCGGATTGCAGGGCGATTCGATGAAGATGAGGATCTTTCGGCCAAGATCCAAATCCTGCTGGTGCTTTCTCCGGGTTTCTTCAAGAAAGGGAGCAAATTCCTGCTCCGTGTATCCGTCAAACCACTCCAGTTTGGCCCCGAATTTTTCATCTTTGGCGTAGTAGTCGTGCAGCAACTGATAGGTCCCTCCGTAAATATTGCGGGAGGCTATCACTATGTCACCCTGTCTTAAAAGGTGGGCGAGGAGATCGTCGATTGCTGCCATGCCGCTGTTGAAGTTCCATGCCAGATAATCCGAGGCATAGGGGCCCGCCTCCAGGTCAACGATGTAATTTGCCAACGAAATCGATGTGGGATTCAAGAGGCGTGAATAGATTTCGTGCAGTAATTCACGACCGTGAAAAGCGTCGTCCACCCACTCCGTGCAGGCATAAATGTAGGTGGCCGTCCGAACGATAACCGGATTGGCCGAAAAAATCGCGGTCACGTTATCGAAGACTGGGTAGGGCCCTTTGGCGTATAAAGTGCTGTCCGAAAAAGAGAGGCTTTGGTAGGCTTTGCGAAAGGGGTTCTGGAGGGTATCGAGGATTTTGGCGAGCTGGAAGCAAAGGAACTTTTTGGCATTGAAATAGGCCACCCGATCCTTCCGGTCCAGCGTCAATATAATTTCTCGGGTGACCCTCCACAACTCGTTCACGTCCGCCTGGGCGCCATAGAGATGGAGGGCGGTTCGGTAAAGCGCCTGACCGAATTCGCTGTCTACCCGGATGCCGAAATGATCGAGCTGCTCGAGGGCGAGCGCCTCGATTGAATCAGCCTGGCTGGTTTTTCGTCGCGGCGAAAGAATCTTCGAGGCAGCAATGCCGGCAGGAATTTCCGTCGGCCCCAGTTTTTTTGTTCGCGGATGCAGTTTTATCGACTTCTCTGTCATATTATATCTCCCGTTGATCCATTGGAAACGTTGAGGTTAAATTGATGCCATTCGCGGCATGGCACAATTTAGCACAATTAGCATATTAGGGCAAACGGCCTCGATGCCGCCGCAACTGAACTGATTTCTGGAATATCAGGAAAATAATGGACTGTCGCCGAGGCCACGAACGGCTTCAAAATTAACTCTTGAATCAAATGTAAAGACCACTAGACTTCGCTGTATCGTTAACTTGGTTCCCAAGCTCAATTACCTGCCAATATAGAGAAAATGCCGCCGATTACTCGTGAACTATCGTTATACGCACCGGGTAATCTCTGTCGGCATCAACGAGCTCCCGACACATCTTCATTTTGATTAGGATTATGCGTATTCCCAAAAAGCTGACACTCGCTCTTGTCCTTGTTCTATCTATTTTCTACAGCTCCCTGAATGCGGGGGATTTCCAGCATCTATTTTGGGGAATGAGCCCCTACAGTGTCGCCAGAATACAGGGAATCGGCGGCGGAGTGTCGGATAACTCCCTGATTTTGTTTAAAGATGAAAACATTCTCGGTCTACCTGCGGATTTGAATTTCTTTTTCGAAAATAAAAAACTGAACCGGGTGAGCTACAATTTTATTGGCCCTATCAAAAAATCAGATTACGAGCTATTGAAATATGTTCTCACGGAGAAATATGGCGATACCTACAAGGCGGCAGAGATCAATCAAGAGGCGATGTCCAAATGGAAAAACAAGTACACCATGATTGAGCTTTTATTGTCTTACAAAAACCGGCAATATGAACTTGCCATCAACTACATGAAATTGGCCGGCGGTGATGTTCTCAGGCCCATTATTTCTGAGCGGGAACTGAAAGCCGCCCTGGAAAAGCTGTGATGGGATTTGATAATTGGCGAAGGTTTACCCTTGCCAGTGGGCCTGTGGAATTGATTATTGGGGAATGCGCCTGTATAAAAAAATTGCCATGGGATGGTCGATATTTTGTGTGGCGGGGGTTGTCGTCAATATTCTGTTTCTCGTCATCAACCGCTCCAATATTTATGTGGGAGATGGCAATTTCGGCCTGGGGGCTCGGTTGTTGATGGCCTGCTGGATTTGGGTTGGCATGTGGGTGTCCATTGCGGGGCCCAATGCGCTGATGTATTTCATGACGCTAAAGGGGGTCACGCGGCTCGAAAATGGCGATGCCACCGGGGGGAATTGAGCGAAATTTACGAACTGCCAGCGCGAATATTCCGCGAATATTTGCCGATTACTTAACCCTGATTTCCAGCGTCTGTTTGCTTGAATTTACGGTGAAGGCGGAATCTTTCCATTTCGCCGGCCCTAGCATACCACGGGCATTGTTTGAAAAACCGTAAGGCTCCTTGGGCATTCCTATAAAGTTCGCGTCGTTTTTTCCGTTTCCGTTTACGTCGTGAAAAACCGCAATCCCGTAGTCCCCATAGGGAATATGATCGATTTTCCATGCGGGCGTTAAATCATCCACATCGAGAATCTTTGCGTAAACGGCGATGTCGAGCCAACTTTCTTCGGAGTTGAAAACTGCGATACGGACCTGCCCGGCAGCCTCAGCCAATCCCGTCACCTTGATCGTAAATTCGCTGGTGGGGGTACCGGGCTCAGCGGTAACCGGTTGATAAAACCCGGTGGCGGCAAGAGAGATAATGAAAAGGCCCACAGCCAAGGGAAGTAACCGAAATCGAATCGAAGTCATGTTTGAAGATTTTTGTTTTACCACAGAATTCGCAGATAATCACAGATGAAAAAGGTATATTGGTAACTGAGAGTGTTACATTCTTCGGATGTTCCCTTTAACCGTTTTCAAGATCGGCGAGAGCCTGCTGGATTTCTGGAAAATTGAAGGTAAAGCCATCGCTCAAAAGCCGCCCGGGAACGACGCGCCGACTTTTGATGATAAGCTCCGTTTCGGTGCGGAGGAAGATGGCTCCGATCTCAAGCATCCACCGATAGGCCGGAAGACCGATTGGCCTACCACAAACTTTGCGAAAATTCGCCATTAGTTCGGCGTTCGTGATGGGATTTGGAGAACTAATATTAACAATACCCTCTGCCTCAGCGCTGGATAACAGCCAATCGATAGCTCGGCAAAAATCATCGATATGAATCCATGAAACATACTGACGTCCGTCACCCATTTTTCCACCGAGGCCAAAACGAGTCAGGCGGCGCATAATGGCATAGGCGCTGCCATGATCGGTGTGGAAAACGACTGCGGTGCGGAGAATCAATTTGCGCGTGTCAGGCGTTTGGGCTTTTTCGAACTCATCTTCCCACGCCTTGGCAACCTCTATGGAGAAAGAGTCCTTGGCTTCGGGAGTTGCCTCGATAGTTCCTCGTTTTTCATCATGGGCCTGCCCGTAGGTGTGCTTGTAAATCGTTGCTGTGCTGGAGTTAAGCCAGACCTTGGGTGGATTTTTGCATTGATTTATGGCTTGGCCGAGAATGCGAGTTGAATCGATGCGGGAGTCCATAATGGCCCGTCGATTGGCCTTGTTGTAGCGGCAGTTGACCGAACGCCCGGCCAAATTGATCAAAGCCGACGCGCCCTCAAGCTCCTTTGCCCAATCGCCTGGATTCAAACCATCCCAAACCACAGTTCGCGTGGAATCAATCGCCCGGGGACTTCTGCTGAGTATAACAATTTCACAGTCCTCGACATTTGATGAATACCATTTCGCCAAGGATTTACCGAGAAAACCGGACCCGCCAGCGATGATAATTTTTGTTGAACCCATGTTGGTATTCGAGGAGTGAGCCAATTAAAAAACGCGTGGAGGCAGCTGAAGAATTATCGTAAAAAGTCCTGAATAACGGGTCTATATACCTTTTATCAAAGAAGATCAATTTGTCAAAAAATATATTGATCGAGACTTCCATTGGGAAGTATCGCGCCGTTCGTTATTGGGATTATGGTTGTCCCGAAATTGGGACGGATTTTAAGCCTCTTATGCTGATATTAAATTGTGTGTTTGTAAGTAATTGTAGATCAGTGATATGCGATTATATGACATAATTTGGCATGAATCTTGGTTTTGTTTGGATTATTCCTTGCGTCAGCATTCCTCAGAACCTCGATTTGAAAAAATTCCCTGGAGAGAAACCAGGGCCTTCTTACTCATTGTTTGGTGGAGATGCGGCAAACTAAACCAAAATCGAAAAAGTTAAATGTTAATGTTAATTGCTAAAATCAATATGAAAAAAACTCTTATCTCCACAACCCCACTGGCAGGCCTGTTTTTGCTGTTTGCCGGATTGAGCACGAGCTATGGTCAGTTCCTCAATGCCCCCAGGGTCAGCCAGGCTGCCTCCGTTACCCAGCATATCGGGATTACCGAAATCACCGTCGATTACCACCGGCCTTTGGTCAATGAACGCGAAGTATGGGGCAAGCTCGTTCCCTATGATGGTGGCAGTCCTTTCCCCTGGAGGGCCGGTGCCAACGAAAACACTACCATAACATTCGCCGATGACGTAAAAGTCGAGGGGCAGGATTTGAAGGCGGGCACTTATGGGCTCCACATGATTCCCTCGGAAGGGGAGTGGATAGTGATGTTTTCCAATAATTCAACCTCCTGGGGCAGCTTTACCTATAAGGCCGAAGAGGATGCCCTGAGGGTCAATGTGACGCCCGTTGACACCCACATGTCCGCCGAAGCGCTTACGTATGTCTTTGTGGATGTGAAGGCTGACTCCACAGTGCTTGCGCTCCGTTGGGAAAAGAAAAAGGTGCCGATCAAAATCGAAGTGCCGGTGCACGAGATCGCTGCTGCCAGTTTCAACAACGAACTTCGAAGTGTTCCAGGTTTCCTTTGGCGCGGTTGGAATCAGGCGGCACAATACTCGCTGACCAACGATTATGATCTGGAGCAGGGGTTGAAATGGGCCGATCAGGCATTGACGAACCCGTTTGCGGGCGACAAGAACTTCACCACCTTGAAGACCAAGGCCGACATCCTGGAGAAAATGGGTAAATCCGATGAATCCGCCGCCTTGATGGAGGAAGCGCTTCCTCTGGGAAAAGTCGGTGAAATTCATTTTTATGGTCGTTCCTTTATTGCATCGGAAGATTTCGACAAAGCCCTTGAGATTTTCAAATACAACAAGGAGAAGCATCCCAATGATAAATTTACCGTTTATGTGGGATTGGCGCGTGGTTATCAGGCTGCCGGCAATAAGAAAATGGCCATAGAAAACTGGAAAATTGCTATCGAGGGAGCCGTCCCCGCCCAAAAACCTTTTTACGAAAAAATTCTCGCATCATTGGAGGAGGAAGAATAAATAGAAGCCTTTGAAGTTGAGGTTTTTCGTTGCCGACGAACGGTTTTCGAAAAGCAAACCAGCAGTCGAAGGATACTATGAAGAACCTATCTCTTACCAACCTGTCCACGGTGACGGCCATCCTTTTGGCCACGCCCGTGGTCCAAGCTCAAATTGTAGAGACACCACGGCCCAGCCCGACCGCCTCCCTGACCCAGGAAGTCGGTTTCGGCAAGGTCACCATCGAATATTCGCGACCGGGTGTAAAAGGCCGCACGATATTTGGCGGGTTGGTGCCCTACGGAGAGCTTTGGAGGACCGGCGCGAATAGTTCGACCAAGATTTCGTTCAGCAATGACGTGACTTTGAACGGACATGCCGTGCCAGCGGGTGACTATGCCCTGTTTACCATACCCGGCGAGGAGGAGTGGACGATTATCATCCACAAAAATACTTCCTTCGGCGGGACGGGTGGTTATAAAGAGGAAAACGACTTGCTGCGGTTTTCGGCAGCCTCGGAGGAAATATCGGATTTGGTGAACAATTTCACGATCGAAGTATCCGATGTGACTCCCGGCTCGGCGAATATCAACCTCGTTTGGGAAAGAACTCGGGTGGCGATCCAACTGGAGACGGATACCGATGGCGAGATCATGGCCCAGATCGAGGAGTTTGCGAAAAAACCGGAGGCGTCACTTTTCGGAAGTTATGCCCGGGCGGCCAATTACTATCTGGAAAAGGGTAAAGACCTCGACCAGGCGCTCGAATGGGTTGATAAGGCTCTCGAAATCAACCCGGAATCCTTTCCGGTTCTCCATTTTAAAGCCAGCATTCTGGCGAAAATGGGGGACCGCGAAGGGGCCGCCGCCAATGCCGAAAAATCTCTCGCCATCGCGCGGAAAATCAACGCGACAGGCTGGATAATGCGCAACGAGAAGCTGCTTTCTGATCTTCGGGAATAAGCGCAAGCCCAACTCACTCCCTACTTATTGAAGTCGTGCTTAACGACCCCCACTGGCGGGTCTTGGATCGACCTATGCCCATCCCTCGGCGCCCCATCCCTTTTGAGATTGCGGTTCCCATAGAAGACATGAAACCTATTTTTAAACAATTTAATCACTTATGCCGCGTTACTACACCATCACTAAATGTCTCCTCTCAACCCTTCTTGTTTGGGCCATGTTACTGACGGCGACAAGGGCCGAGGCCCAGGCTCCCCGCAAACCCAATGCGGCGGAAATTCAGCTTGCCCTCAAGAAGTTGAATGTGCTGGCCGGGGCCATGTATATCGGGGCCCACCCGGATGACGAGAACACCGGTTTAATTGCGTATTTGTCGCATGGCGCCCTCGCAAATACCTCCTACCTTTCATTGACGCGGGGTGACGGGGGCCAAAATCGTATCGGCCCCGAGATCCGTGAGCTTCTCGGCATAACCCGCACGCAGGAATTGCTGGCCGCCAGGCGAATCGATGGCGGCAAACAGTTTTTCAGCAGGGCCAATGACTTCGGTTATTCCAAGCATCCCGATGAGACCTTCAATATCTGGGATAAGGAGGCGGTATTGAGCGACGCCGTATGGGCTATCCGCAGTTTTCGGCCCGATATTCTCATCACGAGATTTCCAGTGCGACCGGGGGAAACCCATGGGCATCACACGGCGTCGAGCATCATTGCGGAGGAAG
Source organism: Opitutales bacterium (assembly GCA_021772515.1). GTDB lineage: Bacteria > Verrucomicrobiota > Verrucomicrobiia > Opitutales > UBA2987 > JAJFLU01. The sequence goes on from JAJFLU010000021.1 coordinate 47,793, forward strand.
CCTTCGAAGCGGCTGGCGATCCCAAGCGTTTCCCCGAGCAGCTAAAATTTGTCAAACCCTGGCAGCCCAAGCGCCTGATGTGGAATACTTCGCCGTTTTTTTATCGGAATCGAGACGACTTTGACGACACCGGAACGATTCAGGTGAATATCGGCGCCTACAATCCTCTGTTGGGCAAATCTTACTCCGAAATCGCCGCTGAGAGCCGCAGTATGCACAAGAGCCAGGGGTTTGGATCGTCTTCGAGGCGGGGGGAGCTTATTTCCTACATGGCACACACCTTGGGCGATAAAGCCGAGAAAACGCTCTTCGATGGCGTCAACATGAAGTGGAGCCGATTGCGCGGTGGACTCACGACGGGGGCTCTCCTGTGGCAGGCCTACAATGAATTTAATCCCGAATATCCGGACAAAACCGTTTCGCTGCTGTTGGAGGCGCGGCGTTCTCTCACGGCGCTCGGCAAAGGCTACTGGCAAAAAATCAAACTGGAGGAACTGGATACGGTTCTGATGGCCTGTTTGGGACTTTATCTGGAGGTTTCGGCGAGCGATTATTCGGCGATTCCAGGGGGTCAGGTCGATTTGAGTGTCGAGGCTGTCAACCGGTCGAGAATACCGGTTACGGTGGAAAGTGTTCGGCTCTCATACTCGGATCAAGATTCCGTGATTGAGGGAATATTGGAGAACAATATCGGTTTCAGCCACACTTTGAAGGAAACGCTTCCCGTAAATATGCCCTTGTCGCAACCCTACTGGCTGGAAAAAGGGGGCTCTCTGGGAATGTTTGAGGTGAAAAAACAGCAATTGATTGGGTTGCCGGAGAACGCTCCTGCGATAATCGCCACGTTTTTGCTCAACATCGACGGTGATTCTGTAAAATTCACGAGGCCCGTCGTTTACCGTTGGAGCGATCCAGTGGCGGGCGAGCAATACCGGCCCTTCGAGGTCGTGCCCGAGGTGGCTGTCAATTTTTCGGATAAAATCCTGTTGTTTGCGAACGAGGAATCCCGACGGGTGGAATTATTTGTCCTGGCAGGCAGAGCGGATATCGAGGGAGAGGTGCGCTTGGAACTGCCGGAGGGATGGCGGAGCGAACCGGTGGCGGCATCGTTTAAGCTGAGGCAAAAGGGAGAGCAGGCGACGATTGTTTTCAAGGTCTTTCCGCCGACCGGCCAAGCTGTCGGCCAAATGCGCGCGGTGGCCAAAGTTGGGGGAAAGGAATTCACGCAAGGGCTCGTCCGGATCGAATACGATCACATACCTGTGCAGACGCTATTTCCCGAGGCCACGACCAAAGTTGTGCGGCTTGATATCGAGAGAAAGGGCGATCTCATCGGGTATATACAGGGTGCGGGTGACGATATCCCGAACGCGCTGCGGCAGATCGGTTATGAGGTTGAGGAGCTTCAAAAAGGAGAAATGAGCCTGGAGAATTTGAAGCGGTTCGATGCCGTCATACTGGGCGTGCGGGCTTACAACACCCTGGAGGATATGCGATTTTATCAATCGAATCTGTTTCGCTATATCGAAGAAGGGGGAACGATGATCGTTCAATACAATACGAATCATCGATTGAAAGTGGATGAAGTGGCGCCCTATCCGCTAAAATTATCCCGTGATCGTGTAACGGTGGAAGAGGCCGAGGTGCGGATTTTGAAACCAGATCACGCGATTCTCAACAGTCCGAACAAGATTACCGGGGCCGATTTCGAGGGTTGGGTGCAGGAGCGGGGGCTCTATTTCCCCAACGAATGGGATGAACATTTCGAGGCTCTGCTGTCTAGCAATGACCCCGGTGAACCGCCGAGGGATGGCGGTTTGTTGGTGGCAAATTACGGGGAAGGCCATTTTATCTACACCGGGTATTCGTGGTTTCGGGAATTGCCCGCCGGAGTGCCGGGAGCTTTTCGTATTTTCGCAAACCTGATTTCGGCCGGAAAATGATGGGGGGGAAATCGAAAAGGATGCGAGATGCTGGATGTTGGATTTCGAGAATCGAGGTATCTACATTTTAATTACATCGCCGATTGCAAACCATCCTGAATCCTGAATCCTGCATCTTGAATCCCGTATCCCGAATCATCATGTATCCTGAATCATCTTTCTCCCCCAACCAAACCAATGTGGCGAAATAAATCCAAAAACGATAACGGAGATCCCGGTGGGAAGCCGCCTTTTCTCTCCAGTTGGCCGACGGTTTATGGGGTTGTTTTGGGAATCCTGGCGGCGCTCATAACTTTGTTTCACCTCTTTACGGTGTATTTTAGATGAGCACTCTGGATTTCATCGTGCTGGTGGGCACACTCCTTTTTATCGCTTCCTATGGCGTTTGGAAGACGCGGGGGAGCAAGAGCTTAAAGGGTTACCTCCGAGGCGGCAACAGCATGAAATGGGGCACGATCGGGCTTTCCGTGATGGCGACCCAGGCGAGCGCCATTACCTTCCTTTCGACGCCCGGACTGGCCTATGAGCGAGGGATGGGATTCGTCCAAAATTACTTCGGACTTCCGCTGGCGCTGATAATTATTTCGGCCATTTTCATACCCATTTACTATCGCCTCAAGGTTTACACCGCCTATGAATTTCTGGAATCTCGCTTCGACCTGAAAACGCGGCAATTGGGGGCCTTCCTGTTTTTGGTTCAACGGGGGTTGGCCGCCGGCATAACGGTTTACGCCCCGGCCATCATTGTATCGACGATACTTTCCTGGGATCTCAACCTGACCATCCTTTTGGTTGGAATAGTGGTCATTGTTTACACCGTCACGGGGGGAGCCAGAGCCGTTAGCCTGACCCAAAAATACCAGATGGCCGTCATTTTGGTGGGTATGATGGTGGCCTTTTTTATGGTCATTTATAAATTCCCTGAAGGTATCCGTTTTGGCGAAGCCTTGGCCGTGGCGGGAAAAATGGGCAAGCTGGAAGTGGTCAATTTTTCCTTTGATATCAACCAGCGTTATACCTTCTGGTCGGGCATGTTCGGCGGCCTTATTCTGGCCTTGTCCTACTTCGGCACGGACCAGTCGCAGGTGCAGCGTTACCTGACCGGGAAAAATATCGCCGAGAGCCGTATGGGGTTGATGTTCAACGCGGTTTTGAAAGTCCCCATGCAATTTTTCATACTGTTTGTCGGGGTCATGGTCTTTATATTTTATCAGTTCGAGGAACCTCCGGTATTTTTTAAACAGACTGCCATGGAAGCGACCTATAAGTCTCCGATGGGGGGAGAACTGGAAGCTCTTAATAACGAGTATTCCGAGGTTTTTGCCGAAAAAAAAGAAGGCATTTACACTCTTGTCGATGCTATCAGGAGTGGCGAGGAAACGGCCATCGACATGGCCAGTATGGAGCTTGTGGCGATTGATGGAAAAGTGGGGCAAATCCGTAACGATGTGAAGGCGCTGCTAGTAAAAGCCGACCCGGAGCTTGAGACGAAGGATTCGGATTACGTTTTTCTGACCTTCATCCTCAACTACCTGCCGCACGGGGTAATCGGCCTGCTGCTGGCGGTAATTTTTTGCGCCGCGATGTCCTCTACGGCATCCGAACTCAACGCCCTGGCCTCGACCTCGACAGTCGATTTTTACAAACGGATTTTCCACAAAAATGGAAGCGAACGCCATTACGTGCGTGTCTCGAAAATCCTGACCGCATTCTGGGGCGTGGTGGCCATCATTTTTGCCATGACTGCCTACTTAGTGGAAAATCTGATCGAGGCAGTCAACATGCTGGGGTCCATTTTTTACGGGACGATTCTGGGCATCTTTCTGGTCGCCTTTTCTGTCCGATTCATCAAAGGAAACGCGGTCTTTTTCGCCGCCGTTCTATCGGAAACCCTGGTGCTGGTCCTGTTTTACAACACCGACATCGGCTACCTCTGGTACAACGTCATCGGCCTGGCCGGGGTCGGCATCTTCGGCCTCCTCCTGCAAATTCTCCTCCCGCACCGGTGGAAGGGTTAGTGCTATACTTTATAGTTAGAACGCAAAATCGAATATTCAATGCCGAATTGCTATATCATCGCTGGGCCTAATGGGGCTGGAAAAACTACTTTTGCTGAAGAATATTTGCCGAACGAAGGCGATTGCATTCATTTTATAAATGCAGATCTGATCGCTAAGGGTATTTCACCATTCGATCCCGAACTAGGGAATATTGCCGCAGGCCGAATATTGTTGGAGCGGATAAGCGATTTGGTGAGCAGGCGGGAAGATTTTGCTTTTGAGACGACTTTAAGTAGTAGGGGAATGAAAGGGCGAATACGACATTGGCAGGAGAAGGGATATCGTATTAAATTACTATTCCTGCGACTGCCGAATGTCGAAATGGCTAAATCGCGTGTCCAGAACCGTGTGCAGGAAGGTGGACATGATGTCCCGCCAACGACAATCGAGCGGCGATTTGTTCGGGGTTTGCAGCAAATTGAAATTTATAAAAAGCTTGTAGATGAATGGATGATGTACGATAATTCTAAAAACAAACCAATTCTTATGGATCATGAAAAAGGCAGTTGAGAAAAACGAATTTGTTGAGGGTGTTACTGCTGCCATGAATCGGGCTGCGGAGAAGGTCAGGGCAAAAGCGCGGAAAGAAAATCGAGCCATACCGATTTGGAAAGACGGCAAGGTTGTTATGGAAGTGCCGAAGAAATTGCCGTAACCTGACGATGTGTTCATCAGATTCCGGGTTGCTTAATTTTTAGCTGGTGAAGGCGGCTTTTACGAGGGCTTCTTGCTCTAGTTTGTGGAGGGTGAGGACTCCCACTGCGGTGCTGGCGCTGGCATCGCGTCCGGCGTAGGTGGGGTGGAGGCCTGTAGTCTCCTCGATGAGGGGGGCGATGTAGGACCAGGCGCCCATGTTTTTGGATTCCTCCTGGCACCATACGATGCTCACTTTGCCTTTGTTTTTGCCTTTTCCTTTGCCCTTTTCGGCGTTCCAGTTGTATTTTTCGTAAAGCTCATGCAATCGGGCATGATGGAGGGGATAAAGCTGCTCGACCCTCAAAATCACCGCGTCCTTTATCTTGTTTTCGGTCCGGTAGTTCAAGAGGTCGTAATAAACTTTGCCGCTGCATAAAATGATCCGGGCGGGGGCGTTGGGCGGTTCGGGGTCATCGAGAATTTCGTGAAATTTTCCTTCTGTGAACTCGCTCACGGAAGATACGGCCCCTTTATGCCGGAGCAGACTTTTCGGGGCCATGATGATGAGAGGCTTGCGGAAATCCCTTTTCATTTGCCGCCTCAAAATATGGAAATACTGGGCCGGGGTTGAGAGGTTGCAGACCTGCATGTTATCCTCCGCGCAGAGCTGCAAAAAACGTTCCAGACGGGCCGAGGAGTGCTCCGGGCCCTGGCCTTCGTAGCCGTGTGGGAGGAGGAGAACAATGCCGCTTACCAACTGCCATTTCGATTCACTTCCGGCAATAAATTGATCGATGATGACCTGCGCCCCGTTGGCGAAATCCCCGAATTGGGCCTCCCAGATACAGAGCATTTGCGGGTAATCGATCGAGTAGCCAAAATCGAACCCGAGCACAGCGGCCTCCGAGAGAAGGGAGTTATGCACGCAAAACAAGGCTCTGCGGTTTTCCATGTTCATCAGCGGGAGATATTTTTCCCGCGTTTTGACATCGTAGAGGACGGAATGCCGCTGACTGAAAGTGCCCCGGGCGCAGTCCTGCCCGGAGAGGCGGACGGGGGTGCCATCGAGAATAAGGGCGCCCCATGCGAGCGATTCGGCAAATGCCCAATCGAGGCCGCCGCCCTCCTCAAATGCCTTCCACTTGCTGGCCAATTGCCGTTTTATCTTGGGATTGAATGTAAAATCTTCGGGCAAACAAGTAAGCGCGCGGGCCACTTGTTCAAGGGTTGGCCTGGCAACGCTGGTTTTTACGGGGCGAAAAGAGTAGGGCGGCTGGAAAATGGCGCTGGAACCGATAAAGGCCTCCTTGTTGGCGAGATTTTTCTCCGCAGACTCTTTTTGCTGCCGGTTGAAAGCCTCCTCCAGCCGTTGGTGAAATGCCTTTTTGAGATTTTCGGCCTCCTCCTCAGTCAGATCACCCGCGGCGCATAATTGCTTGGCATAGGTTTCGCTGATGAGCGGGTGGTTGGAAATCTTTTTATATAATTTGGGTTGGGTAAATGAAGGCTCGTCGGATTCGTTGTGACCATGCCGCCGGTAGCAATACATGTCGATGACGACATCGCCCCCGAATTTTTGACGGTAACTCAGGGCCAACTCGGTGACCCATACGGTGGAAATCGGATCATCGCCATCGACATGAAAAATCGGGGCTTCGACAATTTTGGCCGCATCGGTGCAGTAGAGACTCGAACGCGCCTCCGAGGGATCCGTCGTGAACCCAATCTGGTTGTTGATGACGATATGGATGGTGCCGCCCGTGGTATAACCATCGAGTTGGGAGAGATTGAGCACCTCGCTGACGAGCCCCTGACCGGCAAAGGCGGCATCTCCGTGGATGAGGACGGGTAAGACCTGCTTACGGTCGGAATCGCCGAGAATACGCTGCAATGCCCTTGTGCGGCCCTCGACCACGGGGTTGACGGCCTCGAGATGGCTGGGGTTGGCCGCCAGGTGCATACCGACCAGTTTCCCGTTTGAGGTGGCTATTTCCGAGTCGTAGCCGAGGTGGTATTTGACATCCCCGTCCCCGTGGAGGGATTCCGGCACATAATTATCGGAAAATTCGTGAAAAAGAAATTCGTAGGATTTGCCCAAAATATTGGCCAAGACATTGAGGCGGCCCCGGTGGGCCATCCCCGTGACCAATTCCTTGATTCCCGCCTCGGGGCATTTCTCCATGATGGCGTCGAGGCTGGGAATGAGCGTTTCTCCGCCTTCAAGACCGAATCGCTTTTGCCCCACATAGCGGCGATGGAGGAATTTTTCGAAAATTTCTGCTTCGAGGACTTTTTCCAGAATGCGAACCTTTTTTTCGAGGCTGAAATCTGGTTTATTGAGCGAAGGTTCCATCTTGGCCTGTAACCAGCGGCGTTTTTCGGTTTCCTGGATATGCAAATATTCCACCCCGATGGGGCCGCAATAAGTGGCCTTGAGGTCATCGAGCAATTGCCCCAAAGGCATCCTGATTCCGCCCAGGTAGTTTCCAGTATCGTAAACATCATCGAGATCCTCCGACTCGAAACCGAGGCGTTCGAGGGAGAGCCGGGGATTTTTCGTCACCTTTTTGATTGGATTAAAACGCGCCTGGGTATGCCCGATGGAGCGAATGGCGTAAATTGCGCCGGTGACGCGGGCCTGTTTTTTCGGATCGATACTGCCGTCGGTGTCGCGGATCGCGCCTGTCCGGGAAGAGGCGACAGGCTGCTGTTGGGTCGGGGGGGCTGTGGTTGACTTGGGAGCGGTGGCCCTCGGCGTGGCTGCGGGTATGGCATCGACTACCGGCGATTCAGAATCCTCTTCTGGGTCGTAGTTCTGGAAAAAATTTCGCCAGCTCTCCTCGACATAATCGGGAGCATCAAGCCATTGTTCGTAGTACTGATCGATGACATCAGCGTTTAAAATCGACGCAAATCCAGAATTTTTCATAAGCCAGTCCCGTCCTTCAAAAACCTTCAGTTGTTCTGAAAACGCATTATTATCGGTCAAATACAGGTTAAACTCAAGCTGTAACGCGATTGGCAAGAAAAGATTGCCAAACCGTAGCCGAAAAAGAAAATTGTCCCGGAGTCCTGAGACCCTCTTGGTTTGCGGCTTTATCCACCAACAAAATGAATCTTTCGGTTATCATTCCCTGTTACAATGAAAGGGGCACCATTTGTGAAATCAGGGATCGGGTGAAATCCGCATCTGTGGATATCAAGGAAATCATCGTCGTGGACGATGGTTCGACGGATGGCACACGGGAAGTTTTGGAAAAGGAATTCCAGGGCGACCTGTTCAAAGTATTTTTTCATGAAGCCAACCAGGGAAAAGGCGCTGCCATTCGCACTGCGGCGCCGCATGCCACGGGCGACATTATTGTCATTCAGGATGCCGATCTGGAGTATAGCCCGGAGGAATATCCGAAGCTCATGCAGCCGATCGCGGACGATCTGGCGGATGTGGTTTATGGGTCGCGATTCATGGGTGGCGGGGCGCATCGGGTTTTGTTTTTTTGGCATATGGCGGGCAACCGTCTGCTCACATTGGTATCGAATATTTTTTCCAATCTCAACCTGACGGATATGGAAACCTGTTTTAAAATGTTTCGGCGGGAAGTCTTGCAATCGATTGAAATCGAGGAAAATCGTTTTGGATTCGAGCCTGAGATTACGGCCAAGGTGGCGAAGAAACGCTGCCGGATTTACGAAGTCGGTATTTCCTATTACGGGCGCACCTATAAGGAAGGGAAGAAAATCACCTGGAAGGACGGGTTGAGCGCATTTTGGGCCATTTGCAAATACAACTTCAAGTCCTGATCACCTATGCATGATGCGATTGTAATTGGCGGAGGTATTTTGGGGGCTTCGGCAGCCTATCATCTGGTTTGCGAAGGCGCGAGGACTCTTCTCATCGACCGCTATGATGAAGGGCGGGCGACCAACGCGGGGGCCGGAGTCCTTTCGCCGGTTACCTACAGCGGGAAGCTGGAACCGTTGTTCAACCTGGCCATGGACGCCTTTGACTATTACCCGATCGTCAATGAGCGTTTGCTGCAAGAGCAGGAGGAAGAGACCGGATTTGCCCGTGCGGGAAAGCTGGTTGTGGCAGCTTCGGAGGATGAGCTGGAGGCCTTTGAGAATGCGAGGGAGATTATTTTTAACCGGCAAAAGCTGCGTGGGACGCCCTCCGCCGAAGATTTGCATGACATTTCATCCGATGAGGCGCGAACCCTGCTTCCGCCGTTGGGACCGGTTTTGGGGGCCATTTATTACCGAAATGCGGCAAGGGTGGACGGCCGGTTGATTGCGGGGGCTTTTCACCGGGCGTCTGTCCGACGGGGGTTGGAAGTGAAAAACGCCAGTGTCGAGAAATTGATTTTGAAAAACGGGGCGGTCGTCGGGGCGGAGTGTGGCGGTGAGGTATTGCGCTGCGGCAATGTGGTCATCGCGGGAGGCGCGTGGTCCCCTGAATTTGAGGGGCAACTGGGAATCCGCCTGCCGATTGAGCCGGAGCGCGGGCAGATCATTCACCTGAGTTTGCCCGGTCAGGATACGAGTGATTGGCCGACGTTGAATGCGTATCACATGGATTATATGGTGCCCTGGCCGGATAGCCGGGTGGTGGTGGGCGCGACCCACGAGGGCGGCACGGGGTTTCGGGCGCGGCAAACCGTGAGCGGCATCATGGAGGTGTTGGGGGATGCCCTGCGTGTCGCGCCGGGTCTGGCGAAGGCGGAGATTCGGGAAATCAGGGTCGGTCTGCGCCCGCAAACACCGGATATGCTGCCCGTGCTGGGTTCAGTGCCTGGTTGGGCCAATCTTTTCATGCTGACCGGCAATGGCCGCACGGGTCTGCAAGTAGGCCCCTACAGCGGGAAAATCATCACCCAGCTTCTCCTTGGTCAAAACCCGGAAAGTGAAATCGATTTCCTCAATATTTCGCGATTTATGTAGGTGGGAGCTAGGGTGTGTTTGAAAAGTCTCATTTAGGTAAATTTTCTGTTTGACTATATCTACTTTATATGACGCTATGTCGTTGTTATGCAAAAAGAAAGACTTCTTCTTAATGACGCGGCTTGGAAGGCCGCAAAAAAATTAACTT
>JAJFLU010000022.1 GCA_021772515.1 Opitutales bacterium
TTCGCACCTGCACCTCCGACCAGCTACATAGGCCGATTCTCGGTGCAGCCCGAATAACTGTCCTCGCAACCGAAAAAACCCAACCCAAAACCTTCCCCATAAACCCACCAAAAAAAGTGCGAAAGATTCTGGACACTACCGCTGGCAATCGGTGACCGAATTCACGGAGAACCGGATATCGTGGGTTATTATTCCAATGCAACTGCAGGTGTTCTAGAAGCCTAAAGCCGTTCCCTTTCCGAAAAGCCAACAGGTGCGCCTGGAAGATTTATTGCAAGTTGCCATTTATGCCACTTGCCTGAAAAACTCCTGGGTCCAAATCAAATGGATTACCGTCGGGTATTTCGATTTCAGGACTGTCAATCCCTTACAATGTAAAATCTCGTTCGTAAAATATGCTGATCCAGAGCCCATATTAAATTTTGCCGAACAAGTCATTCGGCAAGATCAAGAGTCGAATTTCAAAATTGCTATTTAGCCCCTAAAATCTCTTTTCCTACTCTCCAAGCGGACTTTTAAGAATTGAAGGTAACGGTGATGTGCAAAAGTTGAAATATTCAGTTTCCTAATTTTCACTGCTATTAATTGGGTTCTAGCTCCAGTCAAATTGATTGGGGGTGATTTTCCAGTAGGCCTCGGCCTCCTTTTTGAGAATTTGGCAGAGGTAGTTTTTCTGTATCATGTCCAGGGAGGTGGCGCATTGGGCGATGCACTCGTCTGCTCCGTCGGTTTTGTAAAGATTTGAAATAAAAGTATGGCGCATGATATCGTGTTCTTTTTGCTTTCCAGGTGGGAGAATCGCATACTTTACTGCTCTAAACAGCTTTACTCGATTTGTCGGTGGGAATGGGAATTTTTTGGGGTTGGCTTTAAAGAAATTGAGCCAATCCAATAGGTTTGGCTTAATGACGATTTCCCGGTTTCGGGTTCCCATTTTTTCTATAGTTTTTGGAACTTGGATGGTTGGATTATCGCAGTCCAAAAATATTCGATTCCACCCAAATTGGGGGAATTTTTTCGTGTTCCAGAACTTAACCATTTCCCCTCCTGGCCTCATACCGGTAAAGAAACCCCAAACAAACCAAGTGACGCAGTTTTGATATATTGCTTCCTGAATGAGGGCTCGAACCTCGTCGTTAGTGCATATTTCCGGTAATCCCTCCTCCTGGTTCCTCACTCTTTCTATATAGATAAAAGGGTTTTCTTTGAGCGGCGGGTTGCTTAATTTTCTCATTCTCTGAGCACTATTAGACAACCAATTAAAAAAGGTACGAAGCACCTTGTCGCGGTGGAATCGGCACGACATGCTTGCGAGATAGGCGTCCAATTCCTGAGAAGAAATGTCAGTCGGCTTGAAGTTGCCAAATCCTTTTCGAAAATGTTCTAGAAAGTATCGGCCTTCACGCTGCGTGTGTTCCCTTCGATTCTTTCTCAAATCATAGTATTGATCGATATATTCTGTCACTCTCCCAACACCAGATGTGTCCCGGTATTGCAAAACAAACCACCGGACCGCAAATAGTATATCCCGTTTTTTGGCATCAAGGTTTGAGGTATTTTCTAGTTCCAAAAGCGCCAGATTCGCCCTTTCAAAATCGCCTTTTGATATACCGGGGCTTTTAGCTTTTTCCCACCATATCGTCTCTATCTCCTTCTTTTTGTTCTCAGCCGAATTCCTGGTCTTGTGGTAGCTACGGTGATATTGCTCACCCGGAATAATACCCGAAAGTATCCAGCATTTCCGGCGGGTTCCGTCCTTTCTCTTGCTCCCGACGGGCTTTGCCCTTTTACTGACTTCGAGATTTACAGCCTTCATAGGCTACACTTTAGAAATCACATTCTTGAAAAGTCAAAAATATTGCGACGATTATGCGACGTTTTTTCGTATTACCTTTAAAATAGCGTTTTAGTAGGCTTTATATCTTTGTATGGCATGCAAGAGGTCGTCGGTTCGATCCCGATCGGCTCCACCATTTTAAGTAACTGATAATTAAATAGATAAGTTATTTAAATTGGTTCTTTACGGAATTTTGTGGGAGAGAATTACTTAATCAAAAAGGTGGAATGTGTTATTCATGAGTGTAGAGGCGCGCGACCGTTCATTTTTTCTCCTCTGCAGCCGGAGGGGCTGGCCGGTGTTTTTTGCATATTGAGGTGAACATCAGAGGGTTATGTATGGCCTACGAGTACTATGGAGTCGTTGGCTAACATGCGAAAAGGGTTAACAGTGAAGGGCCAATTGTTTACGCGGCTACTCATACCATGGCCACGCACTGCGAAAATTGGACAGGTTCCCACAAAAACTCACGAAGAACCATAATTCTTAATAATCCGTCCTGGGCATCTACGACTTAGCAACGATTTTCACGAATCGACGCCCAAAACCAAGACCCCAAGACCGAAAAACATTCACAGAATACAAGTCATATCCGTGAAAATCCGTGCAATCCGTGGTTAAAAAATTCTCCCCTAGCAAAAATCTGCGTTTATCTGCGAAATCTGTGGTTAAAAACTATCGAACAGCCAGAGTTGGAGCAACCACTCCGAGAAGCTGGCTTCAAGGCCAAAAACAAATTATAAGTTGGCATAAATTGTTCTAATGGTGTGCCCGCTATCTTATGAAGGCCGCGCAAGGGATGTAGTTGGGGCGGCGGCGATTCACAATTCGATTGACCTGCCTTGGGATTTTTACAGCATACCAAATTCCTATGGATTTTCAGAAGATTCTGACTAGGGATTTTACTCCGTAAATCGTTGGAAATAGGATAACATTATGCCGGCTTAGCTCAGTTGGCCAGAGCAGTTGATTTGTAATCATCAGGTCGTCGGTTCGAATCCGACAGCCGGCTCCAGTTTTGGATTGTAGTTGCGTGTCGTTTTGGAGGCACTCTGGTGGATTGAATGTTGGTTGTGTCGATTACCTAACGGCCTACCCGGAGGCGAATAAATCGGGTGATGGCACCGGCGTCATCCAGTGGCACGGTGTCGCGGACGCGGATGATGGCGTTGCCTTGGGTATCTACTTCGCCGCCGGTGGAGATGTCCAATACTTGCCCGGCACCGGTTAACCACGGCCCATTGGCCAGATCGGCGGTCACTTCAACTGTATAGGTGAGGTCTGCGGCTTCGGTTGACATGGTGTAGGTTATGGCGAGGTATTGTTTACTATCGGAGGGGTCGGTGAAGATGCTCAAACCGGGCAAATTGATCGTGTCGGGCACTCCGGGGTCGAGGTCGAGGGCGTATTCGAGCAGGTTCGTGATTCCGTCACTCTCGGGGTCGCTGAGGTCGTCGGCATCTGCCGAATCGAATTTTGTGGGAAACATCCGGCGGCGCCAATCGTCGATGGGGATGTCTTTTATAGTGACGGTGGCGGCTGAGGGTTCGGCTATCGTATAGGCGGCATCGGGTTGGAGGGTCACGGTTACCGATTCGTCCCCTTCCGGCAGGCTATCGGAGATGGGCGTGACGGTGAGGGTGCCGATATCGTTGTCGATGGGTATTTCCAGAGATGCTGGTAGGGCCGTGTAGTCCGCATCGGCTGTGGCGGAACCGCTGACGCTGTATAGGACGTTGAGAATCTGGCTGAGGTCGCCCGAGGGCCGCTGCACGGTAAACAGGCCGGGGACATTGCCAAACTCCCGCGCTGTGGGTTGGGTTGCATTGATCACGACACCACCGAGGGTCGGGAAACTCAGGGGGTCCGCCGGGTTTGTACCCGCGTCGATCTCCTCTTGGTTGGTAAAGGTGTCGTTGTCAAAATCGTCACCCGGTAGGACATCATTAACCGTGGTAAATGCGTCCAGTGAATCGAAATCGACGACCAGCAATTCGGCCAGGTCGTTCATGCCATCGGCATCGCTATCATTGCCGGTAGCGCCGTCGGCCAGGCTAATTACGAATGTGCGCAGTTGCAGAGGGCTATTCTCAAAAAGTGTGAAAATACGGGCCTTCTGCCCTGATTCGGGAGCGACTCTCAGGCTCGAATAACGGCCCAGTGGATTACCGGTAAGTGATTGTATCTGGCCGAGCAAATTCCCTTCGGGATCGGTGAACGCATAGGATATCGACACACTGTCGAGCCCGGTTTCGGTCCACACAAACAGGATGGCTGGCTGCGTTGCATCGTCGAGAAAAACGGTTTCGAGTTCGACCGGCAGCACATTGAGGGCGAAAGTTGTGCTTTTCGCGTAGGCGCCAGCGGGTGTGCCAGCCGAATAGAAGCTGAAGCCGAGCGTTTCATGCACGCCGGTTATGCGGTAAACTCCATCCGGCGTGGCCTGACTGGAAATATTGCCCTGCCAGCCGGTAGTCCCGATTTGGGTGGCTGCTCCGGGAGTAGTCATGCCGTCCCAACGGTAGTAGTTGAGAGCCGCATTTCCTGAAACATAGTGGATGTGGACCTCCGCCGGACCGGTTGGGCCTGTTGCCGCGACATCAAAAGCGGCAATGGATTCGGTGGTTCCAAAATCCGCCAATGATGACCATGCGCCGCCCGCAAAGGAGGAGGCCCGTATCTGGGAATCTCCCGAAACCGCCCCTCCGACCGAGTCCAGCGCCACCAATGCGACGAGGGTTCCGCTTTGAACCAATCGCAGGGAGGCGGGTGCGCCGGACAGCGGGCCGATTGTCGCCGCAGTGGAAAAATTTCCGCCCGCGTTGTCCGATAGGACATATTGCAAATTGGAGGGAGCAAAAGGATCGTCGATATCGGCTGATTCTATCTGTGCCCAGGCGACCAGAACGCGCCCGTCGCCGAGTTCCAGAATCTGCGGCTGAAGGATGGCCGGAGCAGTGCTCAGAACGGTGGGAGCGCCGAATTGCGAGGGCCCGGTCTCCTCGGCCAAAAGGAGCCTCATGTCGCCGGTCGTCATATCCTTGTCGATGAAAAGGACACGACCGCCGGTGGCCGCATCGAGATTGCCCAAAGGTATGAAATCATCGACTAAACCCGGTGATGCGCCCTTAAAATCGGGGTTGGGAAAGATGGTCAAGGTGCTCACGGACCGGGTAATTTCCATGGGAATTAGCTGAAAAAGGGTTTCCGTGCCGAATTGGGCATCGAACTTGAGCAGGCTCCAGCTCCACTCTTTTTTGAACTCTTTGATCGGGGTTTTCAAAAAGGCATCGATATTGGCGGTGGCTTCACCATTAATCCGTTTGATCGGCGGCCAGTCACCAAATGCGTTGGGGGTAATCGTGACGGAAGGTTTGCCCCCGCAATCGTCGCCTGTCAGTTTGATTTTTCCCGTCATTCCCGCGTTACCTCCGATGGCATCAGCCTTCAGACCGACATCGAACCGGAAACAAAGTTTGTAGGCATTCGCGCAATCGGGGTCGCCGCTGTTTTCGGGTTCGTTGCCTCCGAGGAAATGCCGACGACGGACCTGTGGATCGGGGTCGATGGTGGTGCCGAAAGTTATATCCTGAGGTCTGACTGTTTCCCAACAGAAGGTGGTATCCAGTCCGGCGCCAGCGCCGGTCGTCCCGAAAAAGCTCAAAACATTAAATTTATCCAGAGCCGTCAGTGCAGGGCCAACATAGGGCATCTTGCCAAGGATGGGTTGGAGATTCATCTCGAACGAGGAATCCATGTTGAAATTCACCTGATTGGTGAGCCGCACATCCCAGGGCGCTCCGGGATCGACATTTTTAGCCGCTTCGGTCGTCACCGAGCCTTCAACAGAGAATTTAGTATCGGGTTTGAACCCCTTGAGCAGCTTGGGTTCAAAGTTTTTGATTTCGATGTCCTCTTTTTTAACCGTGCTGGTGATGGAAAGGGCCAGCTTTTTGTCCTTGCCCGGCATGGTGATGGCGGCCTCGCTCTTGAACTCCGCGCCGACGATTCCCGCCGCCAATCCGGTGAGGTTCGCTCCGGGGGTGTCCTGTCCCTCTTTTTGCAGGAGAGTGAGCTTGTATTCGTAGTCGATGAAATTGGTGTCCACATCCATCTCTTTGTGACGGGCAATGGTGGCGGTGAATTCGGGAAAGGGGAGGAACTTGCCGTCCGGCACGAACTTCTTGATTTCCTCCTGTGTCGTGGCCACCCCACCGGCGAAACCGATGATATCGAAGGCAAATGCCAGCCACGGCGGGATGGGCACACCGGTTAGCCTCTTGGCCTCGTCCATCCCCGTGTAGGGCACATCGTAAATGGCGGTCGATCCGGATTTTGCGATCACGATCAAAACAGGGTCGAAATCTCCGGGCGGTAATTCCCATAACTTGATCTTGCCGGTGGCATCGAACAGATTGGCGGCGGCGTCGAATTCCGTAACGGTTTTTGAACGGCTAAAGAAGGTGGCGCTTTTGGTTTCTCCGAAATCGGGCAGTTTGGAAAAATTGCTCAACACCTGCGCGATGGCGACGGGGTCGGTGGAGGGGGGGAGATTCAATACCGTGGGATCCGAGGAATAGAAATCCTTGGCGAATTCCCGCCGGTCAACGAGCCAGACTTCTTCGATGTCATCGACCATCGTAACGTTTTGGGCAGGGCCGGCGGAACCATCGGGCAGGTCGAATCCGGGCAGTTGGTAGTTATGCGTCTTCCGCCGGATGCGGAGGTTCCAGGTGGCCGTCAGGGTGGCTTCGGCGGTGAGGGAAAAGGCATCCTGCCCGCCCGTTTTGTTGACCCCCGGCAGGAACGCGCCCTCGCGGTCTAAAGGCACTCCGGTAGTGGTGATTTCGGGTCGAGGGAGGAGGGTGAGGTCGAGCGTCACAGTATGGCGGAAATTGGTCGAAGGATCGTTGATCACCTCGGTTGCGGCGGAGGCATCGAGCCTGTGCAGCATGGGCTGAAAACCCGGAGCTTCGATTCTGACAAAGTAATCGCGAAAACCGGGAATGCTGTTGAAAGTGACGACTCCATTCGCATCGGTGGGAAATTTTGTTCGACCCGAAAAAGTGTTGAAATTTCTCAGGGGCACGCCGTTTGAGGCCAGCAATTCCACTGAGACGTTTTCCATAAATGCCAGCGTCTCGCTATTTCGCACCGTGATGACCGCCTCCATTCCCTGATCGACGATGATGGTTTGCTTGATGTTGATTGTGCCCGATATGCTCACTTCCGGGGTTGGATTTAAGTTTTCCCAAACCCAGTTATCTACCCCGAATGGCTGGGAAATGGAGGAAGTTCGGGTGAAAGCCGCATTGGCAAACGGAGTCACAAAATTGTCTCCAACATCATCTTGAACCCGAAAATTTACCCCGTTGACGGTGCGTGTAAGGTCGTTCTTGAGCCTCGCCTCGACGGTGAAGTTGGTAGTTATTACCGGTGGGCCGTCCGGGACAGTGTTGCTTGGCCCGCCAGTCCCGACACGAATCGTTGAGCCAGGGGCGACGGATATCCAGCCGCCGTTTTCATTGACCCAGCCGTTGGTCCAGCCGGTGGGCGGAGCACCGGGGCCGCTGAAAAGCCCGCTTACGTAACCCACCGAAACCAGATCCACGGTGGTTTGGACAGCCGGGTCATAGGCCTCATTGGTTGAATTCCAGAACTGCGTATTGATGACCGCCTCGGTTATACCGGGGAAGGTGGAGGTCACTTGCTCGGTCGTAATCAAGTTGAGTGGTGCGGAAACATCGTTATCGCCAGTTCTTGGGAAATCGTCGAAATTCATTGTCGGAGCGTTTCCAGGGCTCGGATAATCGAAAACAGATATCCTTTGAGGCGGATTTGTATTGAAACGCGGGTGGGTGATACTGAAATCGTATTCACCGGGCGGCACATCCACCCAAGTGGCTTGGACATCGGTGGTAAAATCGTTTGCCATCGTCCCGTTTATGACGGCACCTCCGACGACGGGGGTCAGCTTCGGGTCACCGAGAGCCACAATGTCGCGGTAGCCGACTGAAAGCAGTGGCACGTCTTCGTCGAATGAATTCTTCGTGAAGCCCGGTATCAGGAATAGCGTGGGATCGAAGGAAATTGAGTTATCTCCGATAATCTGCACCGGCACTCGAACCTGCACGACGTCTTTGCGCAGGAGCAGCTCCAACTCGACAATATCATGCTCCCCGATGGGAATTCCCGTTACGTCGAAAAAATTGTCGATTGCTGAGGAAATGCCGAAAGCGTGCGGCCATCGTTCCCACATGGGCCATTCTTTGCGGCTGCCTTCCCCAAGGATAGCTGCGAGAGAGCTCGAGGCAATGGGAGTTTCAATGACGGCCTCGCCCCAATACTCGTCCATTCCTGCCACTAAAATTCCATAAATACCAGGAAGTATGGTGAGTGTGAATTGTCCGGAGGCATCCGTGGTCACCGATACTTCTTTTTGCCCCACCGGCAGGATGTCCACTCCCTCCTTTTCTTTGAAAGTGATGACCTTGTTGGCCACGGGCAGGTAGGCGAGTTGGTCCTCCGGTTCACTGCGTCGGTCGGCGGCCATCAGTCGGCCCCGCACGGTGGTGGGCTGGAATTCCACCGGCAGATCGACGGTTGTTTGTCCCAACTTGCTCACCTCGACAAATACCTCGCCGACCGCCTGACCGGCGAAAAACTCCTCCAGTTCTTCGGCTTGACCGGTCTGCATTTGCACCCCGGAAGCGGCTTGACCGGTCGCCGTAACCCTGTAGCGCCCCGGCAATAGGTAATCGTAGAAGGCAAATTCGGTCAGGGGATCGGCAAAGAAGTGAAAATATGTGCGTTCGATGCCCTCGGTATTGGTCCCCTTTATCCCAACCAGTTTGTTGCCTATATAATCGGCGAGAAAAGTGTCTTGATAGTTGTGGACGAACCGCACCTTGAGGAATCTATCCTCGTAGGTGAGGTCGAGTTGCTGGATGCCAGTGGGCAGGGCGCCATCTACATCGGGGTCGATTATTTTTTCCTCGGGGAAGTAACCGAGCCGCTTGGGCATGGCTTTGTAGCGCACCCCGGGCAGCCTCTTGAAGGTCACCTCGCCCATGTCATCGGTAACGCCGGTTCGCGGCGGAATGACGGGAATATTGGGGTTGGTTGGGTCGAAACCCTCCAAGGTGACAAATACGCCCTTCATGAGGACGGGGTCAAAGGCGCTGGGATCGGTCACATCGAGATTGTTGGGTTCGACCACGCGGAAAGTCAGGGTCTGCTCGTCGGGTTTCAGGTAAACCTGCGCCATGTGGGGCTGATCGATGAGTGATTTATCGTTGGCTTTGCCCTCGGTCGTGAAACTCTCCCACTTACTGCGCGCGCCGGGATCGCCCGCAGTATTGATTTTAAACCGGTAAAAACCCGCCAATGCCCCGTGCAGGGTGACGGCCCCGCCGGCATCGGTTTGAAGGGTAAAACTTGTGGCGGGGGCCGCATCTCCCGCTGCGGCAAATCGCTCGATAACGACGGGGCAATTGACCAGCCCCCAACCCGATACCGCGCCATTTACCTGCACAAAGATATCGAAAAAAGAGTCGGGGGAGGTGATTTCAGCCCGGAGAGTGAGCCGAAAATTCTGCTTGGCCCGCTCGGCTGAACCGAAGGTGCGCGTCTCTATGATTTCATTGTAAACCAGATGGATGGCCTTGATATCGAAGGTGCCCGTTGAAATTCCCGGTATCTCATAGAAGCCAAACGGACCCGTCGTGGTGGACAACTGAGGGACTCCCCCAACTTCGACGGAGACCACCGCGCCCTCGATCGGCAAGCCCGTTCCGGCGTCGGTGACCTGCCCCCGAAGTTCGCTATCCTGAGCGAGCAGGGGATTTGCGAAGAATAAGAGAAAACCCGGAAGCAATATGCGGAAAAACAATCGGAACGAGCACATTTAGAGCCCTTTCTAGGAGTAGAAGTTAAACGAGAAATCTATAAAATTAATACGCCCTCCAAACTAACCGATATAGCCAAACGCGGCAACTATAAAAGCGTATGCGGAGATATTCTTTAGACTGGATTTCGCTGTTTGCAGGGGTATTATCCAATCTGCATGCCAGAACAAGCCAATGATGGAGAGGTTCGCGAAACGCCGGATATCCGAAGGGAAAATCCTTGGTGGATTCCTCGGTATATCTTTGGAAGCATCCCCGAATTGGAGTCCCGGACGGTCACTCTTTTGGGATGTGTGACGATCGCCCTTTTTTATGAAAATTATGATATTTCACTCCTCTTAACGACTCTGGAAAAAGTATCGCTGGATCTTGGTATCGCCGAAACCGAACTCGGTTTTTTCGTATCTCAAATACGGTTAGGGGGACTATTTTCCCTGTTGATAATTCCGTTTGTGGACATCATCGGGCGGCGGAGGCTTTTTCTCATTTCTATAGTATGCCTGAGCTTGGGCACCTGCGCCACGGCCTTCAGCCAAACGCCGGGGCAGTTTGTCTTTTTCCAGATTTTTACGAGGACATTTATGCTGACGGTGGCGGGGACGGCCATCGTTCTTATAACAGAGGAAATTCCGGCATTGCATCGAGGGTGGGCCTTCGGGATTTTGGCGGCGGGGGCAGCCGTGGGGCATTTCTTTGGAGCGCTCTTTTTTGCCGCCGTGGACTGGCTTCCCTACGGATGGCGGGCGCTTTATTTTCTTGGAATCATACCTGTTTTTCGGATGCCCATGTTTCGAGGTGGCATCTATGAAACAAAACGGTTTCTAAATTATAGAGACATCCATCGAAGCACAAAATTTTCACACGCATTGGCGAGCTGGATTGAGCAGTATTCGAGGCTTGGCAGGACCTATCCTATGAGGGCGGTGGGCCTGGCGCTAATGGGAATGCTATCCGCCGGTGGATTCATCGTAGTGCTAAGTTTTATCGGCTACTATTTGCTGGCCTACAAGAACCTCGATTCCTGGCAATTATCCGCGGTTCTGATCCTCTGTGGCTCCTTTTTGGTCCCCGGTAATGTCCTGGCGGGGCGATTGGCCGACCGGATTGGCAGGAGGTTGGCGGGTTTTCTATATCTAACTATATTTCCGCTCGCAACCTGGATGTTTTTTCAGGATCGGGGACTCTTGAGCTACCTCGCGCTGACCCTGGTATTTGCCTCCGCCATGGCCGGAACGCTCGTTATCCGGGCACTATCCGCCGAACTCGTTCCGACCTCCTATCGCGGAACTTCAGCCGGCGTAATCACAATCATGGAAACCGTTGGGGCGGGCATGGGCCTCCTGTTGATAGGAGCCTTGACACAAAATAAAGGCGACCTCGTAACCATGGTTCCCCTAGTCTCCACAGTCACACTATTGAGCGCCTTTTTGCTACTCCTTTTCCCAGAATCCGGGAGGCGCGAACTCGAGGATTTAAGCGCCCACTAAGAAAAGCGCCCGAGCCAATCCAAATAAATCACGTTAGCCCTATAATTTGGCTGCTTCGTCGAGGGCTTGGGAGATATCCTGGGCGAGCTCTGTCAGGTTGCCGCTGAGGGCTGTTGCAAGGGCGGCGTAGTCGGATCCGTTCCATTGGCGGCTCGCTTTGGTGGCACCGGTCTGGACGATTTCTCCAGATTTGGGGTCGAGTATTTTCCAGCGCGCCTCGAGGATGGCGGCGTTCGAGCCATCACCTTCAAAACGCAAAATGGCCACCGCTACGCTGTAGTTTGGGGGTATTTTCTCGTTCGATGGGAAAAGTGTGGCTCGGCTCACGTGGGGATTTGCCAACAGCGCGGTCATGAGGTTCCGTCCGATGGCTTTATCGAGGCCTTCACCCCAGCGGTTGAATTCCGAGTAAACGATTTCGAGCCCCCCTTGCCGGGTCGCCATTTTCGGGTTCTTGAGGTAGGCGGGCAGTTCGATGCGCCTGATTCCCACGGAAATGTTTCCAGTTCCGGTGGGTGGAAGGGTGGGGCGGTTGCCGGTTAGCACGAAGATGCGGGTGGGGTCGGGCTTGGGTTCGAGGTCGATGCACCCTCCCGCGAGGAGAGCCAGGATCAACAGCGGGATTGACGTCAGGGCGAGAACGAGGCTTGGGCGGGGAGATTTGCGGCAACGGTTCATTTTTCCTTTTTCTTTTTCTTTTTGTTGGATTCCGATTCGGGCAACTCTTTTCCGGTCAGGAAGGCCCTCGGGTTGCGCTCCAGGTAATCGGTCAAAAGGCGAATGGATTCCGCCAGTTCGGCCAGTTCTGCGAGCGTATTTTCCAATTCGTAACGCACTGAGGAGTCGGGGGAGAGTGTGCGCTCGATTTGATCCGATGCCTCGCGAATTTTCTGGAGGGTTTTCTGAATTTCGCCGTTGGTCTCATCCGCCTTGGAGAGGACGGGGTCGATTTTGGCCCGGAGGTCGGCGGCGAGGGTCTCGAATTCCTTCAGCGTCTTGTTCACACTTTCCAAAGTGGTGGTGATTTTCTCCGAACGCATCAACTCGGTGGCCGAATCGGCGGCCCTGATTACGGAATCGTTGATTCGGGCAAATTCAATTTGGGCCAAGGCTTTGTTGGCCCTTGTGAGCACGCCGACGAGTTCATCGTTGATACTTTGGACATCGAGAGCGCCCAGCATGGCAATTACCTCCTGCGCCGTATTCCCAAGTGCGGCGGTCAAAGAGGGTTTAGAGGGAAACTCTTTGTAAATCGCCTCTTCCTGGATGAAATGGGGGCGTCCGGCATCCAAATCGATATCGATTTCGATGTAGAGCAAACCGGTGATGAAACTCTCGGTGACCAACTGAGCCCGGTAGCCCTGATTGACTATCTGGATGAAAACCTCCTCGTCGCGGATATCGACATCGACCCCGAGGGAGCTGTTCAGAAGGCTGATATCCAGTTCGATAATGACGGGAATATGGTCCGACTCCTCCTCCTGATTGTAGCGGATGAAAATTTCTTTAACTTTTCCGATGGGGACGCCGCGAAATTTTACCGGAGCGCCCACCTCCAGCCCGCTGACCGCCTCATCGAAATAGACGATGAAATCCTCGCTTTCGGAAAATAATTTCAGGGAGCCGAAAAATACCACGGCGCCGACCGCCAGGAACATTGCGCCCAGGACGAAAAACCCGATTAAAGTGGGGTTGGCTTTTCTGCTCATATTATTAACTATCTAAGGGAGATATCGAACGGGAGGGTAACCGGATTGGGCGGGGTTCCAATGGGCAGTTGGATTGGGGCATGGCGGCGAGATAATGTCAAAATCAATCGGTTCCACTGTCGCGGGTTAAAAAGCGTCGAACATTGTCGTTTGGGGGGTCGCGGAGCATATCATTGGGGTTGCCAAGAGCGGTTAAGGTGCGCTTTTCGACATCGAGAAAAACTGCCTTGTCGGCGATGGCGAAAATGCTTTGAAGTTCGTGGGTCACGACGACAACGGTCGAGCCGAGACTATCCCGCAGTTGCAGTATGAGGTCGTCGAGCCGACTTGAGCTTATGGGGTCTAGTCCGGCGGAAGGTTCGTCGAAAAACAGGATTTCGGGGTCGAGGGCCATTGCCCTGGCAAGCCCCGCCCGTTTGCGCATACCACCGCTGATTTCGGAGGGGTAAAATTCCTCGAATCCAGCCAACCCCACGAGGGCGAGCTTGTAGGCGATGACCTCGCGGATTTCGGAGGGTGTGAGCTTGGTGTATTCCTCGAGCGGAAGGGCGATGTTTTCCGACAATGTCATGGAACTCCACAAAGCTCCGCCCTGGTAGAGAACGCCAAATGCCCGCAGTTTCTTTTTTTGTTCCTCCAGCGAGGATTGGACAAAACTCTGGCCGTCGTAAAGAATGTCGCCCTTGGCCGGCTCCTTCAACCCGATCAGATGCCGCAGGAGGGTGCTTTTTCCGCAGCCGCTACCGCCCATGATGACGAGCACTTCACCATGTTCGACCGTGAAGTTGAGGTCGCGCATGACCACAAAATCGCCATAGGCCATTTCGAGGTGGCTGACCGTGATGTGGGTCTTTCCATTCGATTGCGAATTTTTCATTTCCGAACCTAAATTCCGTAAACTGCCGCGATCCAGTCGATTACGGCGTTGGCTATGATGATGCAGGTGATACCCGTGACCACGGCTGAGGTGGCGGCCAATCCGACCGAATCCGCGCTATTGCCGCATCTCATGCCCTTGAGGCAGCCGGAAATCGCTACGATGACTCCAAAAACGACGCCCTTGATGACCCCGAGGAAAAAATCGGGCAGGGCCACGGCTTCGAGCATTCCGTTTAAAAATATCGGATAGGCGATATCGAGGAGGCTTTTCGATATCAGCATGCCGCTGAAAATTCCCACGATATCGGCGTAAATTGCCAGCAGGGGCATCATCAGAAAAAGTGCCAACATACGCGGTAGGACGATGAAATCGATGGGGGAAATACCCATCGTTCTGAGGGCGTCGATCTCCTCGCTGACCTTCATGCTGCCGATTTGCGCCGCAAAAGCCGCCCCCGTGCGCCCCGCCATGATTATGCCCGTCATGAGCGCGCCCATTTCCCTCAACATCCCGTAGCCGATGAGGTAGGAAACATAGACCTCGGCCCCGAAGCGGAGGAGAACCACCGCGCCGAGAAACGAGATAATCAATCCGACCAAAAAACTGATGAGCGATACTATCGGGAGGGCATCGACGCCGACTTCCTGCATGACGAGAAAAAAATCCCGCCAGCGGAAAGGCCGCCGACCCCGGAGTAGCCCCAACGCGCTGAGGAAACACTCCCCCACGAAGGATACGCTGGCCTTGAATTCCCCGAAATGGTGGATGCTGGCAATTCCTGCCCGGTGGAATAAATTACCTCGCCCCTCGTGGCCGCCGAGGCCTTCTTTTTCGGGAACCGCCTGCGAAAGTTTGAGAAGCCGGTCGAGATTGTCGGGCAGGGAAGCCTGATCGAAATCGAGGCCGTTTGCCTGGCAATAGTTGAGAACTTTTATCAAAAAAGTCATCAAACCTGAGTCCCAACCGGATATTTTAGAGGTTTCAAAGGTGATGCCCTTCACCGTCGCCTTTCCGTCGGTGGAACTCTCGATCGCGTCGATGTCGGGTATGCCGCAGCCGAGTTTCCAGACACCCGAGAGATGGAGGAGGAGTTTATCTCCCTTTCGCTCGACTTTGAAAATGGTTTTTTGCGCTTGTGAATCCATCGGTCTTTCCTGTTATCTTTCCTTAACGCAGATTGCGGGTCAAGTCCGTCCCGTCAAACGGCATCGCTTAAAAATATCGTGACCTCGACCGGCAATTTAGAACTGAAACCAGGCGAAGAGGCGCTCAAAGGCGTTCTCGAAAGAATACTGTATCTCAACGAGGAGAACCATTTCTGCATCGGAGAATTTCGGAGAGGCGAAGGGCGGCAAGCGATCACCATCGCGGGTGCTCTGCCGGGAGTGCAATGCGGGGAAACCCTCCGCTTGGCGGGCCGGTGGGTGGATCATCAGCGGTTTGGAAAGCAGTTTAAAATACGCGATTTCCGCTCGACCCTGCCCTCGACCGTGCATGGCATCCGAAAATACCTGGGCAGTGGCCTGATAAAGGGGATCGGCAAGACCTATGCCGACAAAATCGTCGATCATTTCGGGACGGAAACCCTGAAAATTCTTTCCGAGGAGTCGGCCCGGATGCGGGAAGTGCCGGGAATCGGGCGGCAGAGGGTCCGGGCCATTAAAAAAGCCTGGGAGGAGCAACGCGCGGTGCGGGAGGTGATGATGTTTCTGCAAACTTATGGTGTCAGCGTGGCCCAATGCGTCCGTCTTGTGGGAAAATATGGCAATGATGCCGCCCGCATTTTACGCTCGGAACCCTACCAGATAGTCCGCGATATAACGGGAATCGGTTTTATAACAGCGGATAAAATCGCCATCAATCTCGGTTTCGCCAACGACAGCCCACAGAGAATCGAGGCGGGAATCATCCATGCCATGCACACTCTCGAAGATGAGGGGCATACCGGGTTTCCCATCGAGGATTTGCGAACCTACGCCTCAGAATTGCTGCAAACGGACGCGGCAAACGTCACCGACGGGCTGAAAGTGTTGTTGGATGAGGGGAGCCTGTGCCAGAGCCCCGATGGCAAAGACGGGCTATTGCAGCTTCCCCTGACCGAGCGTGCCGAAACGAAAATTGCCGAGGGCGTAGCCCGGTTGTTGTCCCACTCGTCGTCCTATCCGCCCATTAAAATCGAGCCCGCCGTGAATTGGGCTGGGGAGAGGGCGGGAATCGAATTTGCCCCCGAACAGGCACAGGCAATCCGCGCCACCCTAACTGAAAAGATCAGTATTATCACGGGCGGCCCCGGAACCGGCAAAACCACGATTTTGCGTGCCATTGTGGAAATTTTAGGCGCCAAGAAGGTGCAAATCCAATTGGCCTCTCCGACGGGACGGGCTGCCCAACGCATGAGTGAAACCACCGGACTCAAGGCCCGGACGATCCACCGCCTTCTCAATTTCGATCCCGCAAAGGGTTCCTTTACGGTCAACGAAAACAACCCATTGAAGGCCGATGTGGTAATTCTGGATGAGGCCAGTATGCTCGATAATCGCTTGGCAGCCTCGGTTTTTCGCGCCCTGCCGGCAAGCTCACACCTTGTGCTGGTGGGTGATGTCGATCAATTGCCCTCGGTGGGGGCGGGCAATGTCTTGAAAGACCTGATGGAAAGCCGACGTGTCAAGGTTACCCGGTTGAAGACGATCTACCGGCAGGAGGCGCGAAGCCCCATCGTGGCCGCCGCCTACGAGGTGCTTCGGGGAAATCCAGCGGCCCCGGCGACACTCCCCGCCGGTGAAATCCAATCCATCGAAGCCTCCGAAGACCTGCGGTTCATCGTCGCTCCCGACCCCGAGCAATGTCTGCAAACCGTGCTCAATATTTGTGGTCAACTGCTGCCCCGAACGCTGGGAATCGACCCCGTTTGGGAGACGCAGGTTCTCGCCCCGATGCACAAAGGGGTGGCCGGAATCGTGAATTTGAACAAGCAATTGCAGGCGCTTCTCAATCCCGGCAGTTCGGGGGTGAAGTTAGGCGAAAATATGTTCCGTGTGGGGGACAAGGTGATCCAGACTCGCAATAATTACGAGAAGCAGATTTTCAATGGAGATCTGGGTAAAATTACCTTCGTCAACCACGTATCAGGGACGCTGGCGGTGGAATTCGATGGCAAGAATCTGGACTTCGACCGCTCCGAAATGTTGGAATTGCAACTGGCCTATGCGACCAGTGTCCACAAAGCCCAAGGGGGCGAATTTCCGGTGGTCGTCCTGCCCCTGCTCAAGCAGCACTACATGCTCCTGCAGCGAAATTTGCTCTACACGGCCCTGACGCGGGGGCGAAAAAAGGTTTTCCTCGTGGGAGATCCGGTTGCCTACGCCATGGCCGTAAAAAATAAGGAAAGCGCCTTCCGCAGCACAGGACTCCGTCAAAAAGTACAAAAATTGTCAGCCTGAGCAGAAATGACCAACTCCCTCCAATATTTGAAATACTACGGAAATCTTTGGACGCCTCAGTTACCCAATTTATTCGAATTTAATATTTCTCAAATCCAAAAATTGGCCTATTTTTTGGTATAGATTAAATTTTAAGTACAAATTGTACTTTTTCGTTTTCTAACATCGATGTGGGGTGCACCGACTTAACGTCAACATAATGACATGCTGAAGGAATTTTGACTTTGCCTGCCTTAGCATCATTACGCACTTCGTAAGTCACAACTGTATGATTGTAAGCCAGCGCGTAACCCACTAGAAATGAATCCGTACCATGGAAAAATTCGCGCTTGGCTGTGGGAGTGTATAGTTTCTTATTCACTGCATTAACCACAACCCTGTAGGCTTCACTAAAATTCGGATCTTCGTGGTCCTCAAAAAGAACCTCTCCCTCAGTTGTTGCCCATTTTTTTAAGTCATCATTTCCTTTCTTCAACTCCTCTTGAACCTTTTTTATGCTACAGATAATTGCTGTAGCACGAGCTTGATTAATCCAATCCCACCATCCGGGACAGATCGAGCGCTTATAACAGCCTATTCTATTAGGCGTTGAAAAAAAGTTGGTGTCCAACAAATATGCCATTAGACGGAGAACCCAAGCTCGCTTGCAAATCGTTCAAATACAAAAGCTTTCTGTGTGCCCAACAAATGCATTGCATCTCTGTAGGAAGTTCGTCCCTCTAACGCACTAGCCACCAACGCAGATGCAAATCGCTCACTAGATTTTGCTTTCAATTTTGTATAATAACGGACTTTAGGCGTAATTCCTCTTTCCTTATCACCCAGCAACCGTTCTTTATATTCTTGCACTATTCGCTCGTATTCATTCGTATAATGATTGTAGTCTATCTTGCCTATATCAAATAGGCGCCTTAATATTACCAGCTTACTCACCTTGAAAACCCTACACAAATTTTCAAATAAGACTTCGGAGTCGTAGCTGTCGTTATTTTGTAATCGTGCTATCAGTCTTCGTTTTGGCACAAGGATCTCCGCCGCAACACTGTTGCAGAACCTTTCAACTTTTAATTCATGGGGAAGCGTCTTTTCAAGCAAAGACACGCCAGATTCTCCCAGCCAGAGATGCACAAGTTCGTGCATTAACGTAAATATCATGGAGGCGACGTAATCTTTGCTATTAATGAAGATAATTGGAGCATAATCATCCACCAGAGCGAAGCCCTTAAACTCGTTAACCATCAAAGGGCGTTGATTACCTCCACCCGCGTCATTAGCTCTTATTACAAGGACGCCAAACTCCTCTAATCGCCGGATATAATAAATTAGTGCTCCCTTCCAACTTGCTGCCTTAAGCCCTTCCTCGAATTTAAATTGCTCCCTCATTGTATCGGCCACTTCGCTTGGATCATCTCCCAAGCGAATACTGCTTATAAATTCTAACGGCATTTTACCCTGATCGAGTAAGTAATTCCTGTACCATGCCTGCTTTCTAAATGCGTCGTCTATTACGTCGATTAGTTCAGGACTTGGTCGTTTAGGCATTCCCTTAGAGCCAACGACTCGGAAGTCTTTAATGGGCAATTTATCTTCTAGAGGCTCTTCCAGATACAAGCAACCAAACGGGGTGTGAGTTTTTTGAGCCAACTTCTTGGCTTGCGAAAAACTAATGACGCCTGTTTTTTCCCAGTTTGAAACATCCTCAGGCTTCACTTTCATTCTGTCGGCCAAGGACTCTTCTGTGAAACTTGCTCGTTTTCTAGCCCATAATAATACTTTTGGCTGAAGCTGAACATTGAATCGCTTAGACATATTGTGGTTTAGTTTGCCGATGAATCTCGGTATGATAATCGCTTGTCTGCGGCATATTTTTGGCATCAAAATGAACAGCATGATGACCACCGTCAAAGCTTTTTCGATGCCTTTATATGAGTGCCATTAATCCGTGAGAATAGTGGGAGTTTCACAATATTCTCCTTGACAACACTTTGCAGTGTTGCTGCCGCTATTCAAAAATTGTAAGCCAGATTTTTTGAGCCATGTGCCAGATAAGAGTTTGGTTGAAATATGGTTTGCTCTAGTGTGACACGAAAGAGGTGGATGGGGGATAACTGAGACAGAAGGTGTGACATAATGTCATATTTTGTTGGAGTTTGGTGCGGTGAATAAATCTTCATAAATTTTATAAGCTTATTGTAATCAATAGTTTATTATGTTTTTGAGTCGTTTGGCATGTTAAGTGCTTAAACTTAAGCGTGAGTAAAGTATTAGGTATCGATTTAGGGACGACCAATTCCTGCATGGCCATCATGGAAGGCGGAGAGCCGGTCGTGGTGCCCAATTCCGAGGGCGCGAGAACGACACCCTCGGTGGTGGCTTTTTCAAAAACAGGGGAGAGACTTGTAGGACAGGCGGCAAAACGACAGGCAGTGACCAATCCGCAAAACACGATTTTTTCCTCAAAAAGGCTTATCGGGCGGAAATTTGGCGAGGTGAATGAAGAGGCCCGCCATATTCCGTTTAAGATAGTGGAGGGCAAAAATGGGGATGCCTGGATCGAGTGCAAGTTTTCGGGTAAGACCGAGAAGTTCGCGCCCGAGCAGATTTCCTCCATGATTTTGAGCAAATTGAAGGCCGATGCCGAGGCCTACCTGGGTGAAAAGATCACCGAGGCGGTCATTACCGTGCCGGCCTATTTTAACGATGCCCAGCGGCAGGCGACTAAGGATGCGGGAGCCATCGCCGGTTTCGACGTGAAGCGCATCATCAACGAGCCGACGGCTGCCTCCCTGGCCTATGGGCTTGATAAGAAGTCCGATGAGACCATCGCAGTTTACGATCTTGGCGGCGGCACCTACGATATTTCGATACTGGAAATCGCGGATAGCGTATTTGAGGTGAAAGCTACCAACGGCGACACCCATCTCGGTGGAGATAACTGGGACGGCGCCGTCATCGATTGGTTGGTGGAAGATTTTAAGAGTGAAAACGGCATCGACTTGAAAACGGACCCGATGGCCCTGCAACGGCTCAAGGAAGAGGCCGAGAAAGCAAAAATCGCTCTTTCCTCGGCACAGCAGACCGACATCAATTTACCATTTATCACGGCGGATGCCACCGGGCCGAAGCATTTGAATGTCACCTTTACCCGGGCCAAACTGGAGCAGCTTTGCGATAGTCTTTATCAACGCACGGTGGGTCCATTTCAAGCCTGTTTGAAGGATGCCGAACTCAACACCGGTGATATCAGCAACATCGTATTGGTGGGCGGCATGACGCGCAGCCCCAAGGTTCTCGAAGTGGCCCACGAACTGGCCGGGCGGGAACCGCATAAGGGGGTCAACCCCGATGAGGTAGTGGCCATTGGCGCGGCCATTCAGGGAGCAGTCCTGAGCGGCGATGTGGATTCCGTTCTGCTTCTCGATGTTACGCCATTGACTCTGAGCATCGAGACGGAAGGGGGCATCTCGACGCCTATGATCGAGCGGAACACGACGATTCCGACCAAGAAATCTCAACCATTTTCGACTGCAGCGGACAATCAGCCGAGCGTGGATATACGGATTTTACAAGGCGAGCGGCCCATGGCGAGGGACAACAAAATGCTGGGCAATTTCAAGCTCGATGGCATTCCCCCGGCACAGCGCGGCACCCCGCAAATCGAAGTCACCTTCGACATCGATGCGAACGGTATCCTGCATGTCACCGCAAAAGACCTTGGCACGGGCCGGGACCAGAAAATCACGATCAGCGGTTCCTCCGGTTTGAGCCAGGATGAGATCGATAAAATGCAGCATGAAGCGGAATCCCACGCGGAGGAGGATCGCAATAAAAAAGAGGCTGTGGAAACCCGCAACAAGCTGGATAGCGCGATTTATCAGACCGAGAAATTGCTCAAGGAAAGCGGCGATAAAATTGCCGAGGACAAAAAGGGGCCGATCGAGGCGGTTGTGGCCGAGTCGAAGAAAGCTCTCGAATCCGATGATTTGGAAAAAATGAAGCCGGCACTGGAAAAATTGCAGAACGACCCCAATATCCAGGCGGCGGTTTCGGAAATGTATGCTCAGGCCCAGTCTCAGGCAGGCCCGGCGCCCGGACCCGGCGGTGATCAGCCGGGGGCCGATGGCGGTGCTGGTCAGTCTTCCACCTCAGCCGGAGAAAAGAAGGCGGATGACGATGATGTCGTCG
The DNA here is from genome assembly GCA_021772515.1 of Opitutales bacterium. Taxonomy (GTDB): domain Bacteria; phylum Verrucomicrobiota; class Verrucomicrobiia; order Opitutales; family UBA2987; genus JAJFLU01. Next base: position 21,446 of record JAJFLU010000022.1, read on the forward strand.
ACGCGGATTTTGAAATGGTTGATGAGGAAAAGGGAAAAGAATAACTCGACATTTCCCGAAATTCTCAATCTTTACCTGTGAGAAAATTTTATTGTCTAACGTAAAACTCTAATAAACCTCAAATAATATAGATAACAGTCAAATATGAAACCAAATATTAAACCTCTCGGAGACCGCGTGCTAATCAAGGCAGTCGAAGAAAGCGAACAAGTCAAAGGCGGCATCATCATCCCCGATTCCGCCAAGGAAAAACCGCAGGAGGCCGAGGTTGTAGCCTTGGGCACCGGCAAAAAAGACGATGACGGCAACGTGATCGAGTTTACAGTCAACGTGGGCGACCACGTGATCGTGAGCAAATATGGAGGCACGGAAGTCAAACTTGACGACGTCACCTATACCTTGGTGCGCGAAGACGACATTCTCGCCATCGTAGGATAGATAACCCCTTAAAATTTTAATATAAATAATTTATTTAAATAGATAACAATTATTATGGCTAAACAAATTCTATTCAGCGAAGCCGCCCGGAGGAAGATTCTCCTCGGAGTGGAACAACTATCCAAAGCCGTCAAGGTGACCTTGGGGCCAAAGGGCCGCAATGTGGTCATCGACAAAAAATTCGGTTCCCCCACCGTGACCAAAGATGGCGTCACCGTGGCCAAGGAGATCGAACTCAAGGATCCCTATGAAAATATCGGAGCGCAGATGGTAAAGGAGGTCGCTTCCAAGACTTCCGATAATGCCGGAGACGGCACCACGACCGCGACGATTCTGGCCGAGGCCATTTACCGCGAAGGACTCAAGAATGTCGCCGCAGGAGCCAATCCGGTTTACCTCAAGCGTGGCATCGACAAGGCTGTCGCGGCTGGTGTGGAAGCCCTTGGGGGTCTCTCCAAAAAAGTAAACAATCGCGATGAGGTGCGCAATGTTGCCACTGTTTCGGCGAATTGGGATACCGAGATCGGCGACATTATTGCCGACGCCATGGATAAAGTGGGCAAGGACGGCACGATCACGGTTGAGGAAGCCAAAAGCATCGATACGAGCCTCGAAGTGGTCGAGGGGATGCAGTTCGACAAAGGCTACCTGAGCCCTTATTTTGCAACCAACATGGAAGCGATGGAGGCGATTCTCGAAGACGCCTACATCCTCATCCATGAAAAGAAGATCAGCAGCCTGCAGGATATGCTGCCGCTGTTGCAATCCGTGGCCAAGTCCGGCAAACCGTTTTTGATCATCGCCGAGGATGTCGAGGGTGAAGCCCTTGCAACCCTGGTTGTGAACAAGCTGCGCGGAACCCTCAATGTGTGTGCTGTGAAGGCTCCCGGTTTCGGCGATCGCCGCAAGGCCATGCTTGAAGACATCGCCATCCTGACGGGTGGACGCTGCATCACCGAGGATCTCGGAATCAAGCTGGAAAATGTTCAGTTGAGCGATCTTGGGCAGACCAAGCGGGTGACCATCGACAAGGAAAACACCACGCTGGTGGAAGGCGGAGGAAAAGCCTCCGAAATCCAGGGCCGTGTGAAGCAAATCCGGCGTCAGATCGACGAAACGACCAGCGACTATGATCGCGAAAAGCTGCAAGAGCGTTTGGCCAAGTTGGCCGGCGGTGTGGCCGTGATCAATGTCGGAGCAGCCACCGAGCCTGAAATGAAAGAAAAGAAAGCTCGTGTGGAAGACGCTTTGCACGCTACCCGCGCTGCGGTTGAAGAAGGCATCGTGGCCGGTGGCGGTGTGGCGCTTTTGCGCATTGCCAAGGCGATCGAGGGAGTTGAACTGGAAGGTGATGAAGCCATCGGCGGGCAGATCGTCCGCAAATCGATTGAATATCCTTTGCGTCAACTCTGCGCCAATGCCGGTGTTGAAGGCTCCTTGGTTGTCCAGCATGTTCTCGGCCAAGAAGGCAATAACGGCTACAATGTGGCCACCGAGGAATACGAAGACCTCGTTGCAGCCGGTGTGGTAGACCCGACCAAGGTAACCCGTATGGCATTGCAGTATGCGGCGTCCGTCTCCGGATTGTTGCTCACGACCGAAGCCATCATCGCCGATCTTCCTGAAAAGGACGAAGGCCCTGCCGGTGGCGCACCCGATATGGGTGGCATGGGCGGAAGGGGCGGCATGGGTGGAATGGGCGGCATGATGTAGCCAGTCCTTTCCCGTGGTGCCGGGGGGATGATCGTTGATTTTCCCTCCGACCTACCGGTTAGCTATAACCTTATTTACAAAAGGGCGTCCTGGATTTTATCGGGACGCCCTTTTTTTGGGTGGCCGGACTAGAAGATTGCAGCCTTGCGGCAAATGTCTTTACTGCCACATTTATTAAAAATGGGCATCCCCGAACAGAAAATTGACCTGCGATGAGCCAACCTGACTCCAGATGGCGCACGATTGCGGCATGGCTTTTGGTGGCTTCGGCGTATGTTTGGGTGATTTGGGAAGGCCCCATGCGGGCGCTCTGGCCGAGCGTGGTAACGCTGGTGGTGGCCCTGCTGCTGCGCCGGGTGCTATTGGGGTTGATGGCCGGGAGTCTGGCCGGGGTGATCATTTTGGCCGAGGGAAATTTACTGGAAGCATTTGTCTCCTTTTTCCGGGATCACCTGATATCCTCGCTGCAAAGTTCATGGAGAATCAGCGCAATTCTGTTCACTTTTTTGCTGGGAGGCTTTTCTGCGCTGGTAGAGAAGGGAGGAGGTTTGCAGGCAATTGTAAAGGGTTTTCTCAAGCGCGGTAAATCTCCCGGCAGACGCCTGCAATGGTGCGCCTTTGGGATGGGAATTGCGCTATTTTTTGATGGCCTTGCCAATAGTATGATGGTGGGGCGAATGATGCGCTCTCCCGCCCGGCAATGCGGCGTATCCGGCCCCAAGATGGCCTATCTGGCGGATTCGACAAGCTCGGCGGTGGCCTGCGTGGCCTTTCTCTCCACCTGGATCGCGGTTCAACTTTCCATGATACGCGAGGGCTATGCGCTGGCGGGTCGACTCGATGAGGCGATGCCCTATGGGCTGTTTTTCAAATCGATTCCCTATAACTACTATTGCTGGTTTACGCTCATCCTGCTGGCGGCGGTTATCCATAAAGACTTTCTTCCCGGACCCCTTAATAAGTTTGAAAAGATTGCCCGTGAGAAAGCCGGAAACTTTAGTGGGGATAGCATATCCGGGGAGCCCGGTGGGCATTGGATTTTGGCGGTGATACCTGTGGCGGGTTTAATAATTACCTTTTTCAGCGGCGCCTACCTGATGGGCGTAGAAACCGCCTGGCCGGTGACGGGGGAAAAACTGGTGGCGGCTTTCGGCGGCGACCATGTGGCAACGGCGCTGGTTTGCTCGAGTGTTGTCGCCTCGATCCTGGCCTATATATTATACCCGCGCGGGGAGGGTCGGGAGCGGCCGGGACTGGTTTTCCAGGAGGGGGCGCAGGCGCTCTTTGTGCCGGTGTTAATATTGGTGGGGGCGTGGGCGCTCAGTAGTATTCTGGGTGAATTGAAGGCTGCCGAGGCGCTTTCCGGACTATTGGCCGGGCATGTGCCGACTGCGCTGTTTCCCGCCGCAGTATTTTTGGTGGGCGCCCTCATATCCTTTTCCACGGGCTCGGCCTGGGGAACCATGATTTTGCTCATGCCACTGGCGATTCCGATTGTTTTCACTTTTGATCTGGCCGATGGCTCGATGATGCCTGCGGTGGTGGGGGCGGTATTCAGCGGAGCCGTATTCGGGGATCACTGCTCGCCCATCAGTGATACGACGATAGTGTCCTCGATTGCCTGCGGAGTGGAGCCGCACGACCATGTGCGGACGCAAATACCCTTTGCCCTGATCGCGGCGGTGGTGACTGCGCTTGTGGGATTTTTGGGAAATGGCCTCGGTTTACCCCCCGTGGCGGCATTGGCATGCGGGGCAGTTTTTTTGTGGTTCCTTCCCAACTTATGGTCGCGAATTCACTGAATAAAGTCAAAGGCTCCGCTTTTTACCGAATGAAGGGTTGACAGGGCCATTTTGAGGCAACATTGATTTTTGGCTTTGTTCCCAATCTAAATCCTTGACCGGTATTCCTACACCCGTAAAGTAAACCACTTTTATCGTACCGAAGAAGTCCAAATTGCCCGGCCTCGCCCAAAAACCGGGTTTCGAGCTAAATCTCCAATCAATAACATCAATTATGCCCGGAAATTGCCTTAATAAAACAATGCTGGCGCTGAGCTTCTGTTGCCTGGCGTTCAACTCACCAATCGCTGCCCAGAGCAAGTTGGATACAGCCAGAACCACTCTGAAAGCCTGGATAGAAACAGAAAAGACGCTGGCCAGCGAGGAAATGCAATGGTCTCAGGAAGAGGATACTCTGGAGAGCATTATCGACGTCATCAATGATGAAATCGAGACCCTCGATGTAAAGATTCAGAAAAGCCAGGACGAGATATCCAAAGCCGATTCCAAGAGAGCCGAGCTTCTAGCCCAGAAAGAGAGTTTGAAAGATGCCTCCAGCGTCATTCAGGATCGAATCGAGGCGTTGGAGAAAAAAGTGCAAAAACTTTATCCGCTGCTTCCAGAACCGTTGAAAAATACGATTGATCCACTTTATTCGCGCATGCCCAAGGGGGGGACCGGCGCGGATGGCAAGCAATCACTCTCCGCCCGAATGCAGAATGTGATCGGAATTCTTTCGCAGGTGGATAAATTTAACGGCAGCATCATTCTGGACTCTGGCGGTTTGCGTGAAGTAGATGGAAAACAGAAGATTATAGATACCCTGTATTTGGGAATCGCCTATGCCTACTTTACCGATGCCACCGGTGATTACGCCGGTTATGGCGTCCCCGAGGAGGATGGATGGAATTGGACCGTTGACCTCGCCATGGCGCCGATCATTACCGATGCGGTGAAGATTTACCTCGATCCCCAAAAGGCGAGCTACATCAACCTTCCGGTAACGATCAAATAAGGAGAGTTAGAATTTATGAGTAAATCAATTTTCGTGATATACCTTTTCCTGGCTCTGGCGGCTCCGCTGTTTGGCCAGGATTTTCGTGGTGCCGCGGCCTCTGGCCAGAGGGATCTCAATGATGCCAATATCAGGCTTGAGCAGTCGCGCCAGCGGATTGCCGATGCCCGCATACCGCTCTCGAACGAAAGAAACCGACTTGTGGGCAAAGTTTTGGGCCTTCGCCGGGAAATGGAGCAAGCCTCACGCCTGAGAGACAACAAATCCGTGGATTTGCAGGGCATCGAGCAGGAAATCAAGAAACGGGAAGACGAGGTATCTTACCTGAAAAGCCTCATGGGCGATTATATTCAGCGCTTTGAATCACAGATTCATGTTAGCGAAAGGCAGATTTACCAGGAAATGATCGATACGGCTAAAGCCACTAACTCCGATTCGTCGTTGACCGAGCAGGAAAAGCTTTTACGGCAGGTTTCAGTGGTGGATGCTGCTCTTGACCGGATGGAAGGCCTCTCAGGAGGTTATATTTTCGAAGGCAATGCGCTTTCTACCGAAAAAGTCCTGGAGGCTGGCGTATTTACGTTGGTTGGCCCGGTAGCTCTTTTCTCGGGCAAAAATGGCGTAACAGCCGGTGAAATAGTGTTGGAGCACGATTCGAATCAACCAATCGTATATACCATCGGCGAGGAGGCTTCGGCCAATATCCGACAGATTTCCGAAAGCAGCACAGGGTCCATACCCGTCGACCCGACTTTGGGCAGCGCCCGATTGGTGATACAAACCAAGGAGACCTTTTGGGAACATGTGCAGAAGGGCGGTGTGGTCATCTATTTTATTCTCGGTTTGGCCGCTCTAGCCCTTTTGATCGCCTTTTTCAAGTGGATTGAAATATCCGGTGTGAAGCGTGCCCGGCCCGAGGATTTGCACGATATTCTGGATATGCTCCGCACGGGCGAAAAGGAAGAGGCTCTGGCAAAAGCCAAGACGATCAAAGGGCCGGTGGGGCTCCTCCTGACCGATGCGGTGAACAACTCCGAAGAGAGCAAGGATTTACTCGAGGAGGTTCTCTACGAGCGGCTTTTGCAGACCCAGCCGAAACTTGAAAGACTTATCCCGTTCATTGCCGTTGTCGCGGCTACGGCGCCCCTACTCGGGCTTCTCGGCACGGTGACCGGTATGATCAAGACTTTTAAACTCATCACGGTGTTTGGCACCGGGGATGCGCGCTCCCTCTCCAGCGGTATTTCAGAGGCTCTTATCACCACGGAATTCGGATTATTCGTGGCTATCCCGGCCCTCATCATCCACGCCCTGCTTTTAAGAAAAACAAAAGGGGTGTTAGCCAGCATGGAGCAGACGGCCGTGGCGTTTAAAAATGGCCTTGAAACAAAAATTTAGGTAGGCATGGAAGACCCGTCGTTTGTTGGATTTCTTAAGGATGCCGAGACCATCTGGAACGATGGCGGTCCGTTGATGTACCCTCTGGCCCTGCTGGCTTTTGTCATATATTTCTACGCATTGGAGATGCTCATTTATTTTCGGCGCGAAGAGTATCATGCCATAGATGAAATGACTTGGGGCGGCTGGATATTGAAACCGGATACGGCCAAGGGCACGATCGGTGACATCATCCGCTACAGCCAAACCGGGGTCAATACCCTCAGGGATGTGGAAAGTCGGTTCGAGGAGATCAAGACGGCCCACCTGCCACGGGTTCAGCGGAAAATTATTTTTCTAAGCATATTGGTAACGGTGTCTCCTCTGATGGGGCTATTGGGCACGGTGATGGGTATGTTGACCACTTTTAAAGGTCTGGCCCACAGCACCGGGCAGGTGATCGATGTTGTGGCGAAGGGAATTTCGGAGGCCCTTATCACCACCCAAACCGGGTTGATCATCGCAATTCCCGGATATATTCTTGTTTATATGCTGACCCGTCGCCGGCAGGAACAGGCGGCATTTCTCGAACGTGTAGAGAGCCTTACTTTACAACATTTCAATAGATTACCAAAAAGCCAGCAGGAGGCGGTAAAAGTATGAGCAACCGCAGAAATCTCTCGGGAGGGGACGAAAATATCGACATCAATATCTCCCCGATGATCGATATGGTATTTATTCTTTTGATTTTCTTTATTGTCACGACGGTATTTGTGGAAGAAGAGGGCCTTGATGTGAACAAGCCATCACCGGGAGGCGAATCCACCCTCGATAACGAAACAGTAATTTTTCATATCACCAAGGACGGATCGGTTTTGTATGAAGGAAAGGAAATCGGACTGAGCGGTGTTCGCGCAACCGTGCGTAATAAAATGCAGCGCGAGGTGCTCCCACTTATCCTCGAAGTCGAAACGGATGCCCCTTCGGGCATGATGGTAAGGGTGATGGATGAAGCGACATTCGCGCAACCCGAAGTCAAAATCAGCATAAATGCGGTGGGCAAATGACTTTTTTTCAAAATATTCTAATAAAACGGGCTTTCAATCGTATTAAAGTGTGAAAGAGGTTTTAAGAAATTTTCTTCGAGAGCCAAATTACTACGATCATCTGTAAATTTAACGCCAATAAAAAAATCAGAGTCAGAATCTACCAATGAGTGAGAACAAAGTATATCGCCCACCCAGCCTGAATAAAGGGCCATTTCTTTCCTTTGGGGGCGCTTTAATTCTCTCGGCCCTGATATTTCTTGCCCTTCCCCTCACCCAATTACTTTCCAGTCTCAACAAGCCCCCCGGGCACCAGGTAATGAACGAGGTTAGCTTGCCGCCCCCACCGGCGCCCCCACCGGAACCTCCACCTGAAGAAGAAGAGGAGGAAGAGGAGGAAAAACCGGAATTGCAGGAGGAAGTGCAGCCGCTCGACCTGAGCCAGCTTGATGTGGCTCTCAATCCCGGTGTGGGTGATGCCCTCAATGTTGGCGGAGCGATCGCCCAGTTTGGCGTCACCCCAGACACCATCCAGATGATGGATATTTTTGAACTGAAAGACCTCGATAACAACCCGCGCCGGCTGGTGGCCATACCGCCCATCTACCCCTTCCAGTTCAAGAGAGAAGGCATCGAAGGTTGGGTGAAATTGGTCGTAATCATCGATGAACGGGGCAAAGTAATCCGGGCCACAATCAAGGAGTCCAGCCATCGGGAATTTGAAAAACCTTCCATCGAATCGGTCCTGCAATGGAAATTCGAGCCCGGCACCAAAAACGGTAAACCCGTCAAGGTGCGCCGCATTCAACCATTGAGTTTTAAACTGAATTAATCCTCCTTTCGCTAAAAAAGTAATTTTTGAAAAATAAACAGAATAACAAAATGTTGGTAATGAAGAACTTATTAAACCCGTTATCCTTCCTTGCAGTCGTCCTGGCTCTGTCGTTTACACAGGTCGGCGCTCAAAATGAAATCGTGCCTCTACGCCCCGATTATTGGTCCGACCCTGAATTCATTAAAAAGTTTACCTATGGCTACACGCCCAATACCACGACGGAGCCGAGCATAACCTCGGAGGAAAAAGAACTTTTCGATACGCTTATACCGTTGATTCGTTCCGATGTAAATTCCGCCATTACGATGCTCCGCACGGTGATTCTCCCGGAGTCCAGCCCGGCGCTCGATTTTACACTTGGCAATCTCTATTTTGAAACCGGAGATTTCCAGGGCGCCATTCGGCAATACCTCACTTCAATCAATAAGCTACCCAACTTCGAGCGCGCCTACAGCCTTTTAGGCAAAGTCCATGTGCGGCTTGGAGAGATGGATAAAGCGGTTCCCTATCTGGTGAAAACCATTGAATTGGGCGGGGCCGACAGCGATATCTATGGACTGCTCGGCTATTGCTACCTGAATCAGGAGAAAGTTAGCTCCTCGCTGTCCGCCTACGAGCAAGCCCTGCTCTACGATCCCAATAATAATGATTGGAAACTCGGCAAGGCTCAGGCGTTGCTCATCCTGCAAAAATGGGAGGAATCAATCGGGATATTTGAAGAGCTTATCACTAGATATCCCGACAAAGCGGAATACTGGCTTCTTCAGGCAAATGCCTATCTCGGGTTGAGAAACACTACTCAATCTGCTGCCAATTACGAAATTCTTCGGCGTATGAAAAAGGCCCGGCCGGACAGCTTGTTTCAGCTTGGGGATATCTACATGAATGATGGTTTGCCCGATCTCGCCTACCCAGTTTATGTGGAGGGACTCAAAGCTGACCCCAAGCAAAATGTTCGCAGACCGATGATGGTCGCACATATCCTCACCGATCGTGGGGAGTGGGAGGATGCCAGCCTCTATATCTCTTCGATCCGCAATACATTCAATGGCCGCTTGGGCGATAAAGAGGAGCTGGACCTCCTGACACTCGATTCCCGTATCGCCCTGGCAACCGGTGATAACGAAAGAGCCAGCATAGCTTTGAAAGCGATCATTGCGCGCAATCCCTTGGCAGGAGACGCGTTGCTTCTATTGGCCGGATTTCAATCGAACACAAACGAAATCGAAGAGGCTATTCTCAATTACGAAGCCGCCCGAAAAATAGAAAAATTCAAACGTCGGGCATTATTGGAGCAGGCCCAGATGCATGTTCGCCTGGCAGAGTATGATAAAGCCGTGCCCCTGCTTCAGGAAGCTCTCGAGATCGAACCGGAAGACAGGATTCAGAAATACATGGAGGCAGTCGAACACGCAGCCCTGTCAAAACGGCTTTTGTAGCGATCACCCTTTAAAAATAAACGAAACCCCCGAACAATCCCCCCGCTTTTCCCCATCGTGACGAAGAGTCGGTCGGTTGAATGCCTGATCAGTTTGCGGGCTAATTAGTGTTTCCACGCGCTTAATTTTCGCGCTGCGATGTAGGCGATAAAGGATATGGCAAAGCCCGATATCCATGCGAACTTGAAAATCGATTTGAAGATATCGGGCACCCGATCTGAGGAAACCCAGTTAATCTGGATCAGAAAACCGGGAATACTGGGAACGATTCCAATTAACAAGGCAGCAAAAGCGATGTAGCTAAACCCCTTTGTATAGGCATACTCGCCATCGCTTCTATACAGGTCGGCGACATTAAGATGCCTCCGGCGGCACACGAAGTAATCCGCTACCATGATTCCGCCGATCGGCCCCAACAACGCGCTATAGGCGATCAGAAAGAGGATAAAACTACCGGTGGGGTCCGAGTAAATTTTCCAGGGGAAAATCAAAATACCAAGAATTCCGGTAATTAACCCGCCCATTTTGAAACTGATGTGCCGGGGCCAAAGATTTGAAAAATCATTGGAAGGAGAGACTACGTTGGCAGCGATATTGGTGGACAAGGTCGCAATACACAATGAAACCAGAGCGAATATCACCAGCACCGGGCTGTCCAACTGAGTCATTAACTCAATCGGATCAGCGATCTCGCGCCCGAAAATTGATGCCGTGGCGCTGGTCACCATCACTCCAATAAAAGCGTAGAAAGCAAACGCCGGCGGCAGTCCCAATGACTGGCCCACGATTTGATCCTTTTGCGAGCGGGCATAGCGGGAGAAATCTGGAATATTGAGGGCCAAAGTGGACCAGAAGCCGATCATCGCGGTGATTCCCAAGAGTGATACATCGAAAAGTTCGGAAAATGTGGTCAATTTGCTTTGCTGATTCCATACCGAGGCGAATCCTTCCGAAGCCCCATAAGCCCAAACCAGCAACCCTAGGCCGAGAATTATCAGATAGGGGGCGCTCAGGTTTTCCAGCCATTTCACGCAATTGATACCCTTTAAAATGACGCCGATGTTCATGGCCCAGAAAATCATGAAACAGGTAAATTGGCCCGCCGATATGCCGAGAATGGGAAGGTCGGTTTTGGTGGCGGGATCAAACCCCATCAACATCGAGGCAACCGCATAAATCACTGTGCCGCCGATCCAGCATTGAATCCCGAACCAGCAACAGGCCACCAGACCGCGCATCATGGCAGGTATATTGGCCCCGAGGACCCCAAACGAAGACCTCAGCAGGATGGGGAAGGGGATACCGTATTTGGTGCCGGGGCAGGCGTTCAGCGCCAAGGGAACCACCATAATTGCGTTTCCCAGAAAAAGGGTGATGACGGCCTGTTTCCAGTTCATCCCCTTCAAAATGAGACTGCTGGCGATAGTGTAGGTAGGAATCCCAATCGCCATGCCCGCCCACAAAGCCGAAATATTCCAAACCGTCCAGGTACGCTCCTCGACCGGAACCGGAGCCAGATCAGGATTATAGAGATTACTCTGCTTTATCCCTTGGCCGTTGTCAGCATCCACTCGTTGATCCCTACTATCCACTCGTACCATCGATAGTGTAACTCAGCCGTTCAGAGGTCATTGGAGATGTGGATAAGAGAACCGTCATCTACTCGCTGAAAAAATCTGTTTTCCGGTGTGTTATCTGGAAATGTCCAGATCCAGCCGCGCCTTTCGCCAAAAAGGTAAATCCATCGATAGTTTTGTTCGCTGATAAAACACCATGCTCCCAGACCTGAGTCCCATAGATAAATTGCATTGGTCCCGTTATCTTGAAAGATGTATTGCCACCCGTGCTCCGCGTGAAAAATCCATGGCCAGTACGAGGTATAATAATCCCCATACCAGTCCGAGGCTCGCCATTGGGGAAAATCTGTAATCGTCTGCCCATGAAAGTGATCCTCCTCAACCGCGACCAACGTGGAATTTACGGGCTGATTTATCAACACCTGCACCAGTCCACTAGGCCAGCGGATTGTTAGACGTGCGATCGGTTCGATCTGCTCCCCAAGGCCGAAGTGTGCTGTAAATTCGTTTTGTCCCAAAAAATTGCTGCCTCCGCTAATTTCCCTTATTTGCTTCTGGCCGCCGGATCGAGCTTCCAAAGTTAGAAAAGCTCCAATTCCATCCCGGTTTGAATACCGCCCCACTGTTTTGATTCTTAGCCAAGCCTTGGTGTTGCCATCCTGGTTGTTATAGAGCACAGGATGCCCACCATTATTGAAAATAAACAGGTCGAGATCGCCATCGCGGTCATAATCTAATGTTGCGATTCCTTTTCCCGACCCAGTGTCGGTTATTCCCATAGCGCTTCCCGTTTCCGTGAAAACTCCTCCTTCATTTTCCCAGAGCCGCGTTCTGTCTGTATCGTAAGGTGAATTGAATTGACGGGGAAAAACAACCCCATTGGTCACGGCCAAATCGAGATCGCCATCGTTGTCAAAATCAAAGAAAACCGACCCCCAGCCCCAATCAGCGTTTCTAACTCCAGCGGCATCCGTTTGATCGGAAAACGTACGGTTGCCCAGGTTGCGATAAAGCCGGTTACCGCTGTTTACTGTGGGATTTGAGCTAAAAATCGAGGAGACAAACCAGTCAAGGAGTCCATCCCCGTCGTAATCTCCGATGGCGGAACCCATTCCATTTTCATCGCCCCCGACTCCCGCCGCTGCGGTGCCTTCGGTAAAGGTCCCGTCGCCATTATTCCAGAATATTTGGCTGGTTTCGAAATCCGATGCGATAACCAGATCCGGCCAGCCATCGGAGTCCATATCGCTGAAGCTGGAGGAGAATCCGAATTGCGCTTTGCCAAAATTTTTAACGACCCCGGCTTGAGCGGCAACATTGACAAAGTGGCCTGGAGAAGAAAAACCTTCGTTGTGGAGGAGAACCGAATGCTCCACGGTAGAAGGACCGGCTGAAGGTTGAATATCCCACTCTGTGGTGTGCAAGTCTAGCCATCCGTCACGATCGTAGTCCCCGAACGCGATGCTGAAGCCCGAGTGGTCGGTTTCACTTTGCAGCGCCACTCCTCTTTGGGTCGCCTCTTCTGTGAAACTGCCAGCACCGTCATTAATATAGAGGTAATACCGCTTGGCACCGATAACGCTCAGATACAAATCGAGATCGCCATCATTATCGATATCTCCCCACGCCGCACCGCTGGAAGGTAAACTTTGGTCGAGCCCGGCACTTAATGCCACATCAGTGAAGGTGTCATTTCCATTGTTGCGAAACAACAAGTCGGGAGCATCCAGTCTGGTTATGTAAAGGTCGATCCAGCCATCGTTGTTAAAGTCGCCCGCCGCGACTCCACCAGTCATAAATGGTTGCTGGGGGAGGGCGTCCACTGGCACATGATGCTCAAAATCGACTCCCGCCTGAACAGTAACATCAATGAATTCGGCATTTAAGTTGTAGACTTGTAAAATGCAAAGAACGGCAATGAATCTCGAAATCACAAATAACCGTCCGCTTTTCATGAGAAAGTTATGTTAATTCGTGCAACCTAGGCCAAATTGGCTGGCTGGAAATAAAACAGGCGGGCATAGCGCCCGCCTGTTTTAGGGATAATATTTTAAAATTAGAATCTGTAGGTAAAGGCAATTTTGCCGTTGATTCCAGGCGATTTCAGGAGCAAGGAGTTGGCTCCGAATATTGGATCTGCGCCGGAGAAAAGATCCTCGTCGGTCAAATTCTCTATGGTTACGATGACATCCCATTTTTCCCTGGCGTAGGAGAAGTTCGCCCTCAGAGTCGTTGTAGAGGGGAGGACCAGATTTCTATCGAAATTATGGTAGTAAGTGTCCCGCCATTGTGCGCCAAGACCGAAGCCGAATCCGTTTTTAAATTTGAAACTACCGTAAATGTTGGCCGACACTTCGGGAAATCCGTTCAGGATAAGATCTGGATTATTGGCGGGCCTGCCACCGACGCCATCACCACCGAAATGAACAAAAAGACCGCCCGCGACGAGGGGGAGCCAGAATCCGTCATCGGTATCGGCGAAACGGAAACCGGCTGGTGCGCGACGATTGGTGCGCGACGCTGTGGCTGAGGCAATCAAAGTGAATACCTCATTGGGCGCCCAAGTCATTTCCGCTTCAAACCCCTTGGAGCGTATTGCGGTAGCCGCGCCTGAAATGGAGTCGATGTTTTTTTTGTCCCAGTGATAACCGGCGAAGGTCATGAATAGAGAATTATTTAATCCACTGACTTTCAATCCGGCTTCATAAAGTTCGGATTCAGCGAAATTTTGATCGCTGGCCAAGTCACCTCCGGTGCTGACCGCGCCTCCTTGGGTGGGATTGAATGCGGTTCCTAGTTGAGCGCTGGCATAAAGGTTTACGCCCTTTGTCACCGAGAATACGGGGCTGATGCTTCCCAACCAGTAGAATTTACTGTCGTCATTGGTGACGGTGCCGGCGTCTGGGCTTCTTTCGACCTCGTCAGGCACACCTGATTCCCAATTGGCATATTCGCCCCGGATGGAGGAAATAAGGGTGAAATTGTCACCGAGTCGGTTGGTCATATAGCCGAATACGCCGGACTGTATCATCTTGGAATCGGCGTTTGCGGACAGGTTTGAAGACCAAAGGTTGCGGTTGTCGCCAGTTAAGGGGGCACGTTGTGGCCCCACTAGGAGAACAGTATTGCCCGATATTTCAGGTCTTGTAATATCTCTTCTGGCAAACGGTTCGGCATCAAAATCCTGCAATTGCTGAGCATTGATATACCTAATTGAGGATCCCAGAAGAATGTCCGTGCTATCCCCATAACTGAATTCTATGGTCAATTTATTTTCGATAATTAGTTGATCTATAGCGAAGGCGTATCCGTAACTGGATATTTTATTGGTTTTGAGGTATTCAAAAAGAAACTTATTTTTGATTATACGGTCAGGATTCGTCGTATTTTCATAATCGAAAAAGATCAATAAATCCTCCGAATCGGCTACATCGCTCGTGTCGGTCAAAACCGTGGAACCATCGATTTTTTCGGTAAATACCGTGCCACCCGCATTCAGGTAATCCTGGGTATAGCGATATCCCTCGTCACCAAGATCCTCCAGCAAGGCGATTGTTGCTGCGTCTTGGCTGGTTCCCTCCACAACGCTTCTGGGGACCACAAGGGCAGGATTTGCTCCAAAAATTGTCAGAGAATTAGAATGGTCGGTAACATCGAATTCGATCGGGATAAAGGCCGTGTCCGGCTTGGGGAAGGTGTTATTATACAGAGGGCTGGTTTGGTCGGCCGGTTCTCCGATGATGTAGTTTCCGTTGTTGATGAGATCTTGGGTAATACGATTCCATCCGGGGTTCTCATTGCTATTGAAGTTGAAATACTCACCACCGAAGAAAACCTTCACGCCGTCCTTGAGTTTCATTTTCATGGAGGCGTAGATGGAGATGTAGTCGTTATTCAAATCATCGTAATAGCTTCCGCTCTGTTGAGCCGTCAGGGAGATTCGATAGGCAGCCGGTTTGTTACCTATAAGAACGGGACCACCGACATCGGTTTGGAACTTGAAGTGTTCGTAAAAGCCCACCTCTGCCTTCACGCTGCCGCGAAACTTGTCGAAATAGGGGGATTTGGGAACTTGGTTTACATAACCACCCGCCTGGGTTGGGCTGAAATGGGCGGGCGCGGGGCCTTTCACCACATCTAGGGATTCCATGGAACCAAAGGAAACCGGCATGTCGTTTCGGTTGTAAGCGCGGAGCATTCCATTGAAAAACGTGCCCGAAAGGTCACCACGCATAAAAGGTGTTCCGGGAAGTCCGTAATAGTTCACCCGCTGCATGCCTGCCCCGATCTTGTCGAGATCGTGGTAGTCAGTGATATTGAACTGCTTCATGGCCTCAGGAGTAAGAACAGTGACGGAACGAGGGATATCCATTATGTTCATGCTTCCGTAAACCGAATCTACGGGCCTGGAAGTGGGATCCAGTGTATTGGAGGCTTCTATTCCGGATTCTTCGGCGATGAATTCTTCGAGCTCTGTGAGTTCTTCATCGGATTGGGCGAAGGTATTGTTGATGCCTAGCAGCAACGACAAGGAGATCAACAAGATGGCCTTGTGATAGATAGTTGTTTTTATGTCTCTTTTCATAGTCAATCGCAATTTAATGAGATTCGAGGTTGGTTTAGTTTTTGGTTAAATCAGGTTAGAATATTGAAATTGATTTTGTTAATTTATTTTCCAGCCAGAACATAGAGCGAGCGGGCTGCGCATTACCCAAGGCAATGTCTCAGCGGCTCCTGAGAGGAGTTTTTTGAATTGGGGGTATAAGCTAAAAAGGTAATACATATACGCTATTTAGCCTGGGTGCCGTAGGAGTTTACTCTTACAGCCCTGAGCCAGGACGGAGGGCTCGTTTTAGGGATATTCTATGGTATTCAGGAAATAGAAGCTATTGGCTTTGGCTATATAAGTTAATTTAATATTTTTATTTGCCAAGAGAAAAATAAAAATTTTTTTCCGATCGCTCATTTTCATCGAATTATTGGTGTGGAAACCCGATATTTATCGCATATCGACTATTCTAAAATATTTTCCCTCACCAGTTCAAGGGACCACTTTGAGGAACGAAATTAGCTGGTTCATTTGCTCTTCACCATAAAGGTGAGGACTCATTTTCACACCTTTCATCTGACCCTGTGGATCGCGCGTCCAATCAAGAAAGTATTGCTGGTTGTATTTGGCATGGGCTGCCAGTAACTCCAGTTTGCGGTCCGATATTGACCCGCCCATATTTCCCGACATGGGGGCGTGGCAACAATAGCAGCTTCCCAAATAAATCTCCCTTCCCAAGGAGGCTTCTTCGGATAGATTGGTGTAATTTCCTTTGAATAGTTCCCCAAATTTTACTTCCCGACGAGTGAATTCCAGGCGGGTGACCCCCCATGGTTTTTTGTGATCCGGGTCGATCAATCCTTTTTCCGTTTCCACATTCAGGTAGTGGGCATAGGTCTCGGCGCCTTCTTCCAACCGGTTGTACTCTAGTGTGGCCGCGCCTTCTTTCAATCCCCAAACCCCGGGCGGAGTTCCCTCGATTTGCAGAACGAGGAATGGTTTGTTCTGCTTCAAAACTTTGGCGCCAAAAATGGCTTGATAGCCGTCATTGCAATCAACCACAACCAAATCGGTTACATTTTCGAGTCCCAGAGCGTTTCGCAGTTCCTCAAGGGGAAGGACCAAAGCCTTTCGCTTCTCACCCATCCAGACCAGATCGGTGGTCAGGGTGTGAGTAGGAAGTTTCAAAAGATCCTCATAGGCGAGGTAAAGGGATGTCCCCGGGTCGAATCCCAATATTGGACCGTTGACGCAGAGGTCCTCCCCAGACCGCCTCACGGTGTTCAGGGGAATGGTTGGTGGCTTCCCGGTTTTTTCCGCCAGGAAGCTCTCCGGTTCGGTCTTTTCCTTTTCAGGTTGCGCCAAGGCGCTGTTTAAACTGAGCAACAACGGCAAGAACATCGACATGATTGCTTTGACCTTGATGCAGGTAGCTGGTTTTTCGTTACATTTCATAGTTGGGCGCATTTTTGATGGTTTGATTGAAGTTCAGAAATAATACTGTTTGGCCGACTGAGTTTCCTTTTCCACCCCGCTTGATGAGAGCGCTGCAAAGTCGGCGACGTCATGTGAAACTGAAAAATGAGTTAATAAGTGTTGAAGGCACACGCTTTCTCATCTGGGTGCCACCGCTCTATGCCGTGGCCCTAAGCCAGAACAAAGGCTTATGTTTAGGCTAGTTCCATAAATATCCGAAATGTGAGGCCGCCTGTTTCGACCTTTTCTCAAAGATACTTCAAAATGTAGATTTTCCAAGTCGCGCTATGAAATTTCCCAATAATCGCCTGGGAAACGATGAGGTTGAGGCATCACGAATCCAACGCCCCTCATCGGATTAATCTCACATTTCCCGCCTCAAGGAACTTTGATCAAAAAGGCGATTAATTGGTCCAGTTGTTCCTCGGCGTAGGGATGAGGACCCATTTTCACACTCTCGATCTGACCCTGTGGATCGCGCGTCCAGTCCAGAAAATATTGCCGGTTGTACTTGGCGTGGGCGGCGATCACTTCGAGATTGCGATTGGAGAGCGTGCCGCCGAAATTGCCGGACAGTGGCCGGTGGCAACTGTAGCAGCTTCCCACATAGATTTCCCTTCCAAGGGCTGCCTCAGGGGATAAATTGGCAAAAGCTCCCTCATAAATCTCCGCCAGCTTTACCTCTCGGCTGGTGAATTCGAGACGATTGACCCCAAATGGCTTTTTATGCTCCGGATTCAGCACTCCATCTTCGTTTTTCAGGTTCAGGTAGTAGGCAAAATTCGCCGCGCCATCCTGGAATCCCCAAAATTTGGGCGGAGCGCCATCAATTTGCAGCACCAAATAAGGCTTATTCTTAGATAAAACCTCGGCATCGAAATTGGCCTGGTAGCCATCAAGACAGTCAGCGACAACAAAATCCGACCGTTCTCCGATGCCGAGCGCGGCCATCAAAGCATCGATGCTGAGGACCGTGGCCATCCGTTTTTCACCCAGCCAGACGATATCCGTGACAAGGGTTTCCGTGGGCAGCTTTATCAAATCCTTGTAAGCGAGATACAGGGAGGTTTCGGAATCGAATCCGTCAATTGGGCCGACTACGCAGAGATCGTCCGCTGAACTTCTTTTGTCAGACAATGGAATAGTCACTGAAGGCTTCCAGTTTTTCAAATCATCGGGAAGAAATTCGGTGGAGACAAAGGCTTCCAACGGCAGCGGTTTTTCGATAATTCCCGCCGCGAGCATATCCGCCATCTGCTCCTGCATTCGCTTTTTTGTGACTAAACCCAATTTTTCTCCTTGATCTGCGTGACCTTCAATCAGTTGGTATTGCTCCATCGTATCGAGGACAAATTCCATGAATTCCTCGGTCATTTGTGGATTTAATGAGGCGATGTGGGCGTTGGTTCGGGAGCGGTCGCCCGCTAGGTAGCCCTTCCAACCGCGAACCGAAGCCCCTACAAAAGCCCGCACCAAATCAGGATGCTCTTGGGCGAATTTGTGGTTGGTCAGGATCGCCCGATAGGCGCTATAACCGGAATCAGCAAGGAGCAGGGATTTCGGAACGGCCCCTTTGAGTCGAGCGTAATAAGGCTCGTTGGTCACATAACTCATCTGGATAAAGGACTTGTCGGTCAGGTATCGACCCATCCCGTAATCGGTCGGAATGGTCTCGAATTCGATTCCGTAGCGATTTTTCAGAATCTTGATCCATGTGGCACCCGGCGTAGCCATGATGGTTTTGCCATTCAAGTCGGCAAAAGAATCAACGGGATTTTCCCTGTGCAGGAGAAGGGCCTGCGCATCTCTCTGCATCGAGGCCATGACCACGAGAACCGGCAAATTCCGGGAGGCAAAGGCGATCGCCTCATCGCTTCGGGCGAGTCCGAAATCGGCCTTGCCGGTGGCTACTTTCTGGGGTGCCAGGGAGTTTGGGCCGCCCTGTCGGATTTCGACATCCAATCCCGCCTCCTCGTAATAACCTTCAAGCAAAGCATGGTAGAAACCTCCCTGCTCCGGTTCGGCATACCACTCGGTCTGAAATACTATTTTCTCAAGAGTCCGGCTTTGGGTTCCACCCTCTTCTTGTTTCTCTTTGGCGCAGCCTGAAACCATCGCCATCAGGAAAATTAAATACAACCTGGTTATTTTGTTCGGATTAACCATCTGAATTCACTACAGATTTTGATCTTCCATCGCGATTGCCTTCAACTCCTCTGGCAGAAACTCTATCGACATGTATTCTGACAGTGGAATCCGGTTTTTAATTACCCCGATTCTCACCAAATCGTTAAATTGCTTCTTCATCCGGCGGGGTGTGATTAATCCCAATTTTTCACCATTCTCAGGATGCCCTTCGACAAGTTGATATTTTTTCATCGCATTGAGACTGTATTTCATGAACTCCGGTTTCATTTGCGGATTGAGCTCTGAAATCCGCTTATTGGTTTCTTCGGGAGCATTTTTGATATAATCACGCCAGCCATCGATAGAGGCGGCCACAAATGCCCGCACGATATCCGGGTGCGCCTTGGCAAAGTTCCGATTCGTATAAATTGCCCGGTAGGGGCTGAACCCGGATTCGGCAACGAGCATTGTTTTCACCGGAATTCCCTTTTGGGCCAGATAATAAGGCTCATTGGTGATAAAACATTGCTGAATGAACTCCTTGTTGGTCACAAACCGCCCCATCCCAAAATCAATGGCGATGGTATCGAATTCGATATCGAACTGTTTTTTCAAATAGATCGTCCAGATAACTCCGGGATAGCTCATAATGCTCTTGCCATCGAGGTCTCTCCAGGAGTTGACCGGGTTGCTCTCATGGAGCAGAAGCGCCTGCGGATCCTGCTGCATGTAAGCGGATACCATGATGAGAGGGAGCCCCTGAGAGGCAAAAAGCATAATATCGACACTTCTTGTGATGGCGAATTGCGCCTTGCCCGTCGCTACTTTTTCGGGGCCCAAGGAATTGGGACCGCCTTGATGAATCTCCACATCGAGCCCCGCCTTTTCGTAAAACCCCATGTAAAGCGCATTGTAGAAACCGCCATGCTCGGTCTGTGCATACCAATCCGTTTGCAGGACGACTTTGTAAAGCCCCTCGCCATTTTCCTGGGCCGAGGCGCTATCCTTCTGTTTGCATCCCGATCCGAATAAAACGCTCAACGAACAAATTGTGGTTAAAAGGAACCTGAAAATTCGAGTAATGATCTTCATTGAGAAAATTGGACGAGAGTTATTCAACTTCAGATTCCGCTATAGCTTGTTGAATATCTGGTGGAAGAAATTCGTTGGTAATATAGGCTGCCAGGGGAAGCGGTTTATTCAATACACCAATTTCCACCATGTCCCGCATATTCCTTTCCATCCGTTTTTGAGATACTCTTGCGTGAAATTCTCCCAAATCAGGATCTCCCGACAGAAGTTGGTAGTCCCGCATGGCAACCATAGCAAATTCGACAAATTCAGGTTTGTTGGCCGGGTTGAGGCGATAAAGCTCCGCGTTGGTTTCAACGGGCGCGTTTTCGATGTAGTCCAGCCAGCCGCGGATTGACGCCGCCACGAAAGCTCGCACAAGTTCCGGGTAATCGCTGGCAAACTGGCGATTTGTATAAATCACCCGGTAGGGGTCAAAACCGGAATCGGCGATCAGCATTGTTTTCGATTGCACCCCTTTTTGTTCGAGAAAATAAGGTTCGTTTGTGACAAAACATTGCTGAATGAAACTCTTATCGATCAAAAATCTACCAAGCCCCATATCAAGGGGAACGGTATCGAATCGGATATGGAATTTATTTTGCAGTAGGTGGATCCAGGATGCGCCGGGTAGGGCCATGATCTTTTTGCCATCGAGATCTTGCCAGGTGTTCACCTGACTATCCGCATGCAGTAGTAGCGCTTGTGGATCTCGCTGCATCAAGGCGTAAACCGCGATCAGTGGTAACCCCTGTTGGGCAAGTAGCATGATTTGGTCCGTTGTGCTGAGGCTAAAATGGACTTGGCCGGTGGCCACCCTCTCTGAGGTGGCCGAGAATGGCCCGCCTTGCCGGATTTCCACATCCAGCCCCGCCTCCTTGTAAAATCCTTTGAGTAATGCGTTGTAAAATCCGCCGTGCTCGGGCTGGGCATACCAATCCGTCTGCAATATCACTTTGCGTAAAACATTGCCCTCCTCGCCAACTGAGGCGTCTGGGCTTTTACGGCAGCCAAAGAATAGAAGGCTGAGGCCGCAGAGGAGCAGCGCGAGTGAAGGCCTAGTGGTCTGCTTTGAGAGAGGATTCATGCCAATTGTGAAGCAGATACCAGTGCACGAAATTAACCGACGCAACGAAGATGAAACCAATGATGCAGCCGACAAAGGCGACGGCAAAAAGTTCAGCAGTCATTATCTGACTGCGATAATTTTGCACCAAATACCCCAATCCCGCGTAGGTTGAGGCCGTTCCCGCTAAAAAATCTCCCGTGATAGCGCCGATGGGCGCGAGGGTCCCGGCGATCTTTACTCCGGTCAGAAAATAGGGCAGGGCATAGGGCATGCGGAGCAGAAAAATTTCCTGGGTAAAAGAGGCGTTGCTCATCCTGAACAAGTCCAGGAGGTTCTTGTCGGTGGAAATGAGACCCATAGTGGTATTGGCCACCACGGGAAAGAAACAGATACCGAATGTAATTGCCGTGATGCTGGGCAGCCCCTCGCCGAACCAGAGAACAAAGATCGGCACGAGGACAATCAACGGCGTCATTTGCATAACGAGCACCCAGGGATAGAATGCCCGATGGACCCACCGCGAGGAAGCCAGCACCAAAGCAATGATGCTCCCGCCCCCAACGGCAGCGACGAACCCGACAATGGCCGCAAAGCCGGTACGCAGGGCCGCCGGGATCAACATTTCCCTCTCCCTCACGCATGCCTCCAAAATTTGCCAAGGAGATGGCAGCACATAGTGCGGTTGGCCGCCAATGATGATGATAGCGTACCAAAGTCCGATCAGAATTGCGCCGGTAAGAGCCGGAAGAATCCAAATAAGATGTTTTTTCATGTTGAATTAAAAACGAGAGAAGGTTTACCGATCCACCGAGCGTAAATGGTGGGAAACTTCGCTCACCAGACGTTGAAATTCGGGCGATTCCCTGATTTTGGCGGTTCGTGGATAGGGGAAATCGACGAAAATCTTTTTGTAAATGGTTCCCGGATTGGCGGTTAAAACGATTATTTCCGTCGACAAGAAGACCGCCTCGGAAACCGAGTGCGTGACAAAAAATGCCGTCCATTCCTCGATGGATCGGATTTTCAATAGCTCTTCGTTGAGATGGTCGCGGGTCATTTCATCGAGCGCCCCGAAAGGTTCGTCCAACAGGAGAATTTTGGGGGATACACTCAACGCCCTGGCGATGGATACCCTCATTTGCATACCGCCAGAAAGCTGCCGGGGATAAAATCCCTTTACATGATCCAACCCCACCAATGCCGCCATTTTATCGGCTATTCGTTGACACTCTTTTTTGTCAACGCCGTGCAGTCGCATGGTTGTTTGAATGTTTTTGTGGACGGTCAGCCAGGGTAGCAAAGTGGCTTCCTGAAAGATAAATGACATTTGATCACGGGCGGCTTCGGGAGTCTTTCCATCGATTTCCAATGTTCCGCTTGTAACCGGTGTCAGCCCCGCAATCATTTTCAAAAGGGTGGATTTACCGCACCCACTCGGCCCGATAAGACCGATAAACTCCCCCTTGCCAACCTCCAGATCGATGTCCTTGAGAACGGTATCGCCGAGGCCGTAACGCTTGTGCAGGCCTTTCAGGATAACTTGCGGGGATTTACTGATTTTAGTCCTTTCCATTCAATTTCGGCATGGGCAGCAAGTTGCAACGCCAGTCGAGAGATTTAGAAAATTGCCCCTGCCGTGTCATTCAGGCAGAACCTTTTTCAAAAGGATTATGGGGGTAGCTGACCATTTTGCCTGGATTGAGGATGCCGTGGGGATCCATTTCCTTTTTCAATGCCCTTTTTTCTTCGATATCATTATGCATACCGCCCTCTTCCAGAATATAAGTATGGGGATTTGCCGTATATATTCCGATCTCCTTGAAAAAATCGGAAATTTCATTCAGGCGCTCTTCAGAAATGAAATCGATCAAGGGAAGGCAGATGAGCATGGGGTCATCATCCACTCGAATCCATTCCATGTGCATCTGGATTTCACCGGGAAATTTTTCCCACAGCAACCTGATTTGCTCCTGGAAGTTCGGCCCGAACCGAATCTGGTAGTTGGTAAAAGTGGGATTTTTTTTCATCACCCACAAAGTGGTGTGGTTCCAGGTGAAATCACTTAAGTAGGGTGGCCGCATTGGTTCCGTATCGGGTATCGTGCGGGTATGCTCGATTCCACGCTTCAAGGCGTCGGCCAGAAGGTCGGCGCTCTGATCCTGCTTGACCGTCAAAAATACGACATGGTGGCCTTCGGGCAGGTATTTTTTCAGCGACAGGAAATTGGCAGGCACCGGCCACTCGAACATCGAAACCAGGCGTTTGTGAATGGAATCATCGCGGGAAACGCCATCCGCCCAGTCCAACAGGCCGTTCCAATCGCGGCTCACAAAGACCATTTGGTCATAGGAAACTTTCGGAGTAAGCCGCATTTCAGCCTCCACCAAAATGCCATTAGTGCCATAGGTGTGCAGGGTGATACCCGCATCTTCCCCCTCGAACTTGCGTAACTTCGGCTCCTCCTCCACCGACATGAAGGTAACGGATTTCATGTTGTCCCCAGAGCGGATCATCCCATGGGTAATCGAGCCAATGCCCCCGGAACCACCGCAGAGAAATCCCCCCATCGTGCTTTTGACAAACGTTGTCGGCAGGCAGCGCATTTCCCAGCCCAACTTGCGGGCTTCGGTTTCGATCGTGAAAAGCCGGGCTCCGGGTTCGACGCGGGCCACCCCTCCATCGAGGGAAATTATTCGATTCATGGGGGAAATATCCACCACGACGCCCCGGTAAAGCGGAATACATTGGCCATAATTTCCCGTGCCGCCGCCCCTCAAGGTAATTGGTAGCCGGTTTTTCGCACATAGGGAAACAATCGCCTTCAACTCGTCGAGATTGCCGACCTTGATGGCCACATCCGCTTGTTTGCCCTCCAGTTGTTTTTTGAGAATGGGAGAATACCAATAAAAATCTTTCGAGAGTTTTTCCACGCTTTCATAGTCCGTCAGCACATTTTCTTCGCCCACCACCGATACGAAATCGGAGATATGTCTATCGTTTATTTCAGGAAGAAGTGTATTCGAGGAATCCATTGTCGAAAAGATACAGAACGGTTGCTTCGCGGCTAGATTTATTTTTCAACCGACCCCAAAGGATGTTGCGAAAGCCCTATTCTTAGAGGGTCAAATCCCAATAATTTGGTCGTTCTTATTGTAAACACGGCTGGCTCCGCCCGGATACATTGCGCGAATTCTTTGGTTGCCTCTTGGCGGAAAACCCTTTTTTCATTCTACGCTTTATGACTTTTACCAAGTTGGCCTGCCTTTATTTCTGTTTTGCCTGCTGGGGTGGGATTGCCACCTTTGGGGCATCCTCTGGCAAGAAGTTGATGCCCGTTGTTCTACAGCTCGACTGGATCGCCAATGTGCAATTCGCGGGGGTCTATCAGGCGGTTGAGCAAGGTTTCTATGAGGAAGCGGGTATGAAGGTGGAGGTTCGCACGATTCCTGCAAAAGGCTCTTCCATCGATGCCGTTTTGAATGATCCGGCACCTTATATACTTGGCGTAGCCGAGAGCAGTTCACTTCAGCAAAAAAGTGATGACCGAGAGGGAATAAAGGTTATCGCAACAATGTTTCAGGACTCTCCACTGGGTTGGATGTCCATGCAATCCTCCGAAATTAACACGATTGCTGATTTTAAGGGTAAGCGGGTAGGCGTTCACATCGATGGGGTAAAAGCGCTCGGTCTGGTGCTCTCTCAGGTCGGTCTCGGTCTTGGGGACCTAGAGGTCGTCGAGGTGGGCTGGGACCCTTCGGTCCTGATAAAGGGAGAGGTCGATCTCATGCAGGGTTACTATATCGATGAGTTCGTGCGCCTGCAATTGCTCTCCGGGGGCAAAGGCAAAATCATGATGGCCCGCGACTATGGTTACCTGGCCTATTCGCAGGTGATTTTTACCACCGAGGAGATGATGGAGGCGCAACACGAACTGGTGAAAAACTTTTTGCAGGCCACAAAAAAAGGCTGGCAATACGCCCTGGAACACATCGAGGAATCCGCCGATCTCGTCATCGGGAAGTATTCACCCGACTTGGATCGCGATTATCAGGTGGCTTCCATGCGTCGAGTGGCTGAGATGGTCAGCCCCGGTGGCCAACCTCCTTTGCACCCAATGGACCCTGGTAAATGGGCGGCCAGTCAGAGAAATTTTTTAAAAGTTGGGATCGTCACCGACCCCACCGATCTGGAAGCTCTTCTTGACTTTAGCGCCAATCCGTAATTTTTGAATCGACTGCCCGTGCTACTGGAAACTTCGAGATGATCATTTACCGCAATGCCAAAGTCCCCGTTGCGCTGCTTCCTGAATCGTTTTCCGGCGCGTGTAACAGGGAGGCATTTTTGCTCGATCCGGCGGTTCTCTGCGATATTGAAGTTTCCGGAGATCGAATTTCGGAGGTGGCCTTGCCCGGTGTATTGGAGGGGCAGGGAGTTGATCTCGATGGCCAGTTGGTTTTTCCAGGATTTGTCGATTCCCACACCCATCTTGACAAGGCATATACCTGGAATCGCTCCCCAAACAGCAATTGCGATTTCGATGAGGCGGGCCAGCGATTCGAGAAAGACAAAGTTTTCTGGAGCGAGGAGGACATTTACTCGCGGGCCAGTTTTTCTATCAAGTGCGCATGGGCTCATGGCACCGTAGCGTTGCGGACGCATCTGGATGCCAGCAGCCAGGTTTCCGACATTGTCTTTCCCGTTTACAACCGATTGAAGGCCGAATGGGCGGGGCGAATTACTTTGCAGGCGGTGGCCTTGACCCGCACCGAATTTTATACGGAATCCGAAGGCCGGAGAAGAGCGGAGCAACTGGTCGAGATGGGAAGCGATTGCCTCGGAACGATGCCCACGATGAATCCCGATCTGGACCGCCAACTCGACACTCTTATGTCTTTGGCCAAGGATCTCGGAGTGGGTCTGGACCTCCATGTTGATGAAAACAATGATCCCTCAACGGAATGTTTGCGGAGGACTGCCAAAGCCGTTTTGCGAAATGAATTTCCGCATCCGGTGACATGTGGGCACTGCTCGAGCTTGTCCCTGCAGGAACCCGAAAGACAGCGGGAAACACTCGCATTGGTGAAGGCGGCGGGGATCAAGATAATTTCGCTGCCAATGTGCAACCTGTTCCTGCAGGATCGAAAAACGGGCGGAAATGGCGTCACCGGGCCGACTACTTTTACGCCACTGTGGCGTGGGATTACACTATTTCATGAATTGATGGACAGTGGCATTTCCCTCGCATGCGCCAGTGATAATGTCAGGGACGCATTTTTTGCCTACGGAGATTACGATATGTTTGAGGTCTATGTGCAATCCATCCGCATCGGCCAATTGGAGTCCCGCCTGGCAAATACCCCGAGTCTGGTCACGCAAATACCGGCCTCGATCATGAATTTGCGGGATTGTGGAACGGTGGAGTCGCGCAAACGGGCCGATCTTATCGTATTTTCCGCCCGCAGTTTTAACGAATTGCTATCCCGCCCCTACGCCCCGCGAAGATTGATTTCAGGTGAAGACTTTCGCCGGGCCGAACTCCCCGATTTCTCCGAACTGGATTGAGTCGGAGACCTTTTTACAGGTCTTGATCGAGTGTGGGTTCGCTGAAAGGTCCATCGCCCTCGAACTGCCGTATCCTTTTGCGATACCAGAAGACGAAAGATCCCAACATGAGCAAAGGAAGTCCCGTAAGAAGCGCGGTTGTCAGGTAAAAGGCGACTCGAGTTTCTTCACGGGCGGAAAAACAGACCGAGCAAGCCAAGGCCGAGTGTGGAAGCCACACCGCAGTGGAGAGAAGGGCGAGAGTCAGTTTTTGACGGATATTCACAAATTCAATAAGAGGTTCAAATCAATTCAGATAGACCAAAATATAAAGCACGGGCCAGACTCCGACTACAAAATACCAGAAAATCTGAGATGCCCAAAATTCCGATTGCCCGAGTTGGTTCTTTTTCAATTTGCCAAGCATGATGGCCAGAACGAAAATTGCCGCCACCGCATGGGAACCATGGGCGCCGACGATGAGGTAGAAAAAGCCCGCATAGGTGGAGGACGTCATGGTCATACCGTAACCGATGAGCCTCACCCATTCGAATCCTTGAAACAGGACAAACACCGACCCCAAAATTATGGACAGACGAAGCAACCTTGTGGCAGCCTCTTGTCCACCCTTCACTGAGAAGGACTTGTTGGCCTTGAATAAAAGCCAGCCGCTCGCCAGCAGCACGAGCGAATTTATGGCAGTTGCAGTGACGGGCAGGCGAGGCTGTTCGGGTGGAGGCCAGAATAAAGCGCCGGATTTGACGATCGTGTAAGCGCTGATGAGGGCCGCGAAAAACATTACCTCCATAGCCACAAAAAAGATCATGGCGAGCACTCCATTGGGCAGAAACGGGGTGACCCGAGATGCGCCGGGATTTTTGTTTTCTATGAAAGCGGATTCCATGATCGTACCCTCAAAATGATTTTAATTTGCCAGGGAGGTCACCTCTGGCCCGATGTGCAGACCGGTTTTACTCAGAATGGCCGTCTCCGTGGCCCACTTCCTCTGTGGCAACCGGCATGTTGTTATGATTAACCCAATTTGAGCCTTCCGCTTTCATGACATCGGGCGAAACGCCAAAGAAAAACAGTCCGAGAAATAGCAGCGCAGTGAACAACATATACCAAACGTAGCGTTTTTCGATGTTCAGATGCATGAAATAAGCGCCCACCATGGCAGCCTTGACGACTGCTATGCCAAATGCGGCGATAAGTGTGACCCACTTGATCCCAATCATCGGGCCGAGGATACTGAGGACCAGCATGAACGTTAAAATCGCCCAAATTTTGATATAATTCGTGTGTTCGTGTGCCTCTGCGTGTTCTTCGGTCATGGCGAAATTTTTTCTAAGTTTTGGTCGAAGCGATTACTTGGCAATGTAGAAAAGTGGAAACAGAAATAGCCAGACGATGTCCACAAAATGCCAATATATGCCGATATACTCCACGCGAGGAAGATGCTCCCCCTTGCGGACACCGATCGAAATTATCGCCATTATAACCATTCCTGCGATTACGTGGAGGCCATGCAAACCGGTCGCTGTATAATAAAAAGACCAGAAATTATTGGCGAACAATGTATATCCGTGTGAAATTTCCGTGGTCCATTCGTAGGACTTGACGAGTAAAAAAATTCCCCCGCCGCCGATTGTGCACCAGATATACCGAAAGGATTTTACCAGATTCCCGGCTGCTGCCGCCTGATGAGCCAGCACGATTGAAAGACTCGATGTCAATAGGACAAAGGTATTGAGAGCGCCCGCCGGAGTGCTCGTGTGCGATGCGTATTCTCCCCATTCGGGGTGGCGAAGGCGAAACATTACGTAGCAGGCGATCAGTCCTCCGAAAATTACGATTTCCGAGACAACAACCCACCAGATTGCCAGTCGGCCGGTGGGGAGGCCAGTGACGCTTCTGGAGGTTGCTAGGGGTGCTTGAAATGACATGGCTTAATAATATTTAGGCAAAAATTTCGGGTATTGTTACGATAACTTAAGTATTCAGGCTTTCAGTGAGGGGATTCGACTAATCGGGCATGTTTTGCGGCCAATAATCTTTCTCTCGACCAGGAACACTGTATTCATAAGGGGCTCTGTAAACGACCGGCATTTCCGCGAAATTGCCATGCGGGGGAGGGGAGGGCGCGACCCATTCGAGAGTGTTGGCATTCCAGGGGTTCTTTCCGGCCTTTTTACCTTTGAAAAGACTCACTGTGAAATTGATCAGAAACGGGATCTGGAAAACCAGCATGGCAACGGCGGACCAGGTGGCAAAGATACGAAGATCTTGCATTTCCGGGGTGGCCAGGTCGGGAAAATTGTTAAAATTATAGATGCGACGATGCTGACCCCCCATCCCAAGTACGAAAAGAGGTAGAAAAATGCCGTTGAAGCAGATGATGGTGCCCCAGAAATGAATCTTACCCCAAGTTTCGTTCATCATGCGGCCAAACATTTTTGGAAACCAATAATAGATGGCAGTGAAAAACCCGATAATCGCGATGGGGAAAAAGGTGTAATGGAAGTGCGCCAGAACAAAATAGGTATCGTGAAAATAAATATCCGTGCCGCTGGCACCGAGATAAATTCCGGTCACGCCCCCGATGAGAAATTCTGCTAGAAATGACAGGGCAAAAAGCATGGCGGTGGTTAATCGAATCGACCCTCCGTATAGGGTGGCAATATAGCAAAACAACATTTCCGCAATGGGGATGGAGATAAGCACCGTGGTGACGGTGAAAATGTGGGCCATCCGGGGATCGATTCCGGCGATAAATTGATGGTGCGCCCAGACAAAAAAGCTCAAGATTCCGGTCGCAAACGTCGTATAGAGAATCGTCTTATAGGCAAAAAGCTTCTTTCTGGCAAAAACGGTGATCACCTCCGCAACCACGCCCATTGCCGGCAGGAGGACGACATAGACCTCGGGGTGCCCGAAAAACCAGAACAGATGCTGCCAGAGGACGGGGTCTCCGCCCGCATCGGGGTTGTAAAATGTTGTGCCCAGCACCTGGTCAAACAAGAGCATAACCGCACCGGCAATCAAGGGGCCGACCGAGGCCATGAAGAGGATGCTGGCGATCACGATCATCCACACCACAATCGGAATGTCGTACATTTTCATGCCCTTGGCCCGCGCATTCATGGTGGTGGTGATGAAATTGATCCCCCCCAGCAGGAAGGCTACAAATTCGAGGGCCACCGCAAGAAGCCACATGGGAGCTCCAAATGGAGTCAAGTTGTATTGGGATTGGGCGGAAAGTGGCGGGTAGGCCGTCCACGCGCCCCCGAAACCACCACCCGGCACAAAAAACGAAGCAATGAGGATGATTGCGCTGAGCAGGAAAATTTGGTAGGATAGCCGGTTGACTCGCGGAAATACCATATCATCGCAACCGATCATCAGGGGGATCAAAAAATTTCCCAGAGCAGCGATCAATATCGGCATGGCGACCCAGAAAATCATAATGGCGCCGTGGTTGGTAATGAGCGAGTTATAGGCCAGAGGAGTAACTGTGCCATAGCCCGGCACCGATTCCCCGGGAAAGGCCAATTGCATACGGAACACATAGGCCATGTAACCGCCGATCAACGCCATGATCATGCCGGTAAACATGTATTGCATAGCGATCATTTTGTGATCGGTGGAGAATATGTATTTACTCCAGAAGTCCGGCTCCCCGTGGTGGGAATGGGCTCCTTCGGTTGTTTCTGCTGTGGTTACAGCTTCAGCCATTATTGTTATCCTCCGCTTTCCCTTGATCTATTTTTTCTGATGCAGCAATTCGCCGGGTTTCGGCGCTGCCCCCATGTGCGTCCATCCAGACCTGATGAGTTTCCGCCGTTTCAATGGAGATTCGGGCGGCCATTATACCATGCCCGATACCGCAAATTTCAGCGCATTGAATATCGTATTCGCCTGTTTTTGTCGCCTCGAACCATCCCGTGATCACACGGCCCGGAATGGCGTCTTGTTTGAGCCGAAATACCGGCACGGAAAAGCTGTGAACGACATCCTTGGATTCCAGTTGGAAATGGTAGAGGGTATCCACTTTTACATGCAGCTTGTCCACCATTTCGATATCGTCGGCAGTATCGAGAACCCCATCGGGTCCGGGGTGGGTAAATACCCATGCCCACTGCCGTCCGGTTACGCGGATGGTTTCGTCTGCTGGCGGGAGATCCTGCTTAACCTTGTACCAAACCATCACAGCTCCCACGATGATGACGATGTCGAAAAGAATTATCAGGTAGTGCGGATAGGCGATCCAGTTATGCTCCTTCTTTTTCTCTCCGGTAACATACTGAGCCTTGACGCCTTTTTTGCGGCGATAGCGGATAATAAAATAAAACAGGACGGCCTCGGCCAAAATAAACCAAAACCCCACGATAACCGTTATCAGGGTAAAAAGGCCGTCGATGTTACCCCCGTAAGTTGAAACGTTTTCTATTAAACTCTCAATCATTCGTTTTTCCGCCTTTCTTCTGACTGTCCCTTTGAGTTTCCAACATCTTCAGTATACGAAGATAATCACGCTCAATCCGTAAAGCACGCATCCTATCAACGTGATTCTGAATGCGAGTCTGGCTACAACGTCGCTAATATCCTCTTCTTTGGTTTTTCCCATTTCGAATAATTATTTTGGTTCTACTTCTACTCAATCTTCCCAAAGCGTGTTGATGTAGGCGATCACGTCGAGCATGGCCTGTTCGTTGGGCAGGGTCATGGACATGGGCTGCATCTGCATACCCGTAATATCCTCGGGGTTAGTTCCCCTGACTCCCGATCTGAATTTTTTCAACTGCGAAAGAATATACCAATCGTTCAGGCGGACCAGAGGCGGTGAGTTGAGCGCCTGATTGCCCTGCCCTTTATCGCCATGACAGGCCATGCAAACCGCATAGTAGTTTTTGCCGCGGTCGGAATTCCCCTTGATCGTCGTCTTCCCCTTGTTGGGCTTGAGGGTTTCCACATATTCGGCCACATTTTTGACATCATCCTCCGTGGCGATGGTCAGAGACATGGGGCGCATCTGCATTCCCTCGATATCCCTTGGGTGGGTGCCCCGCATACCCGATCTGAATTTATTCAACTGCGCCTCGACATACCAAGCGTTCAATCCCGCAATATGGGGCGCGTTGACGGCTTTGTTTCCCTCGCCTCCAGCACCGTGGCATGCCGTGCACACCTGATAGACCACCTTGCCCCGCGCTGCGTCATGGCCGAATGCTGTTCCCGCAAAACCGCCCACAACCACTGCGGCGATCAACCACGACATTTTTCCTCTGAAATTAAATAAACCCTTTGAGTTTGTTCCCATACCCTTTTTCAACGCTGCAATTCTGTGTGTTTTATTTAAATTGTAAAAAATTTCCGTCTCCTTTGCGAAGGGCGGAAATTCCGCTCCAACAGTCTTTGGAAGGATTGCCTTGTCAATACCAAACAGGGGTTCTTGTGAAAAAAATGAACTTTTGAGGGGTTTTGACTGTGGCGGCATGCATTCCCGTGGACACCTGATTTGATTTTGTCGGCAAATATTGAAAAAACTTTGGCTTTAATCTTATCGATTGGGAGTTCTCTTTCAGAATCTACCTGAGATTGAAAATGTAGCGTAGCAGGAAAATCAAGGCCAGGATATAGGTCAGCGCTGAAATGTTTTTATGCTTTCCAGTGCCCGCCATTATGGCCACATAGACGATGAAACCCACCGCGATTCCCTCGCTGATGCTAAAGGCCAGTGGCATGACCAGCAGAGTCACTACGGTGGGGGCGAATTCCCTTAAGTCCCCGAAATCAACATGGCGGATGGCTTCCATCATAAAAATTCCCACCATGACAAGGGCTGGCGCGGTCGCATTGGGCGGTATGACGGCCAAAATAGGGGTGAAAAATAGCGACAGTAAAAAACAGATGCCCACTACCACCGCCGTTAATCCCGTGCGCCCTCCAGATTCCACTCCCGCCGCCGACTCGATGTAGGAGGTCACCGTGGACGTGCCCAGGCAGCTTCCGACTACGGTTGCTGCGGCATCAGCCGTCAAGGCAGGTCCCATTTTTGGCAAAACTCCGTTTTCATCAACCAGACCCGCCCGACGGGAAACCCCGATGAGCGTGCCGATGGTATCGAACATGTTCACAAAGAGCATGGCGAAAATAATTGTCCACGATTCGGCAAAGTGCTCGATCGGATACATCAGGTCGAACTTGAAAAAAGTGTTCGCCATGCTATCCGGCAGCCCCACGAGTTTTTCCGGCAACGGAGTGACAAAGCCGCCATCTCCAGACGGCACAAAAATACCCACCGCCGTGACGATAACTACTGAAAGTAAAATCGCTCCCGGTATCTTTTTAATGACCAGGATGACGGTTAGGGCGATCCCGAAAAGCACCATCAGGGCTGGCCCCGACGCGAGGTCGCCGATGGTGACGAAGGTGGCTGGATGGGCCACGATAATTCCTCCGTTGCGCAACCCCAGAAAAGCGATAAAGAGGCCAATTCCACATTGCACCCCTATTTTCAGGTTGTGGGGGATGGCATTGGCGACCTTCGTTCGGACACCCGTTACCGATAGAAGAAGGAATAGTATGCCATTCCAGAAAGTCATTCCCAGAGCAGCCTCCCAGGAAACTCCTAGGCCCAGACAGACGGTATAGGAGAAAAAAGCGTTCAGCCCCATCCCCGGCGCCAGAGCCACCGGGTAATTGGTCAGAAAAGCCATAATAAAAGTGCCCACAGCAGCGGACAGAGCCGTCACGGTAATCAAGCCGACGATCGGCATCCCCCCGGCGTGCAGAATGCCGGGATTAACCACCAGCACATAGGACATGGCGGCAAAAGTAGTCAGGCCGGCCAGTATTTCGGTCCGAACAGTGGTATCGTGTTCGCGCAGGCGGAATAATTTTTCAAGCATGAGGTATGAAACGGGGTATAGGGTAAATTGACCTGTCAGGTTAGGTGGTCACTATCCAGCACCAACTCTAAAGCATTGTCAAGGAGTGGCATGGGGAGACAATTTTCGAGGCAGGTAAAAGCTTCTTGGCAAAGGGCGCGTTTCCTGTTTACAGTTTCCGGCCATGTGGATCATTCGTCTCTGTAAAACCTCACTAGTTGCCGCTACTGCCCTGTTTCTTGCCCTTGTTGTCCTCAACAACATTACCGACTACGGGTCTAACTACGCCTTTGTCGAGGGCGTCCTCTCCATGTCCACCACGTTTCCCGACAACACCCTCATGTGGCGGTCCATCGAATCTCCCCTCATTTACACCATTTTTTACTGGTCGATTATTTTATGGGAAGCCGCCGCGATGGGCCTCTGTATTTGGGGAACGGTGGTTTTGTTGAAATCTCTCAATGCCAGCGCAGAGGATTTCAACAGGGCCAAAAAATTCGCCTCAGCCGGTCTGACTTTGAGCCTCCTGCAATGGTATGTGGCCTTCATCACGGTCGGGGGGGAGTGGTTCTTGATGTGGCAGTCCGAAGAGTGGAACGGCCAGGACGCCGCCTTTCGGATGTTCGGAATTATTGGAATTACCCTTATTTTTCTCTCCATGAAGGATGATGATCTGGAAGCGGAGAGAGCCTGAACCGCCGATTTTTTTAAAATTTTTTTCGAGAAACGATTTCACCCTACCTGAACCAAGGCCTCAATTATGATGACTTATATCGCAGACGTTGAAAAAAGCACCTTTTGGGCACATCGCTCATGGACTCGTTTCGCGGAAATTGAGGATAAGCATAATTATCTCGTGGTGGTTCCCGTTTGTGGGTTCGCCGATTGGGGCCTTGGGCACCCATTGGACATCGAGGAAACCGTGGGGATGGCAATTCTCAAGCAGGCGGTAAAAACCATGAAGGGCTTTCTCTCGATAATCGTCGCGCCGCCCCTCCGATTCGTCCTTGGGCCGTATGAAAACTGCGCCTTCAGCCTCGATTCCGAAACCGCATACGATTATGTCGAAGACGTGGTTCACTCGATCCACATTACTGGCTTTAACAAAGTGGTGTTTTTCAATACCAGTCCGTGGAACGAGGAACTCGTCAACAAAGCCTGTGCCCGCGACCTGCGGATAAAATACGCCATGCAGATGTTCAGCATCAACCTCTATGGTCTCGGACTCGATTTTCACCCCGTTCGCAGCAAATCCCGAAGCCTTTTGCAGACGATGGGAACCTATTTACGCGAACAAGAGCCCGTCCTCGCCAGCGGACCTGGAAAATCGGTGCCCTCGGATGTCCTTGAAATGGATGAGGCCTCCCATGCCGATCCCCTGACTGATTTTACGCCCCTGGAACAAGCCCGGAAAGAAGGCGCGAAAATGTTGCGGCAAACCGGGGAACACCTTGCGGGACTGCTCCTCGAAGTCAATGAACGCCAACCCCTGCCCCACGACGGAGTCATTTACCAGAAGAAAGGGCTGTAATCAGGATG
Organism: Opitutales bacterium; assembly: GCA_021772515.1. Lineage (GTDB taxonomy): Bacteria > Verrucomicrobiota > Verrucomicrobiia > Opitutales > UBA2987 > JAJFLU01. Next base: position 56,929 of record JAJFLU010000022.1, read on the forward strand.
CGGGATCCTTTTCCTCCTTCCCTCCCTGAGACCAGAGCTTTGATAGAACTTACAACCACATAAGAAACCATGATACTACCCAAATACCGCGACCGTTACCTCCCGGACCTGACCTCGGAGCAAATCGCAGCCATTCCCAATAAGGAATCAGTACCGGTCATCATTCCGACGGGAGCAATCGAGCAGCATGGCCCCCATCTTCCCGTGGGTGTCGATTCTATTTTGGGGCAGGCTTTTCTTTCCGGTGCCCTCCCGCTCGTCCCCGATGATGTACCCGTTTTTGTCACCCCGCCTATCACCATCGGTAAGAGCGACGAGCATCGCGGATTTCCTGGCACACTCTTCATCTCAACCAAAACCCTGGGTCGGCTTTTAACTTCAATCGCCCGTCAATTGCACGCGTGGGGCTTCCGTACCATCGCCATCTTCAACACCCACGGTGGAAATATTTCCGTTTTACGCTATACCATGCGTGAAATTCAATCGGAACTCGGCATGAGGGTCGTCCACCTGAGACCCGACTACAAACCGCCACTTTCTCCGCAGGAAGATGCCTACGGTTTCCACGCCAACGAAATGGAAACCTCCTGCATGCTGGAGGCGACCGAGGGCTTGGTGGATATGTCTCAGGCCCGCTGTGAATACCCCGCCCGTGTCGGTGAGGCAGGTGAACTTCGCCCCGAGGGAGCGCCCGCCACCTACACCTGGATCACTGGGGATGTTTCAAAATCCGGCATCGTTGGAGACGCCACCGCCGCCACACCCGAAAAAGGCAAAGAATGGATGGAGAACTACGCCCAAAGCCTGGCCGCCCAAATCACCAAACTCTCCACCTGGGCCAAACAACAAGCCAAAAAATAATTCTCGGGTTTGGCCTGATACTGTATCACTTAGAATTTTGTCCATTAAAGGACTGGCTCTAAAGACCATCCCGGCTTTTCCCGAAGATGTTTTCTGGGAAGATATTAAGGAGCGCTTAGAGTTTTCTGCGAACCTGCAATAGTTTTGTTAATGGGATTCAGAGATCGAGGGATTCTTTCACCTGATCCAATGTCAAGGAGGGCTCTGTGGCTTCAGATTCTTTTGCTTTTCTTAACGCTTTGAGGTCTTCGAAATTTTCGAGAGCTTCCTTCATTTGCACAAATTCATCGTAAGGAATTACAACAAATTCCTTTTTCCCTTCTTTCCCAATTACTTGTGGATGCAATGTCATAATCAACCCTTATCGGTAAGCTATTGATCGCCTGAGAACACGGTAGATGATTATCCGATTCAGATCAATTTCAAAAAGCACTCTCCAATCACCTATCCTCAATCGATATTCTGGCGAATGATTTGTCAACTTTTTCACGTCACTCTGCAAATTTTCCCCCAAACGTTCAATTTTCTCAATAATTATTCTTTGGTCAATTTTCGGAATTTTCCGCAGGTCCTTTAGCGCCCGTGGTTTGAATTCCATCGTATATTTCATAGGCCTCTACCACAGAACACAGGAGTGAGCGCAGAGTAAACCCCATAGTTTCATAAAAAAGTATTAAAAGAGGGTATAGATAAATAGTAAGTGGCTAAATAAGAGTATATTATGGATTTATTACTACAAATTATTCGAGTTGATCTCCACTTATTCACTCGAACCAGAAAATTATCGGAAATAGAAAAGCCACGATCACGCTCCATAAGGCGTAAACTGGCAGGTAGCCTCCAATCATATTTTGAAGACTATCGAGGAGGTGCTTTTCTCTGATCGATTTTGTATAATAATATGCCAGTCCTACCAAATGAATAAAAATCACCAGGTTGGAACCGAGGACCGCTATTTTATTGGGGGAAACGCCGAAAGTTACTAGACGATAAATTACTGCTGATAAAGCGACTATATTGACAAGCAAAGTAACGTAAACTAGTCCGTTACTTAAGTAATCCGATAAGAGGATCTCTTTTTGTTCTCCTCTCTCAATAATGGAAAAGATTGAAAGGAGTAACACTAACACCAGTAGGAGGTTAAAACCGATGAGATACTCGCGATCAGCAAAGAGATTTTTGGTGGAAAATATCATCCCTATCAATAAACACGCCACGGTGATTAAAAATAATGGGGTAAATATTTTCGCTAATATCGGCGCTATTTTAGTTTTTTGGGAAAGGACTTTGTCTATGAGAAAAGTTGCCACTATTGGCGAGGCAACGGATCCGTAAGCAACTACGTATGAAATGTACCAATCTTCTATTCGTAATCCTAAGGTGTCGAACAAAAATAAAGTTACAGCCGTTAATACTATTCCGCCCAGGAGAATGATCGTAGTAAAAATAATCAATTCTCCGATATATCGCAAAAATTCGATTCTGGTAGAATTTTTCCTCCAACCATCACCACAAAAGATTATGCCAAACAATGAACAATAAAATAGCGGCATATATATAGATGAAAGGGTGGAGGTTTGAGAATCGTTTAGCCTATATACAAAGTGAGGTAATGAAGAAAGAACCAGGACGCCGAAAAATCCGAGCACAATAAGAGCGCACTTTTTTTTCCTCTCAAGACCGGGTTTCATCAAATAGTAAGCGGCTAGTGACGATATTACAATGAAGGCCAGAAAATTTTGTTCATACCAACTTCCAACGATAGAACCTAAAATGTCGGGTAATTTTACCAATGTTCCCGATATTAATGACAACAGGACTACTAATAGCACTGTCTTATAATGAAATCCCTTTTTTTCGCCCTGTTCTTCCTGTTCATCGGGAGTCTCGTAAAACAAGCGCTCACGCCAAAATTTAAGGACAACGGGCTCTCCAGTTTCAACTTCAAGTTCTCGGAAGACTTTTTTAAAATCATCCGGGTTCGAACGGTAGAGCGATTCCAGCCGGTTCGGTGAATCCAGACTGCTGATAATATCTTCCTTCTTCATTTCTTAATCCCTGAGACAGGGTTCAGGCGTGCAGTCCAAACTAATTTATGATTGACTATTATCAATCAAAATAAAGCCGCACTTTATTCAAAAGGAGTATTTCATGCCGAAGGTGGCTAGGCGGGGGGCTCCGGGGCGGGGGCCGTGTGGGTGTAACGAGGCGGTGTAAACGGTGTCGAAAAGGTTGTTGATTGCGCCAAAAATCACGATGCCGGGCCGCAACTCGTAATTGGCGCTGAGGTCGATCGTTAGATGGCTGGCGGTTTTCCCGAATCGGGCATCGGGTTGGCCGGTGGTGGGGTTGATTTGATCGATCGAGTTCGAGGCCGTCGAGTAGGTGGAGCCCACATAGGTGGCGTTCAGGTAAGCGCTGAATTTGTTCAATTCGAGACCAGTGGAAAAAGTCACTTGAAACTCCGGTATGTAGGGCACCCGGTTGCCGTCGATTCCGCCCGCGAATATGGAATCGAGGTTTTGGGAATTCGAGTCGCCCACCAGGGTTGCTTTTGTGTAGGTAAAGGCGATTGAGTTGGGATTGCGAAAACCCCAGTCGTTGGCGTTTGCGGGGTCGAAACCAAACAGCAGTTCCAGCCCTCTGCTACGGATTTGGCCCACGTTTTCCGTTTCTCCTGCGCCCGCTCCCCCGATATTGTCGGCCACCACAAGGTCATTAAACGAGGTATGGAAAAAAACCGCTTCGCCGTAGATTCCACGATGGTTGTCAAAGCGGAATCCCGCCTCGATGGCATCGCTTTTCTCCTCGGTCACGCCGTTCCTGATGCTGGCCCTCGGGCCGGGCGAACCAACCCCGCGATGGTAACCGGCGAAAAAGAATACTTTATCGCTGTATTGATACGTGCTCGAAATTCCGGGAGCCAGTAGTTTGAGATTTCCATTGCCACCGGATGTTGGCAAATTGCTGCCGTCGGTCGTAAAATCGGTGTAGGAAAAATCGAGGGTTTCAAAACGGATGCCCGGCTGAAAAGTCCACCGGCCAATGCTGATTTTGTCCTCGACATACAATGCGATCGCTTCGGTTGCCTGCCGCCGATTGCCGTCGGACCCAAGAGGGCTGCGAACCGGCGGGGCGAAGTTGCCCTCCGAATCCTGCTGGAAAAGATCGTGCCACTGGAATCTCCGAATGCGGTCACTATGAAACCGAAACCCTGCTTCGAGTTTATGGGCGGCATCTCCGGTTAAAAAGAAATACTCAAAGGAGGTCTGCACACCGGCCATATAGTAGTCGCGGTTGTTGGCCCGCACACGCAAATCGCCAGCCCGCTCACCCCGGAGCACTTCGAGGGCCATCCCATCGTGGTTCGATGCGAGAGCTCCCGAGAGAGAGGCTCGAATCGGGCTGGCATCGGGATCATCCTCTCTTCCTTCGGTAATCCCATTGCCGTCCAGATCGATATCGCGAATATCGTTAAGCTTGAACCAATTCCGGTGAAATTTGCTATAATAGACTGTGGTCGTCAGCTTCATTTCGGCATTCAATTCGACGATATGCCGCAGGTGGATATTCGTGTGGTTGGTGTCGATGCGGTCATTTCGTGAGGCGGCGTAACGGCGGTAGGGATTTGCCTCCAAATCATCAGTGGCCAAGCCCAAATAACCTTCGTCCGCATGGAGGTCCATATAGCTCAATTTGACCTCAAAATAATTGTAGTTATTTGTATCGGGCTCCCAACTGGCTTTGAAAGTGTAGTCGGTGCGGGTAAATCCGGTTTCATCCGACCCATGATAATCACCGGCCCCGTCGATGGTTTTAAAACCGTCCGTCTTGCGATGGAAAATCTCTCCAAGGAAGCCGACTTGACCTACACTGGTATCGAATTTCTGGCCCACGTAACCATGAATCCGCCGGTCGTTATTGCTCCCGTAGTTCAATTTGAGCAGTCCCGTTTCCTTGTCCGGGATCTTAGTGGAGATGTAATTGATGGCTCCACCAGTGGTATGCGGGCCGTATTTTATCTGGCTGGAGCCCTTCAAAACCTCCACACCGGCCATCCGCCCGGCAGTGGGAGAGTAGTAAGCGGCAGGGGCCGAATAGGTGGCCGGAGCAGTCAGCACCCCGTCCTCCATAACCGTCAACTTGTCGTTTCGGACAGTGCTGACGCCGCGCAGGCTGATGTTCGGAAACAGCCCAAAGCCGTCCTCCTCCCGCAGGTAAACCCCGGGAATTTTCCGCAAAATTTTGTTGATATCGTCGAGTTGCAAATTTCCGATATCGTCGCGGGACAGGTAAGCCCCGGAACCGGGGAGGGTAAAAATCGCCTCTTTCGAGCCCACAATCTGGAACTCCTCCAGCGAACGGACCGGCCCGATGACCTCCGTTTCGTCGACTCCTTTTTCCTCCCCCAAAACATCGCCAACCACAAAACCTGTAGAAAGAATCAGGAGGTATCGAACAAGAATTGATTTAGGAGGTTGGATCATCGCTATGGGCTTCAGGGGGCAGAAATTTATTGATAATAAGTCTCAATTACAATATAAATGAGATTCATTCTCATGTAATGTCAAATCATTATCGAATTTTTTCCAGCTTTCTTAAGAAAGTCTGAGATTCGACGGACCTTATTTATTGCCCAAAAGAAAGGTCTTTGGGAAATACGGCTTGTTCTGGCAGCATGTTTTCCGGTTGACTACCCCGAAAAATGCTGGCTCCTATAACCACGGACTGCTCCCGTAGTTCAATGGATAGAATATGCGCCTCCGGAGCGTGGGATCTGGGTTCGAATCCCGGCGGGAGCACCATTATCTAGCCGTGCCGTGTGGGGCTGGCTATTTGCCCTCGACGTGCAGGGCAATCTCTAGTTCCGGGGATACTTTGAGAAAGCCCATGACCTTGATAATTTCGAGATCCCAATTTTGGTAATCGATTACGGGACTGGCATCGATGGTGATTTTTCCGGCCTCATTTTTCAAATCAAAGGGGAACCGCAGCTTCTTTTTCACACCATGAATGGTGAGTGTGCCCTCCGCGAACCATTGGTTTTTTTCCTGGACTATCCTCGTGGAGGAGAAGGTTCCCACCGGAAAACTACTGTGGGAAAGCCATTTCAACATAGCCTTATCTCGCTTGGCGCTATCGGAATCCATATCCGCAAAATTAAAGACAAACCTCGCCCCCTCAATATTTCCAGTCTCCTCATCGATCAGCACTTTCAGGTCGAAGCTCGTGACTTTGCTCGTGAAATCGTGGAGAGTGCTTTCGCCAAAAACCACCACGCTTGTGTTTGCCTTGTCGATAACAAGAGGTCGGTTTTCAGCCGTCGCCTGTTGGAAAACGGTGAATGTTACCAATACAACGGCGAGAATTATTTTCAGGAATCGTTTCATAAATTTTAGATTGTTGAGTCTTTGCATTTCAGATTGATGTGTCAGTCGAATTATTCCCCCCTGTCATTTGAATTGTGGAGAATCGATCAAGTTTCAGCCACAGTTTAGTTGGACGATATGAATTTATTGTGAATCTGAAATGAATAAATATTCATCAAGGTTTCATTTGTCGTTCATTTCCCACTGATACTATTGATCTGTGACAGTGAATTCACTGAATACTCAGACGATATGAAAGACTATTTAAAGCAGATTGGAAATGCGGGTCAAACACCCTGTTTTCACACAAAATGGCAGCTAAAAGGCTCTGCCCACCCAACCGCTTGAGCGGCCACACTTTTCGCCACCGAGGAGTGGCGTTGCACTACGGGATTGTCTGTCACTCGATCTTTGTGGTCGCCATAGGTTCGATGGCATTGGGTCTGTATAGCGGGATGTCGCTGGGAATCGGCAAACTCTCCGGCTGGTCGGCCACAATCGCCAATCTGTGCCTGATTTTGCAATTCGCTGTGACTCACTCGCTCTTGCTGACATCCCAGGGTCGAACATTTTTGGAGCGGTTTGCTCCTTTTGGATTGGGCCGCGATCTCTCCACTACGATTTTCGCGATCATTGTTTCTCTGCAACTGCTCTCGACATTCATCCTTTGGTCCCCCTCCGGGACAATCTGGTATGACCCACAGGGCATGGTTCGCTGGGCGTTTTTGGGAGCCTATGTATTATCCTGGCTTCTCCTTATCAAATCGCTTTATGACGCCGACCTTGCCCTGCAATCGGGATCCCTTGGCTGGTGGGCGGTATTTCGCGGGCGCAAACCCCAATTCAAGCCATTCCCCGTGAAAGGACTGTTCCGGGTTTGTCGGCAGCCCATTTATATTTCGTTCAGCCTGATTTTGTGGACGGCTCCGGTTTTTACGCCTGACCGGGTGGCGCTCGCCACTTTATGGACAGTCTATTGCCTGATCGGACCCATATTCAAGGAACGTCGATTTTTATCCCGCTACGGCGATGACTTCCGGGCCTATCAAGCAAAAGTTTCCTACTGGCGGCCCCGATTTCCAAAAATCGCCAACAATCTTTCCATGGATTCCTTTAAAAAGTGAAAATTTAACAAAAAACCTTCAATATAAGCATTATTATGAGTGAGAGATTTTCCCTGCGCATCGAAGACTGGTTTTACCCACCCGACCGGAAGCGAACCCTGAACCTGCGCCTTTTTACCGAGGTTGCGCCGCGTTATGACTTTGTAACCCGGGTGCTCTCGCTTGGGCGGGACCGGGCTTGGAAGCGGGGATTGGTAAAATCGCTGCCGGGGGTCGATTCGCCATTCTGTATCGATATCGCCTGTGGAACCGGAGATATCTCACTGCTATTGGCCGAAAAATACCGGAAAGGAGAGGTCCACGGCATTGATTTGACACCGCTAATGTTGACATTGGCGAACCAACAAGCGACGCCTCGGAATCTCCAGTATTCTCAGCAGGACATGTGTTCGTTGGGCTTTCCCGATGCCTCTGCCGATATTGTTACCGGCGGATATGCCCTCCGTAACGCCCCCGATCTCGATGGAGCCCTCGGGGAGATTAGCCGCGTATTAAAGCCCGGCGGAGTGGCCGGATTTCTCGATTTTTCAAAACCGCCCAGCCGGTTTATGCAGGGATTATGGCAGGGAGTTCTTAGGATTTGGGGCGGATTCTGGGGATTGCTTTTACATGGAAATCCATCGGTCTATATTTATATCGCAGAAAGCTTGAAGCGGTTTCCCGATCGCGATAAATTAAGAGCCAACATGATTAATCATGGCTTGGAGCTAGTCCATTCTCAACGACATCAGCTCGGCCTGATCGAGATCTTGGTGGTAAAAAAGAAGGCCTGAACGACAGCATGGGCATGGAATCGAAAACCGATATTATTGAATTTTGGACATGAAAATTCTCCTGATTGAAGACGAGCCCAAGGTGGGCCGATTCGTGCAAAAGGGCCTTGCGGAGGTATCTTATTCGGTGGTTTGGGTGCGGACCGGCGCCGCCGCTCGGGATGCTTTATGCGAGACGGCGTTCGATGCGCTCATTCTCGATCTTGGTTTGCCCGATGAGGATGGTTTGAATTTACTCGCGGATTGGCGCCGTTCGGGGTTCAATGAGCCGGTCATCATTCTGAGCGCCCGCGATGCGGTTCATGATCGTATAAAAGGCCTCAATCTCGGGGCGGATGATTATCTGCCAAAACCCTTTTCCTTTGAGGAATTGCTGGCCCGGGTGCGTTCGTTGATGCGCCGGCAGTCGGATCGTAAATTAACCGCCTTCGAGTATGGAAATATCAAGATGGATTTGCTTTCGAGAACGGTTTTGGTCGATGAGCAGCCCGTCGAGTTGACCAATCGGGAATTCGCCCTTCTCGAACATTTCATGCAGAACACCGGCCGGGTGCTTACCCGCACCCAAATCGCAGAAAAAATTTGGGAGGCGCATTTTGATATGGAAACAAATTTGATCGACGTTTATGTTCGCCGTCTGCGAAAGAAATTGGGGATGTTTGACGACAAGGAATCGGTTATTAAAACGATACGCGGAGTTGGTTACAAGTTGGCATGAGTTCGCTCAGATTTCGATTAACTTTCTGGTACACCCTCGTAGTTTCTCTCACCGTTATTTTGGTCTTGTTTGTGGGCCGTTGGCTGTTGCAGCGTGAAGTCATCCACAGCTATGATCTATTAAACGCCGCCGAGTTTCAGGAATTGGTAAACCGGTTGCCCGAGGATACCAACGGCTTATCTGGCGCCGAAATCGCTGAACCGATACGCGAGCATGTGGAAAAAGAGGGGACCCTTTTCTTTTTCCAAATTCACAGGGATACTGAGGGAGTGATTTACCGGTCTCCCAATCTTGGGTCGGTCTATCTTCCCGATAATTCTCCCGGACCTTTGCTCCGCACCTACACTTTGGCCCACATTGGAGAAATTCGTGAGGCCGAGTTTTATTTGAACGATCTGCATATACAAATCGCGTCTCCATTGAGCCACGCTCAGGAAGTTTTTCGTGGTTACCTTAAAATGAGCCTGATTTTGTCCACGGGAGTCATTTTATTGAGCCTGATCCTGTCAAAATTCCTCACGGCAATGGCCCTCCGACCCATCCGGGCCATCCAGACGACAGCAAATAGAATCACGGCGCTGAACCTCAGTGAACGTATTCCGGTTTCTCCTGGAAACGATGAAATATCCGAACTCGCCCAGTTTCTCAACATCATGTTCGAGCGTCTTGAAAAGTCGTTCGATCAGATCAAATCTTTCACCGCAGATGCTTCCCACGAACTGCGGACTCCTTTGTCCCTGATCCGATTGCAGGCGGAGAAGCTGCAACGGGACAGGGCGATATCCGAGGAGAATCGCGAAGGGCTGACCGAGCTTGTGGATGAGGTTATCCGCATGAACAAAATCATAGAAAACCTGCTTGTCCTCGCCCGTGCCGACAGTCGCGTAATCCAATTGGAAAAGGAATCGCGTGATGTCCAGAAATTCGTTGCGGAATTCAGCGAAGATGCCGAAGCATTGGCCGAGGATAATCAATTGAAATTTGAACTTGGCCGGGATGATGCCGGGTTTGTAAAATTCGATGCCTCCTGGCTGCGGCATGTATTCCTCAACATTTTTTCCAATGCCCTCAAAATCAGTCCCGAGAACGGCAGAATTATTATGCTATCGGAGATTGATAACGATCACTGGAAGGTATCCTTTGAGGACGAAGGGCCCGGCGTCCCCGAAGATCGTTTGGAGCGAATCTTCGATCGATTTGAGCGCGAAGGTCAGGAGGACGCACCCGAAGAACTTACCGGCAGTGGTCTCGGGCTTGCGATCTGCCAAAGCATCGTGGAACTCCACGGCGGCTATATTTTCGCCAAAAACAATAAATATCGAAAAGGTCTCACCGTCACAATGGTGATTCCCCGCGAACCGAATTAGCCGCATGCTCAAAGCTAGGCACCGAATCAAGGGGAAGGAAGTCGGGCAGTTTTTATTGATTTCGGAGCCCGGTATTGATGTTTTCCGAAAAAAACGTAAGAAACTGGAGATAGTATGAAGAAACCGGGAATTTTTTACGGAATTGGAGAGGCCATTAATAACCTATTTGGCTATGGGCGTATAATTGGAACCGGTTTGAATAGCGGAGCGGCCATCAAAGAGGAGAGGGCGCTCGATGCGGTTTTGGCTGGCTATCCCCGGAATCACAATTATCGGCTGCGCGGTGGGGCGGTGGTACCGAGCTACCGGTTGTTTTGTCGGGAGCGGCTTGTTACTTCGCTTTTTCAACCAAAAATGGAGTCGTTTCTCGATATCGGATGCTGCCGGGGTTATTATGTTTTAAAGGCGGCGGAAGGCGAGCATTGCCGGTTGGCGGCGGGAATTGATGTATTTGAGCCTTTCGTATCGATTTCCAAACAAGTGAGAAAGTGTTTGGCAGTGGAGAATGCCAATTTTCACCTGGCCGCTATCGACGAAGTAGCGGAAAGCCTCAAAGAATTTGGCGGGCCTTTTCAAACGGTGATGACCATTGGCACCTACCACTATCTCTTTTGGGGCAGCAGTCGCAGTGAAAACGCTTTTTACGATCACCGGCGAATATTATCTATTTTGTCGGATTTATGCACGGAGAGATTGATATTCTCAGGGCGGCTTGAGTTGGAACGGCTGCCGGAGGAAATCGCCGATAAAGCCAGAGGGCATGAAAAAGCGGACACCTACAATACAGCGGATTTCCTGAAGGTGGCCTCGGAATTTTTCGACGTCAAGGAAGCAGGTTTTCTGGGAACCTACCCGCTATACCTGATGGAAAAGAAATAAGGCATTTTAAATCAGGGTGAGAATTCCGGGGGCAGGATCGGGTTTTGGCTGTAATGCTTTTTATACATGCGGATGGCTCTTTGCATCACTTTTTTCCAGAATTCCGGGTTGGCTTTGAGTTCCTTACCAGCAAATTTTCCACTGTAATTTTTGATAAACAATGCCAGTTCCCTGGACGTCAATTCCAGGTGCATGGCCGAAAATAGGAGCCCACCAAGGTCTTTAACCAGCCAGCGGGTGGGCACTCGATTTCGCCTTTGCATCCGATGCAGATCGATGAGGGTAAGCCCGAGCGGTTCCCCCTGACGGTAATCGGTCCAATCCCGTTCGTGAACCATAATATGATCCAGATACAAATCCCTGTGATTGAGCCCGTGCCGGTGGATTTTCGAGGCCAACAAGGAAACTTCTTTAATGAGAGTCAGGCGGATGAGGGTAACTTGTTCATCGGGTAAATCGGCCCAGGTTTCTTCAATGTCGGCGAGCTTAATTTTGCCGGTCAGCTCCTCCGTGATGAGGAAGGATTCTCGTGCTGCCGGGTTGATGCCCCTTTGGCCGAATCCGGCGATTTTCTGGGTGGCAACCCCGGTTTTCTCCAATGCCTTGATGGACTCGTATTCGTTTCGGGCGCCAATGACTGGAAGGTTGCCCTGTAGGAGGCTCTTAAAAATTTCTCCCCAACCAACCCCCGTATGGGTTTTCAGGAAATAGGACTGGTCGCCGACCTCAAAGCGCACCGTCCGTCGGTTGGCCAATAGGCGGTAAACCTCACCCGGCCAATCCATCAGCCTGTTGAAAAGATTCGGTTCCTCGGGCAGGTGTTTTCGGAGATAGGGAGATAGTTCCAGCAAAGGTTTAGTGGATTTATGGATTACTTTTCTTCGAGTTTTCGCATGTCCTCGAAGCAGTGGAAAATTTCCTCGGAGGAAACTTGAGCGATGCAGGGATGTTCATATTGGCAACTCGACGCGTGCCCACTGCAAGGGCAAAACCCGCCTTGCACGCTCTGATGGATGGCTCCCGGCGGAGCCCAGCGGCGGCTGTCGGTCGGACCAAAAATCCCGATCGTGGGGACGCCCAAACCGGCGGCGAAATGGAGGGGCCCGGTGTCCCCCGAAATAAAGCCCCGGGCCTCATTCAAAACGGCCAGAAACAAATCGAGCGAATCGGTGGGCGGCAAAACCGGCAGCGTCGAGTCCAGTTTTAGAAGCTCCTTGAGCATGGTTTGCTCTCGATCCGTGGGGCCGCTCGAAAAAATCACCCTCGCGCCGGTTTCGGTGGCTTTATGGTAAAATCGAACCCAGTTCTCCAGCGGCCATTCTTTCTTTTCCCGGCTGGTGGAGAGGTGGCAGATATATTGATGCCCACCGAGCAGGGCTTTCGCTTTTTCGGTCAATACAGGATCGGAACGAATTTCCAGTTGCGGTTTCTCTGGATACGGAATCCCCAAAAAAGTGATGAGGTGAAAATTTCGCATCAATTCATGGTGATAGTAGGGCAGTTCCTCAATCGACTGGTGATAGCAATGCTTTCTGCCCAGAAACCCACGCGGGGCGATGGGACCGACCCGCATCTTGGCCCCCGTCAGGAGACTTAAAATGGCTCCCCGGTCATTTCCTGAAAAATCTATGGAAATATCGAAACGCTCCCGCCGCAACCGCCGGATAAGCGGCAAGGAACGCCCCAATTGGACCTTACCCCGTGTGCGCGGAAAAGCCCACAAGCGGTCGATCCACGGCAGATGACGAAGTATGGGCACCGCCTCCTCGGCCACCACCACATGAAGCTCCGAGTCCGGCAGCTTGGTCTTTACTGCCCGCAAAGCCGGAATGGTGACAGCCACATCCCCCAAAAATTTGAAACGTATAGCCAGAATTTTTCTCATCAAATGGGTAAAAAAAGGATGTTGGCAGTAATAGCAAATTTCCCCTTAATGCTGCAAAAATAAAAACAACAACTACTTTTAGCAAAGGTTGATTATGATTGTCGGGGTACCGAAGGAAATAAAAATTTTGGAAAACAGGGTGGCTTTGGTGCCGGCGGGTGTCGAACTGCTCAAGGCCGCCGGGCATCGCGTGCTTATTGAAACCCAAGCCGGTCTCGGGAGTGGTTTTTCGGATGAGGATTATCGCCAATATGGGGCCGAAGTGTTGGATTCCGCCGAGGAAATCTTCGCCGCCTCCGATATGATTGTAAAGGTCAAGGAGCCTCTGCCGGAGGAATACCCCTTGATTCGCGAAAATCAGATCGTCTTTACCTATTTCCATTTCGCGGCGTCGCTGGATTTAATCGAAGGCATCCAAAACAGTGGCTGCGTAGCAATCGCCTATGAAACCGTTGAATCGGCCGATGGTTCCCTGCCATTGCTGATTCCCATGAGCGAGGTGGCGGGCCGGATGTCCATTCAGGTGGGGGCCGATTGTCTCGAGCATCCGCACGGGGGAATCGGGGTGCTGCTTGGCGGCGTGCCGGGTGTCGAACCGGCCAGTGTGGTTATTCTCGGTGGTGGTATTGTGGGGGCCAATGCGGCAAAAATCGCCGCCGGTCTCGGGGCCAGTGTCTCCATTCTCGATGTCAGTCTGCCCCGGATGCGGTATCTGGATGATGTCATGCCGGCCAATGTGAACACCATTATGTCGAACCCGGCAAATATCCGCAGGGCCATCGAGCGGGCGGATCTCGTTATCGGCGCGGTGCTCATTCCAGGGGCAAAGGCACCCAATCTCATCACCCGACAAATGCTATCTCTAATGCAGCAGCGCTCCGTCATTATCGATGTGGCGGTTGACCAGGGAGGATGCGTCGAGACCATACATGCGACCACCCACGACGACCCGATATACGAGGTGGACGGGGTGGTCCATTACGGGGTGGCCAATATGCCGGGCGCGGTTCCCAAGACCTCCACCGTCGCTTTGACCAACGCAACGTTCCGGTATGTTCTCGAAATCGCCAATACGGGTTTTCCGGGATGTGTGAAAAAGCATCGGGAAATCGCCAGAGGGGCCAATATCGTGCGGGGAAAAATCACCTACGAAGGCGTCTCGGAGGCATTTTCATTGCCCTACCACGAGCTCGAATCGGTGATTTAATCGGAAGGCGGTAAGGCTTCAGCTTCGTCATCGTCGAATTTGTGGTGGCGGTAGAGCCAGCGGGCTATGGCGGGAAGCAGGAGCATGGCTCCGAGCATGTTGAGGAAGAACATGAAGGTGAGCAGGATGCCCATGTCGGCCTGAAATTTGAGTGCGGAGAATATCCATGTGCTTACGCCTACCGCGAGGGTAAGTCCGGTGAATACCACGGCGCTCCCGGTGAGCTTGAAAGCCGAGGCGAGGGCTTCCTCGAAGTAGTCGCTTTGGGCAAGACAGGTTTCCAGTCTGGAGAAAAGATAAATGCCGTAATCCACACCCACACCCACACCGAGAGCCACAACGGGCAGGGTTGAGACTTTCAACCCGATATCGAGAAATTGCATGAGAGCGTAGGCGAGAACGGAAACCAGCGCCAGCGGAATGACGATGCAAAAGGCCGCCTTCCAGGAGCGAAATGCCAGGATGCAAAGGATGATGACGGCGGCAAATACCCAGAGTAGTATGGGAAATTGGGCCGCGCTGACGACTTCGTTGGTGGCGCCCATAACCCCCACATTGCCGCTCGCCAAATTGAAAATGACTTTTGGATTTTCGCTATTATTTTCAGCTGCGTAGGTTTTGATAGCGGCGATAACGGTTTCGATGGTTTCAGCCTTATGGTCCTCGAGGAAAATGAGGATGGGCATAACATCGCAATCGGCATTGAGGAGACCACTCGATGTATCGATGGGGCTGATGGCCTGCGCGAGAACGGAAGGGTGTCGGGGCAATATCTGCCATTTTGGGCTGCCTTCATTCCAGCCAGCATTGATCACCTTGGCCAAACCCGGCAGACCGATGACCGATTGCACACCGGGAACATTGCGCATATGCCATTCAAAACGGTCCATATTCGACATTATCTCATAATCGATGCAACCGTCGGGAACGGTTTCGACGATGACCGAGAGCAAATCCACTCCGATTGTAAAGTTATGTGTGATGATTGAGCTATCTTTATTGTAGCGGGAGTTTTCCCTCAATTCGGGGACGCCCTCGTTGAGGTCGCCGATTTTGATTTTGCTGGCCTTTCCATAGCCCGCCATAAAGAGAATAATTGCCCCCGCGATGATGACCAATGATACCCTCGCTTCAGCGATTCGCGCCAATCTACTCCAGAAACGGTCTGTGATCTCCTTGCGTTGGGCCACTCTGTCCAGGTATTCCGGCTTCAGGTTCACATAGGAAAGGAGGACGGGTAAAAGGATCAAGGTCGTGAAGAGAATGGTGGCCACACCGAGGCTTGCGGATTTGGCCAATTCCTGAATCACCTCGATTTTGATCAATAAAATAGTGACAAATCCAATCGTATCGGTGAGCAGGGCAGTGCCCCCCGGTATGAGCAACTGTCGAAAGCTCGACCGGGCCGCCTCCTCATTGCTATTGCCGAGGAATATCTCCGCCCGGAAGCAGCGGATCATTTGCACTCCATGGCTTACTCCAATCGCAAAAACCAGGAACGGAACCAGTATGGACATGGGATCGATGCCATAGCCGAGAACGTTTAACAGGCCAATTTGCCAGATAACTGCGACCAGTGCGCAGGCCAAGGGTAAAACGGTCAAACGAAAGGATTGGGAGTAAAAATAAACAAACGAGCCGGTTACCAGAAACGATATGATGAAAAATAAAATTACGCTGCGAGCGCCGTTGGCGATATCGCCGATAACCTTGGTAAACCCGATAATGTGGACCTTCAGACCAATGTCTTTGCCCTCTTCTTCAAAGCGCTCACGGATTTTTTCCTCAAGGTGATTTGCCACCTCGATATAGTTCATTTTTTCTCCGGTGGCCGGATTTAACTCCTGCAATTGAGCCGACACAATGGTACCACTGAAATCATTGGCCACCAGACGGCCCACTCGCCCCGATTTGATAACGTTTTCACGCACCTTTTCGAGACCTTCCCTGGTTGGTTCAAAGTCGTCCGGCACCACGTTTCCGCCCGCAAAGCCGTCCTCAACTATTTCCACAAACCTCACATTGGGGGTAAAAAGGGAGGTTACCTGTGCCCGATCCACTCCCGGGAGGAAAAATACCTCATCGGTGACCGATTTGAGGATTTCGAAAAATTCGGGAGTAAATATGTCACCCTCGGGCACCATCAGGGCGATGACTATCCGGTTGGCTCCGCCGAATTGCTCGCGGTATTGCATGAAAGTCTGGATATACTCGTGTTTGAGGGGCAGTTTTTTCGTAAAGCTGACATCGACCCGGGCCTTGATGGCGGAGTAGAGCATGCCCGCAGTGACCAATAGAAAGAGGGTCACCAGCAATCCGCGGCGCGCGAATACCAACTTTTCGATTTTTTCAACCATATTTTTTGGGTTATGGGCTAATGAGCGCTGATTCTTGTCCGAATTATTCGTCGCTTGCCGACTCTTGAAGCGGTGGCGGATCAAGCCGATGAACTCCATTAACCCCTGCGGCCAAAATGTAGCCTCCGGGTGTTTCCACCAATTCGGCGGTGCCGATCAAAGAGGGTTGTTTCCAGAGTTTGAAGGATTTACCAAGATCACGGCTGACGAATAAATTACCGCCTTGCCCTGCCATCACGATGATTCCGTTGCGCAGCCGAATGGCCGACGAAAGGAGAACTTTTACATCATTATCGATTTTATTCCAGCTCAGCGCCCGGTCTTCGGTCAGGTAAATATTACCTCTCAGGCCATAGAGCAGAAGTATGCTTTTGTCGATCGAAAGAACACCAAAAGTGGAGCCGTAATAGGGCGATTCGAGAGCATTCCAGGTTTGCGCCTGATCCTTCGATTCCATGAGGGTTCCGCTTTCACCCGCCAGATAGACATACCCGTCCTGCCCCGTGCTGATACGATTGAAATGCATTTCTTCCTCTGAAACCCATTTCTGCTCCCAGGTTTTGCCACCGTCCTCGGTTTGACGGAACTCCCCATAGGCGCCGACGATGAATCCGCGATCACGATCGATGAAATATACGTCGAGGTAACTGGTTCCCGACTCGATTTCGGCATTTACCTTTTCCCACCACTCACCGCCGTTGACCGTGTGCAGTATAATGCCGTCGTGCCCCACGGCCCAGCCATCTTTGACATCGGCAAAGTAAACCGCCGTCAGAGTGGAGCGCGTTGGGGTGGGCATTTGCTTCCAAGATTGGCCATCATCCTCTGATGTGAGGATATGCCCCCGCTCGCCCACAACCACGATCTTCGTGCCCACAACCTGCATGTCGAGGAGCAGGGAGTTCGGCGCCAGCGGCAAGGATTCCGAAGGGAGTTCGTCGCTGCCCTGTAAAATTTGGGCAAAACACAGCGTCATAACGCCGACGAGAAGCAGGAACCGTCTGAACCACCTTGCCGACTTAGTATCCATTGAAACTGTTGCGGGAATTACAATGTGGAAAAGGTTTTCCTGAAAATGACAACCTGGATTTGAGGAAGACTCCTGACAAACCTTCTAGTTAAACCTAGCGGATACCCGATCTTCGGAGGGCGGATGGGGTGTAGTCGGAGACTTCCCGGTCGATACCGAATTCATACATTTTGCGTTGGTTATCGAGACCAATAGCGAGGTAGCGGCCCGAGAACAGGTCGGTATGCACCTCGAGTGTGCTCCAGAAAGTGGGTTCTTCGTAGTAGTTGATGCAGTGGCCCTCTGAAATCCTCCAGAGCTCGCCCCTGCCGTCATATTGGTCCACTGCCAGAATCTGCCAGCTATCTTCGTCCACATAAAAAGTTCTCCGCGAGTAGAGGTGGCGTTTACCTTCCTTCAAGGTGGCATCGACGACCCAGACGCGGTGCAGTTCATAGCGGGCAAGGTCCTGGTTGATGTGCAGGGGTGTGAGAATTTCCTTAACTTTTACCTGGTCGCTGTGCAACTTGTAGGAGTTGTAGGGCATATACATTTCCCTTTTGCCGAGCAGTTTCCAGTTATAGCGGTCGAGTGCGCCATTGAACATATCGAACTGGTCACTGGTTCTCACGCCGTCGGCGGCGGTTCCGGGGTTGTCGTAGGCAACATTGGGGGCGCGGCGAACGCGGCGCTGGCCGGTATTGTAAACCCAGGCCCGCCGAGGCTCCGTAATCTGGTCCATGGTTTCATGGGCGAGGAGAATGGTTCCGGCCAGTCGTGCAGGGGCTTTCACCTCTTGTTTGAAATAAAGGAGGGTATTATCGAGTTCCTCGGCCTTCATCCCCTCAAGGGTGTAGTTGAAGAGAAATTCATCCTCAAAATCGACCAGTGTGAACCGTCCATTGCGTGTCGGAGCCGCCTGGCTGATATGGCGCGCTGCAATTGTGCCACGGTAGCGAACGAGGTGATTCCAGATGACTTCGTGGCCCGATTTGGGGATTGGAAATGGGATTCCCAAAATGGCCCCCGAGACACCTGCGCCGTCACCAATGACCTCCGAAGTGAGGGCAATTTGTTTGGTGGCGTCGTAAACTCGTTGAGGATAGGAAGCGGAACGGCGGGTGGGGTAAACGGCCATTTTGTAGGTATCGTAAGCATTCAAGAGAGCCTGGTGACCGATTGAAAGCTGATCCTTGTGCTGATTTAGGTTGGAGGCGGTTATGGTAAACTGGGCACTGTCTCCCGCATAGGGATCCGGGTGGTGCATTCCTTTTACATAACCGGCGGGCGGAGTGGTGATGCCCCCCTCCCAGGCGGGTATGGTGCCTTCGGCATTACCGGCTTTTTCACCGCCGATCGGAGTAAGGTCATTTCCGAGGCGATCTACTTCGGCCTGTGTGATTGCCGACCAAGCCTGCTGCCCGGATAGGGTGATTAGGATACAGAGAGAGATAAAAAGTTGAAATTTTTTAAACATGATGACAGGTCTCAGCTAGCTATTAGAAGGAGTATTTAATGGTGGCGGAAAAGAAATCGCGGTCACTGGCCAGGTTAAAGTCCCCGGCCCCGAAGAAGTTGGTATAACGCATGGCGTAGGACCAAGAGTTTAGGTATGTGAACTCGACTCCCAGAGTGAGGGTTTTTCGGCCTTCGAGGAAATTGCCGATGGGTAAAGGGGTGTTACCAGTAACATCGTGAGCGAAGGCGAGGCTGGGGGATACATTTACGCCGCTGAACAGATTCAGGTAGTCCAGGCGGGTCAAAATCCGGTAACCCCATGAGGAGCTATCGGCAAAAGCATCAAGCGAGGTGGCGGGTAAATCGCCGTTCCCGGTTATGAGCATGGCGAATGGATCGCCACTGGTGAAGGTTCCGGGTCCGTCGAACCTGAGTACGTCTTTGTTTGGCAAATCCGGCACAAAGGTGGCGCCGATTTCGACCAGGAAGACGGATTGATCGGCCCCCAGGATTGGCCCGGTGACATTTGTCAAAGTGGTCTGTACCTGTATCACATCCTTGCGCTGAAAGCCATCGATGGAGGTTCCCAGCTGGCCGCCGAAATCACCGATCTGATTGGCGCCCCCAAAATCCGGAAAACCGGGAACAGGCCCGACGCCGGGGATATTCGTGATGGCCGAGAGGGTTGCGAAAAGCAACTCCACATCGTCAATTTGCAGTGGCTGGTCGATGCGGACGGAGATTTCACCCTGCAGGGAGATACCGGTCTTTCCGAGGTCTGTATTGATACTGATGCCAAATTGATCGATATCCTCGGGGTAACCGACGACGTAGCGACCAGTGGCTGCGCTGGTCAGCAGGAAGACCGTCCCGCCCTGTGAGGTTGCTGCGGCTGTGGCCTCTTCCAGAGTAAGACCCTGGGCAATAAAACCGGGGACCAGGGAACCGATGAAGGCCGGCAGATTGGCAAAATCGATGGGGACCGTTGGTGTGATTGAACTGATCAATGGGAGGCGGCTGTGGGTGCGAAGGAAATACAGGCCGATCTCGATATCGTTCAGGGCAGGGATCAAGATGCGGGTGGCAAACCCGAATTGCCCGCTGTCGCTGGGGTTTCTGTTGGGGCCGCGTGGCACGCCGCCAAGGCCGCCGAGAGGACTGTTGGCGGGGATGTCGGGGATGGCCCCGAAGCCCAGCATGACGGTGTTTCCGCTAATTCCGGCAAAATCGTTGGTGCTGAAATAGGTGCCGGGGGGATCGATTTCAGTTTCCGCAAACTCGAAAAGGTAAAAACCCTCAAGGGAAATATTCTCGGTAATGCCGATCGAGGCCGAAACCATTGGCACGGGAATAAGGCCCTCTCTCAACTCAGCGCCGGCAACGCGAAACTTTGAAACATCAACCGGGTTGATAGAATTGATGCCGTTCTGAATAAAGGTGCTTTCACCCCAACTGAGAACCTGGCTGCCGACCCGGAGGTCCACCGGCATGTTTCCGAGGTCGAAACTGGCGAAACCGTAGAAATCGAGAAGAATTATATCCTCACCCACTTTTTCGAGAGCGTCGCCAGATAGCTGGGTGCGTTCCCTGTCATTGTTTTCGTTCTCGAAATCGTGAAAGGCTGTGCCGCGAGTAAAAAATCCCACATTTTTATAATTAACCTCCATTTCACTGGTGATCTTCATGGCGCTCGAAAAAAGACCTTTGTCGTAATTGAGATTGCCATCATCGGCATTGACGGAATTTTGCAATCCGCCGTTGGTGGTTCCGAGAAGAGCTCGATCCGCTTCGTTCAATCGGAATTGAATGCCATAGGAGAGTGTGGTGTCTATACTGACATCGGCTTCTCCAAGGAGAAAATCGACGGCGGAGGCTGTCGAGACGCCCACTATCGCCAATGCGGTAATGAGGAGCCCGGTTTTAACATGCAGACAAGGCAGGGTTGCCCTGAGGGTGGAAGGAGTTTTTTTATTCATAATCCAAACAGGGGTAACTTATACGAGCTATTGAAAACAGCCAGGATTTCCCATATCGATTTTCTGTTTCAACGGCAGTTGCAGGTTTCGTAAAGTAGTGATTATACTTTGATTAAGTTATCATAAAAGTATTTTTCTGATAAATGCAAATTCTTATCTTCTATATCTTTGCGGCATTTTTTGTGCCTTTTTGTTGAGAATTTTTTGCGTATACGGTTATAAATATTCCTGAATATGAGTAGAGAAATAATGAAACCAAATCGAGTGGCTTTGCTCCGTGAGATTCAAAAAAAGGTCCTCTGGCTGGCTGTAAAAATGGTCCATCACGCCAATACCTTTCATAAAAGCGCGGGCGGGGTGAAGGTTGGCGGGCACCAGTCTTCCAGCGCATCGGTAGTGACCATCATGACGGCCCTCTTCTTTGATTACCTGAGGGCGGGGGACAAAATATCCGTCAAACCGCACGCCTCCCCGGTCTTTCACGCAATCCAGTTTCTATTGGGCAACCTCGATCCGAAATACTTGAAGAACCTGCGACAACTGGGCGGCCTGCAAGCCTACCCCAGCCGGACCAAGGATCCCGATCCCGTCGATTTTTCTACCGGTTCGGTGGGGCTTGGGGCGACCGCTCCCAATTTTGCCGCCCTTGTAATGGCCTATCTCGATACGCACTCCTTTTCGGCCAAGACCCCCGGCAGGCATCGATTTGTCAGTCTCGTGGGCGATGCCGAACTCGACGAGGGCTCGGTTTGGGAAGCGGTCGCGGAACCCGCCATGAGTGAGCTGACCGACCTGTTGTGGATCGTCGATTTGAACCGGCAGAGCCTTGACCGCGTGATTCCGGGCATCCGCGTTCGCTGCTGGCGGGAAATGTTTGCCGCCAACGGTTGGAAAGTAATCGACGTCAAATATGGCAAGCGCCTCAAGGCGGCCTTCGAGCAGCCGAACGGGGAATTGCTGCGGGCCTGCATCGATGAATTGTCAAACGACGCCTACCAGGGACTGCTCAGGCTCGGGCCGGAAGATCTCCGCACATGGCTGCCGCGTAAAAGCCGTTTCCCTCGCGACATGTCTCGCTTTCTCGATCGCTATGGGGATCCGGAACTGCGCGATTTGTTCTGGAATCTGGGAGGGCACGATTTCGATGAACTATTGGCCGCATTGTCCGCCGTGGATGCCCATGAAGGGCCGTCCGTCTTGTTTGCCTACACCATGAAAGGCTGGCAATTGCCCTCCGCTGGTCATCCGCAAAATCATTCCGTTCTCCTGAACGAACCGCAGATGGAGGAATTGCAAAAACAGCTTGAAATTCCCGTGGGGCAAGAGTGGTCCGGCTTTGAGCCCGACAGCCTGGAAGGCGGCCTCTGTGCCGAAGCTGCCACACGGTTGCGGCCACCGAGCGAATCGCCCGAATCACCAGCCTTGGCGCCCCTGGCAACTGCGCTCTCTTGTAAGCATCGGGGGCTCCGCTCGACCCAACAGGCATTTGGCGTAATCCTGACGGCCTTGTCGCGGAAGCATCCCGAGGTAGCCGAAAGGGTGGTCACCCTGAGTCCCGATGTGGCCAGTTCGACCAACCTTGGGGGTTGGATCAATAAAATGGAGGTGTGGAGCCAGGATGAGGGGGAGGCGCTCCCGGATGCTCCCGAAGAAGGCGTTTTACGCTGGAAAGAAACACCCGGCGGACAGCATATCGAGCTTGGGATTTCCGAAAACAATCTCTTCATGGCCCTCGGCCAATTTGGCCTCTCGAAGGAACTTTTCGGAGAAACCTTGTTTCCCATTGGAACGCTTTACGATCCCTTCGTACGTCGCGGGCTGGACGCATTTTTTTACGCGATCTATTCCGGCTCCCGATTTATAACGGTGGGCACTCCCTCCGGGGTTACGCTTTCGGGCGAGGGTGGGGCGCATCAATCGATTCTGACTTCCTCCATCGGCACGGAAATGCCCAAACTGTCCGCCTACGAACCTTGTTTCGGGCAGGAATTGGAATGGATTATGATGGAGGCGCTCGATCAGATTCGCCGGGGCGATCTCTCTACCTATATAAGACTGACTACAAAACCGGTCGATCAGAACCTTTTTCAATTGCCGGAAAATATCGAGGAAGCCCAACGCCTGCGCCTTCAAGTCCTCCGGGGCGCTTACCTGCTGGTGGATCGCAGTTTTGAAAAAGACTGCCTGCCCGGTCACAATCTGGTCAATCTGTTCGCCTGTGGGGCCATGATTCCCGAGGCGATTGAGGTCAGTCGCCAATTGCGTGAGGAGGGTTACTTCGTAAATGTCATCAATATCACCGGTCCGGGGCCGCTTTACCGGGATTATCAAAGCATCGCCGACGAGCCATCGGCGGGGGACCATTTTTTGGCGGACGTTCTTCCAGAAGCGAGTCGCTGCGCACCAATCGTCACCTTGATCGA
The DNA here is from genome assembly GCA_021772515.1 of Opitutales bacterium. Taxonomy (GTDB): domain Bacteria; phylum Verrucomicrobiota; class Verrucomicrobiia; order Opitutales; family UBA2987; genus JAJFLU01. Next base: position 80,335 of record JAJFLU010000022.1, read on the forward strand.
TGGGCACCCCCATGCCCTTGCCTGGATTGGAGGGGCATTGGGAGCGAGAGTCATTCCGCTGGGGGTTAAGGATTTTGGGCAATCGGGATCGATGGAGGATGTTTATCGGGAGTATAAAATCGATGTCCCATCAATCGCGGCGGCTTGCAAAAGGGCTTTAAGCGTTTAAACTATTTTTGACGCCCTCTTAATGCAAAGCTCTTGCCACTGTGCACAGTAATTACGTAAAGTGGTCGTTTTTCTATTTACATGAGCAATTCTCCCACTGCCGGTAAACGATTCCGGGCTGCTCTTGAGGAAGAAACCCCTCTCCAGGTAGTCGGTGTCGTTAATGCGTATTCAGCCCTTTTAGCCGAAAGGGCCGGTTTTAGGGCGCTCTATTTGTCCGGGGCAGGGGTAGCCAATTCCTCACACGGGCTGCCGGATCTCGGAATCACGACCTTGCAGGATGTCCTCGAAGACATCCGCCGAATTACCGCCGCCACCTCTCTGCCACTGTTGGTGGACGCCGATACTGGTTTTGGAGGCGCTTTTATGATCGCCCGGACGATTCGTGAAATGACTCGGGCCGGAGCCGCTGGAATTCATATGGAGGACCAGGTACAAACCAAGCGCTGTGGTCATCGTCCGGGCAAGGAATTGGTTTCGGCGAGTGAAATGGCGGATCGCATTGTTTCCGCTGTCGATGCCCGTAGGGACCCCGAATTCGTAATTATGGCTCGGACGGATGCCCTTGCTTCGGAAGGTCTGGATGCCGCCATAGAGAGAGCCTGTCGATACGTCGCGGCGGGGGCCGATATGATTTTTGCCGAAGCCTGCACCGAATTGGCCGAGTATCGCCGGTTTACAGAGGCGGTAAACGTTCCGGTTCTGGCCAATATCACGGAATTTGGCAAAACACCGCTTTTTAATCTGGATGAATTGCGGTCCGCTGGCGTTGGGCTGGCGCTGTATCCGCTTTCCGCATTTCGAGCCATGAGCGCTGCTGCGGAAACTATTTTTTCAACCATTCGGGAGGAGGGGACACAAAGTGAGGTCCTCGATTTAATGCAAACCCGGCAGGAACTTTACGAAGTCCTCGAATACCATAAGTTCGAGGAAAAACTGGATAAATTATTCAAAGAACAACAGGAAAAGGAAAATCTATGAGCGCCAAAAAAGCAGTTCAAATGTCTGGAATCATCGCCGGAGAAACCACCATTGCCACGGTTGGAAAAGAGGGCAAAGGTCTCACCTATCGAGGTTATACGATCGAAGATCTGGCCGAAAACTCCACTTTCGAGGAGGTGGCCTATCTTCTCCTGAAAGGCCAACTGCCGCTGGCCAGTGAGCGTGACGCATTTTGCGCCGAATTAAAAAGCAAACGCGGCCTTTCCGCCGGTATGAAAACCATTCTCGAAAATTTGCCCGGTTCAGCCAATCCCATGGATGTCCTGCGAACGGGTTGCTCGGCTCTGGGTTGCCTGGAACCAGAAAAGTCCTTCGACGACCAGATGTCGGCGACCATGCGTCTGTTGGCCTGCCTGCCATCAATGCTCGCCTACTGGCATCATTATAGCCGGGACGGACGGAGAATCGAGGTGGAAACGGATGATGCCTCGATTGCCACACATTTCCTGCACCTGCTGCATGGCAGCCCTGCTGGCCCCACGGCGGCCCGCGCCATGGATGTGTCCCTCATCCTCTACGCCGAGCATGAATTCAATGCCTCGACTTTTGCCTCACGCATAACGACCTCCACCATGTCCGATCTCCATTCGGCTATTTCCACTGGTATAGGAACCCTCCGTGGCCCCTTGCATGGCGGCGCCAACGAGAAAGCCATGCAATTGATCGAGCGTTTTCAGGATGCCGATGATGCCGAGCGCGGTGTACTGGAAGGGTTGGCCAAAAAGGAGAAATTCATGGGCTTCGGGCATCCCGTTTACACCGAAAATGACCCCCGTTCAGACATTATTAAAAGCTGGTCCCTGAAATTGAGTCAGGAAGCGGGTGATACGCGGCTTTGGGAAATTTCCGAGCGCGTCGAAACGGTGATGATGCGCGAAAAAAAGATGTTCCCCAATCTCGATTTCTTCAGCGCATCGGCCTACCATATGATGGGTATTCCCACACCGATGTTCACGCCGATTTTTGTTTTATCGCGTGTTTCCGGCTGGGCCTCCCATGTATTTGAGCAGCGTGCCAGCGGCAGAATTATTCGCCCCAGCGCCGAATATGTGGGTCCAGAAGAAAGAGCTTACGTGCGAATCGAAGAACGCGGGTAGGGGAGAATGAAGATACAGGATGAGGGATGGTGGATTCGGGATGAATTTCATTTGGGAATCTGAAGACTGACATCCGCTGCCTATTTTCCTGACTCCTGAAAACTGATCCCCTTTACCTTCTTGATTGAATTATGAGTATGCATAAATCTGCTGAACGCCCCTTGCCTGAGCGTATTCTGGTCGATATCGCCGACTATGTTGCCAATAACCGGATCGATAGTTCGGTCGCTTTTGAAACCGCCCGCCATTGCCTTATGGATAGCCTTGGCTGCGGCTTGTTGGCACAGAAATACCCGGCCTGCACGAAATTGCTCGGCCCGGTGGTTCCGGGAGCCCAAATGCCCAACGGCGCAAGAGTCCCCGGCACCAGCTATGAACTCGATCCTGTTCAGGCGGCTTTCAACATCGGCTGCATGATTCGTTGGCTCGATTACAACGATACCTGGCTGGCGGCGGAGTGGGGGCACCCCTCGGATAATTTGGGTGGAATTTTGGCCGTTGCCGACTACATGTGCCGCCAGGGGAAAGCCACTTTTACAGTGCGAGATATTCTCGAAGCCGCCATCAAGGCCCACGAAATCCAGGGTGTTATTGCCCTCGAAAATTCTTTCAACCGGGTGGGGCTTGACCATGTGCTCCTGGTGAGAATTGCCAGCACAGCCGTCGTCACCCAATTACTGGGCGGCACACGGGACGATATCATCAATGCGGTTTCCCATGCCTGGATTGATGGCGGGGCCTTGCGCACCTATCGCCACGCGCCCAATACCGGTTCGCGGAAATCCTGGGCCGCCGGTGATGCCACCAGCCGGGCCGTCCGCCTGGCGCTGATTACCCTGTCTGGTGAGATGGGCTACCCGACCGCCTTGAGCGCACCGGGTTGGGGTTTTCACGATGTTCTCTTCAAGGGCGAGGAGCTTGGTTTTACCCGTGGTTATGGCAGCTATGTGATGGAGAATGTGCTCTTTAAAATCTCTTTTCCGGCGGAATTCCATGCCCAAACCGCCGTGGAAGCCGCCTGCACCTTGCATCCGCTGATTATTGACCGGCTGGATGAAATTGAAAAAATCGAGGTTGAAACACAGGAAGCAGGGGTTCGCATCATCGATAAAACGGGGCCGCTGGACAACCCGGCGGACCGGGATCACTGCCTGCAATATATGATCGCGACCGGGCTTTTGCATGGCAATCTGACCGCAGACCACTACGAGGACGAAGCCGCCGCCGATCCCCGAATCGATGCCCTTCGCGGGAAGATGGAAGTGCGGGAAAACGAGCGTTTCAGCCGCGAATATCTCGATCCCGAAAAGCGATCCATCGGCAACGCTTTGACCATTCATTTTCAAGACGGATCAAGCGCCGAACGGGTGGAAGTCTCCTATCCAATCGGACATCGCCGAAGACGCGAAGAGGGCATCCCACTGCTGATCAAAAAATTCGAGGCAAACCTGGCCACCCGTTTCCCAAGCAATCGGGCCAAGGCCATTCTCGATCTTTTTTCAGAACCGGAACGGCTCGATCAAACACCGGCGAACGCTTTTATGGACCTCTTTGTCCTCAACGAGAAATGACCGACAGGCGTATAGAGAACGTAAACGTTTTCGCTGAGGAGCCGCTTCTGACTCCACTGGAGCTGAAGCAAAGGTATCCCCTCAGCGAAAAGGCGGTAGAAACGGTTTTGCAGGCCCAGCAATCCGTAAAAAAAATCCTTTTGCGAAAGGATCATCGGCTATTCGTTGTGGTCGGGCCCTGTTCCATACATGATGTCAAGGCAGCCCGTGAATATGCTGTCCGGTTAAAAGATTTGGCCGACGAACTGGAGGACACCCTGCTGCTCATCATGCGTGTGTATTTTGAAAAACCGCGCACCCGGATCGGCTGGCAGGGGCTCATCAACGATCCCTTTCTCGATAATTCCTGTCAGATCGAGGAAGGCCTGAAACTGGCCCGCAAACTCCTCCTCGACCTTGCCGAGCTTGGCCTGCCGGTGGCGGGGGAAGCCCTCGACCTCATTTCACCCCAATATGTGCAGGATTTGACTTCATGGACCGCCATCGGGGCGCGAACAACGGAGTCGCAAACTCATCGCAAAATGGCCAGCGGTTTCACCTCACCGGTGGGCTTCAAAAACGGCACCGACGGCAGTTTGGATGTGGCCATCAACGCCATCCATGCCGCCGCAAAAAGTAATGATTTTCTCAGTGTCGATCCACCGGGTCAGGTGGCCGTCGTTCGCACCAAGGGCAATCCCTACACCCACATCGTCCTGCGGGGTGGGGGAGGAAAACCCAACTTCGATGTCACCGCCATCGCCGATTGTGAACAGGCGCTCGAAGGGACTGGTCTGAAGGCCAATATCATGGTCGATTGCAGCCACGCCAATTCCGGCAAAGACCCCGTCCGGCAATTGGAGGTTCTCAAAGATATCGCACAACAGATTTCCAACGGTAACCGCTCCATCGTCGGCCTGATGCTCGAAAGTCACCTGCGCGAAGGTAGCCAACCAATTCCCAAAGACCTCACCCAACTCGACTACGGCATCTCCATCACCGACCCCTGCCTGAGTTGGGCCGAGACCGAAAAGGCCCTCCGCGCATTATCAGAAAACCTGAAACTGATTCTACCCTCACGCGTAAAACTGAAACTTGGTTCGTAAAACGGGTCTCCGACGGTTGGGGAAAATATCGCTTATCCAAAGAATTTTTCCACCCACTTAGGGAAGAGATTTGGTCCATAATCAAATTAAACGCCCTATTATCCCGTATATTCGTTGATTAATCACTCCTGTCGTAGTATATAGTAATCGGCAACTCCGCTAAGTTAAGGACCGGCCGTTTGTTATGCGGTATTTTCTCAGATTTATTACTTACACTGCGTTTTTCTGGGCGTTGGTTTTATGGCAGGGTTTAGCTTTTGGTGTTCCGACCAAACTGGGAGACCTTGATGAGGATGGTCAGGCTACGGTTCTGGATGTTGTTATACTCCAAAATCACCTTCAGGGCAGCTCTTTTTTGTCGCCCAGCCTGCTGCCCTTTGCCGATGTCAATAAAGACGGTGTGGTAAACGCTGTGGATGCCACTGTTCTTGCCGATATTGTCCTGCAACGCCTGCCGCTTGAGGATCCTCAGTTTTCCGATCGTGATTTCGACGGATTGCCCAACGATTTTGAAACCGCGATCGGCCTCGATCCCGACCTCGAGGACAGCAATGGAAACAGTGTGGTTGACGGACTTGAGGACTCCGACATCGACGGTCTTCCCAATATCGGTGAGTTTTTGCTTGGGACGGATCCTACAAAACCTGATTCTGACGGAAACGGAACCAACGACGGCCTGGAGGATAGCGATTTCGATGGAATCAACGACGGGGACGAAATTCGCGGGGGCACCGACCCCACCTTAATTGACACCGACGGCGATGGTTTGGACGACTTGACAGAAATCGCCGAGGGCCGGGATCCTACGATCAGTGACAATATGATCTCGGTTCAGGTTACCTCCACCATTTCTGCTTATCTAAACGCCCTTCCAACCGCATTGCCAAGTGATTTTTCCACAACATCCGTCCAATCCCTTCCAATTTTTTACCTCAACGCCCAAGAGACCACCTTGTTAGCCGACCATTTCATTTCTGTCCAATCATTCCCTATGTACTACATTAATACATTGGAAGGAATACTTCCAACCGCCGTTGATTACCCGGTTGAATCACCTTTGATCAGTTATGAATCGAACCCGCCCTAAGCGCTAAAACTCCAATCTGATAACATTATGAATCCCAAACGCCAATTGTCTCGCAGCATTCTACCCGAATTAACACACCGGTGCCCGGCACTACGTTTATGTTGTATTTGCGCTTTGGCTCTGATCGTTTTCGCTTTTACCCCCCGGTTTTCGATAGCGCAAAATATCGACCTGCCCCACACCAGCGCTTCCACCGGGGTCGATGGCCCGTTGAATATATCCGGTATCCTGGGAGGGACCTACGTGTTCGACATGACTGCAAAGCCGGACGGGGTATGGAATTTTACCTCAATCTTCGTCGAGGAGGGGATCACCGTAACCTTCGAGAAAAATGACAACAATACTCCTGTGGTGTGGCTGGCGACGGAGAATGTCCAGATTGACGGTGTGCTGAACCTCAATGGCGTTGCCGGGACACTGGTTGAGGGTCAGGCGTCTCCCGGCGGCCCTGGTGGCTATGCTGGCGGCCTGGGCGGAATAGCGTTCAATCGTTCGAATTTATATGCCGGCAGCGCGGGTCAAGGACCCGGCGGGGGCTTGCCAGGCTCTAATTTTTGTGCAGCAGGTGGTAATGGCGCTTACAATGGAGTTTATGGCAACGCCTTCATTCAACCCTTGGCTGGTGGTTCAGGCGGCGGTGGCTCTGGTTCTCTCAGCGATAGTAACGGAGCAAATGGCGGTGGTGGGGGCGGCGCTATTCTGATCGACTCGACCCTGGATATCATTGTGAACGGGACCATTTCCGCCATTGGTGGTGGTAGCGCAATCAATTGTCAATTTTCAGGAACTGGCTCCGGCGGTGCCATTCGCCTGGTGGGGGACCGCGTGCTTGGAACCGGTAACCTTTCTGTGGGTAATGGACGCAGCCGGGTGGAAGGTTTTATCCGGCAAATATTAGCTAACTCTTCCGCCGCTCCCTCTGGGACGCTCGACTTTGGAGTCAATCAATCCCAATTATTAATAACCGATGTAGCGGGCGTGGGGGTAGCTTCACCTCCGACCGGCGACACAACCAACCCCGACGTTGTATTCTCCCAAGCGGGCGAAGTCACCATAACCGTTACAGCGATAAACATCCCGGACGGCAACCCGGTAACCTTGCGCATTATCTATAGCGGGCTAATTATCGCATTACCTGATCCGAACGATCCCACGGCGCTGTTTGCGGCACAGCTTTCAGGAGGCATAGCCACTTTTACGGCTACTTTGCCTGCCGGCATCGGCACAATCCAGGCCTTCTCGATTGTCGAAATTTCTCCCCAATAGGCTCATATTGAGGAAGACCTTCTGTCTCCCCCACATTGATTATGGCAGCGATTAAAAGTAAACCCGGTGGCCAATTGGGATTCCGGCTCAGGCTCACGGCGTTTATTGTGGGCCTGTTAGTTTTGGCTCAACCGTTATCAGGGGAGTCCATCGTTTTCATGGGTGATTCCAGCGGTGAAACCGATTACAGCCTTAACGTGCCCGTCAGCCTTGTTACCAATGGCAACTTGGCAGCCCTGCAGTTTGATGTTCTTTATGACCCGGCGGTGGCTACAGTCGGCCAAATCCTGGGCGGCAGCGCGTTAGTCAACCACTCCATTGCTTCAGAGAATATCGACGTGGGAGTGCTCCGGGTGCTCATTACCTCTCCTGACAATTCGACTCTCGCGACTGGTGATTTGGCGCAAATCGCGGTGACTCTTTCGAGCGCCGTTCCCGAAAACAGTCGCAGTTTGTTTCTGGACAATATCATTTTCTCGGGCAGCGATGGAATCCAAATCCTTGAGCGACGATTGACCTCTCTGGCGCTTGGGAAGTCCAGCGGAACGAACGGATCCACGGTGGATGTGCCGCTGAAGCTCGACTCGATCAACGAAGTGGTGGCCGTGCAATTCGATATCCTCTACAACCCTGCTACTGCCACACTCGATAGTATTCTGGGAGGCAGTGCCCTGGTCAGCCATTCGGTGGATTCGGCAGGACTGGTGAATCAGGATGTAAAGCGTGTCATTGTCACTTCGGCAGACAATGCCCCTTTAAACGACGGCGAATTGGCTTCCATCATGGTAACGTTGGTGAGCGCTGTTGCCGAAAATGACCGAAGCCTTTCCATCGACAATGTTATCGTTTCAGATAGTAATGGCAAACTGATGCCCGAAGCGCTCATTCCATTTGTGCAATTGTTAGCGCCCATGGAAGGTCAGCAGGTTGATGAGAATGTGCAGGTGACCGTCAGCGGACTGGCTGCAGATACCGATGCCGGGGGGTCGGTCAGCGAAGTGGAGTTTTTTGCCAATGGCCAAAGCCTGGGGGTAGTCAATCAACCTCCTTACACCACTACCTGGACAGCCACTCAACCGGGCCAAAATATACTTACTGCCATGGCCAGGGATAACAGCGGATTCCTGGCCGTCTCAAGCCGGGTCATAGCCAATGTCAGCGCTACAGCGACTCCTTACCAAATCTGGCTGGCCGCACATTTCAGCGATTTCGAGCAAACGCAGCAGGCATTAAGCGGTCCCCTGGCTGATTTCGATGACGACGGTATTATCAATCTATTCGAATATGCCTTTGGCCTCGACCCGAAAATATCGGCGACAACTGGAATGCCCATAATTATAACTGTAGACGACGGCGGACAAACCTACCTGGCCATACAATACCGGCGGCCTGTCAGCGCAACCGACCTGACTTACGATGTCGAAGTGTCGGTCAATCTCACAGATTGGAATACCGGGTCGGGGCATACAGTTCTTCACAGCAGTGACACTCAGGGTGGGATAGAAACCCGAATCATCCGCGATGCCATTCCCATGGATCAGCAAAACACGCGGACCATGCGCCTGAAAATCAACGAACCCGGTATATAGATATTGATACAAAGGGGAATTCGAGACTATCCCTTTTGTGTGGGCGACCGGTTAATCGTATTCTGTGCTTTTTTGCTATTGAAACCGCGTGATTTTGGGTAAAAGACGAAAATACGGAACGTTTTTGTAACCTTTGGGCATTCAATTGAGTAGATTGAATAATTCCAACCCAAAGATATTTTATGAAAAAAACGCGATCCTTGAAATTCCTTGTATGTTTAACGATTGTTACCTGTTTCCCTACGGCAGGTAGTTTTGCCAGTCCTCAGGAGCGGGTTGTCGAGCTTCTCGAATCGATAATTGCTCCCGATGAGCCCGGAGCCGCGGTGCTGGTTATGAAGGGGGGCGAGGTGATTGTGAGTGAGACTATCGGGTTGGCCGATATGGAGCACAGGGTGGCAATCACGGAGCGGACAAGCTTCCGTTTGGGTTCGGTAACGAAGCAGTTTACCGCGGTGGCCATCCTGAAGTTGGTGGAGGCGGGTAAAATCGATCTGGACGGCAAGGTAACCGATTATCTTCCCCAACTCCCGGAGCATTTCGGGAAAATTGCCATTCGCCATTTACTCAGTCACACCTCGGGCCTAGTAGATTTATTTACCAAGCGAGGAATTTATTCCTTGATTCACCTCGAAGTAACACCCGCTGATTTAATCGGGCTGATCCAAGACGATCCCCTGATGTTCGAGCCGGGAGACCAATGGACCTACTCGAACACAAATTACGCCCTGCTTGGCTGGATAATCGAGATGGTTTCCGGTGAGCCTTATGGCCAATTTATCGAGGAACACGTTTTTAGGCATCTCGGGATGGTGGATTCCCACTTCGACTACAATTTGAAAGTCATTCCCAACCGTGCGCGCGGCTACATTCTGGATGGCGATACCTGGCTTAATAACGAATATTTAAACGCCAGCAATGCCTATGCCCACGGCGGGTTGACCTCCTCTATCACGGATCTCGCCAAATGGCATTTGGCCATCCGCAGTAAAACCCTGCTCCGGGCCGATCTGCTGGCTTTGGCCTTCCAGAAAACGCCCTTGAATAATGGGGAAGAGGCCGACTATGGCATGGGTTGGAAACTGCGCAATTACCTTGGCGTGGACACGATTGAGCACGACGGATCGATTGCTGCCTTCGAGACCACAGTCATCCATGTGCCCAGTCTCGATGTCTATGTTGCGGTCCTCACGAATAACATCGCGGCCACTAACTCGACCATGCTGGCCCGTCGTATTGTGGGCGATATGGCTTCCAAACCGTTTCCAATTTTTCACGAAATTGAACAGTCGGTATTCGACCCCGCCAAAATTCGCGGCACATACTCTCTTGGAGAGGAGGAGACAGTGCAAATTGGAATTCATGATGGCCAACTCTATTCCAAGCACTCCAACGGGTCGTGGCGTGAAGCTATTCCCGCTCAAGAGGGTTATTTTTACAATCGGTATTCGTTGTCCTATTTTCAACTCGTAGCCAATGAAGCCGAAGGTGAGCCCATTAAAGTTGAATATTTTAATCGCGACCAGAGCAGCATGACCGGCCATAAAATCAGCGACAGTGTCGAAGACTGGCTCGATCCCCAACCCCTTGATTCAAAAATCGCGGAGAGTCTTGTCGGGAGTTACGATATTGGAGGCGGCTGGAAAGTCCGAATTTCCACTGCCGATGGAAGGCTTTTCGTGAAGATTCCGGACCGTGCGAAGGAGGAACTTTTCGCGATCAACAAATACTCCTATCAGGATTTTCCCGGCGGCCTGCATTACGATTTCACCCCTGAGGCCAACGAAGTCAGCCATTTGGCCATCTCAGCCGGAGGCTACACCTTTCTGACCGGCTCCAAAGTAGGAAGCCAATAGCCATTCAAAAACCGAAATTGTAGCCTCGAATGGAATTCGTTGTCAAGCTTCCGACGCGGTAGTATTTCGCTGGCAAATCCCATTCTACCAATTTACTACCAATTTCTACGGAATTGGTAGTAAGCATCGATTTCTGTTTTTTGAATATCAATTTTAGTTTATTTGTAATTTTTAGGATACTGAATACGGAGCAGATTTAGGAGTTCCGATAGGTTTTTGATGTAGGGGGTTTCCGGTTTTGGTGGGCCATCGTTCAAGAGGAGATGATGCCAGTTGGCTTTGGCGGCTCCCTGGATGTCGTGCTTGAGACTGTCGCCGATATGGAGGATTTGGCGGGGTGTCAGCCCGAGCTTTTTTTCGACGTGTTGGAATATTCTTGGATCGGGTTTTTCGAAACCGATTTCGCTTGAGAGGAAGACTTCCTCTACCAAGTCGGTGATTTCCATTTCCTGAAAAACCTGACGAAAACGCCGGTCTGCATTGCTGAGAATGGCCAACCGGAAACCTCGTTTGCGCAACTTGATGAGAACCGGTTTTGCGTCTTCGGCCAGTTGCCAGCGGCTGGAGGAGGCGAATGTATCGAATAGCTCGCCAAAGACATCCTCGAAAATATCGCCGGGGATAAATTGACCCAAAACCGTTCCGACTAGCTCCCTCCAGAAATCCCGTTCGGCTTTTTCGCTGACGCCATTTCGTTCAAGTCTCCTGATTTGGCCGAAGGCGGTGCGGAAATTGTTTTCGGTTTCCTGCGCATCGATTTTTATCCCATACCGGGCAAGCACCTCAGCATATATTTCACCGACCGAGGGGTAGGGCCGGATGAGGGTTCCTCCCGCATCGAAAGTTATCGCCTTAACATCCATACACCTGCCAATGACCAGCGCCTATTTTCTCTCAAAGGCGATTACGTTATGCTGATAGGCTGCAAGCTGAAACCCCTCATCGATTACCGCCTGAACCGCCTTTGCCGCCGTCTCAGTGCCATAGATCTGGTGATGAAATTCAGCTATGAGAACCCGCACCGTTGGGGGAAAGCAGGGCGAAATTTTCGTCCAGACCTCCTCCGCTCCTTCGATGTCCATCACGATAGCGTCGGGCTCCAGAGAACAGTCGGCGCAGACCGCTTCCGCTGTTTCCCAGGGAATATCGCGACCCCCCTCGGCGCTCGGCCCGGCTCGGCCCAGCAGATTATTCTCCGAGGGAAAATAGACTTTTAGCGCGGTCAGGGAAGGCAGCTCATTTTCCCAGATTGGGCAGCAAAGGGCATTTATCCAGGTCGATTCATATCCGTTGAGTTCCAGTTGTTTTTCGTAAAAAGGTTTCAGGTCGATGTTCGGTTCCACGCTCACCAGCCTGCCGCCCGGGCTGGTTTGCCGACCGATAAAGCAAGCCACAATTCCCAGTGATGCGCCCATTTCGAGCACTTGATCACCGGGTTTGAGGAACTTTTTGACCATCTCCCTTTCCGGGTTCTGATATTGACCACGCCTCAAATGGCGGCGGATTCTCCGGCTCGTCGGGAGGGATTTTACGCGCACCTGGATACCGTCCACATCGACGATATCCGGCTGCATTCCGGGAATGGAAAGTATGGCTTTGCCTGGGCTCATTTTTCAACCTGTGATTCTTCGTCAAGAAAGTCGGTTATCATAGACATTTCTGTAGAAGGAGCAACTTTTATGGAGTTCTTGGTGAGTTCCGCTGTCGACTATTTTCCCCGCATCGAAGACAAAAATTCGATCGGCCATTTGTATGGTGCTGAACCGATGAGCGATAATGATCACCGTTTTTCCTTTCACTAGTTCCTCCAATGCGGCATGGATCTGGCTTTCGCTTTCCCCATCGAGGGCCGAGGTTGCCTCGTCGAGTATGAGAATGGGAGCGTTTTTCAAAAAGGCTCTGGCCAATGTGATTCGTTGCTTTTGCCCCCCGGACAGCCGCGCTCCGCGATCTCCCACCAAGGTTTCGTAGGCATTTTCGAAATCCACAATAAACGAATGGGCATGGGCCTTGCGGGCGGCTTCATGAACTTCCTCCTCACTCGAATTCGGGCGGCTCAGGAGGATGTTGTTGTAAATGGTGTCGTTGAACAGCACGGGATCCTGGCTGACCAACGAAATCTGTTGGCGAAGGCTTTTTAACTTGATGTCGCGCAGATCAACTCCATCCAGCCTTATGCACCCCACCGTGACCTCGAAAAACCGGGGCACCAGGTTGGCGAAGGTCGATTTACCCGCACCACTCGGCCCGACCAGAGCATATACCTTGCCCGCCTCCAAAGTGCAGGCGATTTCCTTCAAAATGGGGCCTTCGCCGTAGCTGAATCCCACTGCGTCAAATTCGATTTGACCCTCGGCTCCCTCCAATTCCCGCGAATCCGGTTTGTCGGTGATGGTGATCGGCTCGTTCAGAATGGTTTCCAGTCGCTCCAGGGAAGCCAATCCTTTTTTGAACTGCCCGTGGAGGACGCCGATTTTTTTAATGGGGTCGTAGGAAAAATAGAGCGCCACCACCAACGGCACCACTTCTTCCAGTGTGATATCAGTCTTTTTGGCGTAAAATATGGCCAATGCCAGACCAATCGAGGTGATGAACTCGATACTCGGGGCAATCGCCTTGAAATACTTGGTTACCTTGAGCTGAAGGCCGAAAAACTTGCGCAGCAGTTTCAGGAAACCCGTTTTTTGCTCCTCCTCTAAAGTGAACGCCCGGACCTCGCGGATTGCGGTCAGGTTTTCCCGTTCATACTCCGTCACCACACCCATTTCCACCTGCAATTGCTTTGCCCGGAGGATCAATTTTCGGGCCAGGTAGCGAATGGGCATCACGCAAACCGGCACCATCATGAGAAATAGCAGCACGAACCCCAACCCCGTGTTTTCCAGCGCCGTCCAGACCAGAAATATGACTGCCGCCAGCAATGTAAAGGGCTGCACCAGCAGATCATTCGAGCCTTGGATAATCGTCTGCTGGAGAATCGCCGTGTCGTTCATGCTCCGGCTCAGGAGGTCGCCGCTATTATGTTTTTGGAAAAAACTCAGTTGCAGATACTGCAATTTCCCAAACACCCGAAACCGGATTTGCTCCAGGATTTTCAACCCGCAGTAGGTTATCAAAACAGCATTCAAATACCCGCCGATTGCCCTCAGAGAAAAAACTAGCGGCAGCTTGAGCACGATCAGTATCAGGGCCCAGTCCGAAAATACTTTCTCCCCATAAAGCTCGGGCAAAATCTCCTGTAGAACATAGGCCAGACCGAATCCGCTCATGCCGGCATAGATCAGCCCCGCCAGGAGCGCTCCCAGAAACGGGAGTTTCACCGGCTTTAGCAAAGCGAAATATGGAAGCAGTTTTTTCACGGGGCTTTTTGCAGGATGGGAATTACTTCAACGGCTCTCGGTTGTCACGCATTTTTCAACAGCTTGAGCGCGGCGCCAGCCACAGTTTCTACCGGCACTCCATCAATGGTCTCGCCACCTTCGGGTGGGCAGCCGGGGGGTTGCAAAATAACTACCGGAGCCTCGAAAACCGGCCCCGTGCGCAGGGGATTGGTGGGCCCGTAAACCACAACCACCGGCACGCCCAGGGCGTTGGCCAGATGGGCCCCCCCGGTGTCGTTGCCAATCAGCAGACGGCAATTTCTCAGTTGATCCAGAAAGCCCTCCAGGTCGGTTTTGCCCGCCAAATCCTCGACCGATTCCTTTGGAAGCCCCTTGGCCACGACCTTGGTTATGGTTTGATCGTTTTCCGTCCCGAATAAAACGATTTTCAGGTTGTTTTTATAGGAAAATAATTGCTCTATCAACCCCCGCCAATGCGCAACCGGCCAGCGTTTCGAGGGCTGGTTTTCCGTCCCGCAGATCAATCCGATGGTCATCGCGTCCGGTTGAGGAGAATTCCGACCACCGAAAATCGGCTCAAGACCGAGCGATTCCTGCAGTCCGAAATGGTTTAAATACTGCTCCCAGACCCGGATTTGGTGAACTTTATTTTCGTTCAGGTCTTGGGGCAATCTCCAGCAATGCGTTAATAATGGTCGCCTTTTACCGGGTCGGAGCATCCCGAATCGCTGGGGGCAGCCGGTCAGTCGCGCTTCCAGATCGCCCCGAAATGAATTTGTAAACAGCAGAAAGGTGTCTGGATATTGATGCCGCAGGTTTCTGAAAAATTGAAAATAGCTCCAGTTGCAGCATTGCGCCTTTTCCGGCAGGGCGATGACTTTATTCACAAACGGCAGTTCCTCTAAAAACTGGCAGTAGGTCTTTCGAGCCAGGACAGTGATTTCCGCGTCCGGCCTTCCCGCGTGAATCGCCCTGAGCAGCGGCAGGGCCATGACCACATCGCCCAGCCAATTCGGCATCCGTATCCAAAAACGCGTCCGGCGGGGATGCTCTTCGAGTCCGTAATACTCCCGCGATTGCTCCAGGAGGCTCTTTTTTTGCTCCAGCCGCAGTCGTTTTCCGGGGTTATCCTGCGTTTTCCAGCGCTTGTGCATCCAAAGCCAGTCCGCACAGTGGTCATCAGAGGACGATAGATAATTTTCCAGCCATTTATTATTGACCAATGTGAGACCCTCGGGAGTTTTGGGGAATTTTAAGACTTCAAATTTCACTTCGCCCCGCCAGAAAGCAGTCCGCTCGGTAAAGGCCATCGCTGCGGGGGCCTTGAATTTTCGGCATAGGATCGAGGGTAACTCCGTTGCCGATGCGACACGACCAAAGGAGTAAATAAGCGTGCCTTTGTCCCCGGCGTTTTGGTCGAACAACACCCCCGTCCAGCCACCTTCACGGACAAGCCGCTGGGCCTCGCCGAATCCTTTTTTACGCGACAACAGACGCCCCCCAAACCGCTCCCGCGTCTTCAATATCCACCGATCCAGGCTCTTATTATCGAAAGGCCGATAGATGGCTCCCATAGTATATTTACCATCGAGCAGTAGAGGCGTAAACACCATCGTTTCGATCAAAGTCAGGTGAAAACCGAGGAGGATACCGCCGCCGCCCGCGTTTTCAAACTCCTCCAAAGTGTTTGCTGATGCCGCCGACAGGGTGATTAACGCCCGCCAGCGTTCTTCGCTGAAAAAAGGCGAAGCCAGCACAAACAAGCCCGACTCTACCATTCGGCGGCAGCTTTCCCTCCCGATCACAGGGTGCCAGCCAACCGGTTTATCGGGAAAAGCATGATGCAGATTGGACAAAAGCACTGTCCGTCGCCGTGTCGGGGCAAAAAATATCAAGTCGCCAAGCAGGCGGCAAAGCGCTCGCACAACGACCTCCGGCAAGGTGGCCAGAACCCATCCAATAACTCTCAATATGGTTACAAGTATCACAAGATCAAGTATTAGCGTTATCAACGATTAAAATATAAGCAACAATCAACATCCTCTCCCCATCCCCCATCCATCACTTTCCTCTTCGTCTTCCTCCATTTGGGGACACGATGAAGAGGATGAGCAAGACGAAGATGAAGAGAGAAATTCCAAACGGTATCAAATTCAAGCCATTCAGACAGGACTCGAATGGCAAGAACCTAAGCATCATATCTTCCTCTTCTTCATCCTCTTAGTCTTTGTCTTCGTCTAATTTTGTGTAAGCTATTGTTGTAAAAGAATGAATAGGGGACGAAGAGGTTGAGCAAGAGGAAGGCGAAGAGTGAGATTCCAAACGGCGTTAAGGTTGTGCCGTTCAGGCAGGAATCTCCGTAATAATCCCTTCTAGCAATACCAGTGGTTGATCGCCGGTTGGTTTGATGTGGGCATTCATGTCGGCGGGAATTCCCACGTGGTCGCGCTCCTCGATCGCTGCCTTGGCCGGGCCGATTGTTATTTCAGCCGCCCCTTTGGACACCGAATAGATTTTGTAAATGTCTCCGCCCAGGGAGAGACCATCGCTGCCTACTTTTATCAATGACATTTCGAGGGCGCCAACCTCTCCCGAGGCCGTGGCGGTGGCGGGAATTATTACCTCACTGTGCGTCCCCGTCCAACTGGCGGCCCGCTCGATTTCACGTTCGATAAAGACGCTGTGGTTCATTTCGGGTGAATTGAGGGGAACCAGTTTTAAGTTTTCGGTATCCTTTTCTCGCGGATCGACATCGAAAAATACGCCCCAACCCCCGAGAGTGAGCGAACCGAAAATGAAGGGTACCCAATGTTCAGTTTCCTCCAGATTATCGAGCCCGTGGTCCACATTTATGGGGATGGGCATGGCGTAGCCCTCGCGGATTTCGGTGGCGTAGTCGCCCAAAAATGTTCTCCCGTGCATGGGAGAGTAGCCCAGATGGATTTCCACTCCGGCACGATGGCGGTGGGAGGTTGCGCCGATCAATGGCCCCGGTAATTGGGTGGTATTCCACGAATGGTGGTCGCCATAAACGAGCGGAACAATGGTAATGCCGAGGTTAGGGACGACAAAGCTGCCCTGCTTGGGGAGTCGATCATCACTGGCCGTGAAGATTCCATTGCCGCCGGAAATTCGCTCCATGTTTTGCCGAAAAAGATCGAGGATTTGCCCTTTTTCAACGGTGGGATCGAGAAGGCAATCGGCTTTCAGAAAATCCAGAGTCTGGTGCGCCTTTTTGTCGTAAAAATAGAGGGTATTGAGAGCGGCTCGAAAATCTCGGGGGACGGGCAGGGCGGCCTGCGCTTCGAGTTCCCGGAGGGTGGCCAGTGCCGAGGCCATCGGTTCCGAGGGAGGCTGGTCGGCTGTTTTTGGCAAATTTTGCAGATTGATTCGGCAGGCGTAAAAAGCGCCGATAGTTTGGGTGCGATACCCGTAGGAATAGAGTCGGGCAAGCGCGATATCCTGATCGGTAAAATGAAAAGCGCTGCGGTGGTTTTGGTGGCTCCACTCGGCTTTTTCGATTAGCTGTCGATAGGGTTCAGCCTCATTCATGGGTCGAGTCCTGTTCATTTTGCAAAGTGGCGATCACCTCGTCGGCCATGCGGTCGAGATCGTAGGTTTCCTGCCAACCCCAGTCCTCGCGGGCATGGTGGTCATCAAGGGCGTGGGGCCAACTATCGACCATGGCGGTTTGGAGGGGCTCGGGGTTGTAGGTAATCTTCACGTGGGGAAGGCGCGCTTTGACAACTGTCTCGAGTTCTCCCGGAGTGACGCCACGGGCATGGATGTTGTAGGAGCGGCGGGTTAAATTTTCCTCGGGAGCATCGTGGATGAGGAGAAAGGATTTGATGGCGTCGGCGATATAGACGATGGGGATGCTCGAATCGGGCCTCAGGTAAAATTCGTAGGCGCCATTGTTAACCGCCTCCAGAAATACCTCGGAGGTAAATCGACCTGCGCCACCCAGCATTCCTCGCGGAGCGATCACCGAGGGAAATCGTATGGCCCGGAAATCGAGTCCAAAGCGGTGGTGATAATACACCCCGAGCAGCTCACCGGCAACTTTTGTGACACCGTAAAGGCTGGCCGGCCACATGGGCGAATCGATGTCGAGGGGGGAGGGCAGTCCCGCGCCGTAGGTGGCCAGAGTGCTGGAGAAAATGAATTTCTTAACACCACCGAGCCGAGCCGCTTCGAGGGTGTTGCGGATGCCCTCCATGTTGATCGTCCATGCGCGATCCCGCTCGTTTTCCGCCTGTGCCGAGAGGATTGCCCCGAGGTGAAAAATACTGTCGATTTTTTCATTCTGGACCGCCCCGACCACCGCATCGCGATCGGTGAGGTCGCCCTTGATGATTTTGCACTGGTCAAACTCCTCCGAAGGGATGAACGGTTGATCGTTCAAATCAAAAATAACCACCCGATCCCCACGGCGTACCAAAGGGATCAGGAGCCTCGAGCCGAGATTACCAGTGCCGCCGGTCAGTAAAACATTCATTTTGATATTCGCCCTATAATCGTTTCCTCAAAACCATTACGGCCAAGCCGAAAAAGAGCAAGATGGAAACAGAGGGCTCGGGTATGGCGATGGCCCCGGCGAGGATGCCCACGCCAGGCTCCGACTCATAAGCAAAATCGAAAAAGAACCCTCCCAATCCTGCAAACTCTCTTATTTGAATCCACCCGTAATGCGTTTCCCCCTCAATTTCAAATTCCGCACCCATGAAGGCCGTTAGATTAGTGAAAGCACCGTCGCATTGAACACCGATGGGGGTTGACATACAACTTGAAATAAAGGCCTTGTCGCCCCACCATTGCGCCCCATTTGCATTATCTATTGCTTCTCCAATCGAAAAGCCTGCATCCAAAGGAGCCAAATTATTCTCAAAAACTGTGATAATTCTATTATTTCCTTGCGGCCTTAATGTAAATCCTGAATTTGAAGCCGAAAAGATTAAATCAATCGCGCCATCACCATTGAAATCAAAATCCTTGGTAGCTAGAGAAACGAAAACAAAAGACTCTTCGTCCTCAGGGATGTCCACATAGATAATAACTGCCGAACAGTTTAGAGTCGACAGACTACCGATTGCGAAGGCACACCAGAATAATAATTTTCTCATCGGTTATTTCGTTTCTACCACTCGAAAGAACTTTTTATCGAGTGGTGATGAGTAAGGAACGGTCAGTTCTGTTGTCGTCCTGAGAGCGGAGAAATCACTCGTGACATCAGTAAAGGCCGAAAGTAAATCATCTGAAATTTGAACCTTGTAACGTTTCCCTACCTCACTCGGCCAGTCCAGAAAGAACTCATCATTGGGAAGTAAAGCCAAGTTTTCGGCCTTGAAGAATCGTTTTTTATCGGCCTTGTTTCCCGTTATTATTATCGAGACGAATTGATTAGCATCCGAAGTGTTCACCAATATGTATTTGTCTATTGTCGGATCAAATCCCGGCTCTCCAGATTGAATGAGGACAGGGACTTCCAAGTTTCCTTTGTGAGTGATCTTGATTATATATTCGCCATCGGCTACCGGACTCGTAATAACAACTTGCTCCACGTTGTCCCTTGTATTGTCACCGGTAAAGGCATTGGAATCTGGGGCAGCCGGATTGAGGACAAAAGGATGAAAGTCCGAGCCTGTGGGCGGTGTGACTCTCAAATCCAAGTCATTTACCAACATCAGCGTTGTCGGGTCCAGACTATCAGGCAATACATCACCGTTTGAATCTGAGTAAGGCGGGTCAGTCCAACATATTGTCACCCTTAATTGCTCATTGCCTGCCGCAATAACAGGAAATTCAATAAACTCCCCATGAGGCAATTCTACTTCCTTGATATGCGATACTTCTGTTTCACTTACTGAGTTCGCCACTACAACCTCACCGGCTGAAACAGAATTCAGCAATCCCCACCCAAACCTGTAATCAGGGCCAGGGTTTCCGGCATCATCAGCAGTATGAATTGCGATGCCCCGAAGTGTTGAAGCAAGCATCGGAGTATCGCTCACATCCTCTTTATGAAGTTGCTGAATTAAGTTGAGGGATCCGGTAACATTTGGAGCGGAGAAACTTGTTCCCGATACTGTTGCATAAGATGATACACTGGCAGTATCAGAAGTGAAAACATTATCTCCATTTGCTACCAAATCGGGCTTAATTCTTCCATCATCGGTGGGCCCCAGACTTGTGAATGAGGATAGAATAACATCTTGTGGGCTAGTATAACCACCGGCTATGTCTCCTACCGATCCGATGACTAAGTTATTTTTTGCAATTGCCTGTGGTGGTAATGTTTCAAATCCTGTCGCGCCACCATCAGCAGGCCTGGAAGTTGTGCTGAAAAACCCACTACCTTCGATAAAAATGACGTGTAATGAACCAGGGGGTGGCCCTTGTCCAGAAGCGTCTCTATGATTACCCGCCGACCAAATGGGAAGATAGGTTTGCGAAAGGTAAACTACCTGATCAATCGATTGTGGTTCTTCTTGGTAAAACCCAAATTTGAAATCATCGCTTTGGCTTATAGCTGTATCTCCGAGCCAAAACCATGGTGTTTCAGCAACTAACCCGGGTATGAACTCCCACCCTGCGCGCAAGCTATAAGAATGATTTGAAATTATTAATTCATCGTTTGCTGCCGCCACTGTCATTTCGCCAAAATCATCTATATGATTGTATGCAGAAAGATTTGCTCGCCACGACATTCCGTTGGCAGAAGGATTAACTCCACCAGCAATTAAAGTTCCTGCTACCCATGTCGCGTGCTGTGCAATTGAGCCAGGGGAATCTATTTGCGTGACACGAGAAGGGCCAAGATCGGTAAACTCATTGTGAGTTGAGTATACTCCTCCCCCAACTTCCCAAATTCCGATTGTCGTGTTTGTCCCATCCAGATCATATTGAGTAGTGCCACCGGGCCATATCTCATCAGTTGAAATAGTGTCAGCAGCATTCAAATTGTCTGTACCATTATAGAGAGGGATGCCGTTTCTGAATCTCACTAAAGAGATTGCTCCACCATCAGCAAAGACTTTCTTCGCAGGAAGCCCTATCTGTTGGGCTTGTAGTTCCGCTGCTTCTCTGTCTGCTTGCTGCTTGGATTTCAGTCTTTCTCCCCTTGCCGTCAGTTGAGCCTTTCGTTTTACCGCCAGTGATTCGGCAGACTCGGGCTGCTGTTTATCCGCAATCCATACTCTCTGGGCAACTTTTCTTCCCCTCGCGACTTTCTCTTGACTTGGCAGAAATTTACTGGACGACCTGACCGGCGCTGAAGCCTGAGCCGCCAAAAGCATGGCCTTGGTCTCAGCAGTCAGTGTTTCGACTTGCTCCGATACCTCGTAGAATTTCAGGAAAAGGGCTTGCGTTTCCTTGGTCATTTCGTCGAAACCGGGAATATGCTGCCTGGCTTGGGCGAGCGCCGATGTTTTATCGGGTTGAGGGGCAGCCACTTCCGTCTGTGCGAGGACGGTGGCGTAGGGTGTTGCCGTAAAACGGCGGCGGCGAACATTATAGTTCTGGCGGATTTTATAAGTGTCAGTGTTTTCATAGCCGTTAGGTACTAGAGAGCCAAACGATCTATGGCAAGCGAAATTTCGTGGAAAAACCGAATTTTCTAACTTAGAGCTACATTTTGATAATATTCGTTTTTGTCGATTCAGCGGTCGATGGTTTGCTCCTTTTTGGGTAGGTCTTTAAACTTTTCTTTGGCTGTTTCTTCGTCCCATCTTGGGTAAAAATTGTAGGTTAGAATAGCGATGGCGATCGCGATACCGATAAAAATGGCGGCCCAGATCATACAGCCTTTCCGGGTGTCGGCCAAATTCATTTGAGAGCCGCTGTAGGCTTGAATATCGGGGTCGTGCGTCGCCGGGAATTCCTTTGCCTCGGCGGCAATTTGAGCGGGGGCCTGAGGTTGTCGGGCGGGTGTTGCGATGGTGGTTTCAGGAGCGGTTTTTTCCGGGGGAGGGGAAACCACGGTTTGCTGCTGGATTGACGGGGCTGGCGAATGTTGAGGCTGGCTGCTGCTGCCGCCATCTCGAATTTCGCCGATGCGGGAGTTTATCAGTTCGAGTTGTTTTTCGAGGAGCGTTTTTTGCTCGAGTAGTTCCTGGAGGGTAAATTTCACTCTAGAACTTTAGGCGCAATGGGTCGGAGTGGTCAAGCGTTTGGTCTGATTTAGGGCGAATGTGAGGGAATCGCACACCTTCAGAGTGCAGGGATTGATGGATTGCATTGGGTCCCCGGGTTTCACCCGAGGCTGGCGAATGGCACACCTTCCGCGTGCAGGGGGATTTTCGAGGCAATCCTGGTGCGGCTCCGCTTTTGGGTGGAATGGGCAAGCGTTTAGGGCGAGACGAATACCCTTCGCTTGGCGTGTGGGGTGACCTATGGACTTCGTTTGCCGGAGGAGACTAGTTGGTGGATTCTACCGATACTCGACGGTGGGGGCCATCCCAATTTACTTTTCCATCGGCGAGGGCGAAGAGTGTAAAATCGCGACCGAGGCCGACATTTCTGCCGGGGTGTATCTTGGTTCCCCGCTGCCGCATGATGATGTTTCCGCAGATGACGACTTCGCCGTCGTATTTTTTAACACCGAGTCGTTTGCTGTTGCTATCGCGTCCGTTTCTCGAAGTTCCCTGTCCTTTTTTATGTGCCATGGATTATTTCCTCAATAAATTTTAACTGTCGATCACTCTCAGGAGGCTTGGATTGATTCGATTTTGATGACCGAAATTTCCTGCCGGTGGCCTCTTTTACGGCGGTAGCCCTTGCGGCGTTTCTTTTTGAAAACTATCACCTTTTTGGCACGCTTGTTCTCGAGAACTTTTGCCGTTACGGACGCGCCTTCGACGCAGGGGCTGCCAAAAGAAGCCTCGGCCCCTTCGCCAACCATGAGCACCTCGCCAATGGTTACGGTGTCCCCAGCGGTGGTGTCAACGTAGCGGTTAACCTGGAGAATATCTCCCTCTGTGACGGTAAATTGGCGACCCTGTGTCTTAATTGTGGCTTTCATGGTGAAAAAACGGGCAAATATTCACTTGCATTCAAAAAACGCAAGCCCTTTTAGTGTTATTTGTTGTCTTTGGCGGAAGGTTTTTGCAAAGCAACCGCATAATAATTGTTTTGGAATCGGAGGAGGTCAAACATTTCTATAGCCAACGCGAGGTGGTTCGCCAATACGGCGAGGCGGCCATGCGGGTTGGTTTATGGGTTTCCGAGGAGATTGTTTTTAATCGTTTCTTCAAGCCGGAGGATGCCCTTCTCGATCTCGGGACGGGGGCGGGCAGAATCGCACTGGGGCTTTACAAGATTGGCTTCAAAAACATCATGGGGGTCGATTTTTCAAATGAAATGGTGCGGGAGGCCCGTGAATTAGCGGACTCGTTGAAGTATCAGATTACCTTTCGGAGGGGGGATGCGCTCGATCTCGATTTCGAGGAAGGGCGGTTCGACGGAATGATATTCGGGTTCAATGGGCTGATGCAAATTCCTGGGAAGGAAAGCCGCAGCCGGGCGTTGACTGAAATTTTTCGGGTTTTGCGTCCGGGAGGGCGGTTTATTTTCACCACCCACGATCGGCATTTGAGGCGGTTTAAAAAATTTTGGACGAAGGAGAAATTCCTTTGGCGAAGTGGCAAACAAAAACCGGAGTTGGATGATTTTGGGGACCGCTACGAGAGCACACCGGTGGGAAATCTATTTATCCATGTCCCGACAACCCAGGAAATACGGGCAGCGCTGAAATTGGCCGGATTCAAGGTGGAAGCCGATGAGACCCGATCGAGCTTGGCAAATGAGCCCTTTCCGGTGCGTGGGTTTTCCGACGAATGCCGGTTTTGGGTCGCCCAAAAACCGTTGATCGCCGATTAAAGGCGGTGTTTTATTTAGTTGTTGCCTTGGCCCAACCCGATGGCTTTTAAGAGGTCGGCGATGAGGTCGAGAAGGTCTCTGGTTTCGCCCGGGGTCCGGCCCTCGCGGATGAGAGCGCCCGCGGTTTTACTCTGGCGGGCGAGCGCTGATTCGTATTTTGCCTGAAGAGCGGCCTGTTGTTGGGCCAGCATTGTCAGGTTATCCTCTTTTGCCTGCAATTCCTGTTTAACACGCTCAAGCTCGGCCATAACTTCGGGATCTTCCGCGTCCTTGGCCTTCGCCTCGGTGAGGGCGAGCAATTGCCTGTTGGATTCGCGTTGGGCCTCCTCCAGAGCTTTGACCTTTTCGGCGACGGCCAGCATGGCCTGCTCGGCTTTCCGGCGTTCCTCGGCTTCCTGGACCAATTGTTCCCTCAGATCGGCGATGCGTTTCAGCCGCTCCGCTTCATCTTTCTGGGCCTTGAGCTCGGCCATTCGGCGTGCGTCTTCGGCATTTTTGCGGCCATCGGCTTCCTGCTTGGCGATCCGTTCGGCCAATTCCTTCAACTCGGCGTTTTGATTGGTGGCATCCTCGAGTTTTCGTTCCCAATCCTCGGATAGGGCCTGCTCTTCGGCCATCGCGCTTAGATGTTGATCATTCAGCTTTTTGTAGACAACCCAGAATCCACCGGCGAGAATTAGAACCAGAACTATAAATATAATGTTTTTTACCATAAAACCTCCATGAGTATAGAGTTAGTTAGCACAATTTCAGGGATTAATAAAGCTTTCCTTTCAGGTTTTCCAATTTTTCAAAATAGTTGCTGTTATCGATCCACGTCTGATTGTCGAATTTTCACAATCGCTACGGGGCCGGAATCGAGGCCTTTAATGAGGGCGTTTTCAGCGGTCGTTTTCAGGTTGTTGGCGTTTTTTTCAAGAAAACTGATAACGGTGGGCTCATCGAGGAATGCCTTCGAGACGACGAGATCCTGGCCGCAGGAGAGGCATTCGAGGCGGGCGGCGAGGTTTACGGCGGTGCCGAAATAATCGAGGCGGGCATCCTGGTTAATGGCGATACAGTGGCCGGTGTGTATGCCTGCCTTGAGGACGAGCGGCTGCGAATTTTTGCTTTGGGTGAGCTCTTTTTGGGCGGCGAGAAGGGCTTTGAGGGCGTTTGTGGGTTGGGTGAATACCGCCATGATGGCATCTCCCATAGTTTTGACGATTGCGCCGTCATTCCTGGCCACATGTTTTTTGAGAATTTCAAAATGCTCCATGACGACACCAAATGCGGGGGCGTCGCCGATTTTCTCATAGAGGCTGGTGGAACCCTTTAAATCGGTGAAAGCAATCGTAATTTTGCCAACGGAAATCCTTTCGCCATATCCGATTACCTCGCTTGAAAAAAGGTCGCGGAAAGTCTGGCGTGAGGTGACTTCAGCGGCGGTCACGGCGTCGTCCATCCAGGCCAATTTTTCGAGCAAAACGAGTTGGGGGGAATCGCTACCGTTCGAAATGGTTAGTTGGGAATCGGAATCGATGGTTGTATCGGCGGGGTCGAAGCCCTCGTTGGTAATTGGAATGGATCGTGTCGGGGCGTCATCGATTTTCGCAATGAGGTAGCAGGAGCTTTTTCCCTGAACGGTGCGTAGTCGATAGCGTCCGGGTTTCAACGATAAATGCCATTGCAGGTTTGCCGCTGGTTGGAGCGTTTGCTGGGCCACGATGTGGGGAGTTACCTGGGGTCCTCCGACGCAGAATTCGTGGGTTTCGATGATTCTGATGGCGGGGTTGGGGGTAAAAACCAGTTCAACGGCCTGGTCGAGATTGGCATCGAATTCGATATTGCACGATTCGCAGTGGGCCGCTCCGTTGAGATCTCGCAGGCTGGCGACGGTGGATTTCGCGCCTCGGCAGAGCGGGCAGAGTATCTCCCAACTGAAATCGAGCAGGCCCTCGCGGGTGGCCTGCAAAAAAAGTTCGAGAATGTTTTTGCGCGGTATATTCCAGAGTTTGGCGAGGGCATAGGGGCGCATCCGGCTGAGGGAGAAGTCATCGCCAAATTTTAAAAGGTCAATGATGGGGCGAACCATCGCCGATTCGAGCCCGGGATATTCAGATAACCGCTGCGCGATGGCCTCGATTCTCCTTCGGGAACCGGCAACATGATCGCGCTGTGAAACGAGAGGCTGCTCGATTTCCGTGGAGTCGATTGCGGCCAATTCATCATAGCCGCGAAAAGCTTTGCCGAATTGGTTTTTGGCAAAAATCCCGATTTGCAGGGGTGAGAGCAGCCAGCCAATGAAATTTCGCGGAACTATCCAGAGGTTGTAGTGTAAAACGGTGCCGTTTTCGGGGGTGGGTTCGAGGGTGGCCTGCATACGGAGACTTTCCAGCGGCCCGTTGTCATACCGCCTGACGACGCCGAATTTTTCCGGAGCCACCCAATCGAAGGGGTATTCGCGCCAGCGGATGCACAGTCCCCACCGATTGAGGTGCATCAGGCGTACGGTAGGGTCGGTGGAATCGACCTCATCCGTAATCATGGGCCGCAGGCCAGTATCGCGATTAAAACGGTTAGTATCGGCCACATGGGGCCACAGTTTTTCCCTGGGGCTTTTGAGTTCCCACCGAAAACAATAATGACGTTCCGCGAATTTCACCTCTTCAATAGAATCTATCTCAAATCAACTGACTTCAACACACAAATAAACCCACTGAGTTTGCGGAAACAGGTCAAGACATGGTTTCCGGGATGTGGCTGGCTGGGGAGAAGATGATGCAGGATGCTTGATGGGGTAGAGACCGATTATTGTGATCAATATTGATAATATCGATTGTATGATTAATGTGTTTGCACCCGAATGGCATTGAGTCCATCGTGGTGCAAATCCGCCTTGTATCTGCCATCGTGGCGCTACAAAAATCATTCATCTGCGAATTGGAGATAGGTTCTAATTGAAAAAGTTTTCCCTGAAACGTCATACTGTTAATAGAATCCTCAAGAGGATTCGGGAGCGTTTTGAAGAAAAAGAGAAGGAGCTTGGGCGGCAGCCGACCATTCGTGAATTGGGTCGACTTCAAATCCTCAAACCGTCCGATAGAATATGGTTTGTCTTTGTCGGGCTGTTTTTTATGGGTGTCGCCGTAGTAGCCTTAATCAAATCCGTGTGGTGGGCTGCCTTGCTCATTGGTCCGCCTAGCGCCTATGTGGCGTATAGGGGTTTCTTTGGTCATTCGGTGGATATTATACGGTTATTGAGATCTACAAAGGGAAAAGTTGAGACGAATATTGAAAGGGAAATCGATATTCAAATTTTAACTGAAGAGATCGAAAAAAACGCTACGACTCGTTTTGTCGCCTTTTTTATGGTCGAATTATTTTTGGGTATTGTTCTGGCTATTTTGGAAATGATCGCGGTGATTCTGGAAATGATAGTAGCAGTTCTCACCGCATTATTTTCAATATTTGGCTAATTGAGAATGAAGTAAATTACCTGCGCTAAGGAAAAGGTGGAGGAGAGGATGCTTGATGTGGGAAAGATATTAAACCGCAGATTTCGCAGATGAACGCAGATATGAATAGCAGGGAGATGGTGGAGAAGAGGATGCTGGATGCAGGATACGGGATGGTGGAGCGGAGAGTGGGAGTTTTTAACCACGGATTACACTGATGAACGCAGATGTAGAAGTAGAAGATGGGAGAAGAATTTTTATCCGCTGATGGTGGAGATTTTTTTGGCAATTTTTACTGGAATATCGAAACTGGGTTTATTGGATGTTTAGGGGTGGTTTAAATGGCTATGAATTTTCAGGATTTTTTAGATATGAACTGGTATATGAATAGATATAATTTTTTTGGAAAAAGGGCTTTTACTGGCTTTCTTGTGGCGCTGTTTACGCTGACTCCTTTTTGGGGATTTGGCGATACGGTGGAAACACGGGATGGCGCTGTTTTGGTTGGCGATATCACCGGGATGACCGATGAGACGATTACTCTGGAAACGGTTTATGCGGGAGTTCTGGAAATCAAGAAGGCGGAGGTGGTTGGTTTCAGCACAGAGGAGCCGGTATTTGTCCGCCTGAAGGGTGGGAGGACTCTATCGGGTAAAGTGCTTCACAGTGGCGGGTCGCGGATGGAAATCGTTGACGCTGAGGGGAGCCATGCCACGCAAATGCCTGAAATCGCGGTTTCGTGGGTAAGCGGTGGGGAAGATCCGGCGGTTATCAAAATGAGAAAGGAACTCGAAGAGAAACGCCGCAAGTGGACTCATGAAGTCGGGATCGATTTGTCCGGTAAGTCGGGCAACAGTGACGAGTTTGGGACGGCAGCGCGGCTGAAATCTTCGCTTACGGGGCCGGTCGGCTCGATAGGATTTTATCTCTCCTACGATCAGGCGGAGAAAAATGGCGATCAGACCTCGAACGAATTTATCGCCGGAACCACGTATAACTTGTTTTTCAAAGAAAAGCTGGGGTGGTTTCTGCGGTCAGAATACGAGAGCGACGAATTTGAGGATATCGATATCCGTGTGACTACAGCGGGTGGTTTGAGTTATCGATTTATTGAGCAGGAGCATCATTCGCTGAAGGTGAGGGCGGGCGCGAGCTATCGCTTTGAGAGACAGGATAATGGGGAGACCATCACCTCGCCGGGTCTGGATTTCGGCGTCAATCACTACTATCGATTTGGTAAAATTGGGGCCGTCAAGACCGACTTGAAATTCATTCCGAGTGTTGAAGATTTCTCCGATTTCAGGTTTTCTCAGGATACGGGCTTTGAATTTCCACTCGCGAGCGGCGGATTCCTGAAACTACGCATCGGAGTATCGAATTTCTTCAACAACAATCCGGCGGACGGAAAAGAGCGACTGGATACCACTTATTATACACGTCTCCTGTTCACTTGGGAATGAGGATGTCTTTGAAGCTCATGTTTGAAACAAAAAAGCGATTTAACTATTTACGAAATTAGCGTGGAAAAATATGCTTTTGGCCGATTTATCTTCTGGCCATGCGGTGGAAACCTGTCAGGTTCGCGCGTTTTCTCTAAAGATGGAACCAACAAACATACGTAATATCGCGATAATCGCGCATGTGGATCATGGTAAAACAACCCTGGTCGATCAATTGCTGCGCGGTGCGGGGGCATTCCGGGAAAACCAGGAGGTGGTCGATCGGGTGATGGATTCGATGGATCTCGAGCGGGAAAAAGGCATCACCATCAAGGCGAAGAACACGGCGGTTTTGTGGAAGGACAAGCTGATCAATATCGTCGATACGCCGGGGCATGCGGATTTTGGGGCCGAGGTGGAGCGAATCATGAAAATGGTCGATGGGGTATTGCTCATTGTGGATGCTTTCGAGGGACCGCAGGCGCAGACCCGATTTGTATTGCGGAAGGCGCTCGGGCATGGATTGGTGCCGGTGGTA
Organism: Opitutales bacterium; assembly: GCA_021772515.1. Lineage (GTDB taxonomy): Bacteria > Verrucomicrobiota > Verrucomicrobiia > Opitutales > UBA2987 > JAJFLU01. The sequence goes on from JAJFLU010000022.1 coordinate 109,687, forward strand.
GTGGTCAACAAGATCGACCGGCAGCACGCCGACCCGGAGGGAGCGCATGATAAAGTGCTCGAGCTTTTTCTGGAATTGGGCGCCACGGAGGAGCAGTTCAATGCGCAGTTTCTCTACGCAAGCGGCAAGAATGGCTGGGCCGACCACAGTCTCGATGGGACGAGAGAGAACATGAATCCGCTTTTTGAAACGATACTGGAACATGTCCCGGCGCCTGTTGTGGAAGACAAGCCGTTTCGGATGTTGGTCAGCAATATCGAATGGAATGATTTTGTGGGAAGGGTAGCCGTGGGACGAGTTCTCAGCGGCATGGCAAAGCAGGGTGATCGTCTCCATGCCCTCCGAAAAGAAGGTGTCCGGGATCGGTTTAAGGTAACCAAGCTCTTTACCTATAGTGGTATGAAAACTGAGGACACTATCCTGGGTGGGGCCGGTGATATCATCGGTTTGTCTGGTCTTGAGGAGATCGATATCGGAGATACCCTGTCCGCCGACCCCGAAGCCGAGCGTCTGCCTTTTGTCGAAATCGATCCACCGACCATCAAAATGGAGTTCGCAGTCAACGATGGACCGCTCGCCGGGCGGGACGGGAAAAAGGTCACATCGCGGCAAATCAGAGAGCGTCTTTTGCGGGAAATGAAGTCGAATATCTCGATCCACATTAGTGAGACAGCCGAGGGATCCCGATTTGAGGCGACGGCCCGAGGGGCCATGCAGATCGCGGTCATCGTGGAGACCATGCGGCGCGAGGGCTTTGAGGTTCTGGTTTCACGCCCGACGGTGGTTTTTAAGGAGATCGATGGCCGCCGATGCGAGCCGTTTGAGCAGTTGTGGGTCGAGGTACCCGGTGAGCAATTGGGTTCGGTGATGGAAAATTTAACCCGTCGGCGTGCGCAGATCACCAACCTGCACCACCATGAAAATGGCGGGGTAACCGTCGAGGCTGAAATACCTACGCGGGGTATCATCGGGTTTGAAACCGACCTCGTCAATGTGACCAGTGGGCGGGGGGTGCTCAGCCACCTTTTTCTGGAATACCGGCCCTTTGCGGGGGCAATTACCACTCGCCAGACCGGCACGCTGGTTTCCACGGATCGGGGAAAAGCGATGTCCTATGCGCTCGATAAATTGCAGGAGCGGTCAAAACTTTTTATTGGCCCCGGTGAGGAAGTTTATCCCGGGCAGGTTGTCGGGGAAAACCCCCGCAAACGCGACCTTCCAGTCAACCCGACCAAAGCCAAGCAACTCGATAATATGCGCAGCAGCGGTGATGGCAAGGGGATCATGTTGACGCCGCCCATCCGGTTCAGCCTCGAACGGGCGATCGAATATATCGAGTCCGATGAGTATGTGGAGGCAACGCCGAACCATCTTCGGATGCGGAAACGTGTTCTTAACGCCAGTGACCGCCGTAAAGAGGAAAAGCGTTTAGCCACGACCTCGTAGAAGGCGGTTGTTTTTCCAATCCATCGCCGAAATGCGCCTTATCAAAGTTCCCCGGAGCGAATTACGAGGAGCTTATTGATCTGCATGTCATGCATGGTAAAGGGGATTCCACCGACACCGAGTCCGGATTCCTTCAACCCGGCAAAGGGCATCCAGTCGACGCGAAAAGCGGTGTGATCGTTGACCATCACGGCGGAGGCATCGAGTCGATTGTAGGCCTTCATGGCGAGATCGATATTTTTGGTGAAGACGGCAGACTGAAACGCATAGGGGAGGGCATTGGCGCGATCGATTGCCTCGTCGATATCGGTGTAGGGATAGACGCATACGACGGGGCCGAAAATTTCCATTTGGCTGACTTTGGCCTCGGTCGGGGGGTCGTAGAGAACGGTGCAGGCATAGCAGGTATCGCCGATTCGTGAACCACCGCTTAACAGCTCGGCACCCTTGTCAACGGCCTCCGACACCCAGGATTCGACCCGATCGACCTCCCTTGGGCGAATGAGTGGACCGACTTCGGTTTCCGCCAACGTGGGGTCGCCGATTTTCAAGGAGTTGGCCGCTTCCGCCAGCCGTTCGGCGACATCTCTGGCAATCGACTCATGGGCGAAAATACGCTGAACCGATACGCAGACTTGCCCGGCGTGGTAAAAACCGCCTTTGGCCAGTAGGGGGAGGGCTTGGTCGAGATCGGCATCTTCGGCCACGATGACTGGCGCAGCCCCGCCGTGTTCGAGGGCGCAACGGGTGCCCGGAGCCAGCTTCGAGCGCAGCATCCAGCCAACTTTGGCGCTCCCGATAAAAGAGAAAAAGGCGACCCGCGAGTCGGTTACCAGTTGGGTGGCGGCATCGAGTTCATCCGTCATAAAAACCTGGCACCATTCCTCCGGCAGACCTGCCTCGCGAAGAATTTGCACGAATCTTATGCAGGAAAGCGGAGTATCTTCCGCCGGTTTCACAATAACCGGGCAACCGACCGCCACCGCAGGCCCCACCTGATGCACAATCAAATTGAGCGGGTGATTAAATGCGCTCACCGCCACAACCACCCCTATCAGCTCATGCCGTGTCACAGCCAATCGGCCTGCGGAGGCGGGGTTTAATCCCATAGGCACCTCTTCGCCCGATTGAGTGCGTAAAACTTCTATGCACCCTTTAACACCGTCGATGGCCCGGGTGACCTCGACCTGTGAATCGATCAGCGGCTTGCCTCCCTCGCGGGCGGCTTCCAGAGCGAGGGATTCCGCTTCACCGGTCATTATCCGGGCGGCGTTTTCGAGAATCTCAATACGTTTTGGAACACTCAGCCAGGAATTCCGGTTGCGATATAACCCATATGCGGTTTCCAGGGCCTTGTTTACGGCCTCCCCACGGCCCGTCTCGACCTCGGCGATTACACTCCCGTCGAAGGGTGCCGTTACCACGACGTTTTTGCCCTCGGGCTGTGCGCCGGGAATCATCATTGGAAAGGTTTCCATGCGGTTCAAACGAGCTTGCTTTTCTGGGCGATTTCCCGGTTCAAGATACGGTCATTGTCTGAATAATCAATTGGCAAATCAATGAGGTGAACCCCGCCGCTCGCGAGGCAATTTTGCAGGGTAGTCAGCAGCTCCTCAGAGCTATTCACGCGGTGCCCGTTGGCGCCATAACTTTCGGCGTATTTAACAAAGTCCGGGTTTCCATAGTCGAGACCCCAGTTTTTGAAACCCATATTGGCCTGTTTCCATTTGATCATGCCATAGGCGCTGTCGTTCAAGATGAGGACGACCAGATTCATCTTCAGACGAACGGCGGTCTCCAATTCCTGTGAATTCATCATAAAACCACCGTCACCGCAAATGGCCATTACCTTGCGCTTCGGGTGGACGAGATGGGCCGCCATTGCCGAGGGCAGCCCCGCGCCCATGGTGGCCAGGGCATTGTCCAGAAGGACGGTGTTGGGACAGCGGGCCTTGTAATTGCGGGCAAACCAGATTTTGTAAACACCGTTATCGAGCGCGATGATTCCGTCGTCGGGCATTGCCCTGCGGACATCTGCCACCAAACGCTGAGGGTAAACCGGAAATCGGTCGTCGTCCGAGCCTTCCCCCAAATTTGCCAGCATGGCCTCGGCTACGCGCTGAAAGTATGAAAAATCCCAGTTATCCTGCGGTTCGAGTCCTTCGTTCAACTCCCAGATGCTGTGGGCGATATCGCCGACCAATTCCAATTGCGGAAAATAAACCGGATCGACTGAGGCTGTGTTGAAATTGACATGGATGACTCTGGTACCGCCTCGGCTCATGAAAAAGGGCGGCTTTTCAACCACATCGTGACCAATGTTGATAATGAGGTCCGCCCGATTGATGGCGCGGTGCATAAAGTCATTCGAGGAAAGAGCCGCATTGCCTAAAAACAGGGGGTGATCCTCGTTGATAACGCCTTTGCCCATCTGAGTTGTAATAAACGGGATGCCCTGTTTTTCCACAAATCGGCGCAATACTTTAGCGGTTAGCTTTCGATTGGCCCCGGCGCCGAGCACAAGCAGAGGATGGTTTGCATTTTGAATCATCTCCAATGCTCGGCTGATGGCCTTTTTCTCCGCTACGGGACGGCGAACAATGCTTTTATTCAAGGGCACGGCGTCGGTGCCCTCGGCAGCGATATCCTCCGGCAATTCCAGATGAACGGCTCCGGGGCGCTCCTCTTCGGCCAACCTGAATGCCTCACGCACTCGCGGCGGAATATTGTCACCGCTCACAATCTGTCGGGTATATTTGGTTAAGGGTCGCATCATGTCCACGATATCGACGATCTGAAATTGCCCCTGTTTGCTGCTTTTAATCGGTTTTTGCCCGGTAATCATAAGCATCGACATGGCGCCCAGTTGAGCATAAGCCGCCGCCGTTACGAAATTTGTGGCCCCCGGCCCCAATGTGGATAAACAGACACCTGCTTTTCCGGTTAGGCGACCATAGGTTGCCGCCATGAATCCCGCCGCTTGCTCGTGCCGCGTGAGAATAAGTCTTATCGAGGATTCCCGCAGGGAGTTAAGAAAATCCAGGTTTTCCTCTCCGGGGATTCCGAAAATAAATTCGACCCCCTCTTTCTCCAGCGCTTCAACTAATAAATCTGATGCTTTCATAGTTACTCCTAAATGATTAATTTGAAATTCGCTTCGCCAGCACCTTGCCTATGATGGGAATTTCAGTGCGGCGAATTACTAAAATGCTAATAGACATGACAAGAACCGCAATCGCCAGCAGACCAAGCTGAAGACGTTCATCCGCGAAACCTAGCACTGTTATATGACCTATGACAGCCCCGGTCATAAGACCCGTGGCTAATATCGCTCCATAGGCCGCGCTGCCGGGAATTATTAATAAGATACCCGCAATAAGCTCAAGAACACCTATCAATATGCGTCCATTTGGCTCCATTTTTAACTCGGTAAACAATTGCACCGAATCAACATGTGCGGAAAATTTGAAGTAGAGAGTTTGCAGCAAAATTAATGCGCATATAATTTGTAATATCCAGGCGACTTTTTTCATAATATTTTAATATAAGTTGGAATTAACGAAGAATGGTTATAGTTAGAACTAGTTAATTTGAGGACGCAGATTCCAATTGATGAATACAGGCGGCCAGATTTGTTCCCTCGGGCACGTAGAGATTTTCGGAGGTGAGTCCCCGTGGCGACTCACAGCCTGTCGCAGTTAGCAATTCTATGAAATCATGCTCCAGGTTTTCTATATAATTTTTAACCCTAACTGCCTTTTCATCCGGCACCAACCCTTTTTGCAGCATGGGATCGTGAGTCGTTATGCCGACCGGGCAGGTGTTGTTGCCGCATTGGAGAGCCTGTATGCAGCCGAGGGCTAGCATGAACCCGCGGGCGGTGTAGCAGGCGTCGGCACCGAGGCTCATGGCAACCAGCATCTTTCCGGCATTGATGAGCTTTCCTGCCGCCATTAGTTTGAGCTTATCGCGAACGCCCTCCTCTACGAGAATGTTTTGCATATTATGGAGCGCCGGATATAAAGGCACCCCCACATTATCCATAAACGCCTTGGGTGCAGCGCCGGTTCCCCCTTCCGAGCCATCAACCGATATGTAATCGGGAAATATATTTTGGGACTTCATTTCTCTGATTAGAGTTCTGACTTCCTTAAACGAGCCGACACACATCTTGATACCGACTGGCAGTTGGGAGACATCCTGAACTTTTTTGATAAATTGAACTGTGCTTTCGAGGTCTTTACATTCGAGATGATGGGTGGGGGAGACGACATCCTTGCCCTTGGGCACATTGCGGAGTTCGGCAATTTCGTCGGTGATCTTTTCCTTCGGGAGTAATCCGCCCTTACCGGGTTTTGCGCCCTGTGAAAATTTGACCTCGATCATTTTAATCTGATCCTTGTTGGCGAGATCTCTCAATTTATCATCGTCCAAAGACCCGTCTTCATTGCGAACTCCGAATTTGGCGGTTCCCATTTGGAAAATTAAATCGACACCTTCTGCGAGATGATACTTGGGATAACCGCCTTCCCCCGTGTTCATGGGGATGCCCGCCATTTTTGCTCCCCGAGCCAATGCCTGTACCGCCGGTTTACCCAACGCTCCGTAGCTCATGGCGCTAATTATAACCGGTCGTTTTATGGTGTAAGTATTGGCAATGCCTCTCTCTTCCCCAAAAGTAACGGAGAAAGGTTTCATCTTGCTCTTATTGGCGGGAAAAAGTGAATGCCTCAGCTTAATCTCGGTGGCGTCGAAATTTCCCTGCGAGCCAAATGAAAATGCCGAATCAATATTCTGCGCCTTTCTATAAACCTCGCTTCTCTCCTCACGATTGAAAGGTCTTTCTTCGGTATCATTGGCAAACAGATATTGTCGAAGCTCTGGGCCTATACTCTCCAGCATATAACGCCCCTGACCAAGAATGCCGAAATTCCTCAACAGGCTGTGATGAGTTTGAACATTGAGGTAAAATATATTGATAACCGTGAGAAAAATAAACGTTACTGTGATGAAATGAAAGTAAAACGATAGGTAGATTCCAGCCAGAAAAAACAATATCGCTATTATAGGAATAACGATGTTTGTGAATTTTGCTAATTTGTGGAGATCGATCGATAATTTTGAAGACATAATAGTTACGAGCGGTTATTTTTCTTATGAGACGCGCCAGGAACTGATAGTTGACAATAAAAATGACTTTCTTATTTAAAAATCGAAACACCCATGGATAATTCTGTTACCTCAGAGGAGGTCCAGAGCCGAGTCGATTTCCCCCTTTATATTGTAATAGTGGGGTGAAAAGCGCAGCCATTGACGCCCGTCGGGTGTAGAGCGCAGGGAAGCGGTGATATTAGCTGCGGCCAGTTTTTGGTGTCGCAGAGCCATGTCGGTACCTTCCCTAAAAAGTGAAGTGATGCCCGAAAGGTGATCCTCGTCACCGCTGGCCAGGGTATAGTCCTTTAGCCGGACCTCCTCACGAATATGTCGGGTATGTTCCAGAATTGTCTCCGTTATTTTTTGAGGATTTAGTTCCTGGATCAGAGATAAACTTGCATGCAGTCCCGCCAGTCCGAGATTATTGGCGCTTCCAGCCTCATAACGGCGGGCATTGTCCTCGAAAACGATCTTATCTGGAGGCAGGAAATCAGGGCATTGGACGTTATGCCAGCCAAGCAGAGAGGGACTCAACTGCTCCCGCGCCTCCTTTCCGACATAGAAAATACCTGAGGAGCATGGCCCGAGAAGCCATTTATGGCTGTCGGCGGCAAGGAAGTCCACATACTCGACCGGTGTTGGAAGGGCGCCAACAGTCTGAATGCCATCCACGCAAAATAATGTTTTTCGGCCTCCTTCTTTCAGCCACGAACCGATTGCAGAAATGTCGATTCGATAACCGCTCACGTAGTGGGCGGAGGAAAGCGCGACCAGTCGCGTTTTGGAATCGACCAGGGGCTTGAGGGTGTCGACCGTAATTTTACCGGGCTCTTCTGGAATTACGGGACGCAATTCGACGCCCCTTTTCGTCAAATTCATCCAGACGACGGTGTTGGACGGGTAATCGGCGCCGTGATATACGACATTGTCACCGGGTTTAAAAGCGAGACCGTTGGCGACCAGGGAAAGCCCAACAGAAGTTGGCCCGACCAGCGCAATGTCCTCGCCGTCGCAGCCAAGCAGATCGGCTGCCATGAGCCTGATCTCTTCCGGCAGAGCTTCGGGCATCCCTTTTTCCTGGTCGCACAAAGTGGTTGTGAGCGCATATTCGCTGACGGCTTCCGCCACGCATCGGGGAAGGGGGCAAATGGCCGCATTGGCCAGATAGGCAGTACGTCCCGCAATGGGGAATTCTCGCTGGCGTAGAGCCTCGTTATTGTGCAATTCGGAAATATTCATGGCGTAGGGTAGGGAGAGATGCAAGATGCTGGATGGGAAGATGCAGGATGCAGGTACAGTCAGGACATCGTTTACGGAAATAGGTCAGGACCTGGTTTACGATTTAAATGATTTGGTTTCCATCTTGTATCCCGAATCCTGCATCCTCTTTTCCAGCTTTCAACGCCACTCGTGCTTTGGGTAACGCCCTTTTAACTGTTTCTTTATTTCGGGGTAAGCGCCAGTCCAAAAGGCTCCCAGGTTGTCCGTTGTCTGCACAGGGCGTCCATTGGGAGCCAGAAGTTCAATCGTGAGAGGGATTCGTCCCTCCGCAATCGCGGGATTATCGGGCGCGTCAAAAAATTGTTGAATAAAGGCCGACAGGACTGCTTTGCCACCCGGTTCATAACGAATTTTAGGGGATTTTCCCTTGGAAAGTTCATAACGCAGGGGGGCCAGATAGTCGAGCAGCCGGTGTTGATCTTCGCGCAGCCATTCCTGTAAAAACGGAAGCGGTTGGCGGTCTTTAATCTCCTTGTAGCTGACGGCTCCGTGACAAATTTGTTCGACTAATAAAAGCCGATTGCTTTCGCCGATTGGGGGGATTTCGTATTCCGGAAAGTTTGCGGCAATCAGATTTACCCGATTTATCCACGTTTCCACCGAGGAATCCCATCTTTTCAGCTTCAATCTGCCTTCCGCCACCTCTTTGGCCAGGATTCGGGCTGCCTCATCCAGATCGGGAACGCCTTCTTCCTTGCTCTCCAGAATCAGATCGCGAAAACGCCGCTCGCGAGTTTGCAGAACCTTACGTTGGCGGGAATCATAGGTGATGCGCGCCTCAACCACAAATTCGCCGGGATAAAGTTCCTCCAGCCATTCCTCGCGAACTGCGGTGTTCATTCCTAGAAGCACTCCGATGTCTCCCCGCACGTCCCGCTCGACGATTTCGGAGGATACAAAGAGGGGGAAATCACGAATGACGCTCTGCCGCCTTAATTCACCTCTGCGACCATGAATAAGGGCGCAGCGCAAGGTCCCCCGGTCGCGTCGAAGGGCCAGGTGGTCAGAAAATCCGGCCAACAGGCAGCGGCCAACGGAACCTTCCTTCCATTTGACAGCGTTTTCCGTTTTCCCACTTTCCTGTCGTCCGGCAATGGTTAAAAACTGTGCTGCGAGTCTTTCCGCCTGCCGGGCTGAGTTGGCGTTGATTCCCCACTGCGTGCAAAAGCTGCGGTCATAATTTCGCTCCCGCGCGGCCATCCAGGCCAATAGAACGGCGTAAAAATCAGATTCCACTTTACCTTTGATACCGAGCATTCCATCTCGCCGATTCTCCGCGCGTTGGTCTTTCAAGGGCATCAGCAGACTGCGGCCTTGGGCAAATGCGGCGATCAAGGCCATAACCGGAAGGCAATCGTATTCCCGCGCAGCCAGGAACATGCGTGAGAAACGAGGGTGCAGAGGAAAGGAGGCCATTTGCCGCCCTGTTTCCGTTAGAGATTCGTTTCCCTGTTTCAATGCGCCCAAATCTGTAAGAAGTGATTCCGCCCGCATTAACGAATCTTCTTCAGGTGGGGCAAACCAAGGAAAATCCTCCATCCGTCCCTCGCCGCCCGCCTTGAGTGTCAGGACGGTTTCGGATAGATCGAGCCGTCGGATTTCCGGTAGTTCACTCGCTGGCCGGTGTGAATGTTCGCGCTCGCTCCATAGCCGAAGGCAATAGCCCGGCCCCGTGCGCCCGGCCCGGCCTGCCCGCTGGTCAGCCGATGCCTGGCAAATGTTTTGAACCAGCAAGGTGTTGATGCCCCGCCTCGAATCATAGGCGGCAATTCGTGCCAGGCCCGAATCGATAACCACCCGCACACCATCGATTGTGAGGGAAGATTCGGCAACATTGGTCGAGACGATGATTTTGCGCTTTTCACAAACCCCCAAGGCCTCCTCCTGTCGTTCCAGAGGCAGCTCCCCATGCAGGGAAAAAATTCGAAATTCGCGGGCCAGACCCAATTTCTCCAATTCCCGAATGGTGCGCCTGATCTCGAAGGCCCCCGGCATGAAAATCAGGAAATCCCCTTCCGTAATTTTTTCTGCAATCCGCTTGAAATGATAGGCGGCCCGATCCCATACCTCGGACCGAGCTTTATTGCGGGTCGATGCCGAATATTCCACCGTAACGGGAAAAGTGCGCCCTTCACTGGATAGAAGAGGGCAGGGGTCGAGAAAAGACTGGAGTTCGTGGGTTTCGAGAGTTGCCGACATCACGACAATACGCAGGTCGGGCCGTTTTGTCGCCTGCAACCTGCGAGCCAAGGCAAGGCAGACATCGCCCTCCAGATGGCGTTCATGAAATTCGTCAAAAACCAAAGCCTCCACACCATTGAGCGTTGGATCACCGAGGAACCTGCGCTGCAAAATTCCCTCCGTTACATATTTGATGCGGGTTTTTGGGCCGCTCCGGTTTTCAAATCGCACTTGATAACCTACTTCCTGACCCAGCGGCGACCCTCTCTCCCAGGCCACTCGACGGGCCAGCATACGGGCGGCCATACGCCGTGGCTGCAGAACGACTACCTCGCCACTGCCCACAAGACCTTCGTCAACGAGCATCTGTGGCAATTGTGTCGATTTACCGGACCCTGTCGGCGCGACCAGCACGAGTCTGGAGTGGGCAGAAAGATTTTCGCGAATCTCCTGTCGCAGACTTTGAATGGGCAGATCAGCGGGATTCATACTTGGCAAATTGTTCTAAAAAACCTATTGAAGATGAAAATTATGACTGCAAACCAGCCTTATCCAATCACAACGCGCCAACTATTCCCAAAGCGACTGTGGGCGTCAACATTCACCCGCCGCACAATTTTGTTTCTTGTTTTGTTCTCGTGGGCAGGGATTCAGATATCAATGGGAGAGGAAGATTATGAGGTGGAAAGCGGAGAAATTGACGGTGTTCTCTACGATGTTGCGGTGGCTAAAGACTGGAATGGAAAGCTCCTGTTGTTTAACCACGGGCTTATTTTTGATCATCTGCCCCTTTCCACCTATATGGAACCGGATCGCGAACCTTTCCGCACACTGTTGAAAGAAGGCTGGATGGTGGCGGCCAGCAGTTACCGGCGAAATGGTCTCGTGGTCAATGATGCCGCCGAGGATGTGCTCATCCTGCACAGTTCCTTGGTTCGAGAATATGGGCGGCCCAAGCGAACTTTGCTCATGGGTGAATCCATGGGGGGCGCGGTCAGCCTTCGTTTGGTTGAGAGCCTTCCCGAGAGATTTCACGGAGCGGTCATCCTTGGGCGTGGCCTGATGAGCCGCGATACGGACTCGCAATTCATCTTTTCCTATCAACCGGAGGCGCCGGTTTTGTTTATGAGCAACCAATCCGAAATGGATCAGGCCCTGGAATATTTTTTCAAATCGAGGGAAACTGGGAAAGAGACAGCCCTTTGGAGCATCCAACGGGATGGGCATATTAACTTCAATGAGGCCGAGTTCGTGGCAGCGGTCAGGGCGCTCGATCATTGGGTGGAAACCGGCGAAATCGAGCGCGAAAAGGACGCCACGGTTGCGCTGGAAGGCGAAGAATCGAGCGCCCGGTTTGCCGATGGCGGCGCATATGGGAAAATCCTCAAAACGGATCCCACTTTCGGAAATTTGACGGTTGATTTTGTGGCTGCCGACTTTAATCGTCTGGGCGTCGCACTCGGCCAAAATGTTATTTTTAGTCTCAACGAAAAAGAATTCACGGCCACGCGGGCCAAAACTTTCCGTGATGTTTCCGAGGGAGAATGGGTAGTTTTCGAAAATGCCGAAGGCCGCTATACGGTGGCTATCAACCGGTCCCACGCCGCCAACGAAGCCGGAGTCAAAGAGGGTGACACGGTATTTATGAAAATGCAGAAATAAGGCCGGGGCAATTCGCTCACCCCGGCCCTATCGTTCTGCCATTAGATGGCTACCCCAAGCCACCTACTATGTTGTCGTTGTTTCTCTGCGAGAAATTGGAGGTTATTTTATTTGACACTGATTTTCCTGGCTTTGCTCGCTTCGGCTCTTGGCAAAGCGACTGTCAGGAGTCCGTCCTGTAGCTTGGCCGATACCTTTTCGGCATCAATTCCTTCGGGAACACGAATGCTGCGGCTGAATGAGTAAGACTGCTCGCCGTCACCAGTTTTCTCTTTGCGGTCGCCTTTTAGCGTAAGAACGTTGCGTTCCAGGTTCAACTCAATGTCGCCTTTCTTCACTCCCGGCAGTTCAAAGCGCGCATAATAGTTTTCCGCGTCCTCATTAAAATCGAGGGCAGGCTCCGCGCGATTAATTCCCCCCAGGATTCCGTTGAATAATCCTGGATTACGACCGAAATTGGTCAATGCACTTTCAAACCACCGGTCGATTTCATCGTAGGGATTGATATTTGATGGGCTGTAACGTATTAATTTCATGTTTTTGATTCCTTTCGTATGTGTTGTTAAATTGATACACCCAATATATTGCATTTTACATGCCAACCTCAAAAAATAATTAAGTAATTGATAGTAAAAGGTTTAAGTATAAACATCAAAAACAGGATAGAGACATTTTGACACACCAAAATCATCAAATCGAAAAAACGAGTTCAAGAGTGTGCCATAATGTCACACTTCAATGATTGAAATATTACCCTTGCGAGCAATGGCTCTGCCAAAAAGTATTTTCTGACAGCCAGGATTTGAAAAATGAAATATATTTCGATACTTCGGGGGATAAATGTCAGTGGTCAGAAGAAGATTAAGATGGGCGATCTGAAATCTTTGTATGAACTAATGGGATTTCAGGATGTTGTAACCTATATCCAAAGCGGAAATGTAATTTTCGATGCCACGGCAGGGAACGAATTTGAATTGAAATCAAGAATAGAAAAATCTATCGAGAAAAAATACAAATTTCATGTGCCGGTGGAGATTCGGACAAATCGTAAATTTGAAAACATAATCAAAAACTGTCCTTTTGGTTCGGTTGATTTAGCAGCAGAGGGCACGAAGGTCTTGGTAACTTTTTTGTCCTCAATTCCGGCAAAAGACAAAATTACAGAACTTCTAAAACATGTAGTTGCCCCGGAGAAACTGGTATTTAGCGGAAGAGATGTTTACCTCTATTGCCCCAATGGATATGGAAAAAGCAAGCTGTCTAACACCTTTATTGAAAACAAGTTGAAGGTTAAGGCGACCACCAGAAACTGGAAGTCAGTACACAAACTCTTTGAATTATCAATGGGGGAGTGAAATGCCTATTAGTTCAGCGGTTTCAGGTAAACCATGGTGGCTCCCCAACCGCCAGCGCTTTCTCCGGCCAAGTGGAAATCCGCCACGAGGGGAGATTTTTTCAACTGGGCATGCACGGTTTCTCTGAGGGTGCCGATGCCTTTGCCGTGAACGATTCTGACTGTCAGGATTTTCCTCTCCAGGCAAACTTGCAGGTATTCAGCGACTAAATCCGCCACCTCCTGAGGCCGGAAGGTATGCAGGTCGAGGGTGCCGTCAATCGGCAGTTCCAGTGGTTCTTCACTCACTCACTGTCGCTTTCAGCTTGCGTCAATTCTTCGGCTTGGGCTCGGCTTGCGATACGCTCCACGGGTTGCGGGGTAGGAATTTCTTTTGCATCGCCGGGAGTGAATTCATTCAATTTGCGAGCGGTCACCAGCAGGCGAGTCTCGGTCGATCTTACTGCTTTGTTAAAAATTTCTACCGATTTATCAAGATGTTTTCCCAAGTCGGAAAAATGCCCGGCCAGCACACCGATGCGCTCATAAAGCTCCCGGCCCAGATCGCTCACTTTTTTGGCGTGTTCGGCCACTTTTTCCTGCTGCCAACCGTAGGCTACGGCCTTAAGCAAGGCGATCAAAGTAGTGGGGGTGGCAGGGATCACTTTTTCCTTCGCTCCAAACTCGATCAAACCGGGATCCTGTTCCAGAGCAGCACTGAAAAAGGCCTCACCGGGTAGAAAAAGCACCACGAATTCCGGTGTGGGTTCAAATTGCTTCCAATAACTCTTGGCCCCCAGTTGCGTGATATGGTTTCGCACATGGCGGGCATGGGTCTTCAGGTGGGCTTTTCGTTCATCGGGGTCATCGGTTTTGAGGGCGTCCAAATAGGCGATAAGGGGAGTCTTGGCATCCACTACGATTTGACGCCCGTTGGGCAGGCGGACAATTAAATCGGGCCGCTGGCGGGTGCCCTCTCCGGTGTTGGCGGATTCCTGCTGCACGAAATCGCAATGGTCCACCATACCGGCAAACTCCACCACTCGTTCCAGTTGCACCTCACCCCATTGACCGCGCACATTGGGCGTCCGCAGGGCTTGCACCAAGTTTGAGGTTTCCTCCTTCAAGCTGGTCTGGGTTTTGAGCAGATTTTCCACCTGAGCGGTCAATCCAGAGTAAGCGCCCGCACGGGTTTTTTCCATCTCCTGAATCTTCTCATCGACCTTTTCCAGAGACTCCCGCATCGGTTTAACCAGATCTTCGACCGCCTTCTCGCGCTGTTTTAGGTCGCCCTTGGCTCTCTCCTGAAATTTTCCCAGATTCTCCTTGGCCAAATCGAGAAAAGCGCGGTTGTTGCCCTGCAATGCTTCCGCCGAGAGCGATTTGAAAGCCTCGGTCAACTTTTCCCGGGCCTCATCCAGGAGGGCGAGTTTTTCCACCGCAGCCTTTTTCTCCACCTCGGCACCCGCCTTGAAGTTTTCCAATTCCCGAACCTCCTTGCGCAGCTCATCAACTTCTTGTTCGGATTTATTCAGGCTATCTTTCAACTGCCCCAAGCGGCCCCGACCGAGCCACAAAGCAAGACCAATTCCGGCCCCAAGACCGACCAGGAAAATTAGAATAGGATAGAGGGCTTCCATGATTATTTATTAACTATATCCGACCTGGACAGAACTTTTCTAGCACTTCACCCAAGAGTGGACAGCTAAAAAAACCCTTTCCTTATTGCCGGTTCTTTGATTAACCATTTTGAGCGAACCAATTGTCGAGGCAAATCAAGGCGGTCCAGACTATAAATTTCAATTTTTGAAACAATCACTACCAATTGGATTACTGGCATTGATGAGACCCCGCCAGTGGGTGAAAAATGGCTTTGTCCTTGCCCCGCTGACTTTCTCGAGTGAGTTGTTTTTTGTCCCGGATGCGGTGGTCAAGGCGTTGGGGGCCGTGCTGCTTTTCTCTGTGGCATCCTCATGCGCCTATATCATCAATGACATCCGTGACATCGAGCGGGATCGCCGGCATCCGGTGAAGTCGCGAAAACGGCCATTGGCCTCGGGAGTGGTCAGCATTCCTCAAGCCCTGGCGCTCCTCGGTGCGCTGTTGGTTATTCTTATTATCGGGATTTTGCAGCTAACTCCGGTGGGCCCGATCCTCTTTGGTTACCTGATGCTCAATTTAGCCTACTCATTTTTTCTCAAGTACCAGCCCGTCATTGATATCTTTGTCATCGCGATTTGCTTCGTTTTACGAGTCTATGCAGGGGCCATGGCGATTTCGGTGGATGTTTCATTGTGGATGTTTGTGACGACTCTTTGCTTGGGACTTTATCTGGCGGCGATCAAGCGTCGACAGGAGTTGGCCCATAGCGGCTCCGACGGGCGTAAGGTGCTGGAACATTATACCGTTTCTCTGGTGGAGCGCTATGCCGAAATGTCGGCCACGGGAGCTTTGGTATTTTATAGCTTGTTCGTAATTTCGGAAAAACCGGAGCTGGTCATCACCATTCCCTTCGTTCTTTACGGGTTATTTCGATACTGGTTTGTGGTGGAATCCCTCGATGGAGGAGAATCGCCCACCGATTCATTGCTCCAAGATTGGCAATTGGGCCTGACCGTGCTGCTGTGGGTCGGAGCCTGTCTTGCAATCATGTGGCCTGCGGGGATTTGATAACAATGGATTTCACCTATGCGCTAACGCCTTTTCTCGCCTGGTTCCTGGCTGGCGGCATCAAGTTTGCCATCAACAGTATCAAGGCGCGTAAGCTGGCCTTCGACCAAATGGGTTATGGGGGTTTGCCCAGCACCCATAGCGCAGTTGTCACCAGCATGGCGGCTTTAATCGCTCTACGGGAGGGGATTGACAACGCGATGTTTGGCCTGGCGGTGACACTTGCCTTTATCGTAATTCTGGATGCCACCGGCCTTCGCGCCAAAGTAGGCAAACAGGCGGCTGCGATCAATCAACTGTCCGAAGAGCGAAAGGACGTGGTTCCCAAACAACGCGAGAAAATGGGCCATTCATGGGTCGAGATATTGGCGGGAACAGGCGTCGGAGTATTCACTGCCTGGATGATTGCCGGTTAATGCCCCGGAACGACCCGGCGGATAAAACTCGATGAAAAAGCGGGATCGATAAACTTCTCGAACGCATTCCATCGAGGGTAAAAATTCAGGAAGTCTTTCGCCTCCATGCAGGCATCCTTGGCCGGGTAGAGCCTCCCTTTGCTTTCCCTGACAATGGCATCCAGGTTTTGAAACAACCGGCGTGTCCGTTGGCCATCGTTGGGAAAATCGAGGGCGAGAGTGATTCCGGGGCTGGGAAAAGAGAGTAAACCCGGAGAGGTGATGGTGCCGAATGTTTTGATGACTCCGAGAAAAGAACCCTGGTTCGAGGCGCTGATTTGCGAGAGTATCTCGATCACAGGTTGATGCCCCGCCGTGAAAGGAATGAGGCATTGGTATTGGAAAAAACCTCTTTTGCCATAAATGCGATTCCATTGGCCTATCGAGTCGAGCGGGTAGAAAAAGGGATTGTAATGCGACAAGGTTTTTTTCACGCGGCTCTGTTGGCGGTGATAATAACTGAAATTGAAGGCCTTGATACTAAGTTTGTTCAAAAGAAAATTCGGGGCGTTGCAGGGAAATTGAAAAATCGGATCGGAATGGACCTTGAGGCCCAGGGTTGGGTCGGGATCATGGTTTCCCCGCATGAAAATACCGCGTCCCAGTTTGGCCCCCGAGGCTAATCCATCAAACCACGCGACCGTGTATTCAAAATCGGCGTCGGAAGAAGCGGAGGTTTCCAGAAAATCTTCAAAATTGCGCACCTTGACGGTTTCGAGGGAAAGAAAGGCATTTTGGATTGGATTCAACTGAATTTCTCCCCAGATAATGAGGCCCGTCAGCCCCAAACCGCCAATGGTTGCATCGAACCAATCGGAATTTTCCTCCTTCGAGCAAATCATCCGAACCCCGTCCGACCGGAGCAGCTCAAAAGCCTTAACATGACAGCCGAAAGTGCCTGCTACATGATGATTTTTGCCGTGAATGTCATTGGCGATAGCTCCTCCCAAAGTTATGAATTTTGTTCCCGGTGAAACCATGAGAAACCAGCCCTCAGGGACTATTAATTTCAAAATTTCGTCGAGACTGACACCTGCTTCGCAACGAATGATCCCACTCGACCGGTCGAACGACAAAATGCGGTTCAGTTTCCTCGTGCGAAGGAGAATTCCGTGGTCGTTCAGGCAGCTATCGCCGTAGCTTCTACCCAATCCAAACGGGAGAAGGTTTTTACCCGAAACGTCTGGAATCTCCGCATCCGCACGCTCTACCCAACGAGATTCGCTCCGGCATTGGGAAACCCTTCCCCACGATTCCGGATTATCGGAAAGCTTCTTATTCATAAAAGAATCGGTTCATTTTTGAGGCCGATTTTAATTTGCTCATAAACTTTTCATAACCAAAGTAGTGGATGTCTGCGCGACACCTGCGACGCAATCCCTTCAGAAAACATTTCAAATCATTAATATGGCCGAGAATCTAACATCGCCCAACCCGGCTCGCAATCTAATTGAGAAGGTCGGAGCCGTTTTACAGCGGAATCAATTTGAAATTATTACCGCGACGACTCTTTTCCTGGTTTTTTTTACCGTCTATTTTCAAATCGGACAGGCTTACAGAGATATGCCGGGCTATTCGCGGCATATAAATATTTTTTTTGGGGCCGATCATGTGGACGCCCTGAAAGGATGGGTTCCCAACCACAAGGGAATCCATCCACTGGTGCTTCTGGTGACTTTGCCAATAAGTTGGGTGTTGAGCCAATTATTACCCACCTACGAATTGGCCATGATTGTGTTTGCCGCCGGGACCGGAGGGGTGGCCATAGTTCTCATTTTTATTACCCTCCGAATGCTTTTAGGGCGAGTGAATGTGGCTGCGGGAGTTTCCGCATTTTATGGATTATCAATGAGCCAAGTGGTGTTTGGTTGTATTCCCGACACCTACGAATTGTCCATCATCAGCCTCGTCCCCACCTATGTCCTAACCTTCCTTTGCCTTAAAAACAAGAAGCTCTATTTTCCGTTTTGGGCCGTGGCAGGTGTGATGTCCTTCGGCATTACAATCACCAACTCGATACAGACTGCGTTATGCCTATGCGTCGTTCTTTCCGTGGTAAAATCCGGGGGCGAGCGCATTAAAAAATTCCTTCTCTTCGGGGCATTGGTGGGGATAGCCGGGCTTGGGCTGAATCTGGTCCAGAAAGGCTTAATCCCCGAAGCGCAGCTTGTTTTCAAACCTGATGTTTATGACCACGAGATGGAATACACCTCGAATCTTCTTTTGGAAAACCCCCTATTTGTGGCGAAGGAGATTGGGAAAAACTTTTTCCTCTACAGCTATATCGGTCAGTTTCCAAGAGCCACCAAGTTTGTCGAAGATGTCTGGCTCAAGCTTGTCTATTACAAAGCGGAAGTGGAATACGGATGGCTCGCTTTGACTGCCGTAATTCTTTGGTTGGGTCTGTATTTGCGCGGCCTGTTGTATAATTTGCGCGACGAATCGGATCGGTGGTTTACCATCGCAATGCTGCTCTCATTTGGCGCCAATATGGGGTTGCACTCGATTTATGGAACGAGCGAGATTTTTTTATACACACCCCACTTCAGCCTCGCGGTGCTGTTGGCGGGCGTGAGCGCGAATAATACCCGAGGCATTGTTGTTTGGGGCGGGTGGTGGTTGCTGGCGATTTTAACGGGTTTAAATAACCTCGATGTCGTCCAGCAAATGCTTGAAAAATTCGCAGTGCAATGAGAGCCGTCAGGCACCCGTCAGGCGGTCTCTGATATTGGCTTTGACAAATTGCGCCGCCATGACGGCAAATCCTTTGGTCAAAATATCATCAAGGGCATCCACATAGGTATCCAGATGCCCGGTTTCGACAATCAGGGGCGGCATGATATGCAATAAATCGGGACTGGAAGGGGCAAAATGGGCGAGGATATTGTGCTGTTCGTTCAGCGCCCGTAGCATACTCGCCATAAAAGCGCTGTCGGATGTCTTGAAAAGGCCCATTTTCGAGGTGTCCACGACCTTGTCGAACAAACCCTTGCCGAAACTGAAACGCACCCCCTGCAAAAGACCGCGCCCACGGAGCTCAACGATTTTACCCTTATGCTTTTCCTTGAGCAAGGAGAGTTTGCGGCTCAGGTATTCACCGTTCTCGCGGGCTTTTTCAATGAGGTTGTCATCCCGATAAATGTTGAGCGCTTCGATGGCCACCGCGCAGGATTCCCCAAGGCCGGTAAAGGTCGAGGTATGAAGAGAACAATCCTTTCGGCTGCCATAGGCTTTTTGATAAATCTCACGGCCTGAAACCATCGCGCCGATCGCCCTTTTGCCCCCGCCCAACGCCTTGGATAGAGTGACTACATCGGGCGCCACATCTTCCTGTTGAAAAGCGCAAAAGGTTCCCATCCGGCCCATGCCGACTTTTACCTCGTCGAATATGGTGTAAATACCGTTTTTTTTGCAAATTTCCGCCAAACCCCTGAGGTAGCCCTCGGGCGGTGTATGGACACCCTCGCCCGTAACCGGCTCGACCAGTAGGGCGATTATAGGGTTGGCTCCACCCGAGGTTTCCCCCGCAATCGCCCGCTCGACAGCGTCCAGGCTGCCGTATTCAACCTCGATGACATTCTCGGGTGGAATCCCCATCAAAAACCCTCTCTGAAAACCACCCGCCGTGGTAACCGAAAGAGCGCCATGAGTCTTTCCGTGAAACGAGCCGCTCATGGTGATGAATTTCGTTTTTTCGGGGCTTTGCGCTTTTTCGCATAATTTCATGGCGGCTTCCACCGCCTCCGCCCCGGAAACCGAGAAAAACGACACCTCCAACGGATCGGGAAGCATTTGGGCGAGATTGTGGGCCAACGCCCCCTGAAGCTTATGCGGTGCCATTTTTATGGCATCGATGACTTTATTTTCGTGGCAAATTCGCTCGGCGGCGAGAATTCGCGGATGGTTATGCCCAAGGCCCAATACCCCGATGGATGACGAAAAATCGAGGATTGTCCTGCCGTCCCGCAACCGAATTTCCATGCCCTCGGCGCTCACGATATCCCACGAGCCCATACCGAGGGCCTTGTAAATATTCATGAGGCCGGGATTGAAATGCCTCGAATAAAGCTCATTGGCTTTCCCCAACTCAAGATCGAGACTTTCCTGTAAAGACAAAATTTTCATTCGTTCGAAACCTTCAGTAATCAGAATCTACAAGACGTTAGCTAACTGGAGGGCGTGACGGCTTCTAGCCGATCCAGCGCCTCGCTGGCCGCCTCGTAATCCTGATCTATTTTCAGGGCGGCTTTGTAGGATAAAATGGCTTCGGCAGAATTGCCGAGCCCCTCGTATGCCAGTCCCCTGTAGTAGTGGGCTCCCGATCGCTTTTTTTCATCGAGGGCCCGGTCGAGCATTTCGATGCCTTTTTCATAATCTTTCATTTTCACCATGACCCGACCCAAACGGTAAGATGCGGCGTCCTCGGCGGGATCCACGAGCAGCTCTTTGGAATAACTTTCGAGGGCCTCGGGGTATTGTTTCAATCGCTCGTAGCTGGCACCGATATTAAAATAGGAATTATTTCTCTGCGGGTTTAGTTCGAGGGCTTTTTCGAATGATTTAATGGCTTCTTCGTAGCGACCGCTTTTCATCAGGCGGTAACCCAGTTTGTGAAACCTGTTGGCGGAGTCGCCGACGTTTGCGTAGTCCCGGTAATATTCCAGTTCGGCTTCGGCATGCCGGAACTCGAAATTACGGACTTTTCCTTTTACCAATTTTTCCCAACGCTTGGTATAACGCGATTTTCCCAGCATGACTTCCGTATGTTTCAGGAGGTGGAAGGGATTCCAGTCCATATTGGCGGTAAAAGCCTGGCTGATGTTGCCAAAGCTCATGCCATCCCGCAGTCGGTTCTTGAAATCGGTATACCCACGCCTGCGCAGGCGGCTCATTTCAAATTCCAGCGCCGGGTAGTTCATGGTATTCAAAGGGGTATCGGTGTCGTCGATCAAACTCGTTACATCCGTATGGAGAAGTCCGTAGGGCAGCCAATCCGGCTTGAATCCAAATTTTTTCATGAAAAAGGGCCCCAACACGGGATGGTCCGCCACGATGTTTGGCTGCTGCGCTTGAATTGGCTCTTCCGAACACAGGAGAAGGAAATAGGAGGATCGGATATACCCGATGCCACAATGTTGGAAAGTGCTGTCGAGGGTGTTAAAAATAATATCCACCCCGCGATCGCCCACCCTTGAATCGATCCAGGTGACATATACGCCATCCGGCTCCATCCGGTCTTTGATCACTTCCAGAAAGTCCTTCGTGTACAGCTTTGCAGAACTGAAATAGAGTGGTGTCGTAACGGTGTTGACCACGAGGGAAAATTTCTCCTTCGATGTTTTCGAAAAATGAATGCCGTCGTCGTGAACAATTGTTACGTCGGGATTGTTTTCGATGTCGAAATTATACTCTTTCATCCGGTGGAGGTTTTCGAGAACGGCGGCGTTAATTTCCACTCCGGTGGTCTTATCGAAAAGTTGACCGACAGTTGAAGCAGTCGCACCACTGCCAACGCCGAGAACCAGAGCCTTGTCCGAACGTGGCGCGAAGGTCGATGAGAAGGCGCCCACCAAAGGCTCCCAGGGGGCATTGAGAGGCATACTTATATAACCGTTGATGAAGAAAAAGGAACGGCCATTGGACCGAATGATCGAGAAGACATCATCGCGAACCTTGAATTTTTCGGGAAATTCGAAGTCCTCACGTTCTTCGGCCAGACCGTTGCTGGAATGAAAAGAGGTATGTCCGATATAGAGGAGATTTTCATCCCACAACTTTTGATGAGCGAAAACTGCCAGAAAAAACATTAAAACTGCCGCCACCGTATGGAGGCCGAATTTCAGCCGATAGATTACCAATGAACAGGTGGATAGACCCGCGATGATGAGGATGAGGATGCCATAATCGAAGGCTTCATGGAGAAAAAATACGAGGAGCAAAAATCCGAAGGCATTGGCCAGAGATGAGATAAACAGCAATTGGCCCGATTCTTTGGCCACATTCGACTGCTGCGTAATCATTGCCGGGATGGCGGCGCCAAAGGTCAAGGCGGGCAGCCCCATGACTAAAGCCAAAGTGACCAGTTTCAAGGCGACCATCTCGAAATGGGAATCCGCAGCCCCACGGTAGAGAGCCGCGAACCGTTCGACTGCATGGGTGAAGCCCGCCAGAAGAATCACCATGCCCACGAGGTTCGCCATCATGTTGATCCTGAAGTTGATCCGCAGATACGTTACCGCCATCGAACCCAGGGCTATGCCGAGCAAAATCAGGCTCAGGACCAGTGCGAAAGATTCCCGAAAAGGACCGAAGATGAATTCGGAAATCTTCACCATGAGCAACTGGAAGATAGCCGATGCCACACTGGCCAGAGCCAGGGCGGCCAGCTGCGAAAAGGGAAACTGGATATCCTTTTTCTTTACCGTTTCTACGACCTCATTTCTTAATTTCCTGAAAACAGTAATCAAGGAGAGAGCGACAAAAACGTTAATCCCCGCGATGCACAAGGTGGCTGCGCGAATGCCGACCTTGCGAATCAGCCAAAACTCGATCAGCAACACCGTTAATGCCGCTCCAATGTTGTATATGGTATAGGCTTTGGCAAATACCAGCCCTGAACTGATGCGGCTCAAATACCCGGCAAAAAGCGGCAGGCTCGTCCCGATAAGAAAAGCGGGAACCAGCAGCACGAGAACGCAGACAAGTAACGGACCGACCGATGATCCGGCCAATAAAGGCAGGACCGCGTAAAAGAGGTCGTCATGAATATCTGAACTGAGCGCGATGGCCGCCCCGTATATTCCGATAAGGCCTTCGAGAAGCCACAGGTGTTTCCATAATCGGTGGGCATAAAAAGTCCCGAAACCGATGCCCAACAGAAAAGTCAGGAGGACAGACGAGGTGACAAGAAACTGGTCCCCCAGAGAATTTCCGAGAATTCTTCCATACAAGATTTCATAGGAAATTCCACAAAACCCGGAGGAAAGGAGGAGCAGGGCAAAAAACAATTGATAAGCGATTTTCATTTCGATGGAGAACTGTCGGATCAAGAATCCTCGGCAGTGTTTTTCAGAGACTCGGCTTGGCGTTGGCGGGACTTTATGGCCTCAATTCTTTGGGCCACTTCCTGCTCGAGCGCTTTTGAATCCTGGTCGAGAATTTCCCCCTGGCGCACTTTCAATTGGCCTGCCACGTAAATGCTTTCGATATTATCGGCGCTGCACGACAAAATCAGGGTTCCATAGGGATCGAAAACCGGTCCCGTCGGGGGATCAGTTGGGTCCACGATGAGAAAATCCGCCCATTTACCCGGTTCGAGCGTTCCCACCTGATCGCCTACACGGAGGACTTCAGCCGTTCGGATTGTGTGGAGACGAAGGACTTCAAGCGGACTCATAATCGCTGGGTTTTCGTATTTCATGCGGAGAGCATAGAGCCCCATGCGCATGTTTTCAAAAGGATCGGAGATATCGGCGCTGGCCTGACCATCCACCCCCATACCCACACGAATTCCTTTTTCGAGATAATGGGGAATGTCTGCCAAACCGGTCCCAAGCCTGCCATTGGAGAGCGGGTTCCAGATCATGGCTCCCCCGGCTTCGGCGGTGGC
The DNA here is from genome assembly GCA_021772515.1 of Opitutales bacterium. GTDB lineage: Bacteria > Verrucomicrobiota > Verrucomicrobiia > Opitutales > UBA2987 > JAJFLU01. The sequence goes on from JAJFLU010000022.1 coordinate 133,478, forward strand.
CGTCAAAATCTCTTCCGTGGTGTGAATAAAGTGCCCGAAAACAAGTCCCGGCCCCAATGCTCCCGTTTCCTCATACCATCTAAATCGCGACCGCTGTTCCTCGCGGAGATCGACACTTTCCAGATAGTGGACTTGCATGTCGATGTTGAATGAGCGGGCTACTTTTGTGTCCTTGATGAGAGCTTCCTTACCGGAAAAATTACTATAACTGTTAATGCAAAATCCCAGGCAAGGGGTGGGGGAGGGCAGACTTTTTGCGTCATCCATCAGGTTGGTCAAACGGGCCGTGGACTCTTCAGCCGTCAACCCGCCCTCGGTCACATAGGCAAAGACAAAATGGCCCCCCGACTCCACATCGGCCTCGAATTGCTCCAGATAAAGTTCCTGATCGGTCAAACGGTGCGAGTGGTTCAACCAGGTGGTGATTCCATGCCTCAGCAGGTCGAGATCGCCATGAAGTGTGAAGGCATGAAAATCACCTTCCCGAAAATGCGCCCTATAGGTGAAGTGAAGATCCTTCAGCCATTCTTCCAAGGTTCCACTGGGCGCGATCCCTCTCCAGACGCTTTGCCAGGGATGGGAATGTCCCGATAAAAAGCCCGGCAAAACGAATTTTCCATCGGCATCGATCACCGATTTTGCGTCGATCTCTTCGCCCGGCGCCCCTTTTCCGATCTCCCGTATCCTCCCATTTTCATCAACCACCATGTATCCGACGAAAGGAGTATCCTTTCCCTCTGCCAGAGTCATGAGGAGGCCATTTTTTATCAACAGAAGGTTTTCACCCAATAAATTTCCCGCAATCAGGAGCGTAAAAAAGCAGACAATAAGGGCTCTCATTGAAAAACACCTTACACTAAATGGGGAAAAAAGAACATCCAGAAATTCGCAAATCTTTCTGGAAAACAAGGTTCCAGTCCTTTACTCGAATAGAATCAGCCTTTGAATTCGGCCACAAGGGCGCCCACGGTGGCCTTGGCGTCGCCGTATAGCATACGGGTCTTTTCAAGAAAATACAGTTTGTTGATCAGGCCCGAAAAACCAGCGCCCTGTCCCCTCTTGAGAGCAAATACCGTCCGTGCCTCGTGGGCGTTTATGATGGGCATTCCGTAAATTGGGCTGCTTTCATCATTAACCGCCGCCGGATTGACGACATCGTTGGCCCCGATCACGATGGCCACATCGACCATCGGCATGGTGGGGTTGATGTCGTCCATTTCCCTGAGTTGCTCGTAGGCGACATCGGCCTCGGCCAGGAGGACGTTCATGTGCCCCGGCATGCGACCGGCCACCGGATGGATGGCATAATTCACCTCGGCTCCGTTTTCTTCCAGAATTTCACCCAATTCCTTGACCACATGCTGCGCCTGTGCGACCGCCATGCCGTAACCGGGAATTATGACCACACTGCGGGCCGCTTCCAGCACGTAAAAAGCATCCTGAATACTGAGCGGTTTCATTTCTCCCTCCGTCTTGGCACCACTTTTCTGGGTGGTGGAACCGAAACCGCTGAAGAGGACATTGGCCAGGTTACGGTTCATCGCCTTACACATGATAATGGTGAGAATCATGCCGCTGGCGCCCACCAGGCAACCCGCCACGATGAGCACATTATTGAGGATGACAAAACCAGCCGCCGCAGCAGCCAGTCCCGAAAAACTATTCAACAGGGAAATAACCACCGGCATGTCGCCACCCCCGATTGGCATCACCCCCAAAAAACCGAGAGTGAGTGACAGAACAAGGCCGGTCATCAAAATGTAGTATGCACAGGAGAGATCGGGCTTTCCTGCGAAAGAAGCCCCCAACACCACAATAGCCAGAAATACGAGTCCGTTGAGAAATTTTTGCCCCGGAAATACAATGGCCGCGCCGCCCAGTTTCCCGGAAAGCTTGCCCCATGCATAAATACTGCCCGTAAAAGTGATAGCGCCGATGAGCGCCGTCAGGTAGATGACCGAACTGGTGAAGTGGGGTTCCCCCGCGTATTTGGTCCACGAGAGGGTATTGATTTTATCATATTCAGCCCAACCTACCAACAGGCTGGCCAGACCTCCAAAACCGTTGAAGATCGCGACCATCTCGGGCATCCCGGTCATGGCGACTCTTTTGGCTGCGACCGCCCCGATCAGTCCACCCACAACCAAGCCCGCCAATATCCAGGTATAACTGAGGATATTTTGATCCACCAGAGTGACCACGACAGCTATCAGCATCCCTATGGAGGAGAGCCGATTGCCCCTGCGGGCCGTGTCGGCGGACCCGAGCATTTTGATGCCGAAGATGAAAAAAATCGCCGCAGCGATATAGGCGAGGTTGATCGCGATTGGGGGCATTGCTATTTCTTCTCCTCCTTCTTGTGGAACATCCCCAACATGCGATCGGTTACGAGGTATCCTCCGACCACGTTGATCGAAGCAAAGACGACCGCGAGCACGCCCAAGATCATGGCCACGCTGCCATCGACATTGGCGCCAGTGGCCAGAAGCGCTCCCACGATCGTTATGCCGGAGATGGCATTGGAGCCCGACATGAGCGGGGTATGCAATTGGGAGGGCACTTTGGAGATCAGCTCAATCCCCAAAAATGCGGCCAATACAAATATGAAAATAAGTAAAACGAGGCTCATAGGTTTATGATTGAATGAAAAATGTTCGGATCTGCGTTTCCGCTAATATCATGTGTCCTTGAATTTCGGATGTATTATTTGACCACCGTGTGTGAGGAGACAGCCCTGGATGATTTCGTCTTCCAGGTCGAGGGACAGTTTCTTGTTTTCATTATCCCAAAAATGCTCCACCAGACTCGTCAAATTATAGGAATAAACCTGGCTCGCGTGATGGCCTACCTGCCCCTCAAGATTTCCCTCACCAATGATGATAACTCCTTTTTCGGTGACCACCTCTTCATTCAGTCGAGAGCCCTCTACATTGCCTCCTGATTCCACCGCAAGGTCCACCACGATGCTGCCCCGTTTCATCTTTGAAATCATGTCCGCGGTCAGTATAACGGGCGCTTTTCGCCCAAAAAGTTTGGCTGTGGTGATGACGATGTCGCTCCGTGTGCAAGCGTCCGCCATGCCCTTGCGCTGTAACTCGATTTGCTCCGGGGTCAGTTCCTTGGCGTAACCCTGCGCCGTCTGACCCATCTCACCAAGGTCGATTTTAACAAATTTTGCGCCGAGTGATTTTACCTGCTCCTCGACCACCGGGCGGGTGTCGAACGCATCTACACGGGCGCCCAGGCGCTTGGCTGTCGCGATGGCCTGCAATCCTGCCACACCCACACCGATCACGAAAACCCGGGCCGGTGAGATAGTTCCCGCCGGTGTCATCATCATCGGTAAAATTTTATTCATCCGCTCGGCCGCCTTGATGACGGCGTAATACCCGGCCAGATTTGCCTGCGAGGAAAGGACATCCATTTTTTGGGCGAGTGTGGAGCGTGGCATCATCTCCATGCTGATCGCGCTTACCCCGGCCTTGGCAAATACTGCCAACAGTTCACTCTCTTGAAAAGGATCGAGAAAACTAATGTGGACGGCCCCGGTTTTGAGTAGGCCAATCTCCTCCTCGGAGGGTTTGCGGACCCGCATTACGATATCGGCCGAACCGAGAGCCTGCGCCCTGTCCTCCACTACGGAAGCGCCCGCAGCCTCGTAATCCTTATCCTCATAGTCGCTGGCTAAACCCAGCCCAGCCTCGATTTTTACGGCAAGCCCGGCCTCGACTAATTTCTTTGCGCTGGCCGGAATTAAAGCAGCGCGGTTCTCTCCCGGAAAAGTCTCTTTAGGGACAAAAAGTTCCATTTTGATTTAAAAACTTAGGAATGAATTGCGGAATTATGCTGGAAGCTTAAATGAAAATTGAAGGCAAGATGAGGATATTCAGAGTCAAGTCGATATTAAAGTTACCTAAATAGCTCGATATATTGTCGATCCCTCAATGACTGGGTTTTGAGTGAATGAATGTGATTTTATATGTTCATATAATTTGACAAAGAATGAAATATCGTGCATGCGTTAATTGCACTCAATGAGCAAACCCGCCAAAACCAAGACCCAAATACTTTCTGGCCAACATGATAAAAATATCCGGTTCAATGATGCAGCGGCGCTCTTGCTCAGCTTAGGCTTCTCTCATAGAATTAGAGGCAGCCATCACATTTTTGCGTTAAAAAACATCAAAGCCAGAATCAACATTCAGCCTAACCAGGACGGAACTTGCAAAGATTACCAAATTCGCCAAATCCGTAAACTATTTAAAGACTACCTCTTATGAACGAATTAATGAAAGACTATCATATCGAATTGACCTGGAGTGGGGAAAATCAGTGGTGGGTTGCCGACATTCCCGACATTCCTTTTTGTGCGACCGATGGGGCAACCCCGGAGGAAGCTCTCATGGCGCTCAATGAAACCTTTGAGGTGCTTCAAGAGGTTTACGAAGAAGACTCTGAATCCTTTCCTGAGCCAAAAAAACCTCCCTTGCCAACCATTGAAACCCTGAAAGAGGCTTCCAAATACCTTAAAATTTCACGGATAGCAGAGTCCGTTGGGATGAACCCTCATACCCTGCAAACAAAACTAAAACGCGGAAGCCCATTGAAAGAGGAGGAGGCGAGCAAAATATTGAATTTTATTGCCGAAAAATGGAAAACTATTGCAGGTATCGATACTAAGACGAATTATCATAATACTACCGGCAAAGCCTCCAACCGAAAAAAAACTGAATTAATAACTCACTCCAAAAAACACAAAGTTCCATTAAATTGATTTAAGTCACTCCTTCCAGTCGTATTCCATGTGCCGGGCGGTGGCCCGGGCGGTTTCCTTGCCGAGAAGGCGGCAAACGGTGTGGAGGGACATATCGATACCGGCGCTGACACCTGCCGAGACGATGAATTTGCCATTGTCGACAAACCGCTTGTTTTCCACAACCCGGCAATTTGGAGCCATTTTCCGTAGCCTGTTAATGGCCAGGTGATGGGTCGTTGCCTCAAGACCATCGAGCAGCCCCGCCTGTGCCAGGAGCAGAGCGCCGGTGCAGACTGACAACACCAGTTCCGCCTGCTCCGATCGGTTTTTAATCCACTCGATAAGTGATTGATCGGAAATCAATTTGCGGGTGCCGAGTCCTCCGGGCAGCAGGAGGATGTCCATATCTGGCGCTTCTTCGGGGGAATAATCGGCCAGCACCCGAAGGCCATTTCTGGCTCGCACTTCGGGTTGGGCTGCGACCGTAAACACATTGAAGGGAGTGACGCCCTGGCCACCGCGGGTTACGCTAAAAACCTCGAAAGGTCCGCAAAAATCGAGCACCTCTACATCATCGAAGAGCAAAATTCCCAGATTTTTAGTAAAGTTCATGGTATTGAGGTCCGATAAATCAATCGATCTGGGGTTGACACGGTGGAAAGGGTTTACCAATTTCTGGCGATTCTCTTTGTCCGACTAAATTTCTAACTATTATTAGAATCTATAAGTTTTTATTTATTTCGAAAAAATACAGAAATAAGTTGAAGAATTGAGCCGAATTCTTCTACTGGCTGGGCATTGCGGAAAATATTCCCCCATTCCCGATCACTGGTTTACAACTGAAAATGCATTTCCTTCACCCTAAAGCAGAAGTTCTTTTTTTGAGCAATGGCGAATATTTTTCCTAAATGGTTCAATAAAGCGCCGCTCAATGCGATCATTGTCCTGTTTCTAATAAGTGGAGCCGGTACGGCGGGAGTGCATTATTTTTTCACCCCTAAATACACACGGGTGGGCTATCAACCAACCCAGCCTGTGGCCTACGATCACAGCCTGCACGTCGGGCAACTGGGTCTCGACTGCCGCTACTGCCATACCTATGTGGATCGCTCCGAGCACGCCAACGTGCCGGATTCCGCCACCTGCATGAATTGCCACAACCAGGTGCTGCCTGATAGCCCTAAACTTGCTCCCATCAGGGATAGTTACCAATCCGGCAATCCCGTTCCCTGGGTGCGGGTGCATAAATTACCCGATTACGTTTACTTCGACCATGCCGTCCACGTAAATCGGGGCGTCAGTTGTGTGGAATGTCACGGGCAGGTCAATGAGATGAAAGTGGTTGAACACGCTCAATCATTTAGCATGGATTTCTGTCTGAAATGCCACCGCAACCCGGAAGAGAAAGTGCGGCCATTGGACAAAGTTTACGATTTAGACTGGAAAGCCCCCGGACACAAGGAGCAGATCGCCCTCGGCAAAGAGCTCGTTAAAAACTGGAATATCAACCCTCCAAAAAGCTGTTCCAGATGCCACCGATGAATCTCCCAAACACAGAACCTCCTCAGAAAGAGCCGGTCAATGGCTCCTCCTCCGGGCCGCGCTACTGGAAAAGCCTGGACGAATTCGCCGATAATCCCGAATTTCAAAAATGGGTTGAGCAGGAATTCCCGGAAGGAGCCTCGGAGATCGAGGGGGTCAACCGCAGGCATTTCCTGAAAATCATGGCAGCCTCGTTTGCTTTTGCAGGGGCGGGTATGGCAGGCTGTCGCAGGCCGGAGCAGCATATTCTGCCTTTTTCGAATCAGCCCGAAAATATGGTTCCAGGGGTTCCGGTGTTTTTTACAACCTCCATGCCGGGGGCCAGGGACAATATACCATTGGTTGTCGAAACCCACCAGAACCGCCCCACCAAGGTTGAGGGTAACCCCGGTTACGGCCCCAACCACGGCGCTTCCAGCCTTCACGCCCAAGCTTCGATTTTGGATCTTTATGACCCCGATCGAGCGACCCGGAGCAAAAAGGGATCGGAGGATCTGAGCCCCTCTGAGGTCGAGGACTTAATCGATTCCATCCGTGAAAAATTTCGCCACACCCAAGGGCAGGGACTGGCCATTTTGGCCGACGGGAGCACATCCCCAACCCGCCAACGTTTGATCAGCGCCTTGGGGGAGAAATTTCCCCGCAGTATCTGGGCCGAATACGAGCCAGCGCTAAGTGACAATGCGGAGGTCGCTTCGGCGCGATTATTTGGAAAAAGGCTTCGTCCCCGCTACAATTTTAAAAAGGCGCGCAGAATCCTCGCCCTGGATTCCGACTTTTTGAATAACGAACCGGGTAACTTGCAATACACGCGGGATTTCGCCGACGGGCGACGGGTGCGCGAGACTTCCGATACTGAGAAAATGAACCGGCTCTACCTGGTAGAAAGCCAATACAGTATCACCGGGGGCATGGCCGATCATCGTCTTCGCCTATCGGCCAGCCAGGTTCCTGCATTGACTGCTTTGGTGGTCGCGGAACTGCTTGGGGAATTGGGCATCGAAGCGTCTCTCGCAGCTCTTTTGCGCCGAAAAGCCGATGGCCTCCATGTGGACTCCGCATGGATAAAGGAATGCGTGGCCGATCTGGTTCACCATCGCGAAGAGTCCGCCATAATCGCCGGTGGCGACCAACCGGTTGAAGTGCATCAGTTGGTTTACTTCGCAAACGATTTGTTAAAGGCCCGTGGAAAAACCGTCGAATACCTGGAGACAGCGGGAAATAAATCAGTTGGAATCGATGAACTTGCAGAAAGCATTCAAGCCGGCAGCGTGGAAACCCTCATCATCCTGGGGGGGAACCCGGTTTACAATGCGCTCGGCAATCTCGATTGGGCGCGACTTCAGGGTAGCGTGGATGAAGTTATCCGCTATGGTTATTATGAGGATGAGACCTCCGCCTTGGCCGGTGTGCATATAGCGGCGACCCATTATCTGGAATCATGGGGTGATGGCCGCACAGGTGATGGCACCGTGGTGCCAGTGCAGCCGATGATCCTTCCCTTGTTTGAGGGCTTTCAGGAACCCGCTCTATTGGCCCGCCTTGCCGGGATGGATGAAACCGATCCCTACGCGCTGGTGCGTGAAACTTTTGCCTCGATTTCTGGGGGCAATGGCAACAGCGATAAGTTGTTTCAACGTTTTCTCAGCGATGGCATTTTGGAAAATTCCCGGTATGCCCCGGCTCGGGTTTCCGCCAACATAGGAGCTCTCAAGAAAGACCTTGCGGGCATGGATTTGCATACCGAAGCATTTTCCATGGAAAACCTGGAGGTGCGAATTTTACCCGATTCGAAGCTATCGGATGGCCGCTACAGCAACAACGGTTGGTTGCAGGAATGCCCCGACCCGATGACAAAAATCGCGTGGGATAATGTCCTGTCCGTCAGCCCGAAATTGGCTCGCGATCTCGGATATGAGCCCAATACCCCTCGCTCACCGGTTGCTCGTTTTCTCAAACTGGCCGAGGTATCGGCAAAGCGGATCAATGACCATGAAATGGGGCGGCAAGTTGCTCCGGTCGGTAGATTAACCGTCAATGGGGTAACAATCGAGGGGCCGATCCATGTGCAGCCCGGTTTGGCCGAGCATACTGTGGTCGTCTCAATGGGTTCCGGCCGCGAAAAATCAGGGCGGGTAGGCGATAATGTCGGGTTCAGCGTTTTTCCAATCACCCACTCAAATTCACGCGGCATCGCCCGTGGCGCCAGGATAGAGCTTGCTGGCACAACTCATCTCCTGGCCAGCACTCAGGAACATTGGTCGATGGAAGGCCGGGCAATCGTTCGGGAGGCAAATGCCGAGGCTTTTCGGAATGATCCTCATTTTGTAGATAAATTGGGAGTGGAGGCTCATACCCCATCGGTAATGGGCAGTGACAGAGATAAATCTCTGCAATGGCAGGTGACCAATCAGCCCCGTGGAGGCTCCCTTTACAAGACCCCCGAATTCGGCGGTGAACAGCAATGGGGCATGACCATCGACCTCAACGTCTGCACTGGTTGCAGTGCCTGTGTCGTCGCCTGCCAGAGCGAAAACAACATACCCATCGTGGGCAAGGACCAGATGACCCGTGGGCGTGAAATGCACTGGATTCGTTTGGATCGCTATTTTTCGAGTGGAGATTCGGATGAAAACAAGCGGCAAATCCCCGAAAACCCGCAGGTATCGGTGCAACCCGTTCCCTGTATGCATTGCGAGACCGCGCCCTGTGAGCAGGTCTGCCCGGTAAACGCGACCGTCCACGATGCCCAAGGCCTCAACGTGATGGCCTACAATCGCTGCGTCGGCACCCGCTACTGCGCCAATAATTGCCCCTACAAGGTCCGTCGCTTCAACTTTTTTGACTGGAATAAACGCGAGATCGATCACTTTTATGAAGGCCCGCTCGGCCCCGCCAGTGAAACACACGCCATCACGCGAATGCAAAAAAATCCGGATGTCACGGTGCGAATGCGTGGTGTCATGGAGAAATGCACCTATTGTCAGCAGCGCATAGACGTGGCGGCCATCAATGCCAAAGTGGCCGCCCGCGATTCATCCGACGTAAAAGTAAAAGATGGCGTCATAAAAACCGCCTGCCAGCAGGTTTGCCCGACCGGAGCCATTGTTTTTGGAGATGTTGCCGACGCCGAAACCGAGGTTTCTAGGATTAAGGAATCGGATCTCAATTATGCCATTTTGGGTTATTTAAACACCCGACCGAGAACCACCTATCTGGCCCGGCTGCGTAATCCCAATCCGAAAATGCCGGATTATCAGGATATGCCTTTGAGCCGCATGGAATATGAAAAACGGTATGGTCATGGGGCGCCCCACGAAGAAACCGGTGAGCACGGAAACGGCGGCAGCCATTAATTTTTTAACGTCTGGAGCAAAGAAAAAATATGGCATATACAGAAGACGTTCCCATGGTCAGGCCGGTAGTTCTCGATGAGGTCAGGCAGACCCATATGCCCCGCAGGCCGCTTGTTCTGAACAACCGGGATTTCCATTGGATAACCGAAAAGGTCTGCCGAATCGTGGAAGAAAAAACCCCAAATTGGTGGTGGGTCTGCTTTTTGGTAGCCGGGTTTGTGGCCTCATTTACGGGAGCAGGATTACTATACCTGGTATCTACCGGAGTTGGCGTATGGGGACTTCGCGGACCAGTTTATTGGGGTTGGGCCATCGTAAATTTCGTTTTCTGGATCGGTATTGGTCATGCGGGGACCCTTATTTCTGCCATTCTCTGTCTGTTGAAGCAAAAATGGCGGACCTCGATCAACCGAACAGCCGAAGCGATGACGATTTTCGCCGTCATGTGTGCGGGTATCTTTCCGCTCTTTCATGTCGGTCGCATCTGGTTTGCCTGGTGGCTTTTTCCGCTTCCCAACTCCCAATCTATCTGGCCCAATTTCCGCAGTCCACTCGAGTGGGATGTTTTTGCGGTATCCACCTATTTTACGGTCTCCCTGCTATTTTGGTATATGGGCATGGTGCCCGATCTGGCTACATTACGTGACCGAGCGAAGAAAACCTGGCGCAAATACTTTTACGGATTTCTGGCAGTGGGCTGGCGGGGATCCTGCCGCCATTGGGCCAACTATGAAATGGCCTACCTGCTGCTTGCCGGCCTCAGCACACCGCTGGTCTTGTCGGTGCACACCATCGTGTCATTCGATTTCGCGGTGGCCAATCTGCCGGGTTGGCATACCACCATTTTTCCGCCCTACTTTGTTGCGGGAGCGATTTTTTCCGGATTCGGGATGGTTTTGACTCTCATACTTCCCCTCAGGGCGGTTTACGGGTTGCACGACCTCATCACCCAATACCATATCGATTGCATGTGCAAAATCACCCTGGCGACGGGGAGCATGGTCGGTTACGGCTATGCCATGGAGTTCTTCATCTCGTGGTATGGGGCGAACCCCTATGAAGGATTCGCCTTCATCAATCGCGCCTTCGGCCCCTATTGGTGGGCGTATTTGATAATGATTACCTGCAATGTTATCTCGCCGCAGTTATTCTGGTCTCGCTGGATTCGGGAAAACACCGCCCTGGTCTGGATTATTTCCATATTCGTAAATATCGGTATGTGGTTCGAGCGGTTTGTCATCATTGTGACCTCCCTGGCCAATGATTATATGCCGGCCAACTGGGATTACTTCACCCCGACCGTGGTGGACATTTTCACCTTCGTTGGAACCTTCGGATTTTTCTCCTTTTTGTTCCTCCTCTTCATCCGCTTCCTGCCTCTCATGGCAATGGCTGAAATCAAACACGTAATTCCGCAGGCGGATCCCCATATGCACCATGAGGGCCCCTCCCACGGAGACCACCACGAACCGGAGCGCTTGACCTGATGCCCCTGAAATAAGGACTATGAGCAAAACTTTCGGATTGATCGCCACTTTTGGCAACACCCACAAACTCTACCAGGCGGCAGAGGAGATTTGTGATGCCGGTTTCAAGCATTGGGATGTGTATTCACCCTTTCCGGTTCATGGATTGGAGGGGGCGATGGGTTTGAAACGCTCCAAAGTGCCCGTATTTACCCTGGTCGGTGGAGTGATCGGTTTTATCTCGGGAATGCTTATGGCCTGGTATATGGGCGAATTCGATTTCCCTCTCGTAGTCGGTGGCAAACCCCTGTTTAGCCCTATTTTCCCCTTTCCCGTAGCCTATGAAATGACCATTCTTCTCGCTTCATTCGGAACGTTTTTTGGAATGTTTATCACCAACAGGCTCCCCCGTCACCACCATCCTGTAATGGACTTTAATAAATGGCCCGGAATCACGGACGACCAATTTCTGATCCTGCTGGAAGCCAAGGATGATAAATTTGATCTGGAAGAAACTCGCCAATTCCTCGAAAGCTTGCATAGCCTGGAGGTCGTTGAACTGAAGGAATAATATGCGCTACTTTATTGCCTTCTTTATATTTTTGGTCATTGCGACCCTCTCGATTACCGGGTTTCGCGGTTCGAATTCGAGCAAACCCCCTTTGGAAATGTTTCCCGACATGGATCGGCAGTTTAAATACAAACCCCAAGCGGAGAATCCGAATTATTCCGATGGCCGGGCCGACCGCCCCGCCGTGCCGGGAGCAGTATCTCTGGGCTCATTTGAGGAAAACGAATACTTCGCCACGGGCAATGTCGATGGAGGCTTCGGCAATGGGTTTCCGGTAGCTATCGACTCCGATATGATGAAACTCGGTCGGGAAAAATACACTATTTTTTGCACTCCCTGTCATGGGGCCAGCGGCGATGGTAACGGGATCACCAAAAAATACGGAATGGTGGCCACTCCCACCTATCACAATGACAGGATTCGCAACATGCCCGAGGGTGAGATTTTCAATATCATAACCAATGGCAAAAATAATATGGGCTCCTACGGCGCTAAACTCAGGACCGAAGAAAGATGGGCTGTCATCGCCTATCTCCGGGCATTGCAACGGGCTCAAAATTCGAGAATTTCCGATGTGCCCGAGGAAAATAAGGGGGAATTGGGACTATGAGCGCTGAAGTGGCAAACCCTCCCATGGAAGCGGTTGCTTCCTCCAACAATAAGAAGGACCTGGCGACCCTGGCCCTGGTTGTCGGCCTTGTTACCCTCGGATTGGCTTTCATCGGGTTGATGCAAGGTTGGCGGGCAGGTGATTCCCGCCCATTTCTCGGTTGGATGATCGGGCTTTCCTACTGGCTTTCAATGGGTATCGGGATGCTTTTTCTGCTCATGATTTTGTATGTGTTCGACGCCGGATGGTCCATTGTGGTTCGCCGCCAGCTTGAGCATGCTATTTCGGGGTTGAAGTGGATCGGGTTAATATTTCTACCCGTTATCGCCCTGAGTTTTTTCTATCCCGAAAATAATGCTGTTCCCTGGGTCTGGATGGATCCCACCAACATAACTCCCCACGGAGAACCGGTGGGCGGAGATATTCTCCACCAAAGCAAATCCGGATTCCTGAACGTGGGATTTTTCACCCTCAGGACTATCTTTTATTTCGCCGTTTGGATAGGACTTGCCGGATTGTTGCGCCGATGTTCCTTTTCGATGGAAAAAGATGGCGATCCCAAGTGGTCGCGGCTGGCCCATAATGTCTCGGCTGTCGGCATTTACCTATGCGCCCTTTGCGCTACATTCGCCGCTGTTGATTGGTTCAAATCGCTCGAATACCATTGGTTTTCGACCATGTATGGGGTCTGGTTTTTTGCCGAAAGCATGAGGGCAGGTCTGGCCGGGACCATGATCATTTGCTGGATTCTGGGCACACGCGGCTACCTCAAAGGAATTTACAACCGCTACCACTCCTACTTGCTGGCCTGTCTCATGCTGGCTTTTACGGTGTTTTGGGCCTACATCAGTTTTTCCCAGTATTTCCTTATTTATAACGCCAATATCCCCGAGGAAACCTTTTGGTACAGCATTCGGGAAATCAATTTCGATGGCAGTAAAAACAGTTGGTGGTGGGTCAGTATGGCTCTGGTTTTCGCCCACTTTCTCTTCCCCTTTCTCTACCTCCTGTGGTATCACAATAAATTCGGCCTGCGTGTGATATTCATTTCCGTCTGGATTCTGGTATTTCACGGATTCGATATTTACTGGAATATTTTGCCCGGTCAGATACCCAGTGATGAAAATTTACTCGGCTTTACCGTCAGGCCGTTCATGCCCCATTGGGTCGATATTTTAACCATGATTGGAGTGGGCTGCATCTGTATGTGGTCATTTATCATCAGTTCCAGAAAAGTGAAATCCATACCAATCCGCGACCCGCGCATCATCGAATCTTTGAATGCCCATGAGTAATCACCCCACTTCAAAGGAGCCGACGGCAGTGCCTGTCACCCTTTCCGCCCTGGGAATCTCCGGACTGGTAATTTCCTTCCTTTTGGTGGTCACCCTCATGGTTGTGCTCAATCGCCCTTCTTCGGTCGATGATGCCTTGGCGGAAAAACGCCATAAAACCTTGTCGGAAGTCCAAAGCTGGCATGAGGAAATTTTGACAACCTATGGCTGGGTTGACCGCTCGGCGGGAGTTGTCCGCGTTCCCATCGAGCGCGCAATGGAACTTACGGTCGAGAAGTTATCCGATCATCAGCCATCAATGGCCGTCGAGGGCCAGTAAATTTTTACTAAGAGATCACCGTGAATACCACTTCCACAACCCCCATGCCTTCGGAATCGAAGTCGAGTGAAATCGACCGGTCGATGAAATTGCCCGGCCTGCTGTTTTTGCTCTCTGCGGTTGCCTGGTTATTGACGGGCACGGTATTTGCACTTTTGACCTCGATTAAATCGACTTTTCCAGGGTTTTTGGCCAACTGCGAATGTCTCACCTATGGACATATCAGCGCCGCCGGTAGCAATAGCATTCTCTACGGATGGGGCGGCAATGCCCTCTTTGGTGTCGGATTGTGGATTTTGGCCCGACTTGGCCGCAGGCCGATTCCCATGCCCGTGATGCTTCTGATCGGCGGGGTCTTCTGGAATATTGCCGTGACCCTCGGGGTTGGAGGGATCATCATAGGGGATATGACCTCGGTTATGTGGCTCGAAATGCCTTCCTACGCGACCACGATATTGGCCATTTCAAGTATCCTCATCGGAGTCTGGGGCACCCTCGTTTACCGGTATCGCCAACCCGGACCGGTTTATATTTCGCAACTGTATATACTGGCCGCCCTGTTCTGGTTTCCCTGGATATACATCACGGCGCAAATCTTTCTCTTTTATCTTCCGGCCAGAGGTGTTGTGCAGGTGGTGACCAACTGGTGGTATGCCCATAATCTCCTAGGGCTATGGCTTGCCCCCGCCGGATTAGGAGCCGCCTATTACCTGATTCCGAAAATTCTCGGTCGCCCTGTTCACAGTTATTATCTGGCTACTGTGGGATTTTGGTCCCTTGCCCTCTTTGTCGGTTGGGGCGGAATGAGTAACCTGGTCGGTGGACCCGTGCCGGCATGGCTGGTAACGGTGGGCATCGTAGCCAGCGTGGCGACCTTGCTCCCGGTCCTCATCATCGCCATCAATCACCACCTTACCGTAATGGACAGCTTCGATCGTGTGGCCGCTGACCCCTCATTGCGGTTTGTCGTTTTTGGGACGATTTCCTTTACCCTGGCCAGCCTCATCGGTTGCGTCCTGTCACTACGCTCGGTGAGTGAAATTTCTCAATTCACAACCGTGATGGAAGGCAATAGCCAGCACTTTGTTTACGCCTTTTTCACCATGATTATGTTTGGCGCGTTTTATTTCATGATGCCCCGCATTCTCAATTGCTCGTGGCCCTCGGGGAAGTTGATCCAATGCCATTTCTGGTGCTCCGCCATCGGGATAACCCTCATGCTCATCGCGCTCTATGGGAGTGGGTGGATTCAGGGCACGCAAATGACAGCCATCGGCGCCTACGGGGATCCGGTTCACGGAGATTTCCTCCAAATCGTGCAAAACACGATACCTTGGCTTCACGCCCGGACAGCCTCGATTTTGTTAATCTCCATTGGGCAACTGGCCTTTGCCGCCAATATTTTGTGGATGCTGGTAGAGGCTGCCCGTAGTTGCTACTGCGGTATGATTGGGGCTGCCAAAGACGCCCAAGGCGAAAAATTTCTACCGGAAACCGCAGCTTCATAAACATGAAAAGCCTTCCAATAATATTTTGCGGATTATTCGCCACCCTGGCCCTGTCGTGGGCGGGTATCATATGGCGCGGCCAGGAGCAATTGGGCGGTCTTCAGCCGATGTCGGAATATTACGCCATAGATGCGGTTTCCGAATCGTTCAGATTTGAGAAGCCACAAAAGGATGAAACCCGCAATCCTGAGGCGCGTGTAGGCCTGGCCCAGCAGGGAAAGGCTCAATATATTGGCCTTGGCTGTGTTTCCTGCCACACCCAGCAGGTGCGGCGTAAAGGATTCGGCGCTGACTACGAGCGTGGCTGGGGGGCTCGTCAAACGGTGCCACGCGACTACATTCGCCAGGAACGCGTTCTTACCGGCTTTTCACGGACGGGCCCCGATTTGAGCAATGTCGGTGAGCGCCGCGATTCGGCCAATTGGTTTCATGCCCATTTATACAATCCACAGGCGGTATCGCCGGGCTCCACCATGCCACCCTATGCGTTTCTTTACGAAAAAAGGGAAATCACGCAAAATGGAGAGCGTTCGGCCAAAGCCCTCGAATTGCCCACCGATGAAGGGTACGAAATTGTTCCCACCCTCAGAGCCGAAGCCCTTGTCGCCTATTTGCAGAGCCTGAAACTCGACTACAATCTGCCAGAAGTGCGCTTGCCGGAAGAACCTCAGAATTAATGAGCGATACTAAACCAACCGATTCCAATCAATCCAGCGAACTGGCGGGAAAAAGCCGGATGACGGATGATACCCTTCTGGAAACCCATACGCGGACCTTTGCAAAAGCCGAAGGAAATGGTGAAGGTAATTTGTCGATTCCCATTATTGCGACAGCGGTGTTTACCCTGTTATTTGTATTTGGAGGGATTTATCACAGCCGATACTCTGCGGACTATGATCCCATGGTTTTTAATCCAGAAGGTGCGCCAGCAAGTTTGGGGCCTGCCGCAGAAGGTGGTGGGATCGAGGTAAAACTCGACGGTGAAAAACTTTACAAACGCAATTGCGTCGCCTGCCACCAAGCGGATGGCCAGGGGCTTCCCGGCGCCTTTCCGCCTCTCGTTGGTTCGGCTTGGGTAAGGGGTGAACCCGACCGCATGGTCGCGATTATGCTCAACGGCCTCAGTGGTTCAATCGAGGTGGCTGGAAACACCTATAACAGCATTATGACGCCTTTTTCGGCCTTGCTCGACGATGATGAGATCGCTGCCATCGCCACCTATGTGCGGTCCAATCCCGATTGGGGCAATAATGCCGACCGTGTTTCCACCGAAAAGGTGACTGAACTTAGATCCGCCCACGAGCGTGGAAATGCCTGGAAAGCAGAAGAGATTCTGGAGCTATTTCCTCTCGATCAATAATCCTCCCGTTTCGTCGAGATCGCGGGCTTAATTCGTTTCAGCCCCCCAAGGTTCGCTCTTTCAGGAGGTAGTTTCTCACGTAATCGGAGACCGCCTCATTTAGTGGCGTAACGGGCAAATCGTAACCACTATCGCGAAGTTTTTGGATATTCGCTTTGGTGAAATACTGGTATTGACCCCGGATGCTTTCGGGCATGTCGACAAACTCGATATCGATAGCTTTACCCAATACCTTGAATATGGGCTCGACCAGATCAATCCAGGTATGCGCGAGACCGCTTCCGATATTGAACAAGCCGCTGGCATCATCCTTTTCAGCGAGGTATAGGGTCATCGCGACGGCATCCTTGACATAGAGGAAATCACGTTTTTGCTCACCGTCCCGGTAGTCGCGTTTATAGCTTTTGAATAGCCGGACCTTTCCGGAATCCCGGATTTGCTGAAATGCCTTGTGGACGAGGCTGCGCATTTCTCCTTTATGGCATTCATTGGGACCGAAGACATTGAAATACTTCAGGCCCACCATATGCCGCAGCAGATCGTGGCGTTGGGCGTAGCGGTCGAACATCTGTTTGGAATACCCATACATATTGAGCGGCCTCAGTCGGGCGAGATCATCATTTTTGTCATCCATTCCCTGCCCGCCATTTCCGTAGGTGGCGGCGGAGGAAGCATAGACAAAACGGATTTCCTTCGCGAGCGCCCACTCGGCCAAGAACCGGGTGTATTCGTAATTGTTCTCAACCAGATAGGCGGCATTCGTTTCCGTGGTGCTGGAACAGGCCCCAAGATGGAAAACCGCACTGAAATTCCCAAATGGTCTCTCCTCGGTTTGCAACTTTTCGCGTAATTTATCCGCCTCCAAATAATGATCGAAGCGAAGAGGCGTCAGGTTTTTCCACTTTTCATCGTCTCCAAGATAATCGGCGATAACGATGTTTTTGATACCGCGTTTGTTGAGTGCCCAAACCAGTGCGCTCCCGATGAAGCCGGCTCCCCCCGTGACCAGAATTTTTCCTTCGTCGAGTAATTTCATATTTTCAATCTTGGGCAAGCTCCATTGAACGATTTTTGGCGGCCAGAACCGTATCTGCGATCAAGCTGCGGAAATTGCCTTTTTCGAGGGCCTCCAGACCTGCCAGAGTAGTCCCTCCGGGGGAACTAACCCATTGGCGGAGCGTCTCGGGCTTTTCTCCGCTGCGGGCCAGTAATCGGGCCGACCCCAAGACGGTTTCCAGTGAGAGACGCTCGGCAACTTCCGGTTCCAGACCTGCCCGAATGCCGCCATCGCGCAGAGCCGCCACAAATTCGAAGACATAGGCCGGGCCACTCCCACTGAGCGCTGTAACCGCATCCAGGAATTTTTCTTCCAGAGGGATTACCGGCCCCATTGATTCGAGAATATTTTCGACCTTTTCCCGATCGGTAAAATCAATCTCGTTCTTCGTCGAATAGCAGGTGATTCCGGCCCCAATCTGGCCCGGAGTATTGGGCATGGCACGTATGATATTTCGTGCCAGAGGAAATTTCTCATCAAGACGTTTCAGGGTCGAACCTGCTAAAATGGACAGGATCAGTTTTCCTTCTGACAGACGCGCGTGTTCGGAGCCCGCCTGTGAAAGTTGCTGCGGTTTGAAAGCCAGAACGAGGATTTCGCAACCGGCCAGCAACTTCTCAAGATTCGGGATATGGCGGATTCCAGTTCGTGAGGAAAGCGCCTCGGCGGAACCGTCTTCAGCGCCAAGGCAGGCCAATTCCTCCGGCTGATATAATTTATTTCTGAGCATTCCAGACACCATGGCCGTGCCCATACGACCAGCGCCTAAAAATGCCACTTTGACCTTCACCCGATACAGTTAAAGGAGGCCCAAACTAAGTGTCGAGGTAGAAGTTTTGATAGAAAAAGCTCTTCCCGAAGGAAGGGAATTTAGTGCACGGGGTGTTTCAGCATGGCGCAGGTGCCGCCACGAGTTCTTGGTTTCACCAGAAGCTCGCCCCCGAGGTTGCGAATGCCGTGGCGCGCAATCGTCAGCCCCATACCGCGGCCAACCGCAGTCTTGCCACTGATAAATGGCTCGAAAATATGATCCTTCACCTCTGGATCGATTCCGGCGCCCTCATCCAGCACCTTGATGATTACCTGTGGATTTGATTCCGAATTTTCCAGCGCAGTTTTTATGAGCACATTTCGATCTTCCACGCCCTTGGGATAACTTTCGATAGCATTGGCCAAAAGATTGCCCAAAATGCCTTCAAAAACCTCAGCATTGGCTGGTAATTGAAAATTATCCAGGGGATTGATCACCTTGATAGAGTTGGAAATATTATTCTCGGATTGGAAACGCCGGATACTGTTATCAAGGAGCCGCTGAAGGGGAATTGGCTGAAGCGAAAACTCCTCTTTGCTGGCGATGCTGCCCAATTGGCGGACGATATTAACCATTCTTTGTATCGATTGGTCCATTAATTTCGCGCATCGCGTGACCATTTTAGGGTTGTCTTGAGCGGTAGTCAGGAGATCCAGATACCCCACCACGACGCCGAGAAGATTGTTCAGATTATGGGAAATTCCCTGGGTAATGGCTCCAACAGCGGCGGATTGCCGGGACTCCGAGAGCCGTTTTTGCAGGTCCAGGTTTTCGCGATATATTTGCTGAAAACGCAGTTGGGTTCTCACCCGAGCGAAGGTTTCATCCAGATCTATCGGTTTGGTAATGTAGTCAACCGCTCCGGCTTCCAGTCCTTCGAGTTTGCCTGCTTTTGAGGTTTTTGCGGTTATGAAAATGATCGGGATTACCTGTGTGGATTCGTCTTGTTTGAGAATCTTACAGACCTCAAGGCCATCCATTTCGGGCATCATTATATCCAGCAAAATTAAATCCGGCAGTTCTACTTTGACCTGATCGAGACATTGCTGGCCGCTGTAAGCTGGCCAAACCAGCATACCGTTTTGCTCCAGCTTGCGCTGCAACAATTTAACGTTCACCGGCTGGTCGTCAACTACGAGGATTTTTTGTATGTTGCTCAAAATGTTTTGCAGAAACCAGAATACATCCGGGCGGCTCCGCTAATCCATTGTTCGATGGAACTCAGCGGTGGTCTCGAAGAAGTGGGCTCCTGTTATGCTCAATAAAAATAATAATATATGATATCGGAGAAAATACTAAAATCTAATGCTCTCAATATCAAGAAAACCTTTGTCCATCACTGCTTTACGGCAAATGTTTATACTTTTTTTACAAATTTCTTACAAAAAATCCAATTTCCTGCTCTTTGGCGGCTGTGTGATTACAGATTTTGACAGCCGGATGGATTTAGATAATTGGGCAAATTGACTAAAGACGGTGTCTTTGGTCGGAAAAATATCCCGGATTTTTCGATAAATTACCGGAGACGCAGGGTGCGTGCGTAGAGGACAATATCCTTGGAATCGTCCAGGGCGATGGCTCCTCCATAGATGAGCACTTTTTTATCAAGGTAATTTTTTATGGGTTTACTGGCCAAAAGTGATGATAAATCGACATAGGCAATGCGTTTACCACGGGATGTGACTAACTGAAACTGGAATTTTGGCTTTTTGCCGATCCCTCTGGAGGCTTTTTCAAGGGTGCCCTCGAAATATCGAGGAGGGCTTTTCGAGGAGGGGTTGGTGTAAACGGTCGGAACCGCACCCGGCAGGGAAACGGAAGTCGATTCCTCCGGTTCAACGGTTGAAGCATCCGCTTCTTTACCAAATCTGAGAACGGGAAGAGACTTGGAAGGGTGTTTGAAGTAAACCGGAACGGCTTTGGAAAAACTGATTTCGGCCCAATCTTCGGCATAGATAAGCTCGGCTTCATCCTCCTCCGTAATGACGGTGAGAACCGGACTTTCGGAGGACGCCCTTATGTGAACCAAGGCTCCGGGGTTTATCGATAAGTCCTTCGCCACATCTGGAAGCTCGACATATCCTTTGAAGTCACCCTGATATTCCATCCAATACCACCCCTCGGCCCGAGCATCTTCGTCCATGACCGGTTCGGCGATGGCCAGTCGCGAGTCGTCCGAAACAAACTCCGCCAATTGATGCGATGCGGTATCCGGCTCCAGGTAAATGGCGACCTTTGCTGCGTAAATCGAGACCGTTGATCCGATCAGCAATGCGAGAAGAAGGGTGAGTTTTCCCATTTTCATGAGGCGATTTCGAGAATCATATTTGGGTCCTTTTTCAGATTTGTCAGCCTAATAGTAATTTACTTTCCTTTTCAACCAAAACCCTGATTTTTCCAGGACCCAGCCCCCGAAGCACAAAGCTTCCGATCTGGAAACGATGCAGACGGCGCACCCGGTGGCCGAGGGCTTCAAACATTCGGCGAATTTCGCGTTTGCGGCCATGACTGAGGTGGACCTCATACTGTTTCCCGGGATTGGCACCCTTGCCCATAGGAATAATTTTGTCAGCCTTCAATCGCTCTCCTTCGACCTGAATACCCCGGCATAAAGCGGCGATGGTGGCATTTTCGGCCGGCTTGTTCAGCCATACCCGGTAGCGTTTGATAATGCGGTTTTTGGGATGGGTCAGCCGTTGCGCCAGGGTTCCGTCGTTGGTCAAAATGAGCAATCCCTCGCTATCTTTATCGAGTCTTCCGGCGCAGAAAAGCCTTTCCTTCTCAAATTTGGGCGGCAGCAGGTCGAAAACCGTGCTCTCATGGTGGGGATCCTCATTACTGCAAATAAAACCCTTCGGCTTGTTCATCAATAAAGTGACGGGGCCGGTCCGGCGTTTTTTGATGGGAGCCCCCCGAACCGAAATTTTATCTTTACTCGGATCAACTTTGTGACCAATCTTGGCAACGACGCCATTCACCTCGACAACACCTTGAATAATCCATCTCTCGGCCTCCCGACGCGAGCACAATCCCGCATCAGCCAGAAATTTGTGCAAACGAACTTTGTTATCGACCATGATACTGGATTTTATTTTTTGGGCGCTATATTCTTTACTTTGTCAGATCAAAAAGCAAGCCGACACGGCAGGTAAGCATGTGATTGGAAGTTGTGGTATGTTGAAATAAAATTGAACGACCAGCGGGATAAAATTGACTATTTTAGATCGTTCCAAACTTATTCTGCCTCTTTTTCGTGTTGATTCCAAACCTTGCTTTTTCATGAAGCATTTCATAGATGTGGGTTAATAATTTATTTTATGAGCGAAATTTCTGAAAACTCACCTGTTTACGATAAGAAGAATCCTTTTCTGGCCTGCCTGCGGGAGAACCGGTTGTTGAGCAAAGAGGGGTCCATTAAGGATACACGGCATTTTGTTGTCGATATCGCGGGCAGCGGGCTGGTATATACCTGTGGAGATTCGCTGGGGGTTTATCCCACCAATAATTCGGAGTGTGTGCAGGAGCTTCTCGATGCTCTCGGAGCCAGTGGCGAGGAAATGGTGCGCTTGCCCAAGGATGAGGAAGATATATCCCTGCGCGAAGCTCTCAGCCACAGGCTTTCACTGGCACAGCCCACAAAAAAAATCATGAAAGCCTTGCTGGAGTCCGGCGTCGATGGGGAGACCAAAAGCGCCCTGGAGGCGAAGCTCGTGCCGGAAAATAATGAATCGACCAAGGAATACCTGGAAAACCGCGAATTTGCCGATCTTCTATTGGACTTTCCCGGAGCGAGGCTTTCACCGCAGGAATTCATCGTGAATTTGAGGAAATTGATGCCCCGACTTTATTCGATAGCCTCCTCACCAACCGTTTATCCGTCGGATGTCCATCTGACCATTGCGGTGGTCCGTTACCATACCAATGGCCGTGATCGGTTGGGGGTTTGCTCGACGTTTTTGGCCGAACGCGCGCCATTGGCCGAGAGTATCGTCCCGGTATTTGTCGCGAAATCCCATTTCGGCCTGCCCGAGGATGATTCCGCCGATCTGATTATGGTGGGGCCGGGAACCGGTATCGCTCCATTTCGCGCATTTTTACAGGAGCGGATTGCCCGAGGTGGCTCTGGAAGAAGCTGGGTATTTTTCGGCGACCAGCACCATGACACCGATTACCTCTATGGGGAAGAATTCGAGAAATATCTGGCCGAGGGGCAGCTCGACCGCCTTGACTTGGCCTGGTCCCGCGATCAGGATTACAAAATATATGTGCAGGATAAATTGCTCGAAAATGCGGCCGAAGTATGGAAATGGCTACAGGGAGGCGCCTACTTCTATGTTTGTGGCGATGCCAAAAGGATGGCCAAGGATGTCAACGCCGCCCTCCACAAAATCGCTCAGGAGCACGGTGGTATGAGTGAAGAGGAGGCCATTGCATGGGTAAAAGCCCTGAAAAAAGAAAAGCGTTACCAAAGAGACGTTTATTGATCTGGTATTTTTTTGCCTTCTTCTCCGGTTTTGTTACTAGAACTTGATATCTATGACTTTGAAAAATCGTATTGCACTTGTAACCGGCGCTGGCCGCGGAATTGGCATGGCCATAGCCGAGAATTTGGCCAAGGCCGGAGCCCATGTGATTTGTGTCAGTCGCTCCGAAAATAGCTGCAAATCAACAGCCGATTCGATCAATGAATCTGGTGGCACAGCCTCATGGCATGCCGTCGATGTTTCCGATGGCCCGGCTGTGGCGGATTTGGCAAAATCGATTCTCGGTGAACACGGAAAGGTCGATATTCTGGTCAACAATGCGGGAATCACCCGAGATGGCCTGATATTGCGTATGTCCAGCGAAAGTTGGCATGATGTCATGAACACCAATCTCTCCAGTTGTTATTACTGGGTGAAGCATCTGGCACACCCCATGGCGAGGCAGCGCTGGGGGCGAATCGTGAATATTACATCGGTGAGCGGATTGATGGGAAATGCGGGGCAAGCCAACTACGCTTCCTCAAAAGCAGGTATGATCGGTTTGACGAAGTCCCTGGCCAAGGAATTTGCCTCACGCCAAATTACCGTAAACGCGGTTGCTCCAGGATTTATTGAAACAGATATGACTTCTGGACTTGACGAGAAAACCCGTGATCTCATTTTAAAGAACATTCCTTTACGGAAGCTGGGACAACCTTCCGACATTGCTCATGTGGTGGATTTTATATGTTCTGAAAAGGCTGGATACATCACAGGGCAAGTTTTTACAGTTGACGGCGGCATGGTCATGTGATGCGAAATACTAAAAAATTAACAGATAATCAGATATGGCAGACAAAACAATTGAACAGCGGGTCAACGAAATCATTGTTACCCAGCTTAATGTGAACGAGGAGCAAGTTACTCCTGAAGCATCGTTTCTGGATGATCTCGGAGCGGACTCCTTGGATACCGTTGAGCTGATTATGGCTTTCGAGGAGGAATTCAGCGACGAGATTGATGGTGAGATTCCGGAGAGTGACGCCGAGCAACTGCAAACGGTTGGCGATGTCGTCAAATACATTCAGGACAAAGCGGGAAGCTGAGGCAGCCCGGACTTTGTCTCACAGTAATCTTTAAGGGGTCAGGCGACCTCCCAACATGGATCACCCTATGCAAACTCCTCGCGTGGTCATCACCGGTATCGGGGTAGTTACCTCTATCGGCCACGACATCGAATCCTTTTGGTCCAGCCTGCTGGCTGGTCAATCTGGGATTGGTCGCGTATCCCGTTTCGATCCCTCCGAGTTCACCTGCCAGGTGGGTTCGGAGGTGCGGGATTTCGACCCGACCCTCTACATGGATGCCAAGGAGGCTCGACGGAGCGACCGCTATACCCAATTGGCAATGGCCGCCGCAAAGGGGGCCATCAAGGATGGAGACCTCGATGTTACCCGCGTCGATAAAACGCGATTTGGTGTGCTTGTGGGGTCGGGAATAGGCGGCATGGAAACCATCGAGATACAGTACGACCGTCTCACCAAGATGGGTCCACGCAAAGTATCCCCGTTTACCATTCCCTCTCTCATAGCAAATATAGCCTCCGGGGTAGTCGCTATTGAATTGGGCGCCAAGGGTCCCAATTTCGGGTTGGTGAGCGCCTGTGCGACCTCCGCCCATGCCATTGGGGAGGCCATGCGCATGATTCGCACGGGAGACGCCGACATCATGCTGGCCGGCGGCAGCGAAGCCGCTATCACCCGTTTGAGCTATGCCGGATTTTGCTCCATGAAGGCTATGAGCACGAGCCGAAATGATGATCCCAAAAGATCCAGCAGACCTTTCGACAAAACCCGCGACGGATTTATCATGGGCGAAGGCGCGGGAATCGTCATCATCGAATCAGAGGAGCATGCGCGGGCTCGCGGCGCCCGCATCTACTGCGAATTGGCCGGTTATGCGGCCACCTGTGACGCCTACCACATCACCTCTCCCGATCCAACGGGGGAAGGGCTGGCCCTCTGTCTGAATAATTCTTTGAAGGATTCCGGTACCGCGGCCACAGAAATCGGCTACATAAATGCTCACGGCACTTCGACTCAGCTAAATGACAAAACCGAGACAAGCGCCGTCAAGGAGGTTTTTGGGGACCATGCTCGCAATCTGTTGATGAGTTCGACAAAATCCATGACCGGCCACTTGCTCGGGGCGGCTGGCGCGATTGAGGTAGCGGCCACCATCAAGGTTCTGGAAACCGGTGAAGTCCCCCCCACAATCAATTACGAATATCCCGACGAGGAGTGTGATTTAAATTACGTGCCCAACAAGAAGACCACCGCAAATGTGAAAGCTGCCCTGACCAATAACCTCGGTTTCGGCGGTCATAATGCCAGCGTAATTTTAAAAACCCTGTAATTTGCCAACCGTCGGTTCGTGCCAGTGATTACGACCACAGCAGAAATTGAGAAAGAACTGAGGGAGTTGGGAAATCCTTCGGATGCGACACACGCGCAACGATATTTCAAAACCGGCAAGGGTGAATACGCCGAGGGCGATAAATTCCTCGGCGTTCGTGTTCCTGTTATTAGAAAACTGGTTAGAAAATACAAAAAAGTCTCGCGTCCCGAGGTCGTAATACTCCTCAAATCCGCTTGGCATGAGGAGCGTCTTTTTGCCCTCCTGATGCTCGTTGCTCTTTTTTCCAAAGCGGATGAGGAGGACCAATCGGCGATTTACGAAATCTACCTCAATCACACCGAATTCATAAATAATTGGGATCTTGTGGATGGGTCCGCCCATTATATTGTCGGGGCGTACTTGGAAAATCGAGATAAGCAAATACTTGATGTCTTGGCACGATCCAAAAATCTCTGGGAACGCCGAATCGCTATCATGGCCACTTTTTATTTCATCAAAAACAATCGATTTGCAGATACGCTCCGGATTGCTGAAATTTTGTTGTCTGACAAAGAGGATCTGATCCACAAAGCGGTGGGGTGGATGCTCAGGGAAATCGGGAAAAGGGATATCGAAACGGAAGAAAGGTTTTTGAGGAAACACCTCGAATCCCTGCCTCGAACTACCCTGCGTTATGCCATCGAGAAGTTTCCCGAAGAAAAAAGAAAAGCCTATTTATCCGGCGCCGTATAGGAACCCCGAAAGCAGGCTGGCGACGTCAACCATCCTCAAACTAATCCGATGGTAATGCAAAGCAAACTCTGGAGGCGACTTGTGCGAGTGGCCGATGAGGAAGTGCGCCGTTCACTTGTTGGGTTGTCCCTGAAATTGCGTTTAGAGGGCGAAAAAATACCCTGCCTTTACGAACCTCATCCGGGGCCCGATCTGGTTGCCGAAGGGGTTGAGCGAGATATACTCGGGCTTTTTGTCGGAGAGGCGTATCCAGACCTCGGCTGCGATATGCTTCCGCTGCCGGCGCAAATCATTCTGTATCTGGAAAATATTTGGGACTACGCAGGTCACAATCTCAGGGAATATCGAAAAGAGGTGGGAAATACCTACCTGCATGAGTTTGGGCATTACCTCGGCTTGTCGGAAGAGGATCTTTTTGAGAGGGGACTGGATTGACGTCCGTGCAGCACAAATTCTGTCCCTTAGAGCGAATGAATGGAGGCTTTGTCCACGGCGAGGGCAGCTTCTTTGAGAGCCTCTGAGAGGGTGGGGTGGGCGTGAATCGTGCGTGCGATATCCTCTGCGCTGCCCCCGTATTCCATATGAGCCACGGCTGCCGCGATAAGTTCGGAGGCGTTTTTCGCCAAAATTTGCACTCCTAGGACACGATCCGTTTTCGCGTCGGCAAGCACTTTGACAAAACCATCCTGGGCATCCGAGGCAATGGCGCGGCCATTGGCGGAAAACGGAAATTTACCCACTTTGACGGCCAACCCTTCATCTTTCGCCTGAGTTTCAGTTAAACCCACACCAGCGATTTCAGGGTCGGTGTAGATTACATTGGGGATTATCTTGTAATTCACTTCGCCGTGATGCCCAGAGATGATCTCGGCCACGGCAACGCCTTCCTCTTCCGCTTTGTGGGCCAACATTGGACCCTCGGTTGTGTCGCCAATAGCGAAAATACCGGAGGCCGAAGTCCGAAAACCTTTCTCTGTTTTGATGAAACCGTGAGAGGTTGTCTCGACTCCCGCTTCTTTTAAGCCGAGACCTTCATTGAAGGGTTTCCGGCCCACACAAACGAGCACCTTGTCTGCTTCAAAATCCGAGGTGGTTCCTTTTTTCTCGACCTGAACAAAGATCCTCCCGTCTTTTTTGTCGAGCCCGGTGACCTTGGCCGAGGTGTGAATGGACATCCTCTGCTTTTTGAAATAATGCATGGCTCTTTTGGAAACATCCGGATCGAAAGTCGGGGCGATGTTGGGCAGAAACTCCACGATCGATACTTCACTTCCGAGACGACTCCAGACAGAACCCAACTCCAGGCCGATAGCCCCCCCGCCGACTACGACCAATTTTGAGGGCACTTCGTCAAATGCGATTGCCTGATCGCTGGAGACTACCGTTTTTCCGTCGAATTTGAGAAAAGGTAATTCGGCTGCCTTCGATCCTGTTGCCAGGACGATGTTATCGGCCTTGATAATCCGGCTATCGTTGCCGGACTTCACTTCGACGGCGCCGCTTCCGGTCAGCCTTCCGAATCCCTTGAAAATCGCGATTTTTCGACCCTTGACGAGGGCTTCCACCCCTTTTTGCAGTCGGTTGACCACGCCATCCTTTTTTTCCATCAACCTGCCAAGGTCGATGGTCACCGGACCGGTCTCGATGCCGTGGGATTTGGCAGTCGCGACGGTTTGGTGATAAATTTCGGTCGAGTGGAGGAGGGCTTTGCTGGGAATACAGCCAACATTCATGCAGGTTCCCCCGAGGTTGGCATCCTTTTCCACCAGGGCGGTTTTCAAGCCCAATTGGGCGGCCCGAATTGCGCAGACATATCCTCCCGGCCCCGAGCCGATGACAATGAGATCAAATTCCGTTTCAGCCATTTTGTTAAACTTCCAGTAGTAAACGGGCCGGATTTTCGATGCATTCCTTGACCCTTATTAAAAATGTGACGGCTTCGCTCCCATCGACCAGTCTGTGGTCATAGGAGAGGGCCAGATACATCATCGGCCTCGCTACCACTTGCCCGTCCACGACGACCGCTCTTTCCTTAATCGTGTGCATTCCGAGAATACCGCTTTGGGGTTGATTGAGGATGGGAGTGGAAAGAAGTGAGCCGAAAATGCCGCCATTGGTAATGGTAAAGACCCCGCCCTGGAGGTCATCAATCGACATTTTCCCATCGCGGGCCTTTTTTGCGTAATTGACTATGGTCTGCTCGATTTGCGCAAATGAAAGCGAATCGGCTCCGCGAACGACCGGCACGAGCAATCCTTTTGGTGTGCTGACAGCTACTCCTATGTCGTAAAAATGGTTTTGGACGATCTCATTGCCGTCAATTTGAGCATTAATGGCGGGCACTTCCTTGAGGGCATAGACGACGGCTTTGAGAAAAAACGACATGAAGCCGAGCTTGATGCCGTGTTTGGCCACAAAAGCCTCCTGATGCGCCTTGCGAAGGGCCATAACCTCGCTCATATCCACCTCGTTAAAAGTAGAGAGAATGGCGGCGGAATGCTGCGCGGCGACAAGGTGCGCGGCGATTCTCCGGCGAAGCGGGGTCATTTTTCTACGGGTGACCCGGTCCGACGAGGCTGCGGGATCGGGAATCGACGGTGAAGGCGGGGAGGGGGGAATCTGATTTTTTGCTTCCTGGCGTTTGGTTTCTTTCAAAATATCACCCTTGGTTACCCTGCCTCCCTTGCCGGTTCCAGATACCTGGGCCGGATCGATGCCCATTTCCGCAGCCAGATGTCTGACGGCGGGTGATTCCAAAGGCTTTCCATCCACCGGTCTTTCGATCTCTTTCGCAGTCACGGGTGGTTCAGGCTTTGTCGGTTTTTCTTCAATTTTCGGACTGGTTACAACTTCAGCGGATGCCGAAGAACTTTTTCCCTCGGCGGCATCATCGATAAGGGCGATTACCTGGCCGACTTCGACCTCATCACCTTCTTTTGCCTGCAATGATATTCGACCGCCGGTTTCGGCCAACCCCTCCGAGGTGATTTTATCGGTTTCAAGCTCGTAAAGAGCCTGATCGGTTTTGACGAAATCGCCGTCCTTGACATGCCAAGCCGAAAGAAGGCCCGATGTGATGCTTTCTCCCAAGGTGGGAACTTTAACCTCATATACCATAAACAGAATAGCTTTAACAAAAATGGGGCCCAAGGCAAGCCGTTGATTTCATCGACCCGACAAGAGTTATTCTTCAACAGTTTTTTCAATGATCCTGTTTGTCACGGAATTTCTCTGCGACTTCTTGAACCATCCCTTCGGTATATTGCCAAAGTAGCAAATTAAAAAAATAAACAAACCGGAAACCGGATGCCAAGCCTGTAGGCCAACCGCCTGTGTGGGTGTCGCCAGCCATTTCATGGCAGGAAGGCTGCCAATATTGGCAGGCGAAATAACAAGAAAAAGAGTAGCTAGAAATATATACCATCGGACGGACGCATACTGCCGAAATACGATGCACGAGACCATGGGAATAGCCAGGTATTGCTCCACCATCGCGCTCGAAAGCACACACAATCCAACCAGGTAAATTAAACAGGCTTCCAGTGGAGATTTGTCCTTTGTCAGCAATCCCAAAAACAACAAGGAAATCAGCCAAACAAGTTTAAATCCCGAAAATGCCGGTAATACGGAAAATAATTTTTCAAAGAAATTCACCGGAAAAAACAAATCTATCAGATGGGGATAAAATCCGTTGAGATGGAGAGAACTATAACCGGTGAGAATGAATTTTACCGACTTGTAGGCCTCGGGATTCCCAATAACAAAAGGAAGAAAGGACATTCCGAAGATTAAGGGCGGTACAATGAAGATGATTAGTCTCTCGCGTAATTTAAGGTTTTTGTTGAATAAGAACCAAACCGGAAGAAGGAAAAATATATGCTTGATAGTCAGTGACAATCCCAGGAGAGCAACTCCGGTCCAAATCTTGGCGTCACGGTTTTTATCGCCCGAACCGAGCAGACCGCAGGCGATGATACCCGGAAGTATGGCCAGGTTTTCGATTTGTGAATGATAGCCAGTCAGCAGAAGGGAAACCGGGTTTATCAAAAAGAGGCAGCCTGCGGCGAAGGAAAAATAACGCCATAAAACGAAGCCGATTGCAACATCCGCGAGAGATAGAAATAGGGCTAGCGCCAGATGAAAAGATTGTATCGAAATTTCATTTAGAAAAGACAGTTGAAGGAATCGGATTGCGCCCACCAAATAGGCCCAAACCGGACCGTAAACATGCCGCGCCGTTTCTGCGTAGAAATTCTTTCCCTCAACCACCAGATCGGATACAATTTCAAAAGATTGTACATCATAATTGTAACCGAGGAGGGATATGCCGGCCTTGGCTGCGGTAGTGGCGACTGCCAGGAAAGAAAAGATCTGCCACTTGTTGGTGGAAAAAATTGAAGGATTGTGGGTCATGAAAGTTTCCAGTCGCTAAAATTATCAATTCCGATTTTCACGAAACCTCTTTATACTTTTTGCCAAATGACAACAATCGTTTTCCCGATTCGGTGAAAAAAGAATCGATCAAACAACCTGGATAAGGGTACTAACCATCGGTCCCAAAAGAGAATTTGCCTTAGAGTTGGCATTGACTGTTTTAATAAGAATCGATTGGCTAAAGAGGCAAACATGCCGAACATATCCAGATAGACCATTTTATCGCAGACTACTCCCTCTGGTTCAAGGTCAACTAACAAATTTCGATTATACCGCCTGAAGTGTCCGATTGCACTGTCAAATTCCGAATAGAATACATTGTGGGCCGGTGATAGAATTACTAACTTTCCACCTTGATTGAGGTGAAAAGCTGCTTTAGTCAATTCTTGGGCATCATGCTCGATATGCTCGAGCACATCGATATATAAAATAGTATCGAATATGTCGTTAGTTGCCAGTTCCTTAATGGTTCCCTCCTTTACCTGCACGCCCTCAAGGACTTTTTCAACGGAAATATTATTCCTTAATTGGTTTGCCAGTTTGGGATCAGGCTCCAAGGCCACCCATGAAGTGTGTTCTTCTTTTTTTAATACTCGTGTTGTGCCTCCCAATCCTGCTCCAACTTCAAGGACTTTTCCTTGTATTGCATAAGAAATAACTGAGCGAATATAGGATTTCCAATTTAATGCATGTTTAAATATATCAAGTTCGTTTCCAGCATAAACATAACTATCATCTGAGTTGGGTTCAACCATCCTCTTTTGCTCCTTCGAAAACTGTTTTCCGAACAGCAATATAGTCAGCATAATCTCTTGAGGGCATGAATAGTGATGATGAGCGATTGTGTAATATAAATAATGTCATTATGCCCGCCAATTGGATTGCCTGTAGGGAGAATACGATTAGTATAGCCGTTAGTATCGATGCCCATCCGGGGATTGCCAGTAGGGTGAACAGCCTGATTCCTACTATTACTGCGATTGCCAAACATGATAACGTGGTCATTAAAACCGACGCTATGAGCACACGAACTCCTACTACGTCTGCATGTACGGCATAGGCGCTTAAACCGTGTATTACCAGTGATTCGAAATTCATTTTTGAACTACCGCTAATGCGAATGGATCGACCTAAAGGCAACATGGTAAACGGGATGTGATTTTTGGTAATGGTCGCTGTAAAATGATTCCATAAATCGGAAGAAGCTACCACTCGTTGTAGTAAAATTTTAGGAATTATACAGAAATTACCTATTTTTATAGATTTCCCCAACAGCAGCAAATGGAAGAAACGATACATTTGATAAAATATTTTGAAGCCCACCGATTCCGTTCTTTTCGATCTTTCCGCGAATACTATTTTTTTGCCATTTTCTTCTCTCAGACGCCCAATTAATTGCAAAATGTGGGAGGGTGAATCTTCTCCGTCGCCATCCATTATCAGCACGGCATCAGCGTTACCTTTGGATTCGATATAGGACAAACCGATTGCGATTGCCCTTTGATGGCCAAGGTTTTTTTTAAGGTCTAGTATATCAATTGAGTTTATAAATTTTGGTTTGTATTCAAACGTACTTTCATCGGGATCGATGATAGAACAATCATTAACGATGAGAATTTCACATTGAAGCTCGCAGGCATTCAAATTGTGGTCTATCGATTTCAGCAATTCTCGAACTGAAGCCCAGTCATTATAAACTGGAATCATAATTACAATGTTCTTCAATTTGTCCCTTGGATTATTGCCCACCATCTATCTTTTGGAAAAGTAATGAAAGGGAGTTTGGAAGCAAACAGAAAAAACCCCGAAGCAAAAGAGCTTCGAGGTCTTTAAAAAATGATGGGAGGGATTGGTTGACTCCCTAATGTGTGGGTCGGTTCAGCCGTTGTTCCCAATCGAATTCCCTGGCGGTGACAATATCCTCGATTCTCCTTGCCCGGCGTTCCAGTTGCTCGAATTTTTTCTTTAACCTGGATACCGCCATAGTGCGTGAACCGGCGTAGGAGGTGTAAAACTCCAACTCTTCTTCCGTCGCCAGCGGCACCACGGGTTCCGGTTTCATGAGTATCGCAGCGATCAGGTAAATAAAGGCCAACGGGAAAAAACCGGAGAAGATAAAAATTGCGATACATATAAACCTTATCCAGAAGAGGGAGATGTCGGAATAATCGGCTATGCCTCGGCAAACTCCGAATATGGCTCCGTCGCGTGATCGATAAAGTCTTCTTCTTTGGTATCCCTGTGATTGTGAGTAGTTCATTTTTTGTGTCTTTTTATACGCTCCTGGTCGAGGAGTAAAGTTTCGAGTGATTCGATGCGGTTTTCCAGAGTGGAAAGGTTTTTGTGGAGTTGTTGAATCAGCATTGTCTCCTCTCCACCCATTATCCGGTCCTTTTTGGTCGGTTTTCCCTTGAGTATGGAAATTATCGCAATGAATGTTCCACAAATTACTGGAAGACCTATCGCGACGATTGCTATTAACTCTCCTCCATTCATTTAGTTATTTGGATTTGAGGTTAGATTTTGAGGTTAAGAATGGCGACTACCGATATGATGGTGGCACAGATGGCCGATATTCCGACCACGAGTAAAAAAGAGATAATTTGAGGGGTCATCTTTCCTGCTGCTTATTGATAATATTATTAGTTTAGGCTGTGTTGATGAAAAGACGAATCTTATATTACTCTTTTTCCACCGAAGATGTCTGCTCGGAAAGTTCGTTTTTCAGAGCGGATAGTTCACTTTCGATCTCCTCGTCGCCCACGAGCTTGGCAAATTCGTCATCGAGAACGGGTTTTCTGGCAAAGTTGACCAAATCGGCGTCAGCTTCCATGCGTTCGATACGGTTTTCAAAATGTTCGAAGCGAATTACGGTGTCATTGCTTTCGGAATAGCGAATCTGACTGTGGGTCCTTTTTTTCTGCTGCGCTTTGCGGTGGCGCTGCACGAGGACATTATGCTTTTGTCGCGCAGTGGCCAGTTTTTCTTCCAGTTGGCGGATATCCTCCTGGTATTGGTCAACGATATCGGCGAATTGCTGACATTCGTTTTCCATGTGTTCGATTTCCTCGGTATAACGCCGTCTTTCCATGAGCGCTTCCCGGGCCAGATCTTCCCGGCCTTTGGAAACCGCAAGTTTGGCTTTGGCCGACCAATCCGATACCCGTAAACTGGCATCATCAAGGGCGCGGACGACTTTTTTTCTGCCTGCCATCGCTCCGGCGCAGGAGGCTTTGATTTCCACCAAAGTGTCCTCCATTTCCTGAATCATTAGCTTAATTAATTTTTCTGGATCCTCTGCTTTGTCCAACATCGCATTGATGTTGGAAGTGACTATGTCTCTGAAACGTGTAAAAATGCCCATGATTGTTCTCCTTGTTTTGAATTTAACTGCCTTCCCTAATGCAGTCCTCATGCCAAAAATGAGATACATTCACCAACTCTTTGATATTCAGTAGGATAAAAAATATCAATATCTTTTATTTTAATATTGAAAGATCAGAAAATTATCAATAACATACATAATTTGGTGAAATAAACCAATATTTGGATAATTATGGCTTTTAAAACAAAACTATCAGCTACACCAGGGGAAGCCCTTGGGCAGTCGGATGCTTTTGTGGCCTTTCAGGAGCAATTATCGCTGGTTGCGACCGTCGATCGACCAGTGCTTTTGGTGGGGGAGCGTGGCAGTGGGAAGGAACTGGCGGCGGCCCGGTTACATTATTTGTCCAAACGCTGGGAAGCCCCCATCATTGCCTTGAACTGCGCAACATTGGCCTCGACCCTGTTGGAGTCAGAGCTATTCGGGCATGAGGCAGGCGCTTTTACCGGAGCCAGGGAGAGGCGAAAGGGCCGTTTTGAGGCTGCTGACGGAGGGACTTTGTTTTTGGACGAAATCGGTCTCATACCAATCGAGGTGCAGGAAAAAATTCTCCGGGTCGTCGAATACCGGGCATTCGAGAGGGTGGGGAGTTCCTCCCCAATCAGCGTGGACGTGCGCATAATCGGGGCGACCAACGCGGATTTGCCACAGTTGGCCAATGTGGGAAAATTCAAGCGTGATCTGCTGGACCGGCTATCCTTCGAGGTGCTTTTTCTGCCACCTTTGCGGGAGCGGCATGGAGATATCATGCTCCTCGCGCGGCATTTTGCCGGTCGAATGACGTTGGAGCTCGGTTATGAAAATCTCCCTGAATTTAGTGAAAAGGCAATCCACCTGCTGGAGAGTTATCCCTGGCCGGGAAACGTCAGAGAACTGAAAAACGTCGTCGAACGGGCACTTTATAAAAGTCAGGGGAAACCTATCGAATCGATTGAATTTGATCCATTCCGCGCGCCCTACACCACCACAACCGTGGATACCCCCGAGCAGAACCAGGGGCAGATTCCCGTTACCACAGTTTCAGTCCAGAAGCCAGAGGACGTGGATAAATCCCTGCCAGAGATCGTCCGCGAAGTGGAGTTGAAAGCTTTGCAAAAAGCTCTCCTCACGGCACAATATCACCAGGGAAAAGCGGCAAATCTCCTTGGTCTAAGCTATCACCAGTTCCGCGCTCTTTACCGCAAACACAAGGATGTTCTTGCGGAAACCGGCTGAACCCGAAGGGTCAAAGAATCTTGCCTGCGGTGAACATTTCCACATTATTGCCGGTCTTTTATGGTAGCCAAACCTGAAAACATTTACCCGGAGTTTGACCGCATGCTGGCCAGGGAGGACAAAGAGGCTCTCCTGATGCAGCGTGGAATCGTGCTTTGGCTTTTTGGCCTGAGCGGATCGGGCAAGAGCGCTTTGGCCAATGCGCTGGAACGCAAATTACATGAGGAGGGCTTTTGCACGAAAATTCTGGATGGTGATAACATTCGCACCGGATTGAACAGCAATCTTGGTTTCTCCGACGAGGACAGGACAGAAAATATCCGTCGCATTGCGGAGGTGGCCAAGCTCTTTCTCAATACCGGCGTGGTGACCATCGTCGCCTTTATCTCACCCGGAAAAGCCCATCGGCAAGCGGCGCGGGAGGTTATTGGCTCGGGCGATTTTGTGGAAGCATTTGTCAACTGCTCCTTCGAGGTTTGCTCCCAGCGGGATCCCAAGGGCCTCTATGCGCAAGCGAAGGGAGGGGAGATTAAAAATTTTACAGGCCGAGATTCCCTTTTTGAGGAGCCCGATGACCCCGATCTGATTCTCGACACGGAATATGACAGCCTTGAAACTTGTTTAAAAAAGCTGTACCTGCATATTTTGCCGAAAATAAGAGTAAATTGAGGCATCAACTTATCCTTTTTTCAAGCTAACCGATAAAACAAGCTTCAAGAATCGCATATTTGAATCATGCACCATACCTACACGGTCAAGCACCTGAAGCACCTCGAATCCGAAAGCATATTTTTGCTGAGGGAAACGGTTGCCCAATTCCAAAATCCGGTGCTCCTCTTTTCCGGGGGCAAAGATTCCATCGTGATTGCCCATTTGGCCCGCAAGGCTTTTTGGCCCGCCCGGATGCCCTTTCCGTTACTCCATATCGATACAGGGCATAACTTTCCCGAAACGATCGCCTTTCGCGACCGGATGGTAGAGGAGATTGGAGCCCGGCTGATAGTTAGCTCGGTGCAGGACTCCATCGATAACCAACGGGTGGTGGAGGAGAAAGGGCCAAATCCGAGCCGCAACGCCTTGCAGACCGTCACGCTTTTGGATGCCATCAAGGAACAACAGTTCGATGCAGCCATCGGCGGAGCCCGGCGTGATGAAGAAAAGTCACGGGCCAAAGAACGATTCTTCTCCCATCGGGACGAATTCGGGCAATGGGATCCCAAGAATCAAAGGCCCGAATTGTGGAATCTTTTTAACGGGAGGAAGCATTTGGGGGAGCATTTCCGCATCTTTCCTTTGAGCAATTGGACGGAGATGGACGTCTGGCAGTATATCAAGATCGAGAGCCTTGATCTGCCGACGCTATATTTTACCCATGAGCGCGAAACCGTGCAGCGCAATGGGGCGTTGTTGGCTATGACTGATTTCATCACTCTGCTCGACGGGGAGAAAATCGAAACCAAACAGGTTCGCTTTCGGACGGTGGGTGATGCCACCTGCACCGGCGCCGTGGAATCTCAGGCGGCAACAGTGGACGATATAATCCAGGAAGTCGCCGCCGCCCGAATTGCCGAGAGAGGGACCAGAGTGGATGATAAAAGAACGGAGAACGCCATGGAGGACCGCAAGCGAGAGGGTTATTTTTAACCGCCCGGGAGGTTCTTGAGAATAAATACAACAAAACCATGAGCGAAAAAACAAGTTACCAGGATATGGACCTGCTGCGTTTCACGACGGCTGGAAGCGTCGATGATGGCAAAAGCACGCTCATTGGGCGACTGTTATGCGATACCAAAACGATTTTTGAGGACCAACTGGAGGCAGCCACACTATCGAGCCAGCGCCGGGGGGATGAAAATCTTAATTTGGCGTTGCTTACCGATGGCCTCCGGGCGGAGCGGGAGCAGGGGATCACCATCGATGTGGCCTACCGATATTTTGCCACCCCCAAGAGAAAGTTTATCATCGCAGACACCCCCGGGCATATTCAATACACGCGCAATATGGTAACGGGGGCCTCGACCGCGAATCTGGCGATTATATTGGTCGATGCCCGCAAGGGAGTCATCGAGCAAACTTGCCGCCACGCCTTCATCGCTTCGCTCCTGCGCATCCAGCATATTGTATTTTGTATCAACAAGATGGACCTGGTTGACTACAGCGAGGAGGTTTACGAACGCATTGTAAAGGAATTCAAGCAGTTCGCCTCACGACTGGAAATTGCCGATATGAGCTTTATCCCGGTCAGCGCTTTGTACGGTGATAATGTGGTGGAGAAGAAGGAGAATATGCCTTGGTACCAGGGGCCTACCTTGTTGTATCACCTGGAAAATATTTATATTGGCCCCGATGCGAACCAAATCGATCCTCGTTTTCCGGTGCAATGGGTGATCCGGCCCCATTCAAACAATCATCATGATTTTCGAGGATATGCCGGACGTGTGGCTGGAGGCGTTTTCAAGCCGGGGGACGAAATCCAAGTGCTTCAGTCGGGGTTTACTTCGCGGATAAAAGCTATCAATACCTTCGATGGCGAGCTAGCGGAGGCTTTCTACCCGCTTTCTGTCGCCATCACGATCGAGGACGAAATTGATATCGGTCGAGGTGATATGATTGCAAAGCCCCAAAATTTCCCCCAATGCGGCCAGGATATTGACGTTATGCTTTGTTGGTTTTCCGAGAAGAATAATCTGCGTCACCGCGGTAAGTATATTTTGCGGCATACCACGAGGGAGGTCAAAGCGCTGGTCAAGGAAGTGAAATACAAGATCGACGTGAATACTCTGCATAAAATCGAGAATGATCTGGAGATTGGTCTCAATGAGATCGGACGTATTTCACTGCGCACCTCACAGCCGCTTTTTTACGACACCTACCGGCGCAACCGCATCACAGGCAGCATTGTCCTGATCGACGAATTCAGCAATGAAACGGTGGCCGCCGGAATGATTCGCTAGAGCGAGCCACCGAAATAAACTATTTGTATTATACCGCTATTTGTAACGGTTGATGACTTCCTGTAGATTTTCTCTGGTCTTATCGCAAATATCCACAAAATCCTCCTCGGAAAATCCGAGGTAATTCAGGGCCGATTGTTTTTCGTCGAGGTCTGTGGGATCCATACCGTGTCCCGTGCCGATTGTTTTGGCAACGATATTGGCCATTTGCACAACATAGGGTAGGGGTTCGTCAATTTCCTCCGGCGTGTGGTGATAAATGATTCCCGTGACAATACTTTCCGGCAATTTCCAGTGCTGGGCCACCAGTCCGCCAACTTCCCCGTGATGGACGAGAAGCAGTTCCGATTCAGCCTGCCTTTCACTGGCCCCTCCCTTTTGCCGGGCAGTGTTGAGCAAACCGAGGGTGTCCGCATCCAGATATTGCATGAGGACGAGTTTTCCGACATCGTGGAGCAAGGCGGTGGTGAAACTTTCCTGGGGAACCTCGACTGAGGTTCGGCCTTTAAAAATATCAACCGCCAGCGCAGAAGCTATCGAATGTTTCCATAATTCCCCCTCCGTGAGGCCATACTCGGGAATGGATTGATTGAATTCTTTACGAACGCTGGCGGCCATGGCCACTTCGAGTATAATACCCGTGCCCATGCGCATAACGGCATCGTCCACACTTGTGACTGGCATGGTGTTGGCGCTGGCGGCTGAGTTAGCCCACCGCAGGAGTCGGG
Source organism: Opitutales bacterium (assembly GCA_021772515.1). Classification (GTDB taxonomy): domain Bacteria; phylum Verrucomicrobiota; class Verrucomicrobiia; order Opitutales; family UBA2987; genus JAJFLU01. The sequence continues at coordinate 172,458 of JAJFLU010000022.1, forward strand.
CCGTCAAAGATTGATCGTAGGAGATAACTTCGGCAATTTCGTTAAGATCTGTATCGTCGCTCACGACCATTGAGGCCAGACGAGTCACGCTCATCGGAAGAGGCTCAAGATCACTTGAACTACTAATCACTTCGTCTAAATTGATCATTATTGTTGTTTACCTGGAATTATAGTGCTGACTAATATTAACGTTAAAATGCTTGGTTGCCACGGTCCATACTTCAAGTGCGAACTCTATAACAAGTAGTTTTATTGAGTCTCAGCACCTCAAATGAATCATCGAGATTAATCGTCGTTTCGGCAGCGCCAAGAAATAAATAACCACCGGGTTTCAGCACTGCTCGCGCTTTGCGAAGTATTTCCTTTTTAACCTGCGGCGTAAAGTAAATCATCACGTTTCTTAAAAATATTACATCCATTTTGGGCAAAAAAGGCCATTGCTCCACCAGGTTCATTTGCCGGAAAGTAACCATTTTCATGATGTCATCTTTTATCCGGGCATTTCGGCCATCTTGCTGAAAATATTTGACCATCAACATGGCGGGGAGACCACGGTTGATTTCGAGTTTTGAATACAAACCGGCTCTGGCTCTGCTGATCATTTCGGCTGAAAGATCGCAACCGAGGATTTTAACATCCCAACCCTCTCTCATCGGAAAATAATCCTTGATGATCATGGCGATGGTGTAGGGTTCCTGCCCACTTGAGCAGGCTGCGGACCAGATATTCAATTCCTTCTTCGGGTTGGAGCCATTGCACATTTCCGGGAGGATTCTTTCTTTCAGCACCTGGAAGGGATGGAGGTCGCGAAACCAGGAAGTTTCGTTGGTCGTCATGGCATCGACAACGCTTTCCAGGAGTGATTTGTCCATGCCGCTGCGCAATTTACTCATCAACTCTTCCAATGAGGTCAGACTCCTTTTTCTAGCGACCTGGAGCAGGCGCGATTCAACGAGATACTCTTTGCCGTCATCAAGGACGATGGCCGAGCGTCTTTTCACGAAATCGCGAATATAATCAAAATCTGCCGGACTGATTGAAAAAGTGACCATTTTTTATAAATACTAAACCGTTAATCTTTGCTTGCCGTTGTGCAGCTTCATGCTCTCATTGACAATTCTTGTGATGGCTGATGTTATCTGTTGCAGAGGGAGGATTTTTTCCGCCAACCCCGCCTCGGCTACATAACCGGGCATTCCCCAAACAACACTGGTCTCCTTATCCTGCACAATTACCCTACCGCCGCCTGAAATAATATCTTGGCAACCCCGAAGACCGTCTTTCCCCATACCGGTGAGGATGACTCCAAGGGTATTGCCTCCATAAACATTGGCGACCGATCTGAATAGTACATCAACAGCCGGTCGGCAGGAGTTTTCCTGGGTGTCCTGATTGAGCTCAAGGGTGCGGACAATGGCATTACCGCCGATTGTCATATGAAAATTTCCGGGCGCAATCCAGACAGTTCCCGGTTCCAGTAAGGCTCCTTCGAGTCCCTCGCGAACCAGCAGGTTGGAATTTTTTGACAAACTATTGGCCAGTAACCCCGTGAAAGTTGGCGGCATGTGCTGCACAATGACGACCGGTATGGGAAAATTGGCGGGAAGCTGGGGAATCACTTTTGCGAGGGCATTGGGGCCTCCCGTGGAAACTCCAATGGCCAAAATATCAATCCTTTTAGAGGAGGCTGCTGACCTGGTGACGGCCTTTATCGAGCCTTTTCCGGGCATAGAAGACAGCCGCGATTGGTTCGTTTTAAACTCGGCGACAAATGGGCATAGCGCCTTGACTTTGGGGATCAGTTCTTCTGCCACTTGCCGGAGCGCTCCAGCGAGGTCACGCATTTGCGAAGGCTTGGTCACGTAGTCACTAGCCCCTCTTTTCAACGCCTCTAGGGTGGCCGATGCGGCCCGTTCAGTAATGGAACTGAACATAATAACCGGTAAATTTTTGTAGGTTTTACGGATTTCGGTGAGGGTTTGCAGCCCATCCATCTCCGGCATTTCGACATCGAGGGTGATTAAATCGGGATTGATCTGCGGAATTTTAGAGAGGGCGATTTTACCATTGGCTGCGATACCCGCCACTTCCAGGGCTGGATCGGCTTCAAGGGCCTTCGATATCAACCGCCGTATCACGGCGGAATCGTCGACTACTAAAATGCGGGCTTTTGGCATTACTCTTTTCCGTTCACAAGACTCCCAGAAGAGCCAATTTGTTTTCCAAATCTTCTTTGGTAAACGGTTTCATCAAGTACTCATTGGCGCCTGCTTCAAGGGCCTGGGCTACTTTGTCCAGTTCGCTCTCGGTGGTCACCATCATGATAAACATATCGTTGTGTTCTGGAAGGGCGCGCACGGCGCAGACGAAATCATACCCGTTCATCACCGGCATATTCCAGTCCACAAGAGCGACATTCGCGCCTCCTGCCTCAGCGAGCCTTTCGAGGGCTTCTTTGCCATCGGCCGCTTCTATAGTTTCAAAACCTTGTCCTTTTAACATTTTGCGAACGAACATCCGCAAGGTACTTGAATCATCTACTATCAGTGCTTTCATCTCATTGAATAGATTGTTGGTTATATCGCAACCGTTTGGGATCGTGGGTCAACACCGGGTTATCGGCGGCTTTTGTCAGTTAAATAGCCAATTCTCAAAAGAAGTTCGTTTTTATAAAATCATCAGGAAAAAGAGGTTCCCTGGGGGATGAAAACTCGTGGTCCAAAGTAATCGATATACTTTACCGACCAATGGCTCCACTGGCGTTCTTCGATATCTTTCCATGCCTGATATTTCTCCAAACAAGTCCCGTAAAGAGCCTGTGCGATATCGAATTCTCTTTCTCCGAGGTCTTTCGATTCATAGAGGAAATGCGCTTTGTCGTTTTTATAGCGATCCCAGGGGCAGATGTAGATACGAATGCGATCGACCTTTCCGTCAACCTTTCCATCTACTCGCCGATCCTCAAGAATCATGTCGATTCGGTCGCGCTTGGTTCTGTCATCCGGCAATTTCCTGCCCATTGAAATGGTCAACCCCTCATATTGCTCATTTTCGCTCCAGTTGTTATGGTAGAATGTAAAGGCCATTCGCAGGGGATCGGCCTGTAGGTCTTTTACGAAATCTCGATAATCCGGTGGTATTTCCTGCCCCAGATGTTCGAGAATATTCTTAACTCCATCAAAGTAATCCCGATCCTCGTTGAAATCATGAATATGGGCGCGGAACACATTCAGCCCATATTTGTTCCAGGCGCGCGACCAGCCCAATCCTTTTCGCTGTCTTTTTGCCTCGAGCAAATTCATCAGCTTGGCCAATACGATGGGCGGTTTTTTTTGCAGGTTCAACTCGCGCTGCAAAGTGCCCATCGAGAGATCCTCGGGGTTGATGGACTCTTTGTCGAGGGTGAGGGTAGTGGTGGTGGTGGGTTTCATGATTTCGTTAGTCAGCCAGTTCGATTTTTCGTTTTCAAAATGGTTTGGGCCTATTATTGCAGCCAGACCCTCACCCTTTTATTGCCTTCTTCGGTCTTGAATAGATCGCCCGGAGGTAAATCGTAAGCCATCGCCTGAGAGGATATTTTTTCCAGGTCGATGGCGCGATTCTCGAGGGATTCCCGAAGCTCATCGGGAATGAGATCGGCCAGACATTCCACGGCGGCAGCTCCAAAAGTTAGTTTTATCTTGGTCATTCCGTTTTCACGGACCTGGATATTCAATGTTTCTGATAGCATGAATCTTTTTTTATTTTCGATTTGCGGGGGGGCCTCTGGCTGAACGATACCCTTTTGGTCAGCAAGAATTTCGGCCAACGTCTCCCTCCAGTTAAAAGGCGCATCCAGAGCTTTCAGGTACTGAACCATTCCCTGAAAGGCACGGATTATGTAAATAATGTCGGGCGGTCCCGCCAATCGAAAATTTTGCCGAAAATCTCCAAGGATTTTCGATATTTTCTCACTGAGGCGCCAATCGGCGATGGAAAATGAGTGGTCGCCAAACGGCGCCAAGAGGATTTTTGTGGTATCGACCAGGAGGTGTTCCATGGGTCGAAGCATTTCGCTGTTGAAGCCCATTTTTAGATAGGCCGATAATACCTTTTCGCGGTCGTAATCTCCGTCCAGTGAGGTTTTCAGGAGACTTGCCATGCCGGTGGCGATGTCCTCATCAATACATTTGACACATCCGAAATCGATCAGCCCGAGAATGGGGTTGCCGCCATTTCTCTGAAACCGGTAGTTGCCCGGATGGGGGTCGGCATGGACCTCCTTCCAACGCAGGCAACTGGACAGGAACAATTTCAATAGCAAACGGGAAATTTCAGCTCTTTCCTGTACCGACCATTCTCTGGCCACACTGATATTTTCGCCTTTAACCCAGGTCATGGTCAGAATTTTGTCATTGCTGAGAGAATCAACCACGCAGGGCGACTGCACTTGATCCCATTCTTCAAAACGCTTGGTAAATTTGGTTAAATTTTTGGCCTCCGCCTGGAAATCGATTTCCATTTCCAGCATGGAGCCAATTTCCTTCCGGTAGGCGGCAATGTCAAAGCCCCGGCGAAGGTCGCCCACTGGAGCGGTTAGCCAGCCCAGCGCCTTCAAATCAAGATGCAGCCCTTCGGCAATTCCGGGATACCTCACCTTGATTGCCACATCACTTCCGTCCGGCAGTTGCGCCTGATGCACCTGCGCAATGGATGCGGAAATTCCCTCCTCCTCGATCTGCGAAAAACTGCTGAGACAGGATTCGCCCAAACTATCCTGCATCTGCTTTTGGATTGTCTCAAAAGGCAGTGAGGGTGGGGCCTCCGTCAGCACCGCGTAGTTGGGGTCGGTTTGCGTCAACTCTCCCAGAGATAGTATTTGCCCCAATTTTTGAGGAATTCCGTGCAGGGAACCGAGGCGGTTAACCACTGCGGTTCGCGCTTTCCCGCTTCGAGTTTCGGAGCGCTGCCAAAACCTCAGCATGGCCATTTCTTTGGCCAGCAATCCTAGCTGAATCGCGCGGTTGAATGATTGTTTTGCCAATAAATTATTCCTTAACTGATAATTATTTGATTTATTGAATTCTAGGTCAATGCTCCAGCACCGGACTGCAAAAGCAGACTTTTGCGAAGGTTTCGGGAATGACCGTGCAATAGTTTTCCCAGAGAGCGGCGCAAAATGATTTGCGCACTTTCGGGGTCCAGGCTTTCCTCTGAGGCGAGCTCACGGGCCGTTTCTTCACTGAGCTTTATGGCGTTTTGGTAAACTTCTTTCAAAAGGGATTCAACCGGTCGGGAAGTTTGCCATCTATTCCAGTTCTCGATTTCTTCCGCGATAATTTTTTCCACTTTCGGAACTGAGTCTCTACGTCTCTTGAGAACTTCATTCTGTTGGTCCTTGATCGAGTCGATATTCCAAATCTCATGGGGTGAACCCGTTTCAATATTTCGGGGGACACCGGCATCAATGAGAAGGACGGGATTCGACTTTCGCTCCGCTGCGATACGATTCAATAAGGGCAGTTTCAAGACCGGTTCCTTTGATGAAACCGCCGAAATTACTGTGTCAGCCCGGCAAATCTCGCTTTCTAAATCTCTCCAGTCAATGACGTGGCCCCCGCAGTGCTCGGCCAGGATTTCAGCCTTTTCGCGGGTTCTGTTGGCGATTGATAATTCGCCGAGTTGTTGTTTCGCGATGTGCCTGGCTGCATTGCCCGCTATTTCCCCGGCTCCGATGATTAAAATCCGGTTTTTTAACTTGGGCCCATTGCGATTTATACGATTGGCCAACATTCCTGCCAGGGCAGAGCCGACACTGGCCGCGCCCCTGCCAATATCGGTCTCCGTACGCGCGCGTTTCCCCGCACGTAAGGCCTGCCTGGAGATTTGATGAAGCCAGCCGCCCAAGGCGCCACTTTTTCCTGCCAAGGCGAGGGTTTTTTTGACCTGTCCCAGTATTTGTGTATCCCCCAAAATCGCCGAGTCCAGACCGGTCGCCACTCGTAAGAGATGATTGGCAGCGGCCTGATCCTGTAAATGGTAGCGGGAGCAATTCCCCTGTAATATTGGCGCTTTGGGACGGGATTTCTTCAGTAATTGCAACCACGCCTCATCGGGATTCGTGCCCAGAGGCGCGGCCAGATAAAACTCGGTTCGGTTGCAGGTTGACAAAACAATCGCCTCCACATCAGGCATTTCCTTTTTGGCTGCCCTCAGCAGATCAATAGTTTCGGCGGGGCCAAATGCGAGGGCCTCCCGCACGGCCAATGGCGCATTGCGGAAACTGACCCCCAACAAATGCAGTTGTTTATACTCTTCCATAAACGAAATTCGTTAAAGAGGAATATCGACAAATGTGCTTAACAATTAACCCTTCCTTTACTCTTTGAATTTGAATCTTGCCACCAGTTTTTGTAGTTCCGAGGCCGTTTCCGAAAGTTCATTGGCCGATTTCATGGTTTCACTGGCCCCCTCCGTGGTGCTTTCGGCGGCTGTGGCCACCCCTGTGATGTTCTGGGAAATTTCAGCACTGCCCTTGGCCGCTTCACTGACATTTCTGACGATCTCATTGGTAGTGGTGCTCTGCTCCTCCACCGCTGTTGCGATTGTGTTCTGGATGTCGTTGATCTGGCTGATGATTTCGCTGATTTCCTGGATCGCCTTGACGGAGCCTTCAGTATCTTGCTGAATGGCCTCGATTTTCTGGCTGATGTCCTCGGTCGCCTTGGCGGTTTCCTTGGCCAGTTCCTTGACCTCATTGGCGACCACTGCGAAGCCTTTACCCGCTTCACCGGCGCGGGCCGCTTCGATTGTGGCGTTGAGGGCCAGCAAATTTGTCTGCTGGGCAATCGAGGTGATCACCTTGATGACCTGCCCGATCTCCGCGCTACTTACGCCGAGTTTACCTACGGTAGTATTGGTAGTTTCAGCAACCTTTACAGCGCGGTCTGCAACTGCCGAAGCCTCCGTGGTGTTGCGGGCAATCTCCTTGATGCTGGCGCTCATTTCTTCGGCCCCTGAGGCCACGGTTTGCACGTTGTTGGTGACCTCTTCGCTCGCCGCCGATACGACATTGGCCTGCACGGAGGTTTCCTCGGCATTGCCAGCCATATTATTGCTTACATCGGTAAGTTGTTTAGATGAAACGCCAAGTGAATCTGCGATTCCAGCAACGCCCTCCATTGTTTGACTTAACAATATCTTACCCTCGACCTGATCGGTTACATCAGTGGCGTATTTTACCACCTTGAACGGGTTGCCGTTAAGGTCCATGATCGGATTGTAGGAAGCTTGTATCCATACTTCCTTGCCGCCCTTACCAATGCGTTTGTATTCGCCGGATTGGTATTCGCCGCGGTCGAGCCTGGCCCAGAATTCCTTGTAATCTGCGCTTCTGCGGTAGGTATCCTCCACAAACATGCCGTGGTGCTGACCCTTGATTTCCTCCAACCGATAGCCGAGAGTGCTGAGGAAGTTTTCGTTGGCATCAATTATCGTGCCGTCCATTTCAAACTCGATAACCGCCTGTGCCTTGCCAATGGCTTCAATTTGCCCAGAGAAATCGGCATTTTTTAATTTCTGATCGGTTATATCTGTGGCGTATTTTACCACCTTGAACGGGTTGTCGTTAAGGTCCATGATCGGATTGTAGGAAGCTTGTATCCATACTTCCTTGCCGCCCTTGCCAATACGTTTGTATTCGCCAGATTGGTATTCGCCGCGATTGAGCTTGGCCCAGAAATCCTTGTAATCTGCGCTTCTGCGGTAGGTATCCTCCGCAAACATGCCATGGTGCTGACCCTTGATTTCCTCCAAACGATAGCCGAGTGTGCTGAGGAAGTTGTCGTTGGCATCAATGATCGTGCCGCTCATTTCGAATTCGATAACGGCCATGGATTTGCCGATCGCTTCGAACTGCCGTTGAAAAGCTGCGTTGGTTTCCTTTTGCTTGAGCTCTTCGGTTACCACACCCCAGGTAACCATTGTTCCAAGGTGGGCGCCATTGTTTCCATTGATCGGATTCACAAGCAGATCGAGTGATTCAGGACCAACCTGGATGATGGCTTGGCGGGGTAGATTTTTCTTTGGATCGCCTAAAATTTGTCGCTGGTGGGATGGGTCCTTGTGAAAGACATCGATCGATTGCCCGATCAATTCTTCCACCGGCACCGGCAAGTACTGCTCAATGGATTTAAGAGTTTTCTTGGAGGCCGGGTTGAGATATTGGATTTTCAGGTCGGTATCTGCGTACATCACATTAAATGGAGATTTTTCCATCATCGCGTTGACCCGGGAAATTTCTGTTTCTCTTATTAGTTTTTCAGTCACCACTTCCCATGTGATCATCGCTCCGTGATAATTTCCGGCGTTGTCGTAAATGGCGCTAACAAGCAAGTCGAGCGTTTCCGCGCCGACCTGGATGTTTGCCCGGCGAGGCAGGTTTTTAGGATCTTTGAGAATCCTTCTCTGGTAGTCAGGATCCTTGTGAAAGACGTCGATATTCTGCCCAAGCAATTCCTCCACCCGCACCGGCAGGTATTGCTCAATGGATTTGAGTGTCTTCACAGATGCCGGGTTTAGGTAGCGGATTATCAGGTCGCGATCTGCGTACATCGTGTTGACGGGGGAGTTTTCCATCATCGACTGGACTCGTGACATTTTCCCCTCGATACGGATTTTTTCCGATTCGTCCTCCCAATTAACGATATAGCCGCCCGTGTGATTTCTTTCATCCGTGATGGAGTTGAAAGTGGTACGCAGGGTTACTGAACCGAAGGTAAACAGAGCCTCGTGTGGGAGAGCCTTCGGATTCCTTAAGATGGCTTCGATTTTACGTGGATCACGATGAAAACGGTGAATCGAGCCGCCGATTATTTCATCGACCGATAATCCGAAGCTGCTCTTGATTTCACCTTCCAGAGAAGTAAGAGTTTTGATAGTACTAGGATTAGCATAGACGATATCGAAGTCTGTATTTGCTATTATTATGTTCGCCTGAACGTTGTCCATTGCAGAGAGAATATTCTCTCTCTCGGACATGAGTTCAGTCGAAAGGGATTCCTCATTCCCGTTATCATTTTCGATTCTGTTTTTGGTGATAGTTGTTTCCATTTCCGCCTTCATATTTTATAGTTAGTTGACATAGATCCATATTTGAAAACTGCATTCAGTACATGAGCAATACAGTTAGTATTGATGAGGTTAACCCTCGATGGAACTTCGCAAAAGCCAACCCTGGTTCCGCCTGGGTGGGGCTTTTCTCCGCTCCAATAAATTGATTAGTTAGACGACCTTATTTTTCCCGTAGACTCAGTATTAATTTAGTTTGATTGCTGAAAAATCGAGAAGCTTGTTCATATCGAGTGTGAGAAGCAGCTTTTCGTTGAGCTTGTAAACACCCGTGGTTAAATCCCTTGCTTTTCCCAATAAATTTTGTGGCGGTGGTTCGTAGTTTTCTTCATCTACCTCGATAACGTCACCGATTTCGTCCACCAGAAGGCTAACAGCGCCATCACTGGTTTTAATAATTACATTCATGGGCTCATCTTCCGCCGGGCGAGAGCTTAGACCTAGTCGCCTGCGTAAATCTATCGCCGTAACGATTTGGCCACGCAAATTAATGAGGCCCTTTATTACTGAATCGGCCATCGGCACTCTCGTCATATTTTGAAATCGAATGATTTCCTGAACGTGCATGACATCAACTCCGAAGAAGCTGCTGTCCACATAAAAAGTGCAATACTGTTTAACTTTATCCATGATTAGTTATGTTGAAAATTAATTGACGCCGGCAGAGCTATAGAAACTGGGATCGGCAGAGCGGATGATTTCTGGAACATCCAGGAGGTCGGTGACTTTTGTCTGGATGACCGCAGATCCGATTACTCCGTTTCGCCGCATCCTGTGCTGCACGCTGATTTCCTCTTCCACGACGTCATGGATGTTATCTACCACCAATCCGACACTTTTACCGTTTTCAGAATAGACAACGACTTTGAGAGCTTCATCGTTATTATTGTGAGCATGACTCCCGTCGCCGAGAATATCAGAAATATAAATGAGGGGGAGAATTTCGCCCCTGTATTGCACCACCTGACGGTTTCCAGCCTTTTCAAGGGTGTTTACCTGGATTTCTTCAAGTCGTGCCACGGTGGAAAGTGGTATGGCCATGCGTGAGGATTCGCCCACTCCGATGAGGAGCATATTTTGCCGTTCTGTACCTGCGCTTTTAAGGTCCTTTTCAGTTTCCCCGATGCCTTTTTCGTGTCGTTCATTGATGATATTGGCGCTGTGCGCGATACCCATGACATCGAGTATGAGGGCTACTTTGCCATCACCCATGATGGTTGCTCCGGCGTAGCACGTGATATCCTTGAGGGTTTTTCCCAGTGGCTTGACGACGATCTCCTCGGTGTCGTTAATTTCGTCAACCACAAGGCCGAACTGGTGGTCATCGGCTTGCAGGACGACAATGCTGACGGATTCATCCAGAAACTGATTGTCCTTATTAACACTACTGGCTTCCAATTCGAGGACGTTATCCAGAAATACGATTGGCAGGAGATTTCCTCTTAATCGATATACCGGGGTGCCTTGTATGGTTTCGATTTCGCTCTTGTTTTCGAGCCGGACCAGTTCAAGAAGGTTAACCTGTGGTATGGCGAAACGCTCGCCGCCGCCGGAAATTGTCAAAGCGGGTATGATTGCCAAGGTAAGGGGAATCTTGATTTTTATATCGGTTCCCGCTCCCGGGTTACTTTGGATGTCGATCGATCCGCCAATTTTTTCGATATTGGTTTTTACGACATCCATGCCAACGCCCCGTCCAGAAACATTGGTGACGGCTTCTGCGGTGGAAAGCCCTGGTAAAAAGAGTAGGTTGGTTTTTTCCCGTTCAGTCAGATTTTCCACCTGTTCCTTGGTCAAAAGTCCGAGTTTGACCGCTTTATCGGCGATTCTCTGATGGTTAATACCGCCTCCATCATCGGTTATTTCTATGTTGACCTTGCCGCCTTCATGGAAGGCCCGGAGGAGTAATGTTCCTTCTTCGGGTTTGTTACTGGCGCTGCGAACCTCTGGGAGCTCGATCCCGTGGTCCGCCGAATTGCGAACGATGTGGGTAAGCGGATCCTTGATCGCCTCGATGAGAGTTTTATCCAGTTCGGTTTCTTTACCCTCCATTACGAGGTTAATTTTTTTACCACATTGTGTGGCCAAATCGCGGACCACCCGGGGAAATTTGTTCCAGACATTGCCGATCGGCTGCATGCGGGTTTTCATGACACCCTCCTGCAGTTCCGTGGCGATGAGGTTTAGGCGTTGGCTAGTCGCGATCAAAGCGGGATCCTCCTGGCTGGCCGTAAATTGTAAAATTTGATTGCGGGTTAAAACCAGCTCCCCAACGAGGGCCATCAGCTTGTCCAGTAAACCGACTCCAACCCGGATATTTCCTTCGGCAACCTGCTTGGCCTTCGATTCGAGCAGGCTGAGTGGATCCGGTTCCGTGTTTGCGGGTGGTTTTGGCGTTTCTACCTGAGCGACTTGGAGTGCAGGCGGAGGTGTTTGATCGGCCTCTTCGACTACATCCGGCTGCGCAACTGGCATCGGCAGACCCGTTTCCTCGACAGCCAGTTGCTTTGGTTTTTCTGCCGCCGCCGCCGATTCAACTACTGCAGCGGGTGCAGACGCCTCTGGTTCATCTTCCTCGGCCAGATAGGTGATCATTTCGATCAGGGAACTGTAATCGCCGTTTCCGTCATTCTTGTGGATCGCGACATGGTCGAGCATCTCGCGGATGGCATCACCCATCGACAAAAGGGTATTTACAATACCGAGATGGACTTTGAGTTTGCCGTCCCTTATCAAGCTCAAGAGGTTCTCTCCTGCGTGGGCCACTTTCTCGAGTTTCGAGAAGGATAGGAAGCCGCTCGTCCCCTTAATTGTATGAACGGTTCGGAAAATACTGGCGATCGTTTCCTGGGATTCAGGATCCTGCTCGAGTTCGACCAAATCTCTGTCCAACTGGTCGAGCCCCTCGGTACTCTCGATCATAAATTCTTGAATGATTTCTTCAAAATCTTCGTCCATTTTTATCTCCGTGGATTTTTTATTAGTGGGCCGGTTGCTTTCTCAATCCGGTCAAATTACAGCGCAACGCCCCTCCGGCACCCTCTTGAGGAATGGAATTCGAGCATCCGCTTATTAAAGTCATTTCCTGAGTCCATCGTATAAATGGGCGCTACAGTAGCACACAGGATTTCATATCGGGAAATGAGGCCTTTACTTAAAATAAACTTTGGCCTGATCGCTCGGAAAAGGATACAATCTCCTTGTTCGGTTTAGACGGAAATCGAATGAAGGCGATTTATTGGACATCCACCAGTGCTTCGGCATCGATAAATCGCCAAAACACAATTTTTACTCGGAGGGACTAACTGCTATAGACGGTCAGGAGGGTATCGGCGATGACAGAGGGTGTTTCGGCTACTGCGATTCCGGCGTCTTTGAGGGCGGCGATTTTGGCCTCTGCGGTGCCGCTGCCGCCCGAAACAATGGCGCCGGCGTGGCCCATCCGCCTTCCCGGTGGGGCGGTCATTCCGGCGATGAAGGCAGCCACAGGTTTATTCACGAAATCCTTGATATAGGCGGCGGCTTCCTCCTCGGCCGAGCCCCCGATTTCTCCGATCAGAATAATGGCGTCGGTATCGGGATCGGCATTAAATAATTTCACTGCATCCATATGGGTAGTTCCGATAATCGGGTCGCCGCCGATACCGATACAGGTGCTTTGACCGTGACCCCGAACGGTTAGCTGCCAAACCGCTTCGTATGTCAATGTGCCTGAGCGGGAAATAACGCCCACTTTACCCGGTTTGTGGATATAGCCCGGCATGATGCCCATTTTGCACTCTCCGGGGGTAATAATGCCCGGACAGTTTGGCCCGATAAGAACCGTGGAGCTTTTATCCAAAACCTGTTTCACCTCGGCCATATCGCGTGTCGGAATACCCTCGGTGATACAGATTACGACACCCACGCCGGCATCGACCGCCTCCAGAATGGAATCCGCTGCAAAGGGGGGCGGCACAAAGACGAGGGAGGCATTTGCGCCGGTTTCCGCGACCGCCTGATGAACGCTGTCGAAGACGGGTACCTTGTCATCGAAAATTTGGCCTCCTTTGCCGGGGGTTACCCCCGCCACAATGTTGGTGCCGTATTCGAGGCATTGCCGTGAGTGGAAGGAGCCGTTATTACCGGTAATCCCCTGGACGACGACGCGAGTATTTTTATCAACCAGAACGCTCATGTTATAAATTTGAAATAAATTTAATTTTGCGCGGCCAACTGGACGATCTTTTCGGCGGCCTCACTCAGGCTGTCAGCCGAATTGATTGCCAGATCGCTTTCCTTGAGCAACTGTTTGCCGCGATCCACATTGGTTCCCTCCAGACGAACGACCAATGGCACCTCGATATGGACGGATTTGGCGGCGCCGATTATGCCTGCGGCAATGATGTCGCATTTCATGATTCCACCAAAGATGTTGACCAGAATACCCTTCACATTGGGATCGCTGAGGATGATCTTGAAGGCCTGTGTGACCTGCTCCTCATTGGCCCCGCCGCCCACATCGAGAAAATTGGCCGGATTGCCACCGAAATGCTTTATGATGTCCATGGTCGCCATGGCGAGACCCGCTCCGTTGACCATGCAGGCGATATTGCCGTCGAGAGCGATATAATTGAGGGAATGCCGAGAGGCCTCGACCTCCTTGGGATCCTCCTCGTTCAGATCGCGCAGGGCCGAAATATCTTCATGACGGTAGAGGGCGTTGTCATCGAAACCCATTTTGGCGTCCAAAGCCTCGACATTGCCCTCCTTTGTCAAAATGAGTGGATTGATCTCGACGAGGCTGGCATCTTTTTCGTGAAAAAGCCGGTAGAGGGCCTGCACAATTTTAACCGCCTGGCGGAATGCCACACCCTTGAAACCGAGGCCGAGCGCCACCTGCCGGGCTTGGTAGGGCATCAGGCCGTGAATGGGATCGATAAAAACGCGGGTGATTTTCTCGGGGGCTTCCGAGGCCACCTTTTCAATGTCCACCCCACCTTCGGTGGAGGCCACAATAACCGGTTTGGAAGTGGCGCGGTCCAGAAGGATGGCCAAATAATACTCCTTTTCGATTTGGCTGATTTCGGTGAAATAGACGGTTTGGACCTTCCGACCGACCGGGCCTGTCTGGTGCGTAACGAGGGTATTTCCCAGCATCCGACCCGCCGATTCGAGGGCTTCCTCTTTGGTGGCGAGAACCTGAACCCCGCCCTCGTAGCCATCGGTAAAAGTCCCCTTGCCGCGACCCCCGGCATGGATTTGTGATTTTACGACCACCCCTCCATCGGGCAACGCATTGAGAGCCTTTTCGAAATCCTCCCGACGTTGAGCCGTTTGCCCACCGGGAACGGGAATGCCATACTGCTCGAAGAGAACCTTGGCCTGGAATTCGTGGATATTCATACGTTTATTTCGGAAGGTTTGGGACTTTTCAAAGGGTTTTGAGGTACTAGCACTCGGCGCTAGTCCGTATTTTTGCAGATTCCTCTTCAATAACTTGATTTTGTAAAATGGTCAAATCGGCGATTCCTTTTTTGCCCAGATCGAGGAGGGAATCCAGTTGTTCTCTGGAAAAAGTTGCCTCTTCGCCGGAGCCTTGCACTTCAACGAAATCTCCGGACCCAGTCATGACAATGTTGAAATCGGCACCGGCATCCCTGTCTTCCACATAATCGAGATCGAGGATTTCGTTTTCCCGGTAAATACCCGCGCTTATTGCCGCCACTGAATCTTTAAAAGGGTTTTCCGCCAGCTTGCCCGCCGCCAGAAGCTTTTCCACGGCCAGCCTTGCGGCAGCGAAAGCGCCCGTGATCGAGGCCGTGCGGGTGCCGCCATCGGCCTGGAGAACATCGCAATCGATCCAGAGGCTGTAGCCCGGAAGCTTCTTGAGATCGGCTACGGCTCGCAAAGAGCGACCGATCAAACGTTGAATTTCCATCGAGCGCCCGTCTATTTTCCCCCTCGTGCTATCGCGCATTTTCCGGTCCAGCGTGCTGTAGGGAAGCATGGAATACTCCGCCGTTATCCAACCGCCCACGACCCCCTGTTGAATCATCCAGCGAGGGACTTTTTTATCAACAGTGGCGGCGCAAATTACCTTGGTGTTGCCGAATTCGGCCAGGATAGAACCCGTTGCGTAGGGGGCGATTCCCGGTTTGAGGGAAATATCTCTCAATTGATCGGGCCGTCGGTTATTGGATCTGCTGATTTCCGGCATAAGGTTGCTCAAAAGGGAACAATTCGAGGTAAAAATCAAGACCTTTCCGCTAATTCGGGGGTGGTCTCGGGTTCCTTCCATTTGCCGTTTTCCTTGATAAGATCTACGAGTTCATCGACGGCACGGGCTTCCGGTATGTGGAATTTGACGCATTGCTTGCCCGAATAAAGGTTCACCTTTCCCGGCGCACCGCCCACATATCCGAAATCGGCATCGGCCATTTCACCCGGCCCGTTGACGATGCAGCCCATCACCGCTATGGTGACGCCTTTGAGGTGATTGGTGCGGGCGCGGATTTTCTGGGTAGTGCTTTGCAAATCGAAAAGAGTGCGTCCACAACTGGGGCAGGCGACGTATTCAGTTTTTGAGATACGGGCTCTGGCGCCCTGTAGCAAATTGTAGCCCAAGGAGGTCGCTCTGGCCAAATCGGGTTCGTTTTCCACACTTATCAGGTCTCCGATGCCATCGCATAACAGGCTGCCGGAAAGGACGGATGCCTCGAGGAGGCGATTGCCGAAGTAATCCCGAAAATCGACGCAGTTGGCGGTGTTGCAACGAATCCAAATGGGCGCGTCCACACTCAAATCTTTCAACACCTGTGCCAAAAGTCGGTAACTGCCAACCGGATGCAGGTTTTCGCCGGGTTGGGAAAGGGTGAAAACGATGCCCCGATTTCCCATCTGTTGCAAGGCCGGACCCATTTTCAGGCAATCCTCGGGATTGATGTCCACGGCCAGAACCAAGCCCTTATCTTTAGCAAAGGTTGCGAATTCTTGAAGCAGGTGCACCTCGCCGACTGAGAAACGGCGCAGAAGAACCCATCCCGCTTCTGCTGCCCATTCCTGATTTTGGAGGAGGTCGGGGCTGACCTCTGGAGCCAGATCGAGAACATAAAAAGGAAGCTCACCACCGAGTTCTCTTTGCAGGGCAGATAGATTTTCCAGATCCTCCGAAGTTTGGATTGGCAGGATCAGACCTTCCAGTTTGGCGTCCCGCAGTCGCGCTCCGACGGCCTTTACCGCCGAACTGATTTCCCTCCATGTGGAAAGGGGATGCCGGGCTGCTATGATTACTCTCGGGGGTTCTCTGCCCGCCGCCGGGCAATGCGGCCCCAATTGCAGGAGTGTGGCCGTTCTTCGGGTAAATTGGTAGGGATCGATATCGTCTCTAAATGATGGTAATTGCGTGTTATCGCCGCTCGATTGCCAGAGGTTCTCCGCTTTCTCGGCCAACTCCCTGGCCACCGGGATTTCCGCCACGGGGTCTTCAGTGAGGGAAACACGGATGGTGTCGCCAAGACCGTCGAAGAGCAGGGCGCCTATACCGATGGCGCTTTTGATGCGGGCGTCCTCGCCGTCGCCGGCTTCGGTCACCCCCAAATGCAGGGGATAAGTCATGCCCTCCTCGTTCATGCGGGCCACCGCGAGGCGATACGCCTCGATCATTACCTTGGGGTTGCTCGCTTTCATGGAGAGCACGATGCCTTTGAAATTATGCGACTCGCAGATGCGGATAAATTCGAGGGCGGACTCGATCATGCCCAGCGGGGTGTCCCCATAGCGGTTGAGAATGCGATCGGACAAAGAGCCGTGATTGGTTCCGATGCGCATGGCCCTGCCAAACTCCTTGCATCGTTTCACAATGGGGGAGAAATCCTCGTAAAGACGCTCCAATTCCTCCTCGTATTGGAGGTCGGAATACTCGCGAATTTGAAACTTTTTTTTGTCGGCGTAGTTACCGGGGTTGATTCGCACTTTTTCCACATGCTTGGCCGCCTCCATTGCTGCCGAGGGCAAAAAATGGATATCGGCGACCAAGGGCACGTCAATTTTAGCCTCCCTCAATTGATGCGAAATCGACTCCAACGCCTGGGCGGCTTTTACATTTTGGGCGGTAATGCGGACGATCTCACACCCGGCCTCGACCAGTGCGATGGACTGTTGAACCGTTGCCTCGACATCCTGAGTGGGGGTCGTCGTCATCGACTGGATACGAATGGGATGCCCGTTCCCCAGCGGAAGATGGCCAATCGTCACCTCAGAGGCTTTTCGCCGCCTTGAGGTGAATCTGGATTCGCAATATTCAGTCATCCGCAAAATCGATTATGCAATTTATTCGGACTCATCTTTTTGTGATGAGAAAACCGGTTGTATGTAGAGAGAACTTTCCAGTTCGTATCGTTTTTCGTCTTCATTATCACCCTGCCAGCGGCGCACGTCAAAAAAGCTGACATAAATCATCATGGAAAAGAGCAAAATCATAAATACTCCCTGTGTCCCGGCAATCAAGTAGGGAGGAAGCGCTTTGCCACGTAATTTTGCCAGGGTCGCGAAAACGATATGCCCCCCGTCAAGCACCGGGATGGGCAGGAGGTTCAGGATGGCGAGATTGATATTGAGCAGGCAGGTAAACCAGATTACCAGACGGATATCGATGTTGGCCAAAAATAATAGCAGCCGGATGATTCCGGGAGGACCGCTCAAGTTGCTGATGCTGATATCGGATCTAGGATTTACGAGACTCCCCAATACCTGCAAGGTTGATTTCACAATGGCTGAAAATTGTTCGATCGGACTCAGGTGGACGGTTATGGAACGACTTTTGAAGCCGAAACCCATCATGGGAGTTTTCTTGGGTGGCCTGATTTCCGCCATTGCTTCTCCGAGAATCGCCAGTGATCTTGGCTGCTCCTGAGTTCCCACGGAAAGGCTGAGGGTGTTTTTTTCACCACTGTTAATGCTATCGACAAACGCCTGCAACGAGCCAACCGGTTGACCATTGACATTCAGAATGGCCTCGCCCGGCTCAAGATTTCCAAAAACGAAACTCGTGGGATCCTTAATCTCATGGGCCAAGAGCGAAGATCGGGTATTGGGATCGGATGGAGAATCGACATTATCGGGGCCATAAATGGGCTGAACGAGAAGGGTCGCCTCCCTGTTGCTATCTTGAATATGAAGTTCGCCCAGAGGTTTGGTTCTGGCAACCATCTCCGCCTGCACGGAGACATCGAACTTCTCTGCCTCGCGCTCGATGGAGAGCAGAACGGGGGCATCCTGTTTTTCTTTTAAATGGTGAACAAGAGCGGCAAAGCTGTAGAGTTCACTGCCATCGGCGGCGAGAATTCCATCGTTTATCCGAAGGCCAGCTACGTCAGCGGGAGAGCCTTCCTGTATATATCTGATAATCAGACTATGGGCAGGTTTGATGCCCACCAATCTCATGCGATCTCCTGAGACCGAATTAATTTTGGAAAGCTTTGGGTAAACCTCTATATCCAAAATCTCGCCCCCTCTTTCGATGGAAAATACCACTTTGGGATTGCCGTCGGAATCACGACCCGAACCGGTAAATATGGAATGCTGCAGCTCCGAAAAATTGGCGATACCACCGCCGTCAATACGCAAAACCCGATCACCCTCCTTTAGACCGGCGACAAAGGCGGGGCCGGGGGCTTCGGTGTTCAAGTCGAGGTTCACGGTCGGCTCGACGAATCCAATAATTGTGGTTTGCTCATCCTCACTCGTCGGTTTGCCAACCAGCCAAAGAAGGCAGGCCAGGACCATCGCAAAGAGCACGTTGAAAACCGCTCCCATGACTGCGACGATTACCTTGTCGAGGTAGGTGATTGGCGGCAGTTCCTCGTCATCATCCCCTTGGCCGCCCTCAATAGCGCCCATATCGGCCAATTGGGGCAGGGCAACATATCCGCCAAATGGCAGGATTGAAATGCGGTATTCGACACCGTTTCGTGTCCATGAGAAAATTTTAGGGCCAAAACCGATTGAGAAACGATCAATTCTCAATCCCCTTTTCCGGGCGGCAAGGAAATGCCCCAATTCATGGATGAATATCGATCCCCCAAAAAAGAGGACGATGAGAAAAGTTCCCCAAATAATGGGAAGTGCGAGACTTAATAGACTGGTATCAGGATTCATGTTCGGTGATTAAATCGTTTGAGATGCGTCGGGCGGACCGGTCGATGTCGAGCACCTCTTCAAGGTTGGTCGGTTCGAAATTGTCAGATTTTTGAAGTGTATGGTCGATCAGGTCGCCGATGCCCAGATAACTTATCCGTTTTTTCAAAAAAGCGTCCACGGCAACTTCGTTGGCGGCATTGAAGACAGCCGGAGCCACCCCCGCCGCCTGCATGGCTTCACGGGCCAGCCGCAGACAGGGGAACCGCAATAGATCCGGTGGATTGAATTCGAGGTTCATGGAATCTTCAAAATTGAGGGTCTGATCGACCCCGGCTCTTCTTTCAGGGTATAACAGGACGTGTTGAATGGCAAATGTCATGGATGGGGGCGAAAGTTGGGCCAGGATGGAACCGTCCACATATTCCACCATGGAATGTATAATACTCTGTGGGTGGACGACCACCCTGATCCGATTCGGTTCCATTCCGAAGAGCCAGCGCGCCTCAATTAGTTCGAGACCCTTGTTTGCCATCGTCGATGAATCGACCGTGATTTTTGTGCCCATCGACCAATTGGGGTGCTTGACCGCCTCCTCCGGGGTGATGCCCGCCATTTGCTCCAGAGTATGATTCCGGAAAGGGCCTCCCGAAGCGGTCAAGATGATACGGGCCACCTCATGGTTAGGAGCGCCGTTGAGGCATTGAAAAATGGCATTGTGCTCGCTGTCAACGGGCAGCACCTGCACACCTTTGGCCTTGGCTGCGGCCATGACGAATTTTCCGGCCAAGACGAGGACTTCCTTGCTGGCGAGGGCGATTTCTTTGTCTGCTTCGATGGCAGCGAGGGTGGGGTGGAGCCCCATTGTTCCGACGACGGCCACGACCACGACATCAGCTTCGGGGAGGGTTGCCAGGTGGTTAAGGCCCTCGATGCCGGTTCCAAGGGCCACATCCGGGTCAAAAAGGCCTGATTTTTTGGCGTCGTGACAGGCATTTTGATCAAAAAGGGTGACATGCTTGACCCCGAATTCACGGGCGATGGCGGCGAGGGGTTCCACCCGACTCCCACCTGCGATGCCGACGAGTTTCAAGCGGTCGGAATTAGCCCGTATCACACGTAGCGAATTATGTCCGATCGAACCGGTTGCCCCCAGCAATACGACGCCTCTTCTACCCATTTTATTGATTAAAAAGAATGAGGTGGACCAGCATGTAACCGACCGGAGCGCCCAGCAAAATACTGTCAACCAAGTCGAATGCCCCACCGATTCCGGGGATGAAATCACCCGAGTCCTTCACTTTGGCCTGACGCTTGATAACCGACTCGATCAAGTCTGAGACAATCCCCATAATCCCAAGAGGAATCGCTGCCAGACCGGCCTTCCACCAGATAAAACCCTCCGGCAGGCCGAAATCGAAAATCACGGTGTAAAGGGTGCTCACGATGACTGCGGTGGTGACGCCTCCGACCGCACCCTCCCATGTTTTGGCGGGACTGGCCTTGGGCGCGAGTTTGTGTTTGCCGAATTTCATCCCCACCAGCAAGGCGCCTACATCGGTAAATTTAACGGCTACGACGACCCAAATCGCGAGAAAAATTCCGCTTATTTCATTGTTTCCCAAATGGATGATCTGCACCAGAAATTGCAACAGGTAGGGGACAAAAAGAACCCCGAACAATGTTGCCATGAGAGAGTGGAGTGCGCGGCCTCCCTTTAATCTTGTCAACGCCCCACAGGAGCAGATCGCCACCGAAAGGGGGAGAAAGTGAAAATCGGGAAAATAGTAGGAACCGGCCACTATCAACAGACCGCATAAAAGGCCGAGCTTATGGAGGGAATGAAAGCCGATTTTTCCCAGTAGCCGGTAGAGTTCTTCCTGCGATGCCAAGGCCAACAATGCGAGAATCCAGAGGCCGGCCTGTTCACCCAGAGTGAATAGAGCCAGAATGACAAACGACCATAACCCGACGGTGCTGAGAATACGCTTTATCACTGGTTCAGGACTGGTTCCGAGGTTGGAGTTTTTCGCTGCACCTGGTCTCCGGTTTTTCCAAAACGACGCTCGCGTTTCCAATAGAAATCGACGGCTTCCCTAAATTCGCCCGGCCCAAAATCGGGCCATAAAATCGGGGTAAAAAACATTTCCGCATAGGCGCTTTGTAATAAGAGGAAATTGCTCAAACGGGTTTCCCCGGAGGTTCTAATAATGAGGTCGGGGTCGGGTAAATCCGCAGTATATAAATGCCCGGCAAAGGTCGACCAATCCAACTCATCGAGGTTGGCTTGGCCCGATTGGACCGCCTCGGTGTAATTCTTCACGGCGTCAATCGCCTCGTCACGGGCTCCGTAATTGAGGGCAAGGACGAGGGTTTGGCCGGAAAAATGTGAGGTTTGGTCGATCACTTCGTGGAGGGCATGACGGACTTTTTCTGGGAGTCGATCCGTTCTCCCAATTGTTTTGAGGCAAACCTGATTTTTTAACAGAGTGGAAATTTCACTCTTCAAAAAACGATTCAGCAGGTTCATCAATGCATTGATTTCGGTGTCGGGCCGCTGCCAGTTCTCGACCGAGAATGCATATAGGGTGAGATATTGGATTCCCAAATCACCGGCGCATTCGACGATCCCCCTGACATTTTGCACTCCTCTGCGGTGCCCCTCGATCCGGGGAAGGCCGCGATTGACCGCCCACCGACCATTGCCGTCCATAATAATGGCGACATGCCGTGGTGGCTTGTTGCGGTTTGTTGAGTGTTGTTCCTGCACGGCGCTAGCGGTGGTACAATATAAACGTCAATTTAATAGCCCCCAAGTGGAAAAAGGCAAAGCAAAACAAGACCCGAATTTAAGATAGGTTCTAATCAAAAATTGACATCGGTGGTGAGATAACCTTTTCTGCGTGGAATGACGGCTCCTCTATCAGGGGAAGAAATCGATGTGGCTTTGGCTGGTTTGCCAGGTTGGAGCTTGGCGGGGGACAAAATTGTCAAATCCTACCAGTTCAAGGATTTTCGTGAAGCGATGTCTTTTCTCCTGCGGTTGGCCTTTGAGGCCGAGGCTCTAAACCACCATCCAGAATTGTATAATGTCTATAATCATGTGGAGGTGCGGCTCAATACCCATGATGCCGGTGGCAAGGTGACTGCCAAGGATATTGTTTTAGCCGGTAAAATCGAGGAATTGACTTGATTCCCGTTACCGATATTGGGAATTGTCATAATTACGGTAATGCTGAACCCGATCGTCAGACACGACCCCTTTAATTTTTATCCAACGCCAACTAATCTTATTCAAATTCTAGCAACACCATGCATCCATATATAGAAAAAGTCATCAAAATCGTCGATGCCCGCAACCACAGCGAGCCAACCTTCCTGCAAGCCTACAAAGAGGTTTTGCTCTCCCTCGACTCGGTGGTTTACGAATACCCCGAAGTCGTCGAGTTCAATCTCCTCGAACGTATGTGCGAACCCGAGCGGCAGATTATCTTCCGAGTGGTGTGGCAGGACGATGAAGGCAGGGAGATCGTCAACCGTGGCTTCCGCACTGAATTCAACAGCGCCCTAGGCCCCTATAAAGGCGGTCTGCGTTTTCATCCCACGGTCAATATGGGAATCGTCAAATTTCTGGGATTCGAGCAGGTTTTCAAAAACAGTCTGACCGGTTTACAAATCGGAGGCGGAAAAGGAGGGGCCGATTTCGACCCCAAGGGCAAATCCGATGCCGAAGTTATGCGGTTTTGCCAGGCCTTTATGAGCGAACTTTTCCGGTATATCGGGGCCCATACCGATGTTCCGGCGGGAGATATCGGCGTGGGTGCACGCGAGATCGGCTTCCTTTTCGGGCAATACAAGCGGCTCACCAATCGCTATGAACTCGGTGTCCTCACGGGCAAATCGGTCGGCTGGGGAGGTTCCCTCGTCCGCAAGGAGGCGACGGGCTATGGAGCAGTCTATTTTGCCGAGGAAATGCTGGCCACCAAGGAGGACGGTTTTGAAGGGAAAACCTGTGTCGTATCGGGTTCGGGAAATGTTGCTTTATACGCAATCAAGAAAATACACGAACTCGGCGGAAAAGTGGTCGCATGCTCGGATTCAGGGGGCAGTATTTACGACAAAAACGGGCTGGATTTTGAGACATTGCATCAAATCAAGGAAATCGATCGCAAGCGTATCAGCGCCTACCTTGAGACGCATCCCGGGGCCGAATACCGGGAAGGGAAAAAAGTTTGGGATGTGCCCTGCGATGCGGCCTTTCCCTGTGCCACTCAAAATGAATTGAACGGTGAGGATGCCGCCACCCTGGTCAAGAACGGATGCATTTTGATCAGCGAAGGCGCGAACATGCCGACCACTCCAGAGGGCATCGAGGTTTTCAAGGAAGCGGGACTTCTCTATGGGCCGGGCAAGGCTGCCAATGCCGGAGGCGTCGCCGTCTCCGCTCTTGAAATGCAGCAAAACGCGAGTTGGGAAACCTGGGCCTACGAGGAGGTGGATGCAAAATTGCGCAAGGTGATGAAGGATATCCACCACAGTTGCCTCCATTATGCGGATAAATATGGCGAAACGGGCAATTATGTCTGTGGGGCCAATATCGCGGGGTTTCTCCGGGTGGCCGACGCCATGGTGGCACACGGGCTTGTTTAACGGTTTTCCTTTCAAGTGTCGAGGAAGCGGTTGCGATTTAGGGTGACGGCCTTTTTTTACTGTGCTACATTCCCCGAAATGACCCAAAGCAGCCAAACGACCGCCTTTGACAGCCAGGAGACAAGCTTGGATGTGGTGACATTGCGTGCCCGCTTTCCTATTCTTGCCAAGCGCATCAGGGGCAACCCCTTTGTCTATTTTGACAATGCCGCCACCACTCAGAAGCCCCAATCGGTAATCGACGCCCTCAACCGGTATTATACCGATCAAAACGCGAACATCCATCGCGGGATACATTACCTGAGCGAGCAAGCCACGGAGATTTACGAGGAAGCTCGCCGCCGGGCTGCCCGTTTCATCAATGCCCCGAGTGAACGACAGGTCATTTTCGTCCGTGGGACAACGGAGGGCATCAACCTCATCGCGCAGACCTTCGGGCGGCAAAAGGTAAATTCCGGGGATGAGATATTGATCTCCACTCTTGAACACCACTCGAACATCGTTCCCTGGCAATTACTGGCCGAGGAGCGCGGGGCCTCCATTAAGGTGATTCCGATTGACGACCGGGGAGTGCTCGACTTCGACGCCTATGTTAAAATGCTTAATGACCGCACCCGAATCGTGGCCCTTTCCCATGTTTCCAATGCCATCGGGACGGTGGTACCGATCGCTGAAATGTGCAAAGAAGCGCACCGCAAAGGCATCCCGGTGGTTGTGGATGGCGCTCAATCCGCGCCTCACATGAAAGTCGATATGCAGGCGCTGGATTGCGATTTCTTCGTTTTTTCGGGGCATAAGATGTTTGGGCCAACCGGCATTGGCATCGTTTACGGAAAGGATAAATGGCTATGCGATATGCCGCCTTACGAGGGTGGGGGCGGGATGATTCAATCGGTCACTTTTGAAAAAACCACGTTTCTCGACTACCCCGGTCGGTTCGAAGCCGGAACCCCCAACATCGCCGGAGCCATCGTTCTCGCCACGGCCATGGATTTTATCGAGAGCGTAGGCCTGGATAATATTGCCGCCTATGAAAACGGTCTTCTGGATTATGCGACCGAGATTTTTAGCCAGATCGACGGGTTGCGCATTATCGGAACCGCTCCCGACAAGGCAGCCGTCCTTTCCTTTATTTTAAACGATGTCCACCCCCACGATATCAGCACTTTTTTGGATCAGGACGGCATTGCGATCCGGGCCGGACACCACTGCGCCCAACCACTAATGAAGCGTTTCGGCGTGACCGGCACGGCTCGCGCATCCTTCAGCATTTACAACACTAAGGAGGAGATTGACCTCGTCGCCGAATCGCTCCAAAAAATCGTCAATTTTTTTAAGCGATGAACGAGCTTTTCGACCTTTACCAGGAAATCATTCTGGATCACAACCGGCGCCCTCGTAATTTTCGCCCCCTCGAGGACCACACCTGTTCCGCCGACGGCTATAACCCCATCTGTGGCGATTCGATCAAGGTCTTTGTGAAACTCGAAGGGGAGAACATCGAGGACATCAGTTTTCAGGGCGAGGGATGTGCAATTTCCAAAGCCTCTGCATCGCTGATGACGGTGGATCTCAAGGGCAAAACCCTGGCCGAAGCCCAAGAGGAATTTAAGAGCTTTCTGGCAATGCTGTCCGAGGACGAAGATTTCGAGGTCGATTTCCTAGAGTTTGGCGATCTGGCCTCACTATCCGGGGTGCGTCGTTTTCCCGCCCGCATCAAATGCGCCACCCTGGCCTGGCATGCCTTGGAAGCCGCCTTGCAAGGAAATGAGCAGACAACTACCGAATAGCCGAAAAGTTAATTCCGCATTCGATGGCGCAGTAGCAAAGTGTTGCGCAACGTCCATGAGCTAACGATAAATTCAGTAGGTTGTTTACTTCTAGTTAATTAGAACCTATCTCGCCTGAAAAGGCAATATATGTTAAGCGTTACTAATTAAACTCATTAAAGAAATTAATAGTTATTCCGATATATCGGGGTATGAAAACCCGTCGGAAGAGCAAGTATGACAAAGAGTTCAATGGACTCCGTTTATGTCATTTCGGCGCCTGTATGATACTCCTTTCGGTTCCTTTTTACTTCGGTTGCGGAACCACCCATACGGTTAAAGTTGATGCCATCAGCAGTCCTGCCACAGGTAATGCCTTTGAATCTTACACGATTGTGGCAAGCCCTTCCTCGGAGTCCTCCTCCAGCGACTCTTATTTGCAGATTACTCAACAGGTTAAAACCGCCTTGTCGGGAAAGGGTTGGTACGAGGCGGGTTCGATTAACCAGGCCGATCTTCTAATTGAACTCTCCTATGGCGTTAGCCGGCCGCAAATTGATTTTAAGATTATTTCTCCCATGGAATTAAGCATGACCGGCAAAGTTAGCAAATCTTCTTCCCATCGCCTGGTCAGCCGCGACGGTTTTCCTGTCGTGCCGGTTACCAAATATGAAAAGTTCATTACCTTGACCGCTTGGCAAAATAACGGCGAATACCTTTATGACGAGAATCCACAGATTTGGAACGTGCGGGTGAAAATCCACGATGAAAGCAATGACTTGGAGGAAAACACGGCAATACTTCTGGCTGCGGCAATCCCCTATATGGGAGAAGACAGCGGCCATATTCAAGAGGTCAAAGTGTCGGCGAATAATCCCTCGGTAAAGTTTATTTCAACGGGACTGTAATTCTCAACGGAGCCCTGCAGTCGGCCCGGATTCAGGTTTCAGGATATGAAGGCTAAGAAGTCGTGAAACCGGATACAAGTATTCCAACCCGAACATCAACGGCCATATTTTGTGAGATACTTGACGACGGCAGTGCCGATAGTTGAATCTTTGCGATAGGGTTCGAGAAGATCGAGCGCGTCGGGGTTGCTTTCCCATAGTCGCAGGGTGTTTAAAGCGGTCCACTTATCCTCGCTGTCGGAGCTTCGCAAGAGCGTCCTTAACACCGCCAAAACATCGTAGCTTTTCAACTCACTCAACGCCCTCAACGCCCGTCTGCGCACTTTTTTTTCGGAATCCCGTTGGGCCATGTTGAGAAGTGTCGAAGTTCCCTGTGAAATTTTCTGGCTCCCAACCGCTCCGGCGGCCCATTCCCGCACCTGTGGGTGACGGTTTCTACAACCCAACAGGATTACCTCCTCAAAACCGGGAAATTTTTGCCGAGCAGCAAGATTTATTACCGATTGCCCGACACGGTAATCGGAATCCCTTTTCAGGCGCCCCTCGCAAAACTCACGCAGATCAAAGGTGCCGAAACGGGACAGTATACCCGTCGCGGAAAAGCGAATATTATCCTCCCGGTGGCCCGACCCGAGCTTCACCAGCGCGTCAAAAGCAGTCCGGTTTTCCGGATATTTTTTCAATTGATTGAGGGCCGCGTTCACCGTTTTGTATTCAGCACTGGAAACATTTTGTAATGCCTCGGCCAGTAGTGGATCGGGTATTTCCAGCAGAGTTTCAACCACCTGCCGAACGGCCTCCCCATGCTCATTTAAACTACCCCAACCGACCGTGCGGGTCCAGAAGCTCAGGAGATTTTCGCCGGATTGCTGGTTTTTACCGGAAATTTTGCGGATACGCCGGGCCAGATTGTTTTGAAAAAGCGATCGCAAATCCGGGTCTTTCTCAAAAGCCGCCAGCAAAGGCAGGGAGCGGTCATCCTCGAGTCGGAAAAGCCGATTGGCGGCAAGGAATGCCCGACGCCAATTCCTCTCCCGGCCCAGCGCCGAGAACAGGCTGTCAGCCGACTGGCGAATGTCGATTGCAACCAGGTTTTTCAGCGCAGCCAGTCGAATATACGCCTGTGGATGCTCGACCATGTAGCGAAGGAGAACCCCTTCCACCTCCGGCTCGATCTGATATTCGAGCAGCGATTTGTTGGTCAGTATCGAACTATTGTTTTTTCCCGGTTTGTCGAAATCCACCTCCTTCAAAACCGCCCGGAACTTCGCTTCATGGTGGACCAGCAATTGAAACTGCTCGAGGCTCCATCCAAGCTTTCGGAACGTGTTACTGGTCTTTTTCAAGCCCTCGTAATTGGCCACGATGGTTTGCTGGCGATTGCTGGAATACCCCGGAGTGGTGAGCGTGACCCGTATTGCGCCGAAGTTTTCCGGGCTGATATTCTCCGTCAGCATCCAGACCCCGCTTTGCACCGAACCCCATTCCAGCCCATCTTTTTCAGCCTGTATGATGAACCTGCGAACGGGATCCTCTCGGTCGGTTGCCACGAATTGAAGCCGGTCGGTCTTTTGCGGTTGCTTGAGCTTCCCGTGATCGGTCATGACGGTGTTTAATCTGCCCGATTGGAAATCCTGTGGGCCGATTTCAAAGCGAACCGATCTCAAGGTATAAAAATCGGGAAGCTCCGTGGCTCCCACTGCCACCACCTTTACCCCCGCCGGAACCTCGATTACCAGCTCGCCCCGTGGCTGCGTAAAAACCAGACTCAGGCTATCGAATCCATTGCCTGCCAGGTAGAAATCCGTCTCCCCGGCCAATTTCCCAGCGTCCTCGGGAAGCGCGAAACTCTTGGCCGCCGCCGTTACCTGCGATTGCTGTGAAACCGCAGCCGAGTTCTCGCCGGTTTCATCGGATGCCGCTGTCCCCTCAATTTCCTCCGGCGCCTCCTGCCAGGATTGTATTAAATAAACCACCAACCAGACGCCGATTCCGGCTAAAGCCAGGAAAACTCCCCCGATAATCAGGACATCTTTTCCAAACGAGGACGGAGGTTTTTTGGTCGGCATTTGACTTGATTTCCCGGCAGGTTATCGCAGATAGCCCTGAATCTGCGTTTTTAACTTCGAATCGGTTTCTCTGTCAGCCGCTACGACCAGCAAATTTCGATAGTTTTCATACCCTTCCTTCAAAGCGAATCCCGCCACTTTGTAGGAGTATTTGCGCGCTTCCTTGTTCGGATGCGCCATGCCCTTTGTGAGAATCGCCACAAGCTCCGCCTGCCCCCAATCCCAACCTTTGCGGATGCGGTGGAATTGCTGGATTGCCCGAATCACCATCAACGAAAGCTCTTCATCACCTGGGTTCGCCCCCATGAGTTCAGACAGAGATTTCACCGAAGCGTCCTTCGATCCTTTCATCCCCAAAAGATTGGTAATGGCTGTGCCCTGCCGCGATCGCGCAAACCGATCAAGGCTCGCCGCGGACGCCTCCAACCGCGCAACCTCTGCAAGATTATACTCTTTGGCGAAGTCCGGCCTTGCCCGATTCACATTGTTGAGCAATGCCTCTTCAACCCGATTCTTTTCCCGTTCGGATAGCCCCACATCGTTTTTCAACTCCAGGAGGCACGCCCACACTTCCGGATAGTAAGCGGCCTTTAAAAGAGCGTTCAGGGCGTTTGTGTGCAGCTTTGGACTCGCCCTTTGTTGGACGGCCGATTTCAGCATATCGATCTCGGCGGGCGCAATGGATTCGTAGTTGAACTTGTAGCCATTGAGCATGGCTTCCCGGAGCTTGGCATTGGCCGTGGCGTATTTTGCCAATATGATCTGACGCCCCAATTCCTGATCCTTTCGCCTCAGGAGGGTGAAGATTTGCTCCGAAAAACGGGTATCCCGATCATCCACCCAGACGGCGTAGGGCGCCAATTCCTCCTCGGGGAGATGCTGGATGAGGTATCTTGCGAAATCCAGACGCCGGGGATCTTTTGGGTCATTGCCAATCTCGATCAACGCCCCTTTGACCTTCGGATTCGAGACATGATCGCCCATTTTCCGCATGAGATTTGTCCGGATATTATCGTGCCCCTTCCGCAAAAGCATCACGGCGGGTTCCCAGTCTCCGAACCACGGCTTGTTTTGAATCGCCTCGAAAACCTGCTGCTGACTGTAGAGGTCGGAGTTGGTCAGCGATTGAATCAGCCACCCCGAATGCTCTTCCAGTCCCAGTTCGATAATCAAACCCATCAGCTCCCCTCGTCCACTTTTGGAAACGGTTTGGAGTGCGCCCTGCAACTGGTTTGAGAACTTTTCGGGCTTCAGGTAGGCCAGCGCTGTGGCCGCTTGGCGGTCAACCTTTCCTCCGGCTCCCAAAATGGATAGTTGATCGGCGTCGAGTTCGGGAAACGGCCGAAAAGAGGGCAGCGCCCCCATCGCAGCCTGCATTTTTTCCAACAAAACCTTCCGGTTCTCCGCCTCCAATCGATCGCCTTCGGCATAAGATTTATCCTCCAGCAGCAAGGTATCGGGAACGGGTGCTTCGACGATGATTTCGGGCAGGTCATCCCATGAGGTGGGTATCTTTTCGCTGCCCTCGATGGAGAATTTCAATGTCAGCTTATACGGGATTACC
Source organism: Opitutales bacterium (assembly GCA_021772515.1). Taxonomy (GTDB): domain Bacteria; phylum Verrucomicrobiota; class Verrucomicrobiia; order Opitutales; family UBA2987; genus JAJFLU01. The sequence continues at coordinate 202,642 of JAJFLU010000022.1, forward strand.
GGCGGGCTTTGGGAGTCAAAATTGTTGCTTCGATTTTGATATTCATAATAGGCCGATTCCTCTGTGGCCCAGATTGTGAGGGTTTTCCAGGTGGCCTTTTTTTCAACATTTCCGAGGCTTTTTCCAAAAACCGCTTTAAAACCATAGTCCGGCGTCCATTTTTTCACAATTTCCGACTCGATTGGTTTTTCATGTCGCTGCCCGCCGGATGAATCCTGCACATAGATTCGCAGCCACTTGGGAGCCTGTTGGGCTCTCAGGCTCTCCAACTCCGATTTGCTTTGCTCGAATGCCTGTCTCAATGGACTGAACTCCGGATCGCCATATCCCCGGACGAACCACTCGACTTCCTCCACCTTGACATCTCCCCGGGCCAATTCCCCCTCCAGGAAATCAAATTCCTCATTCAGGGAGCCAAGATAAATCCCATCGCGCAGTTTTTTCCAATCGCTCACAGTCAGGTCCGGCTCGAGGTTTTTATCGCGATGGTTTTGCAGGTAGAGCGCCACATTCGACATCGCCTCCCGGTAGAGAAGCCTGGCCTTTTCGCGCTCATGGGCTTGCAGCTCCTGCATGGCCGAGCCTAAAAGTTCGTCGCTCCGATTGAATAAATCCCTGGCTTCCTCCTCATCCCATTCCACATAACCCTCGGCCTCATACATCATATCCCGCTGCTGATCCTGGAGGGTTTGGGTGAAATAAAAGTAGACGCCAAAACAAAGCGCCAAAGCGATTATAGTGCCAATATGTTTGGTTTCCATCGTTTTAAATATCGTCAGTTTTTGAGAGTTTTCGGACAAAGATTCGGTTTTTCACCACCGGACGGGTATTACCTCCAAATTCATAGGCACTATTTTATACCAATTCCCCCAAAAAACAAGCGCTACGTTGGCTGCGTTGATCAAAAAATCAAAAAAATCCCTTAAAACCAAAAAAGTCCGAAATTTCACCAAAATCACGCCCAACCACCAATTACACCATCAAGGCAGAACGGGCTGGCTTAGTCAGTCACGGGAACCCAATTCTCCTTGTTTATTTTGGCGGCTCTCCTCCCATCGATTCATAAGCTAAAATGATCTTTTTGAGTGCTCTTTTCTCAGCACTTGATACTTCCCTGTCTGAATAGTATTGGCGACCATTGTATCGCATCATCGTCTCTTTTGAATCGGCAATCTTACGCACCAATTCCCAAGACTGAGCATCCATGCTAACATCCTTCCATTCCCAGATACCACCACCTGCATTATCCCTCTCCCAATCATCGAACCGGCCATAATTCAATGAAAAATCTTCTCCATCAACTTTGAAAGAAACCGATTCAACAAATAGCCAATCATCCGCGTTGTAGGACATCTTGAAACGCAGCCAGACCTTGCTACCTTTTTTGCCAATGTAAGCATGAATATTTCGGGTGTTGTTAGACCGGGGTGTAAACATGTCGTAAAACCAATCAATCTCCCTCATCTCATCGGTCGATTTTGAAAGGTTCCGTGTCGCCTCAGCCATTGCTCTTTCACGCTCGTGATCCGTCCTTTCCTCCTCGTGGCGTTTTTCTGCAGCAAGGCGTTCCTGCTCTATTCGCCGCTTTTCTTTTTCTTCCTTTTCCAGTCGAATTCGCTCTGCTTCCGCTTCTTTGAAAACTATATCTGCGGCTTCGAATTCGGATATCGCCTCGATTACTTGCTCTGCTTTGAAGTCGGGGTATTTTTCCCGTAATTCATTAAGCGTGGATATGGCATTTGCAAACTGGTTCCTTTTTTTCTGATCGAAAGCTCTCGAAAACAAGATCTCTGGTTCATTCTTCAATAGAATTATTTCGGCTTTCAAAGAAGTGATTTCCTTCTTTATTGCCACATTTTCCTCAGCGAGTTCTGAATTACTTAAAAGCGAACCTGTCACTACAGCGATTATAATTCCAATTGTCGGAATTAGTACGAGGATCAAGAGGATTCTTACGAATGTTTTCATTTTGGAGAACTTAAATGTAGGCGCAACTACGCCTCGACAATTAGGTACACTATTCTTACGGCCGATTTTTTCAAGAATATTTGTAAAACTTTAAGAAAACAGTGAAAGGGTTAGCATCAGGGATTTCAAAAAAAGGTCACGTCTATCTTATTGAAATTCATCCGTGAAAATCCGTGCTCAAAATATATTTCCCCCTTTCCCTCAATATAATCTGCGTTTATCTGCGTAATTTGCGGTTAAATCATATATTTTTTGCGAATTTTGCGAATTTTTGTGACCTCTCCATTCCCCCTTGTGTTCTTTGTGCCTCAGGGAGATTAAATCCATTCGACAACAGCACGGAGGAGGAGAGGATTACCCTGTTTGTGTTTGCGTATCTGCATGAAAATAGTAGCGGGAAAGTGCGCAACCACACAACCACCCCGAGAAGCTGGCTTCAAGACCAAAAATTCAAAACAGGTTGCCACGAATCATGCTAACAATATGCCCGCTATTCTCAGCCATAGGATCCTAGAACAATCAAAAATAACCAAAATCCAAAAAAAAGAATTGTAAAAATAATAGCTAATAAAATTTTTTTAATTCCAGCTAAATTAGCTCCATTACTTTTTATAAAATATTTTTCTCTAATTTTAAAGCATATTGATTTTGGGTTATCGCTCGTTAAATTCATATAAATATATATTACTTGAATCAAAAAAGCCACCACTAATATACAAGAAAATAAATCGATAATCATTATTAATGACGTTTTAAAATTAAGTGAAGAAAAAGGGTCATTACCTGATTCTTGACTGATGGTGATATAGGGAATCCCAAAAGGCCAAGTCTATCTTATTGATATTCATCCGTGAAAATCTGTGGTATCTGTGGTTAAAATATTTTTCTCTTTTTTCCTAACGAAACTCAGATTGGTGGATCGGCGTCGGCATTGGCGTTGGGCTCGTCTTTTGCTACTGTGGTGATCCAGGGGGCGATGTACATGAGGGCGGCCAGGACGAGGTAGCCCCAGGCCCATTTTGGGAGGGAGAGGCTCAGTTTTCCGACGACATCGGAGGGCACGAATTCGTAGGTGTGCATGAACCCGATCGACGACAATAGCGCCCCCACCAGAAACCATAACGCGGCGTGGCGAAATTTTCTCTCGATGATGCAAATGGTGGCGGCTGAGAGGACGAGTGAGGTATAAACCCAGCCCTGCTCCAGCGCGAAAACCCCGTCCGTGTAAAACTGCCGGTAGGTCACGAATGCATCGTTGATCTCGGGGGTAAAGAGGTTTGCGCCGGTGGTCGCGCCGGCCACGAACAGGGCGTGTTTGATACCGAGAGCCATATAGGCGCCCAGCACGGGTATTATTCCGACGACCACCGCAGGAATATGATGCCGGGGAATGGTCTGAAACGCCTGCGTCCCCATCATTAATCCAATCCAGATCAGGATGGCCATGCCCGCCTCGATCGGGATGAAATACACAATAAAACTGAGCGTTCCGGTTAAGCAGACCAATGACCAGACGATGGCATTGAGGCTCGAATACCCGGCCCTCGCCCCGATCGCTTTCCAACCCGGATGCCCGATATAAATCGTGGTGGGGAAGGGCGCTCCGCAAAGGGCTGCCCCGATCGTTCCGAGGCCGTTGAAAGCGAGGGCAGGTTTGCTGTCGTAGGAATCTCCCGCCGCCGCCGCCGACTCGATATTTTGCAGCGAGAGCACCAAATTTATAAATCCCATCGGGATGATGATGGGCAGGTATTCGACCAGATAGTTAAACGAGTCGAGCACATCTCGAACCGGTGGAATCGGCAGCCGGAAACCCGCCTGCCCGTAATCAATCGCCCCCACGGGCACAATGTTCGCTCCCCCCGTAAGATGCAGATACCAGGCCAGAAGCGTTCCTGTCGCCAAAACAACAAAACCGCCCGGCAGCCCGAATTTGAACTTCACCTTTCCAAAATAAACCAGGAGGGTCAGCCCGAGGGTGGTGAACCCGATCAGCGGGTAGGCGTAGGCGCGAAAGACATAGTCCATCCCGATAAAAGCGATTCCGATTCCCGCCAGGGCCGCCAGCAGCGCCGCCCGCGGTGTTACTTTGCGAATCCATTCAGCCGCGAAGGCCCCAAAAAACTCGATCAAACCCGAACCGAGACAGGCGATGAGCCCCGCGTGCCAGGATACAATATCGGCCTCCTCCTTGCTCAGACCCCCCGCGAGCGCTTTCTGCTGCGCCGGATACATGACCAGAAATGTGTAAACGATGACCGTTATCAGATTAGTCCCATAAGGTATCGCACAGACATCGTCACGGTTCTCCTTTTTGGCCAATTGAAGCGCTTGGCGGGCGTAAAAGAGGTTTCCGATCACCAAGCCCACCGCCATTGCGGGCAGAATCCGCCCATAGAATAGGTCGGTGGAAAATCCGAGAAACCCCAGGCAGAGGTTGCTCATGAGCAGGAACATAATCATATTATCCAGCCCCAGGGCAAAAAACCCATCGAGGTCGCCTTTTACAAATCGTTTCATGCTCAATTTACAGGTTTTTCTGCATCAATCAGATAAATACGCCCTGACGGCCCGGTCGAGTTCGGACATACTTTTTTCGTCCAATAGGCCAATTTCTTTTTGCAGACGGCCTTTGCTCGATTGCCGGACACCGGGAACAATGGCAAAACTGCTCGTTCGGCTCTGAGGCACGTTCAACTTGATTCGCAGGGGCCAGATTTCCGGCTTTTGGCTCGAAAGAGGCACCACCACGACAGTGTTTAGCATGAGATTTTGAATGGAATTGGATATGATTACGGCCGGACGCAGCTTGTTCATCTCGGGAGGGTTGGCGTCACTCAGGTTTACCCAGACAACCGTTCCCCTTTTCATGATTCCTCACCTTTACTGACTAAATCATTGCTGAGAGGCGCGTTTTCCCATTCATCCAAAAGTTTCGATTCCTCCGGGTGCTCTTTGAGGAATTCGCCGTAAGTTTCGGCTGCACGGCGCATTTTGTGACGCCTCACTTCCGATTCCAGTGTTTCTTTTACAAATGAGGTGACGCTCTTGCTCGATCCTTTTAGTTTTCTTAGCTCAATTAGTAGATCACCTTCTAGCTTTATAGTAGTTGCTTTCATACTAAAACAGAATTGATAATTTGGGATTCATGGCAACTAAAATATTTCCCGTATGAAACATAAACATAGGTTACTTCTCAGGATACTGTATTTTGAAGAATTTGGAAGATGAGGGATCAATCTCAGTAGTGTGCACACGGCCATCGGGCCAGATTACTTCGACTTTTTCCACTTCCGCAGTGGTCCCTTTGCCGAAAGTGAGTGCGGGGGTTGATTGCGAAAGATACCCGCCACCGGCGTAAACTTCGGCCGTTTGGGTGGTGCCGTTGGATAAATGCACCGTTACCCTCGCTCCGATTCCGGTGGGATTTCCGGGTTTTCCTTCGAGACGAACGGTGAAAATGCGATTGGACCCCGAACCTCGGTTTTCAAAGGCCATCATTTCACCATTATTGACCCCGATCGCGAAATCGGGCCACCCGTCGTCGTTAAAATCCGTCACGGCCAGACTTTTGGCATCTCCCGGCACCATCAGACCACTTTTATTGGGCCAAACGGGTGTAAATGTTCCATCACCGTTGCCGGTCAGGAGCAAACTCAATCCCCCGTCAAAACGGCCCGTTTCAGCCTGCGGAGAAAAGAAGTTTTGCACCAGGTAGAGGTCGGCCATGCCATCCCCGTTAATCTCGGTCAGAACCACTCCATAACCGGCGGAGATTTGTACCAAACGTGGCAATGGCTCGACCTTGAATTTACCGTTACCATCGTTAATTAAAACACTGGAGGCGAGATCATTTAGTTCTAACCTTAACGCTTCGTCGGTCGATTGAGGGCTGTAAATATCGCCCAGTGTGGCCGAGGCAAATGCCTTGTAGGAAGTAAACTTTTTTGCCAGCGAGGGCATCGCGTTCGTCGAGCAGCTTTTACCCCGAATTGGGTATAGGGTATCATCCTCGTAGGCGGCCTCGATCAAACGCATATTGCCCGAATCATCGAATTCACCATAATAGAGCAAAGCCGGCTTTTCCTTAGTTCCAACATACTTCGTATTAAAACCGATGTTGGTGACAACATAATCGATGTCGCCATCATTGTCGATGTCCCGACCGGTGACACCATTCCATAGGCCGAGGTGATCGGCTAGCCCGGCCTCATTAGTGCTATCACTAAAAAGTCCCTCGTTATTACTAAAAATCTTTACCGGACCCCATTCGGCGGTCACAACTAAATCTATCCAACCATCGTTATTCGTATCGGTCCAAAGTGCGCTGGTCACTAAACCAGCATTCCGCAGACCGGGCGGGATTTTGTCGGTAACATCCGTAAATTTTCCACCATCATTTCGCAGCAGGCGGCTATTGGGGGATCGTGGGTATTGTCCGGGAATCGAGCGCCCTCCGATAAAGAGGTCGAGGTCGCCATCCCGGTCGAAATCTGCCGCCGTAACCACACTTCCGCTATCACGAAGGTCGGGCAAATGACCTTCGGGAGCCTTGGAAAAAATCCCTAAACCTTCGTTGATATAAAGCCGGTCTCGCAGCGCTTCTGCACCGGGTTCACATTCCACACCGCCGCTGACAACGTAGAGATCCATGTCCCCATCGCCATCCGAATCAAAAAAGAGCGATCCCATATCTTCACTCGCCCGATCATCGTAAAATGGATCCCATGTGTTGAACTGATAGATGCCATTTTTATTTTTGGAAAAGAGCACACCCGCTTCCCTCGCGGATCCACTAACATATATATCCTCTGAACCATTCCCACCGACATCGCCAACTGTCAAACCCGGCCCTAACTGTGAAAGTTTATAGGGCAATAACGGCTGACGCTTATAATCATCATAGTCCTTCTCTTTATGTAAAATACCATTCAATGCGTTCGATTTAACGAACATCGGTAATTCCTTTTCAGGGGATTTTTTAACTATAGAATTTTCTTCAGGTTCAACTATTGTATAGTGAAAATTTGCGGACAGATTTTCGTATTCCTGACTGCGCCCGCTCGGCCAATGGACGGTCAGGTGTTGCACTATGTCACTACCGCCAAGTCCAAAATGTATCGTGGGTTCATTGCTTGAAAGAAAACCCGTGGTGGGGTTAAGTTGTCGAACCTGCGATCCTGCTTCGGTTTTTAGTTCTACCTTTGCGCCGACACCATAACGGTTACTGCCGACACCATGAAGTGAAATCAATAGTCGATTGCCCTCCCTCGAATTGTTGCGGTAGAGCGAGACTTGCTCATCGAGGTTAGCCGTTACAAGATCGAGGTCGCCATCGCGATCAATATCCGCATAGGCAGAGCCATAACTCATGCCAAGGTGGTCGAGCCCCCAACTTTCACTTACATCCTCAAATTGCAGATCACCGTTGTTGCGAAAGGCCAGATTTTGTTCACGCCGTGGTGGCGTATCCCTGTAAAATTCCCACATGTGGCGACCCTCGACCTCATTTCTGTTCGGACTAGTGAAATCCGAGTCGGTGGTATTTCTGGCCGCGCCATTGGTGATAAAGGCGTCCGTCCAACCGTCATTATCATAGTCAGCAAGTTTGATCGACCACGTCCAATCCGTTTTCGCCAAACCGGTTAGGTAGGCAGCCTCCATGAAACGGCTGGCCCCAGTGTTCAAATACAGTGCGTTGCGCATGTATTGGGGCGGTTTCGAGTTTTCGACCAAAAACAGCTTGGATGACATCGCCCCCATAGAGGTTTTTTCCATGAAATGAGTGGTCGAGGACATGTCGCCGATGAGAAAATCAAAAAGTCCGTCGTTGTTGATATCGGCAACATCGGCCCCCATCGAAAACCAGCTCGAATGCGGAACCAATTGATCGAGCACATTGGTGAAAGTGCCATCGCCGTTATTGCGGTAAAGTTTATCCGGAATGGAAAAATCGTTGCCCACGTAGATATCGGGATAACCGTCGTCATTATAGTCCCACCAAGTCGCCGAGAGGCCATCCCCCCGGCCACTGATACGGGCTTCGGAGGTGACATCCGTAAAAGTTCCGTCGCCATTGTTGCGGAGCAGCCGATCCGGGCGGCCAACCGGCTCATACCCGTATTGCGTAATTTGATAATGCTTTTCCAGACCGGGCAAGATGCTTGGCCGACCGTTTTTAACCTGTGCGGGCGATTTTTTGGGGAAACCCTCGGGATCATGCCAGCGGTTGGTGACGAGGTAAAAATCCAGATCGCCATCCAGATCATAATCGGCGAAGGACGGCATCAAACTGGCATCGACGAAATCAACTTTGTAAGCTGCCGCCTGATCGGTGAATTTTCCCTTCCCGTCGTTGATGAACAACTGATTGGGAGAAACGTAATTGCATACGTAAATATCCAGATCGCCGTCGTTATCGATATCGACAATGGCCACCCCGGTGCTCCATCCACCATCACCGCCCGCACCCGAAATTTTGGTGGCATCCTCGAACACAAAATCATCAGCGCTTTGTGTATAGAGTTTATTTTTGCTGAAACCGTTGGCGAGGTAGATATCCGGACGCTCGTCTCCATTTACATCGCCGATGGCCACCCCCCCACAACTCATACCCGAGTGGTAGAGAAAACTCAAAGGACTTTCCGGATCGAGCCGGTTAACGAAATCAACCCCCGTTTGCGAGGATGGCAGCGATTCGAACAAGGTTTCCGAGTCACCGGTTTGCGGACGCAATGAAACGGCGGAGATCGAGTCGGAAGCAATGGCCGAAACCTGCCCGCAGAAGGCTATGACCGATAACAGGCAATACCCTAAGAGATATCGAAGGCCGCTCGAACCAATTTTCATTTGCGAATTCGAGGCCGTGCTCACTCGGCCATTAGAGGAACGATCTCCATCGCTGGTACTGTGACGAGACCTTTGTTGGTGAGGCGAATTTCTGGAATTACCGAGAGGGGCAGAAGGTTGAAACCCATGTAGGGAAGTGTGCAGCCCGCTTCCTTCCACGCCTTTTTAAGAGCGCTGGTTTCCGCCGCCACTTCGGTCGCCCGTTTATCCGATAAAAGACCCGCAATGGGCAGCGGAACGAGGGCTTTTACCTCTCCATTGGCAACCACGGATACTCCGCCATTGTTCTCCTTGATGACCTTGATGGCGAGCCTCATGTCCTCGACATTTTTACCCGCCACCACGATATTATGGGCGTCGTGCCCGACACTGCTGGCCACCGCGCCGGATTGCAGACCCGTATTTTGAACCAGGCCATAGGCGACCTCGCCGTTTTTTCCATGACGTTCCACCACGGTTAAAAAGCATAACTGGTGTCGGTCCAACAAAGCCTCCCAGTTTTCCGGCGCAGATTCCAGAACCAGTTGCCGGTGGATGGTGATAATTCCCGGCGGCTCGATGCCGATATAGTTCAGCCTGCACGGATTTTTGGGGAGTGGGGGAAGGAGTTCGATTTCATCCTCGAAATGAACCGTGCGGTAGGCCTCGTCCGGGTAACAGTATCGGCTGTTCGACAATTGCTCTTCCAAAATGGGCGTGATCTTTTGGTTTTCCACCACCAATTCACCGCCATACCAGGTATTTTGTACCTCAAGGCTGTCGTTCAGCAGCACAATATCCGCCCTTCGGCTATGGCCGAGCGCCCCGAATTCGCCATCCATCGCAAAGCGGGTGGCCGGATGGAGGGAACCCATGCTCCAGGCTTGCACGGGGCTCATGCCCGCCACAACCGCCTGACGCGTGACCCAATCCATCCCGAACAGAAAGAGGTCGTCGGCATCGCGGTCATCCGTGCAGACGCAGACCCTTTTGTGGCTCGCTCCGAGTTCGATGATGGTCTTGATGGCCTCGGGCAGACTATGCCAAGGGGTGGTGGGGGGGCCGCCTCGGAGAAAAACCCAGATTCCCGCCTCGAGAAAATCATCGGCGATATCGCGGTCGATGGCCTCGTGGGTATCCGTCACTCCGCTGGCGGCATAGGCGGCCACAAATTCACGCCCATAAATATGCCCGCTGACCGGTTTGCCCCGTTTCAACGCCTCCGCAATGATGGCGTGGCTGCGCTCGTCGCTCATGCAAACCGGCACAAAGTCCATTTTCTCGCCAAGTGCTGCCGCTTCCGGCCATGCGTCAAAAATTGCCCCAACCTTATCCGGGGTAAGGTCGCCACCGGCCGTTTCCATTGCATCGTTGGTGGCCGGAATGGTACTCGGGATAGTCAGAAAAATATTGAGCGGCGCCTGCCGGGCGTCCTCGAGCATCCATTCGACGCCCTCCTTGTCACAGACATTGCCGATTTCGTGGCTGTCGCAAAAAATCGTCGTCGTTCCGTTGAGCAAAGCCCCCTCGGCATAGGCACAGGCGGTCATCATACTGCTTTCGATATGGATATGCGGATCCACCAGGCCGGGTGCGATAATCCCACCTCCGGCATCGTAAAACCTAACCCCCTCGGCTGGTTGGCAACTACCCGCCAGCTTGACCGCTGCAATACGGCCCCGGTGGACCCAAACCTCCCTTTCGGGCAGCATCCGTTCCGTATAGGTGGACAATAAGCGACCGCCCCGGATGACCAACTCCGGGGATCGCCGACCGGAGGCGACATCGGCCAGCTCCCGCGTCATGGTGTGTAGTGGAGGAACGGAAAAGCGATTCATAACTGCAGGGATTGTCTGTTATTTGTGATGAAGATGGTTCTGCTTCAACCCGCCGTCAGACCGCCATCTACGGAGTAGAGGCTTCCGGTAACAAAACTCGATTGATCGGAGGCCAGGAAATAAACGACCTCGGCCACCTCCTCCGGTTCTCCAACTCTTTTTATCGGGTATTGGGCAGCTTCTTTGGCCCAGAGATCTTCCACGGGCACATTCAATTTCGCCGCATAGCGATTGAAAACATTTATTGAAAGCGGTGTGCGGATACTCCCTGGGCAAACGGCGTTGACCCGAATGTTTTTTGGCCCCAAATCCAGCGCGATGCTTTTGGCCATTTGCCCGATCGCCCCTTTGGTGGCTCCGTAAACGAGGCTGTTGTTTTTGCCAATGAGGCTCTGATCCGAGGCCATCAGGACGATGGTGCCACCCCCGTTTTTGACCAGATAGGGCGCGCCCTCCATAAGTGCATAAAGCGTTCCCTTGACATTGATATTCATGACCAAATCCCAGGTTTCCTCGTCGATATCGAGCACGGTATTGGACCGGTGAATGCCCGCGCAGGTAAAAAGAGTATCCAGCTTTCCGAAATGCCCGACGGTTTTCTCGATGGCCTCCCTGACATCACTGCGCCGGGTTACATCGCCCTTTACAAAAAGCAGGTTTTCGACCCCATGCTCGGCCTGCGCCTTCTCGCCCTCGACCTCATTGATGTCGAATAAACCGACCTTTATGCCCTCGCGGACGAATTTATCTGCTGTGGCCCGACCGATGCCGGTGGCTCCTCCCGTGATGAACGCAACTTTCATTATTTTTATTCTAATAGGCTATGATGTGATACTGGTTTTTTACTTTCGGTAGTCTATATGGGATTGAAAAATCATTGAAAGGGAAGGGAGGCGGGCTGTCAAGGTGGGCTCGCTCGGCGCAACGAAAGGTATTCGGAATTTGGGCAAATTTTTGGTGATTCGCAGAGGTTGGAGGAAAACTTTGTATTTGACCGGTAATTTTTTTCCCGGTTGAATGTTTCAAAAGGAATACGCATTCTTTTATTCACCCCGCTCAAAGAAAACCACAAAAATTGAGGACATAATCATGGTCGCAACCGCACCCGCCGAATTTGAAACTGTTGAACTCAGCCAAAAGGCAAAGGATTTTCTTGCTTCCCCCAAAAAAATGCTCCTCAACGGGCAATGGGTGGATTCCGCCTCCGGCAAAACTTTTCCCGTTTACAACCCCGCCACCGGCGAGATTATCGCCCAAGTTGCCGAGGGAGACAAGGAGGACATCGACCGGGCCGTAAAAATCGCCCGTGACACCTTTGATAACAGCGGTTGGCGATGGATGAAACCCTCCGAGCGGGGGCGCATTATCTGGCGCATCGGGGACCTCATTCTCGAAAACCTCGAAGAACTGGCTGAACTGGAATCCCTCGACAATGGCAAACCCATAGCGGTCGCCCGAGCCGCCGATGTGCCCCTGGCGGCAGACCTTTTTCAATACATGGCCGGTTGGGCCACCAAGATCGAAGGCACGACCATACCGATTTCCGTCATCTACGCCCCCGGCGCTCGTTTTCACGCCTACACCAAACGCGAGCCCATCGGTGTCGTCGGCCAGATAATCCCCTGGAATTTTCCTCTGCTGATGGCTGCCTGGAAACTCGGCCCCGCCCTCGCCACGGGCAATTGCGTGATCCTCAAACCTGCCGAGCAGACGCCCCTTTCCGCGCTCAGGCTGGGCGAGCTAATGGCGGAAGCCGGGCTGCCCGACGGCGTGGTGAGCATTGTTCCCGGTTACGGAGAGACGGCTGGCGCGGCCCTCACCGCTCACAATGATGTGGACAAAGTGGCTTTCACCGGCTCCACCGAGGTCGGGAAATTAATTGTTCAAGCCGCTGCTGGAAATCTCAAAAAACTCACCCTCGAACTCGGCGGAAAATCGCCAAATGTGATGTACAAGGACGTCTCCGACCTCGAAACCGCCATCGATGGAGCCGCCAATGCCATTTTCTTCAACCAGGGGCAATGCTGCTGCGCCGGTTCCCGTTTATTTGTCGAAGAAGATATTTACGATGAAGTCATTGCCGGTATTAGCGCGCGGGCAAACAAGATCAAAATGGGCCCCGGACTCAGCCCCGAGACCGAGATGGGGCCATTGGTATCCGAGGAACAGTTGGAGCGGGTGACAGGATTTCTCGATTCCGGCTACAAAGATGGCGCCTGTATGGCCTCGGGTGGAAAACGGCTGGGCGATAAAGGCTATTTTGTGGCCCCGACCGTTATTACCCAATCGCGGCCAGACATGAAAGTGGTGCGCGAGGAAATCTTTGGCCCGGTTGTCGTGGCGGAGCCATTTAAGTCCGCCGATGATATTCTTCCGCTTGCCAATGACTCCGAATACGGGCTTGCCGCCGCCGTATGGACGAAAGATATTGCCAAAGCCCACCGCACGGCGGAACTTTTAAAAGCCGGCACGGTCTGGATTAACTGCTACAACATTTTCGACTCGGCGCTGCCCTTTGGAGGTTACAAACAATCCGGGTGGGGTCGGGAAATGGGCAAAGAAGTACTCGACAATTACACTGAAACCAAGGCTGTTTGCGTAGCCCTCTAGTCAGGGCAAAGCACCAATAATTTCATACACAAAGCAGTATTCGACGAATTTAACCGCCTGTCGCGGTTGAAAATTTGACGATATCGAGTTTACTGTAGGAAACAGCCGAAAACTCCAGAAAATATCTACCGAGCTTAATTTTAGGATTGCCAGCCGTCCACTAAACAAGGATAGCACTCACTCGCATCGACTTTTTCTGAGAAAAACACCACACTCGACAAACAATTTTGAACACCAAATGAAGGTTCAACCGCAGATCCAGGTTTATTCGCCATTGTACTGGACTGTATTTTTCACAATGGCGTGCAACAAATAGTTATAAAAATGGATATATATGTAGGAAATCTGCCATACGATGTAGATGAGCAAACGTTGAATTCAATGTTCTCTGAGCATGGCAAAGTAGATAATGTTAAGATAGTAATGGACCGCTATACGGGACAATCCAAAGGTTTTGGATTTGTTTCAATGGATGACTGGAAAGAAGCCCAGAATGCGATCAAAGCCATTGATGGTGAATCACTTGAGGGACGTCCTTTAAAGGTCAATCAGGCAAAACCAAGAGAAGACCGACCCCCTCGCAGGGACGATTTTAAAAAGAAAAGGTATTAATCTTAAAACCTGATAAAACAAAGAAGCCAGTCTGCGTTTTATTCGCATACGGGCTTTTTTGTGTATTGGTCTTATTAAGATTGCCAGTTGTCCGAAAAACAAGGATAGCACTCACTCGCACAAACAATTTTGAACACGAAATGAACGTTCAATCGCAGATCCGGGTTTATTCGCCATTGTACTGGACTGTATTTTTCACAATGGCGTGCAACAAATAGTTATAAAAATGGATATATATGTAGGAAATCTGCCATACGATGTAGATGAGCAAACGTTGGATTCAATGTTCTCAGAGCATGGCAAAGTAGATAATGTTAAGATAATAATGGACCGCGACACGGGACGATCCAAAGGATTTGGATTTGTTTCTATGAATGACGGGGATGAAGCTAACAGTGCGATCAAAGCCATTGATGGTGAATCACTTGAAGGACGGCCATTAAAAGTTAATCAAGCAAAACCAAGAGAAGACCGACCCCCTCGCAGGGATAATTTTAGAAAAAATAGGTACTAATCTTAAAACCTTAAAAAACGAAGAAACCTGTCTGTACATAAGGTGCAGACAGGCTTTTTTGTGTACGGATTTCCAAACAGCTTTCAGAGCATCTTGATGGGCATTGACCCGAATGGGGTCGAGAGCCTACGATTTGCTCTTGATTATGCTGAAATTGCAGAATGAAACAGATAATAAAAATTTTGCTGAAAAAGCTGAATTATGAGATTCGAAGGATTCCAGAGGGTCAAATTTGCATTCCGGGATCCGCCTCGCGTCCTATTTCAAACATAGAAAGCTTTCTGGAAGATTTGAGGGCTCGGGGGTTTTCACCCGAAGGCATTATCGATATCGGCGCCAATCAAGGGCATTGGACCCGCCTCGCCCTTTCGGTGTACCCGGAAACGCCTGTAATCATGGTTGAGCCACAGGATGAAATGGAAGAATTGTTAAGGGAACTCGTTGCCGAGCATCCCAATTGCCAATATATAAAGGCTGGAGCGGGCAAAGAAAATGGTGAATTGGTCCAAACGATATGGGAAGATTTGGCCGGATCCTCCTTTCTTCCCCAAGTCGAGTCAAAAAAAATTGATTCAGGGGAGCAGCGAAGAACCAGGATAGTCGCCGTTGACGATATTTTGAGTCGTTTGGACGAGTTTAAGCCAGATATCGTTAAGCTGGATATTCAAGGGTTTGAGTTGGAAGCGCTTTCGGGGGCAGAGACGCTATTTGGCAAAACGGAGGTGTTTATTCTGGAAACCTCACTGTTTTCTTTCATGCCAAATCAACCCCTGACCAGAGAGGTGATATCCTTCTTGGCAGAGAAACAATATGAAATCTATGACATCACGGAATTCCTGAGACGCCCATCGGATGGCGCGTTGGGCTCGATTGACTTTGCTTTTGTAAAAAGAGAAGGAATTTTTCGGCAAAATTCATTATGGTAGGCGGTTTGGATTTGTCCCGTATATAAGTAGGTTCTATTTCACTTGCCTTTCGGGCCGGTGTTTGCCGCCTTTATTTCATGGAGATTATTTTTATGGGAACCGGCACCTCGCAGGGCGTTCCCATGATCGCCCATGATGCGCCCGATCTCGATCTCGATAACCCGAAAAACTGGCGTACCCGGCCCAGTATTCATGTGGTCATGGATGGCTGCCATATACAGGTCGATGCCGGCCAGGAGTTTCGTATTCAATGCCTTCGCGAAAATATCCGGCAGGTAGACCTTTTCATTTTAACCCATCGCCACGCCGACCATATTATGGGGATGGATGATCTGCGCCGTTTTTGCACCTTACGCGAATCCCCGGCGCTCCCCGTTTACAGTACTCCCGATGGGCTCGAGTGCATCCAGAGTATTTTCCCCTATGCCGCCAATCGCGAGAAACCGGTTTCCCGTTATTATCCCGCATTTCAACTGAACGAGATGCCGCCGATCCTTGATCTGGAGGCGGGGCAAATTTACTCGACCCTTCTGCCCCACGGACCGGTGGAGACATTGGGGTTGGTTTTCGTCGAGCGAAGCACGGGAAAAAAGGCGGTTTATTTCACCGATTGCAAAGAGGTAAGCCCGGAACAGCGTGAGATGGCGAGGGGGGCCGAGGTAGTCATCCTCGATGCCCTTCAGCAGAGAAAACACCCCACTCACATGTCAATCGACGAAGCCATAGAGACCGCTCAGGATATCGGCGCCGGGCAATCTTTTTTCACCCACATGGCCTTTTTGGTGGACCATGAAACCGTTGATCGCGAACTGCCCGAGGGCATTTCCCTCGCCTACGACGGGCTACGCCTACAACTGTAATGTAATTTACAAGCAGCGATGTTTTTTTTGCTATTGGTTGGCGGCTTTGGCCGAAGGGGTTCGCGGGGCATCCTGCTCCTCCCCACTGGAAGGTTCCTCGAAAACTCCGAAAGCGCGGTACTTGTTGTAGCGATTGGATTTGAGGGCCTTGGGGGAAAATGCTTTTAGCTCCTTCAGATGTCGAGAAATCGCCTCGCGGACACTTTCGCTTGTCTGGTCGGGGCTGCAATGGGCGCCGCCGAAAGGTTCCGCTATAATCTCGTCTGCCACCCCCAATCTAAAAAGGTCCTGCGCGCTGATTTTCATCGCCTCCGCCGCTTTTGAGGCATGTGCCCTGTCTTTCCAGAGAATTGCCGCCGAGGCCTCCGGGGAGGCCACCGAGTAATAGGCGAACTGGAGTATGAGAATGCGATCGGCTACCCCGATGCCGATGGCCCCGCCCGAGCCGCCTTCCCCGATCACCAACGAGATTACAGGGATGGGTAATTGGCTCATTTCAAACAAATTTGCGGCAATTGCCTCCGCTACGTGGCATTCCTCGGCCTTGATTCCCGGATAGGCCCCCGGAGTATCGATAAAGGTGATCAATGGCATTTTATACCTTCCGGCCATCTGCATGAGGCGGTTTGCCTTACGGTAGCCCTCAGGTTGAGGCATTCCGAAGTTTCTCAGCAAATTTTCCTTCGTTCCGCGACCCTTCTGCTGGGCCAGGAGCATGACCGCTTTTCCCTCAAAAAAGGCTGTGCCGCCGATTAAGGCCTGGTCATCGCCCATTCGCCGATCTCCATGCAGCTCCTGAAAATCATCGAAAATGGCATGGATATAATCGAGAGAGTAGGGCCGCAGGGGATGCCTCGCCAACTGGACTTTTTGCCAGGTTGTGAGATTGGCGTAAATTTCCCGGCGGGTGGCCTCAAACTTTTTTTCGATGGCCTTAATCTCCGCTTTTACATCCAGTTTATGTTTTTGGGATGTACTTTGGAGAATCCTGAGCTGCTCCTCGAGATCACGCAGAGGCTTCTCAAACTCAAGTGTGTATTGCGGTTTATCCATTTTCATTATTGAGGTCAATATGCAGCCGGAAAGCTTGCCTGTCGTTGACTCGGGTGAATGGCGCCTATGAAGGTTGTTCGTTTGCTTGAGAAGGAGGGCTTTTAATTTCCTCTTTCCAACTCAATGTGCGGGCATTGGCCCCATATTTTTCAGCGTTTTCCTTATTTCCTCGTTCCATCCAGATTCTGGATAAGCTTGTATGGATATGTATATCCTGAGGGCATATGGCAAGAGCTTTTTCAGCCGCGTCCAAGGCATCATCGAGCAACCGCACGGAGAAACACACCTCGGCCAAGGCATGCCAGGCGGCAAATGATTGCGGGTCCAGGCGGACGGCCTTCCTGAGCTTTTCCAAGGCGGTATCGTTATCGCCCAAGGTAAACTCCAGAGTCGCTTCCTCGACCATTATTTGAACAGGATTTCGGCTCATTTTAGCAAATTGGCCAAACAATACCCCAAGACGATGGCGGGGCAACTTTTATTCTCCCCAAATTCTCCAGGGAAACGACTCCCTGCGGGTGGGTTGAAGGTTTTATCTATTTAAACCAACTAGCCAACCGACTAACTGCCTTGTCGCAGCGATCAGGCGCACTTTCCGGTCTCATGCAAATGGCCGGAAAAATATTCGGCATAGGCGCTTTTGAACCAGTAATCGGCCACCTCTTCATTGGTCAAGCGAACACGCATCTTGCGTTGGAGTTTGCGACGCAGGGACCGGATCGCCTCAATCTGTCTGCTTTTTGACATGCTTTGATTGTCTTCGAGGGGTCGATAGTCCATAATTGATCCGGGTTTACTGATTAAAGGTGTGCTTCGGTATTATATATGTCGCATGAAGGCCGAAATGCTTAAAACTTTGTTCGTATTTTACAAAATTTTTACAATTGGGTTTCGGGTATGAGCCCAATTTTCCAATTGGTAACCTTGGCTCAAGCCCATGGGGCGTCGGGCGGTAATCCTCGCTCGCTATTTCTTCTGCGACTTGATGAATTGGTGGACCGCCTGTGGGCTGATTCCGAGCAGCCGAGCGGCTTCGCTTTGATTTCCATCGGATTTTTCCAGCGCCTCTCGTATAAGCCGTTTTCGGAGGGAACCGAGATAGCTTTCCATGGAAAACCCCTCGCTGACAACCGGAGATTCCCCGTCCTGCTGCCGATATTTTTGCGTTTCGTTGCCACCGTATTCAAGGTCCTCAGGTTCCAGCACGGGTTTGCGGGTAAGCATGGCAGCCCTTTCGATGACATTCTGCAAATCTCGAATATTTCCCGGCCAGGGTCGTTGTTGCAGGTATTCGAGACTCTCTGGTGAAAGTCGTTTGGGAGATTTCAGGGAAACATTGATACGTTCGAGAATGTGCACGGCGATTTTTGAAATATCACTGCGGCGTTCACTCAGGGCAGGGAGCCAGATTTCACCCACCAGAAGGCGGTAGTAAAGATCCTCACGGAAATTGCCCTGAGCCACCTGCTGCTCCAAATCCCGGTTAGTGGAGGCAACTATGCGAACATTCACTTTTATCGACCGAGGAGAACCGAGGGGATCAATTACCCCATCCTCGATTACGCGTAGTAATTTTGCCTGGATTTTCAAAGAAAGTTCACCCATCTCGTCAAGTAGCAGGGTGCCCCCATCGGCCAGTTCAAATTTACCTTTCTGCCGCATGATCGCCCCGGTGAAGGCCCCCTTTTGGTGCCCAAATAAAATGCTCTCGGCGAGGGTTTCCGGTATCGCTGCGCAATTGACTGTGACCAGGTGCTTATCGGACCGCTCGCTCATGCGGTGTATGAATCGCGCGAGGACATCCTTGCCCGTGCCGGTGGCGCCCTGAATGAGAACCGGTGATGAATGCCCGGCCAGAGTCGCCGCAATTTCCAGCGCTTTGCGAAATCGTGGATGTACGCCAACGCAGCCAATCTCACGGGCCGCATCCTCCAGAAAAGGCTCATCGGGTTCCGCCAAAATTGAAGAGTTGAGACTTTTGCGGGGTGAGTTAAATAATTTTTTGGAAGAGTTGATGTTAAAAACAGATGGGGTGTCGTGTGTTAGGTGATGCCAAGAGTGGGTGTAGAGCAATTCAGCCGAAAAATGGCCTTTTCTGACCAAAGCCAGCCAGGCGACCTGCATTTGGGCCGTCCCTGAGGCTACTCCAATAAAATATTCATCGTTGGATTTTCTTTTTTCGATTTCACGGGCAAGAACCTTAAGATAACGCAATATTTGTGCCAAATTTGTAAAATCGGAGATCGGCAAATATTCAATCTCCACTTGTATGTCGGGGTAAATCCTTTCGATTGCCAGTCGAGTTTTCGTGGCGGAAATCGCCACTTCGGGTATTTCAACGAGGATGACGCGATCCATTTTTTTTGCCAAAAGCAAAGTGAGAATGGGCCCGGGGTGTTCAGTTCCGTCAATAACACCCACTGAATAGGGATCATAATAGCAGGCAAATGTAATTAGCGTATTCATTTTCCGCAGTGACTTTTTAAATGAAAATTTAAAATTATGTCAATGTAGATTTAAACATTCCTAATTTTCATCCTCATATTCGGTAACGATTTTGAAATCATCTTGCACGGAAAGAATGTAAAATGTCTCAAATGGAAGAGCAAGTGGGGATTTTTTCAAAACAACCTCTGTTTCTGGCATGAACCTCAATTAACTACAGTTATTGGCACGGCAATTGCAATAGGTTATCCAACGCTTGACTAATTTTGGCCGTCGATGTGAACCCACTGACCATAGATACTAACTTTTATTGTGAACCGCAGGTTATGGAGAGGGGCGCAGATTTCACACCCCCCCCATTTTTCTGCGCTTGTCTGTGTAGCCTGCGGGTTCATGAATTTTTGGAGAAAAAAGGTAAAGTGGTGAATTTGATATGATTGTCTGGTATCATTTTGTCATCGGGTTTTTTGGGTTCACTCTATCGTGGATACTGCTTGGTTCTCACTGCCGCACAACCATTGGAGAAAATGATTATTCGGCCTTTCGGTGGATGGGTTATTTTGGTGGATTTCAGGGCGTAAGCCACTGGCTAACTCTGGTCTGCTACTATTATCACTACGGGGCGGGAGACTGGAATCACAATTTGCAATATATGGCGGAAATTGTATCGATCGTATGCCTCATCGAGGCGGCGAGAAAAAAATACAATTGCGGGGCGAATCGACAAGTGTCCTGGTGGATATCAGCAACTGTGGGCGCCTTGCTGCCATTGAGTTTTTTGCTGAGTTCCTCATTGCAGGTAACTCTTATGCAAATATTGGGCGGTGTCGGTGGCTTCGCTATGCTTTGTGCGATACTGATCAGCGAGAAAATCAATATTGATAAAGATAATTTCTCCACCGGCAGGGTTAAAATCCATAACGCTCTGATAGCTATTTCCGTTTTGGTTATGGTTTCCTATCTACTTTCCGCATACTGGGAGCAATTCCATGCGAATACGTTAGGTCTCCTCTGGGAGGGAGCCCCGTTTACCGCTTCGGCCCTTATCGCAATTTTAGCAATTAGCGTTCTGTGGAGCATCCCCCAAAAAGAAATGTGCAGGTCTTATGCTGATTTGCATGGTTTACGCTCTCTGGCGCCGGGGACTTGGTATATGCCGGCCATACTCGTGGTTTTTGCGGTAATCGCCCTCATAGTTGTGGGAAATGAGAGCCCTGATATCAGCAAATATCAGCAGTATCATAATTCCGCTAGCAGGTTTGAAAATTATGCAACAAGTAACGGGGTGTTTTCCATAACCCAATTCGCAGCCATTGGAATATTTGGATTTACGCTACTGCAATGCCTGAAAATCGATGCCAACCGGAGACTTGCTCTATGGAGTCGCGCCGCCATAAGACAATATGGTCGCAGGTTTTTAAAACGCTCAAACTCCCTGTATGTGATTCTGGATAGTCGAGGAAAAATTCTACTGATTAACGAAAAGGGACTCAAGGAATTTCAGCTTCCAAAGGCGGAAATACTCGGTATGCCCTTCCCTGGTTTATGGCAAGGGGAAGGGCATGCCAAAATAGCCGGCTTGGTAAATCTCTCCCTGCGCGGAAAATGGGCGAAGCAATTATTAAATCTGCCCCGCAATCAAAACTCCTCATCGAGATTTGCCTTCTCATTTCTACCCATAAAAAATACCACCGGTGATATCTGGCACGTAGTAATTCGAGGCCAACCGACGCGTATGGCACTAACGTAACGTAAGGCAATTCACTATAAGCGTGCTCTTCCTCTTTGTCTTTGTCTTGTAGGTCTTTGTCTATCTCTCCGTCCCGTATTCTTGTTAAAAATAGCGCCGTGCAAGTAATTGAGGAAGACAAAGAGGGAGAGGAAGCAATTGTGTCATGATGCAAGTGCTAATTGGTGTTTTTTTAGCAGTGATTGCAGGTGTATGAGAATTTTTCTCATGGCCGCTACCAGGGCGCATTTGTATGGCTTGCCGCGTTCCATCAGCCCTTCGA
>JAJFLU010000023.1 GCA_021772515.1 Opitutales bacterium
GGGTAATCAGTTAATAAGCGACCTTGTCGACAAGTGTGGCCGTAAAGGATCGGGGGGCTGGAGATTCTTTACCATCTCACACACAAAACCAACAACCAAAAATAAGAGAATCCCGTGTCCCAAAAACCCAGTACACTTCAATATCTCTTGGGACTGGCTGGACTCGAATAATAGACGTTGGGTTTTACCTGAGCAGAATTATATAAAAATCAAATTCGTCGCATCATCTTTTGTTTTGATATGCTGTTTATTGCATTTTCGTGTGAAAATGTCCTTGATTATGGATCGACATTAACTTATTGTTTGCCAATAAGTTAAAATGGTCGGGCTGACAGGATTCGAACCTGCGACCCCTTGCACCCCATGCAAGTGCGCTACCAGACTGCGCCACAGCCCGTTGATTGTTGGAGGTAGTGGGGAAAGGTTTTGAGAAATGAGTGGATTATGCCGGGGGGTCAAGCGAAACTTGGTTGTTCTTTACCGGATCGGACCCGAGGTGGAGTGCGGCTTGCTCGGGGTTTTTCAGGATACCGGCCATTGGAAGGCGCCGTGCTTGTTGAAATGGATTAGCTGCTCGATGCTTTGAGCGGATTTTCGTTCCAGGGCCTCGATGGTGTTGAAAGAGTTGTGTGGGGTGCAAATGACATCGGGCCGCCGGGCCAGGGCGAGGGTCGCTTGGGCTTCTTTTCCGATTTCCGCAGTTCCTCCTCTCAGGGCGACGGCCAAGTTGTTTTCCTCGTTGTAAACATCGATTCCGACTCCACCGAGGCGACCTTCATCCAGGAGTTCGAGCAATGTGGCGGAGGGCGAAGTTTCTCCCCGTGAGATGTTAATAAACAGGGTTCCTTGGGGGGCGCTTTCAAATCGTTGGCGGGAAAAGTAGCCTCGGTTTTCTGGGGTGAGGTTCATGGAGCAGACGATTATGTCGGCCTGTTGCATTGCTTCGTCGATCGGCAGATAGGTTACCTCAGGGTGCTTTTTCACGATGTCCACGCCGTAAACTTTCATTCCAAGGCCCTCGCCGATGCGAACGACCTCGCGGCCAATGTTTCCCACACCGACGACCACGAGGGTCTTTCCGAGAGCCTCCTGCCCGGTCAATCCGTTGCGGTTAAAGGCATGAAATTGTTCCTTTTGGCGGGGTAATTTTCGGAGCAGGGCCATCCAGAGGAGCATCGCTTGTTCGGCCACAGCGCGGCTGCAATAGAGGGGAAGGTAGCCCGATGGAACTTCCCGGCCACATTTTTTCCAGTAGGCTTTGATGTGGTCGAAACCTGTGCTGCGGGTGATGATTCCCGTCAGTTTCTGAGACCAGGATTCCGGGATTTCCGATTGGGTGCGGACACTGATGATGGGGGCGGGTGGTGGCGCGTGTTGGTCGCTGTATTCCTGGATCGTTTTTTGGGTAAATCCGGCTTTTAATTGGGCTGGAAGATAATGGCTCAACCTTTGCGCCTCTTCCTCAAACGCCTCGTAGAAAAATACCTGCATGGCAAATGGATTCTTCCTGAAGGGTAAGGAGTCTTCAGATATTGACGAAAACCTCGTTTAATTGTTGGGTGACCCGAATAAAGGTGGTGCGCTTGGGCAGTTCCTTAAGATTACGGGCGCCTACGTAGGTGCAGCTTGACCGCAGGCCTCCAAGGATTTCACGGAATGTCTCGGAGGCGTCTCCCCGATAGGGGACGCTGACGGTTCTGCCTTCGCTAGCTCGGTACTCGGCCACCTTGCCGACATATTTATTCATCGCCGTGGCGCTCGACATTCCGTAAAAGACCATGCTTTTTTGACCGTTTTCTTCGACGATTTTTCCTTCGCATTGATCATGTCCTGCCAACATTCCTCCGAGCATGACAAAATCGGCTCCGGCTCCAAATGCCTTGGATAAATCGCCGGGGATGACGCATCCTCCGTCGCCGATCAAGTGCCCGCCGAGGCCGTGGGCGGCATCCGCGCATTCGATTATGGCGGAGAGTTGCGGGTAGCCGACGCCGGTCATTTTACGGGTTGTGCAAACCGATCCCGGGCCGATGCCGGCTTTTACGATATCGGCTCCGCTGAGGATGAGTTCTTCCACCATTTCCCCTGTCACGACATTTCCTGCGATGATGGTCATATTGGGAAAGGCGGCCCTTACGCGGCAGACAAATTCGACAAATGCCTCCGTGTAACCGTTGGCCGCATCGATGCAGATCCCCATAATTCCCTGAAGTTCATCACGTCCAATGATGTCCTTCAATTTTGCGTAATCCTCGTTGGTAATGCCTGTGCTGATGAAAGTGTAAGGCAGTGTTTCGGGGTTTTGAGAGAAAAAGTTCACCAATTCATCGACTTGGTAATACTTATGCAAGGCAACCAAGGCCTTGAAGGCGGCCAGGGATCTGGCCATGGCCAAGGTGCCGACGGAATCCATGTTGGAGGCGATGATGGGGATGCCGCCGAAGGTGTGGCCACTGTGTTTAAAGGTGTAGGTTCGCTCGAGATTGACCTCCTTGCGGCTGGTCAGGGTAGAGCGTTTAGGGCGAATCAGGACATCTTTGAAGTCCAGTTTAATTTCGGATTCTATTCTCATGGCGTGCGAAAGAATAAACGGTTCAGGGAAACAATGAAAACCAAAAAAAAGCCGGGGCCCGATTTTCATCGAGACCCCGACGTGTTCCGGATTTTCACCGGATTAGTTTGTAGGGAGTATTCAACCAGGGAAATTGTAATTTACGGGAGGAGGTCATCGATTTATTGGCAAGCCTCGCATTCTTCACCATTCATGAGGGCTTCCAGACTGCAAGACCGCGGACTCAACTCTACTTCTTCGGTAGGGGCGATGGGGTTGGAGTCTTCGGTTATGGACATGCCGCCCCGGATTTCCTTCTTCACGCTGATGGTGGCCTTTTCGATATTGGAGGCTCCGAGAGTGCGCAGGTAATAGGTGGTTTTGAGGCCCTTGTGCCAGGCGGCTCGGTACATGTGCGAGAGGTTTTTGAGGTCGGGTTTGCCCAGAAAGAGGTTTACCGATTGCGATTGATCGATCCATTTCTGCCTGCGCGCGGCTGCATCGATAAGGAATTTGAAGGGAATATCAAAGGAAGTGAGGTATTTTTGTTTAATGGATTCGGGTATTCCATCGATGCTGGCCAACTCACCGTCGAAATATTTCAGCATGTCGCGCATTTCAGGGTTCCACAAATTCATCTTTTTCAATTCGCGCACCAAGGGGGCGTTGAGGACGATGAATTCGCCCGAGAGGTTGCTTTTGACAAACAGGTTTTTGTAGGACGGTTCGATGCAGGGGGTGCTGCCCATGATATTCGAAATCGTGGCCGTGGGTGCGATGGCCATGACGTTGCTGTTACGCATTCCCTGTTTGGCGATTTTTTTACGAAGGGGCGCCCAATCCAGCTTACCGCCGCGAGGAACATCGATCTTTAGCCCACGCTGTTCCTCGAGGAGGTCGAGGCTGTCCTGCGGCAGTATGCCACGGCTCCATTTGGAACCCTTGTAGGTGCTGTAGGTTCCACGTTCATGGGCCAGATCGCTGGAGGCTTCGTAGGTGTAAAATGCGATCGCTTCCATGAACTCGTCATTGAATTCGACTGCTTCCTGCGATGCAAAGGGGATGCCTTTTTTATAGAGCGCATTTTGCAGGCCCATGACGCCGAGGCCGATTGGCCGATGCCTGCTGTTGGCGGTTTTTGCCGAAGGGGTGGGGTAGAAATTGATGTCGATTACATTGTCCAGAGCGCGTATCGCGATGCCCACCGTTTCGCGGAGTTTTTCCATATCCAGCTGGCCATCTTCGTCGAGATGGTTTTCCAGGACGATTGAGCCTAGGTTGCAGACGGCTGTTTCCTCATCGTTGGTGTTGAGGGTGATTTCGGTGCAGAGGTTGGAACTGTGAATGACTCCGGTATGGTCCTGCGGGTTACGGATGTTGCAGGGGTCTTTAAAAGTGATCCACGGATGGCCGGTTTCAAAGAGTAGGGTGAGCATGCGTTTCCATAAATCGATGGCGGGAACCTTTTGTCCGAAAATTTCGCCCACTTCCGCCTTGGCTTCGTATTCCATGTAGCGCTGCTCGAATGCCTTGCCATAGAGATCGTGCAGGTCGGTTGCTTCGCTGGAGCGGAATAAGGTCCAGTCTTCCCGGTTTTCCATGCGTTTCATGAAGAGATCGGGAATCCAGTTGGCGGTATTCATGTCGTGGGTGCGCCGCCGGTCATCTCCGGTGTTCTTGCGAAGTTCCAGAAAATCAAAGATGTCGTTATGCCAGCTTTCGAGATAGGCACAGCCGGAACCGCGTCTTTTACCGCCCTGATTGACGGCTACCAATTGGTCATTATGCAGTTTGAGGAAGGGAATGACTCCCTGGCTTTCTCCATTGGTGCCTTTTATGTGGCTGCCGGTGCCTCGGACGGCTGTCCAGCTTCCGCCCAGGCCCCCGGCCCATTTCGAGAGAAAGGCGTTTTCCGCGATGCCGCGAATCATGATCGATTCGATATTGTCATCGACCTTGTAAAGGTAGCACGAAGAGAGCTGCGAATGCCGTGTGCCGCTATTGAAAAGTGTGGGGGTGGAGGAGCAGAAACGCCGACTTTTGTAGAGATTGTAGAGCTTGATGGCCCATTCTTCGCCTTCCTCTTTTTCCTCCATAAAAAGCCCCATGGCGACCCGCATCCAGAACATTTGCGGGGTTTCCAGGCGGCGGGGGCTGCTGCCGGTTTTGTCGATAATGAGGTAGCGATCATAGAGGGTCTGGATGCCGAGATAGTCGAAATCGAGATCGGCGGATGGGTCGATGGCATCGGCGAGTTTGCCCAAGTCGCGTTTCAGCATCCGTTTGTCGAGCCGCTCGATGCGGACGGCTTCCTCGATGTAACCTTGAAAACGCAGGCGGTGGCAGTCTTTGAGCGCTTCGAGGCCATCGTTGAGGATATCCCAGGCGAGAACTTCTTCGTAAATGTAGGTGAGGAGTATGCGGCCCGCGAATTTGGCGAAGTCGGCGTCTTTTTCGATCAAGGTCTTGGAATTGAGAATAATCGTTTTTTTCAGATCTTCGGCGCTCATTTCGGAGTAGAGTGAGCGGCGCAGCTCGGCTTCGATTTCGTCTTTATCGAGGCAAAGATCAAGCCCGATCATCCCGAATTCGATCCGTTTTTGCAATTCGCGGCCATCCCAGAAAAAAGTCTCCCCATCGGCCCTTTTGACCACGATCATGGAGTCCTGGTGTTTTTCGTCGGAATCCTCATCCACTTTTTCGATCTCGCGCAAACGGGAGCGGTGGGAGCGGTAGAGGATATAGGCCTCGGCCACCTTGAAATGGCATTGGCGCATGAGCTCCTCCTGCACGATATCCTGCAAGTCCTCGATATGGATGAAAGCCTGGCCGAGATTTCTCACACGTTCGCTCGCGGCATGGGCTACCCCAATGGCGGGCTCGGAGTCCATGTCGTTGGAGAGAAAGGCCTTCCGCACGGCGATTTCGATTTTGTCAACCGACCAGGGGACGACCTGTCCGTTGCGACGGATGAGCCGGACGGATTGCGGCACGGTGGGGAAGGGCGATCTTGTGCCCGTGCCAGAGTGAGAACGGCGAAAGACGAGGCTTTTGGCCACATCGTGGGCATTCAGCGTAACAAGGGCTTTTTCGATGAGTAAATAGATTTCGCCATCGGAGAGCTTGAGCGGAAGGTCATCGGTCGATTGGAGGGCGAGAAGTCGGTTTACCTCGCGGGCAACGGAGGCCACGAATTCCTGGTTCTGCTCGGTGAAAATGTTTTCCTGCTTGCGGGAGAGCATCAGGTCGGTGAGGGCAAGGCCGATGGTGTCGGCCACTTCAGCGAGGTCGAAATCCTTCTCGACACCGCCGACATCGACGGTGATTTCCGGCTGTACGAGGCGTTCGTTCAGGAGCACATCGCGCCAGCAAAAGCGGGGTTTCTCGTTTTTTGGGGTGGTGGTCAGACGTTTCAGTTCAAGGTCTTCTTCGAGGGAAATTTGGCGGATCATTTTTCTTAGTGGTTTATTTGGAGGTGGCGGATGAAAGGTTGAAAAAAGAAGTCGGGGCTTGTGATAGTGAATGGAGTAAGGGTTCAGTAATAAATCTTAGTCTTCCTCTTTGTCTTCGTCTTCCTCTATTTTTATGTAAGTTGTTGTTATTAAAAGAATAGAGGACGAAGAGAATGACCAAGACGAAGAGGAAGATTTTCAAAAAACGGACTTAATTTTGCGCCATTTGCATAGGCTGGATTACAGTTCATCGTCGTGGACTGAATCGAGGGCGGAGGCTTTTTGGTATTCGGTTACACGGCCCTCGAAAAAGTTTTGCTCTTTTTTAATGTCCATCATTTCGGCGAGCCAGGGAAATGGATTTTTGACGCCGGGGTTGAGGGGTTTGAGGCCGACCCCTTCGAGTCGGCGATCGGCGATATAGTCGATGTATTGTGTGAATTCCTCGGCGCTCAGTCCGACCGAGTTTACGGGCAGGCAGTCGCGGATAAATTCCTTTTCCATGTCCACCGCCTCGATCATCAGGTTGGTGAGATCCTGGCGAAATTCCTGGGTCCAGACATCCGGGTTTTCTTCCACCAAATCCATCAACAGGTTGCGGAGCAGTTCGATGTGGTTGGACTCATCTCGCAAAGTGTAGCGAAACATTTGCCCGACGCCGGGAAATTTATTCTGGCGGTAGAGGGAGAGCACCATTCCGAAGAGTCCGTAAAACTGCGTGCCTTCCATGCATTGGCCGAAGATGAAGATGTTTTTGGCAAACTCCTGCTTGTTGGCTGTTTGGGTCAGGTCCAAATCCCTTCGCATGGCGCGGGAGTTGCGGGAGACAAAGGCGGTTTTTTTCTGAACGGTTTCAATGCCCTCGAGAATGGATTCGCATTCGTGGGGGTTGATTCCCAGCGAGCTGACCATATAGACGAGGCTGTCCGCATGGATATTTTCCTCATGGGCGTGGCGGCCAAGAACGAGTTTTAACTCCGGGGCGGTGACCAATTCGCGGACGACATGGATGATATTGTCGCCCACGATACCCTCGGCGCCGGAAAAATAGCCGATGCCCATTTTGATGATCCAGCGCTCGATATCGGAGACATCGTTCGAGCGCCACTGTTCGCAATCCTTTTGCATGGGGACGTCTTCGGGCTCCCAGTGGTTGGCTTTCATATTGCGATAAAGATCGTAGGCCCACTGGTATTTGAGCGGGAGGATGTTGAAAAACATGGTTTCGCGGCCATTGATGACCTTTTTGGCAGCGAAGGCGGCTTCGGCCTTATCCTGGTCGAGGTTGAAGGTTTTGTTTCCTATGGTATAGGTGGTGTGCATGAAGCGTAATAGATGAAGATGAAGGTTACAGGGTTGTGCCCAGGCAAAATACCCCACTTGGGGTTAGGACGATATTGTTTGGCGCCAATTCCTTGTGGGTATCTCCCATCGCGGGCGGCCTCCCATGGGGGCCGTGGAAAAGAAAGTGAGAGAATTTCTGGAATGTATCACCATATATTGGGGTTAAGATGTTATGAAAGCACAATATATAGCGTCAACTGTTTTTAGAAGTTTTTTTTAATATTTTTCCTCCTTGACGCTTTTCGGGCAGTCGGCAGGGGGGTTGAGCAGGAGGAACCGTTCCCGTTCTGGCCCTTTAGGGCAATTAAAAGTTGTTAAAATTTGTTGAGTGGAAATTAACAACTTATCCACAGCACAAATGCTTGATTGACACAGTTGTTGACATGTTCACAATCCCGAATGGGGTTTGGTGGAGCCATTGGGTGGCATTTGATCCATAAAAACATTTTCAAATCACCGATTCATGGAGAAAAAATATCATCGAATGAAACTTTTTACGCGAATCAGTGATTAATTGGACGTGAATGCCGAAGTGATCCAACTACCGGCTTGGCAAGCGCGTGAAACCGGTTTAAAAATTGGTGTCATGGCCAAAATCACGTCGAGCGTGGAAACGCCTTCCACTACTACAACTACACTGCGGGAATCCGATGAATCTCTCATGCAGCGTGTTGGAGTGGGTGATGATGCCGCTCTTGCCGAGTTGATAGACCGGTGGAAAAATCCGCTGGTCAACTTTTTTTATCGTTCCTTACAATCTCTGGAGCAATCCGAGGATCTTGCTCAAATGGTTTACATACGTCTCCACCGGGCGGCCCCAAAATACAAGGTGACCGCAAAATTTTCCACTTTTTTGTTCCATATCGCGCGTCGGCTTCTCATCAACGAATTCCGGCGTCGGCAGCGTAAACCGCTCGAAACTGTCGATCCCGCTCAATTGGCCATGAGGGAGTCCACCAGCGGCGATTTCCACCTGATGGAAATCGAGGAGGCATTTGGCCTCGCAATCGGTAGTTTGCCCGAAAATCAACGCACCGCCATTCTACTGCTCAAACAACAGGAACTTTCCTACAAAGAAATTGCCGAGACCATGGAATCAACCGAGTCGGCTGTCAAAACATGGATATTCCGTGCTCGGAAACACCTCAAACATTCGCTTCGCGATCTATTGTAAAGTAAAATGAAACCATCAATTGAAAACCCTTCTTCCGACCGGAAACTTGACGAGTTGCTCGCCGCGCGTCCGGTGGCAGTCTCCACTGGCTTTAAGGCCGGGGTTGTGGCTCGTATCAAGGGCCAATCGGCGGATGACACCCTTGACGCCCTCTTGAGGGATCACCCGGTGGAAGCCGCGCCGCGTTTTAAGGAGAGAACGTTGAAAGCAATTGGGGCCGAACAGCAAAATAGCCTCAAGCTGTTGATATTTTCCCGAGCATTTTGGTGGGCGGGCGCCACCGCCGCGATGCTGGTCGTCGGATTTTTTACCTATCAATCTTTTATCGAACCAACGCCGCAGCCGACTATCCTTGCAAATATTGATGAACCCAGTAGTTCACTTGAAATGGAAAGTGCCGATATTTTTGTCATGGCGGAAATCGATGCGCTTTTTATTCTTGCCGATGGACTCAGTGATGCCGAATTATTTCTCGATGAGGGAGCCTATGCGACCCTCGACACGATTTCCTACGACGAAGCAATTTTATTTTAACCCGACTGAATTTCTTTTTAAAAATGTGTCCGACGGATCCATATAGACCTGCAATATGGGGCAGCCAGCCTCACCGCCAGATTGTTTTGGCAGGTATGGTCATCATGTTTGGCGGGCTGACTCTGAGTGGACAGTCCGACCATGATTTTTTGGGCCTTCCTCCTGTTGACACCGGAAAAATGGTCGAGGTTGAAAAACCTCCCTCTCCCGGATTCTCCGAATTGTCCAAAGAGGAGCGCAAGAGTATGCAGGAAATGATTTTGGTGGAGCGATTTTTGAGTTTGCCCCCCGAACGTCTGAGCAGCGTGCGTCGTTCCATCGAGCTAATCGAGAAGATGTCTCCCGAAGAAAAGGAGCGGATCAGGGAGCAGATACAGAGGTTCAAAAGGATGGGCGCTCAGCAGAGGGTTAATATCCACCGCCAATGGAATTCTCTGTCGACCGAACACCGGTCCAAAATGCGGAATCACTGGTTGAGCATGTCTGAGGAGGATCGCCAGAACGAACGGAGCAAACTGAAAAGCATGACACCGGAGGAAAGGCGTCACTATTTTAAAGAAACCTTTGGTGAGCCCAAAAATGAACCGGCCGTAGCGATTACCCCGCCTTATTCATTAAGTGTGTCCGAGGTGATTTCATCGGAGGGGGATCCTGCGGAACAAGCGGAAAATCCGGGAGAAATGACGCCCGATCCTGCCCAAGTAGAGAAGGAAATCAATACCGAGGAGACCGAGCGGCCCTAGTTGTTGAATTAACCGGCAGTTTCTATCTAATCTAAAGAGTTACCTCGAGTTTGCCGAGAGCCACTATCAAGGCCGGGTCCATCGGGTGGCCGTTGTAGAGCACCTTGCCTTGGGGAGATACCAGGACCATACGGGGAATTGAATCAATCTCCAGAAGTCGTTGAAAAGGCGCTCCCTCGGGTTCAACCAACCAGGCAAACGTGATATCCCTTTTTTTGCGAAAGGCTTCCGCCTTCGCCTCCGTTTCGGTGTTCATGCCAGCCACCACTATCCCTTGCGGAGCCAAAACTTCCGCTTTGTGGGTCAACTCCGGCATCAGCGCAATACAGGGACCGCACCAGGTTGCCCAAAAATCAAGAAGAAGGCCCTTGTGACCGTCCACCATCTCGCCCAGGGTTGTCTCTTCCCCTTGGGAAGTTGTCAGAACCGTATCCATGGGCATGACAAGGTTGGTCAGCTTATCCGCCTCACGCTGTTCCCCTATCCAAAAGGCGAGAATATCTGCCAGCTCGGGATAATTCCAGAAGCTTTCCTTGGCGTTTTTGGCGAAGGTATCGGAATCGCCGGTTACCTTAGCCTCATAGGTGCGGAATAGATGGTAGTATCCTTTTAATTCCTCTTCCGCTGTGAAAATCTCACTTTTTTGGAAATCCCAACGCTCTAGGTTTTTCTCAATATTGGGCAGAAGTTCCATCAATTTTTGAAACCGCCCCTGTATCCAATAACGAGAGATTTTGGCTTCGAGTTCGTTTTGCGCCGACAAATCCAATTCGACAGCGCGGGCCAAAGCCTCTTCAAAATCATCCTCTTCTGTGATTTGCCCTCCGAAAAGGTGGGTTTTGATTTCATCCAGGTCAGAGATGTCGGAGAAATTGATCAACAGCGTTCCGCCTTCTTCAGGTTGGGCTGCCAGTTCGGCTCTATGTGCGCTCCCGACGATCAATAGAACAAAGAGGAAATAACTTAGCATCCTCATAGAAGAAATAGAATTTATTTTGTGAAAAATCATATAATCAAAAATTATCAGAATTATTTTGTGGAAGAATCGAAAGGTAGGAGGGTTTGGTCTAGCCTTTATTTCATAAGTTTTATGCCGGAATTTTGGCTGGGCAATCGCTTTTTCAAGACAGAAAGTTGCTCGGGAGTCCACATTTGATATTTGCTTAACCGTTCAAATTGCCCCTTTTGCTTTAAGATCTACTCTAAATGTTTGACCCTTCAAGGCTGTCCCCCACCATGATGGAAAAGGTCATTATGAGTATGCGAATTAATATAATAAAAACTATTTTCTGCCGGTCGATTCTCGGCCTCTGTTTACCGATGCTGGTTCTGCCGGTCCTCAGCGGTCAGGAGGAACCGGAGGCTCCCGTCCCCGCCAAGGCATTATCCGATCAGGAAATTCTGGAGGCCTACGGGTGGCTAATCGGTCAGGAAAAAGGCCTTTATATTGGCTATACCGACGACGAGCTGCGGCATATTGTCCAGGGAATTCTTTTGGCGGCCAGGGGTGCGCCGGGACCGGAAAATCTGGACGATACCATTTCCCATGTCGAGGTCCTGGTTCGACAGAGACTCGAGGCGTTTCAGGAGAGGCAGGAACAGAGGAATTCTGAGACGGCTGCCGGGAATCTGGTTACCGAGGAAACGTTTTTTTCCGAACTTGGGAAAAATCCGAATATTTTGAAAACCGATTCGGGCCTTTTCTATGAGATGGTGGATGAGGGCATAGGAAGAAGACCCAGTGGAAACGATGTCATGCGCGTGCACTATGAAGGAGCGCTCATTGATGGGCAGGTTTTTGATTCCTCCATTCAAAGAGGTAGCCCTACTGATTTTTCCCTCACGGATGTGATTCCTGGATTCGCCGAGGGTCTGAAACTCGTGCGTGAAGGCGGGAAAATTAAACTCTACGTTCCCGCGTATCTCGGATATCAAGACAGGCCTGTTGGGATAATTCCACCGGGTTCCACGCTGATTTTCGATATTGAATTGATCGAGGTGAATCCTATTGACGAATTGGAGGAACCGCAAAGGTAAAGGGCAGAACGCCGAACTGCCCGTTTCCTGTATTTAACTATTTTCTACAATCTCGATTGATGGCAGGTGCCCGAAAAGGAATCGTGGCGGCAGGCAGCGTCCATACGGCCCGAGCGGCATTGTCAGCCCTCGAAGCCGGAGGAAATGCTTTTGACGCAGCCGTGGCGGCATTTTTTGCGGCCTGCGTTGCCGAGCCGGTGTTAGCTTCTCCCGGCGGTGGCGGTTTTCTCCTCACATGGAGTGGCGGCGGAGATCCCTTGGTCTATGATTTTTTCACCCAGACCCCCCTGAAATCCTCTCCAGAGCCGGTGGATTTTTTCCCGGTCCACGCTGACTTTGGAACCACGACTCAGGAATTTCACCTCGGGCTGGCATCCTGCGCCGTGCCGGGAGCAATTCGTGGTATCTGCGATGTTTGGCGGGATCGCTGCCGGATGCCCCTCAAGGAACTCGTCGAACCCGCTTACACTCTGGCCAGAGAAGGGATTGTGGTGGAGGATTTCCTTCCGGTTTTACTGGATGTGGTCAGTCAAATTTACCTGGCTTCACCTGAGGCGCGGAAGGTGTTTTCGAGCAAAACCCATCCGTGCAAAGTCCTTCAGAAAGGCGAGCGATTGGCCAATCCTGAAATGGCCCTTTTTCTGGAAACTTTGGCCTCGGAGGGGGAGGATTTTTTTTATCGCGGAGAAGTGGCCAGTGAAATTGTGAAATCCTGCCAAGAGAAAGGCGGGCACCTGACAATGGAGGACTTTGCTCGATACGAGGCCCACAAAAGGCAGGCTTTGCAGGTTTCCTATCGCGGGGCCTCTATCTGGACCAATCCGCCTCCTAGTCTGGGAGGCACATTGATTGCCCTCGCTCTCAAACTGATGGCTACAAGTTCTTTGCCTCGGGAGGAATTCGGATCCCTCGCCCATCTGGAGATTCTGGCCCGCACGATGCAGTTGACGGGGCGTGTTAAAAGAGAAAGCGCGGGAGGAGCCCCCGACGATTTGGAATCTGCGGAATCTTTGCTGGATACGGAACTTTTGACATCTTATCGAGCAATTCTGGCCGATCACGATGTATGCACCACCGGGACAACCCATATCAGCATTATCGATGCCCGGGGCAATGTGGCAGCGCTAAATCTTTCCAATGGATCGGGCTCCGGGATTATGGTGCCCGGCTGTGGTTTCATGCTCAACAATATGCTGGGTGAGGAGGACCTCAATCCCGCCGGTTTTCATCGTTGGAAGCCCGATACCCGGATTGCCTCCATGATGTCGCCAACTCTTATTTTCGGAAAAAATGGCGTTCTGACCACTGGTTCGGGTGGTTCCAATCGAATCCGTTCGGCGATTTTGCAGGTTATCTTAAACCGAATCGATTTCGGAATGGAATTAGCGCAGGCGGTCGAGAGTCCGCGAATTCACTACGAAAACGGACTCCTGAATTTTGAGGGCGGGTTTTTACCTACGGTAGTTCAGCAGATTGAGAAACGATTTTCCGATGTTAAGCTTTGGCCGGACATCAACCTGTTTTTTGGCGGCGCGCACACGGTGTGCCAGCGTGAGAATGGAGATTTGGAAGGGATTGGCGACCCACGGCGTTTTGGAGTTTGCCTAAGTTTGAACTTATGTCGGAATTAAGTTTACAAAAATTAAACTAGGAGGAGTTTCCGATGTCAGGATTGAAAAAAACGAATTTTGGGCACAATCTTTTTGTCGCCTGTTGTATTGTGGTAGGGCTTTGTTTGCAAAGTTCTTCGGTGTGGGCGAAAGAATGTTTCGGCAAGTTATCCCATGCAAAGTATTTTAGAAGTTTGGCTGAAATTACTACATTGGCCGAGCCATTTGACGGTGTAGTTGAAGTTTCGCCGGATCAAACAGCAAATATTGCTCACTTCCGCATCACCTATGACGATTGTGGTTTTATTGGCGAAATCCAGTATTTTCATGGCGATATCCCGAAGCCGATTGATGAAAACTATACATCAAACCGCTTTGTTCCAACTTCGCAAATGACCTTTAAACGTGATGGTTCTGAGGTGCGCATCCATTTTTTTGATCACACTAATAAGCCTCAAATTGCCTTTCAGAATGTTTTTTCAGTCAGGCTTGTCCATGATGGAAAGAATAAGTTATTACAGGCGGACTTTCTCGACGCAGAGGGGGGTCTGACCGATAGCTCACTGGGTTATGCGAGCATTAAATGGCTGTGGCGCAATGATCTTAGCGTGATTGAAAGTAGATACGATGCCGCCGGCGAACTAATTATCGGTAAGGGAGAGTTTCCATTTGCAAAAGCGCGCATCGAATTTGACCCCGATGGATTTGCGAAAACCATTAAGCTTTTGGAAGAGGAATACAAAGTAGAGATTAAGCGTAACGGCAATAAGACGCGTCATTCCTGGCGCATTTATAAGGGTAAAACGCCTTACCGTGGAGGGGCTGCAAACATCGCAGGGATAGATTTCTCCTATGACGAAAATGGCTATCTGATCCGCGCGAAATATCTGGATGAGCATGGAAATCTCGCATTAACCAATTTTGGACATATGGGGTTTCGACGAATATACAATGAGGACGGAAATCGGTTAGGTTATTATTTTTTAAATGCGGAAGGTGAAGACTGGATTCCTCCGGCGCGCGGTTATGCCGGCCAACTTTTTCATTGGAGAAAGGACGGTATAGTTAGGATAAAAACAGAATATGTCGATGTTTCTGGCAAACCCATGGATCATCCAAACCGAGGATATTCGACAATTTTATATGAGTTTGATGCAAGAAATAGAACTATCGGTCAGAAGTATTTCGACATGAACCGGAAAATTATTGATGTGCCAGCAGAATGATTGGTGATTCAGGTAGCCGCAAATCCCTTGAGCTGAGCACTGTTTGCATCTCAAGGACAACCCATATCACGGTGAGAATGGAGAGATGGAAGGGGTTGGCGACCCCCGGCGTTTTGGTGTTTGTTTAAGTTTGTAATTATGTCGGAAATAACCGTAACAGCGGACCAATTAGCCTGGTTCAGGATCAAAAGATCGGGTCTGGTTGAGCCCTTTTCGACCGCCCAGGAAGCTTCCTCCGCCTTGGGAGGGGTGCAGGCCCAGATACTTTCAGCCGCCGGGATAGCGTTGGCCAACCGGGTCGGAGGGTTCACCAAAGCTCGTTTGGAAAAGCTTCTTTGGGATGACCGCACACTGGTCAAACTCTGGGGTCAGCGGTTTACCCTCCACCTGTATCCTTCCGCCGAATGGCCGGTTATCCAGGCGGCTTTTGCTCGCTACCGTTCCTGGTGGCGTCGCAATTATTGCAAAAATGGCGGGATCGAAGAGGAATTCGATGAAATTGTAGATATGTTTGCTGCCACTCTTTTGCAAAAAGGTCTCGATGGTATGTGCCGGGCGGACCAGCGAGGGCTATCTTTGGTCAACGACCCGGAGTTTCTTTCCTCTTGGGGAGGGTTGTTTGCGGAATTGGTAATGCAAGGGGTGGCCTGTCATAGCCGCAAGAATGGGAGTGAGGGTTACTTTGTCCATCGTGAACATTGGCTGCCCGGGCTTTCCTGGAACCCCCCTGAGCCCGAAATCGCCAACCGCCAGTTGGCCCTGCAATACCTGCATACCTATGGGCCTGCGCCGGTAAATGATTTGGCCTATTGGGGCGGGTCGTCCCTACGCGCGGTGCAGCCATCCATCGATTTCCTGCGCAAAAAAATCGCGCATTTGCGATACAATGGACGGACGCTTCTCTGCCTCTCGAAAGACCTCGATAAGCTTTTACAACCGCCGCCCCCCAGAGGTCGTTGGCCGCTGTTGATGCTGGGCCGTTTCGATCCGGTTTTGCTCGGACACAAGGACAAATC
The DNA here is from genome assembly GCA_021772515.1 of Opitutales bacterium. GTDB lineage: Bacteria > Verrucomicrobiota > Verrucomicrobiia > Opitutales > UBA2987 > JAJFLU01. Next base: position 15,688 of record JAJFLU010000023.1, read on the forward strand.
CTGGATTTGCCCCAAACCATATTACAATCGCGTCTGGCGGCCTGCCGGGCATATCGAAGCCACCATTGTTCACCTTGGATATACCATCGCCTCCTGGCGGTATAAGCTGAATGGCTCCGGTCTCGAAATTACGGTCTATCCTTTTAAAAAACTCCCCAAGACCATCCTCCCAAAAATCGAGGCCCGCGCAAAGGGGTTGGCCCGGCATTTCGGTGTTTCGAAGAACCATCTAGCGGTCAACTTCGCCGATTTCTGAGCATTATCCTAATCAAATTTGGGCTCGGGCACTTTTTTGCCGATTATCATGAGGATGCCAACCGTTATGGCTGGGAAAAGCAGAAAGTAGTGCGAGGCTGTCATGCCGGAGGCCACTGCCAGATAGCCCACCGATCCCGCGATGAGCATCGTGGTCAACGCATAGGCCATCTGAGTGGTCACATGATCGATATGATCGCAGCCGGCTGAAATCGAAGAGAGCACGGTGGTATCGCTGATGGGGCTGCAATGATCACCGAAAATGGCTCCGTCCATGATGGCGGCTGCGGTCAGCCAGAAAATTATCCGGTTTCCCTCTTCGTAGGCGCCCAAAGCATGGGCCAGAGGCAGAATTACGGGAATCAATATCGCCATCGTGCCAAAACTGGTACCGGTTGAAAATGACATCCCCGAAGCGATCAGAAAAACAAATAGCGGCAGATATACCAACTCGATACGCCCGCCCAGCAGGGAAATCAGATAGGTATCGGTATGCACTCCCTCGGTGCAGATTTTGCTCATGCCCCAGGCCATTATGAGAATGAAAAACGCCATCCAAAGTGTTGGCAGGGCTCTCATATAAGCCTTTCCCGCTTCCTTGAAGGTTAAAATTTTCTGGCTCATGGCCATCACCACGGCGACCACGCCCCCCGTGAATGATGCAAAAAAGAGGATTTTCATCGCTCCGCCGGGGGTGAATGCCGGATTGGTGACCATGCCAAAGGCTGCCCTCCAGTCGCTCAGATGGGCGAAGGAAAAAGGATCACCGGAACCCAAGACCTTGTGGCGACCCAAGAGCAGAATGCCCCCCAGAGTTCCACCGATGACGATCGCCAACGGTATTACCGCGTTGACCCAGCGTTGGGGCTTTCCTTTAACCGGTTCCAACTCACCGCCCTTCTCACTGGTCAGGAGGCGAGCGCCGTCCGCGATCAGTTTTCCCTCGAGGGCAGCCCGCTTTTCGGCTTTGTACATAGGGCCGAAATCTCGACCCAGAGCCGAGGTGAAAAAGACGAAGAGCAGTGTGCCCCAACAGTAGAAACGGTAGGGTATTAGGCGGACGAACATTTCGTAGCCACCCTCGTTTAAACCGAGTTGATCGGATGCCTGATTGAAGAAAAATACCTCGAAGGCAATCCAGGTAGAGAGGAGGGCAAGTCCGGCGATCGGGGCCGTTGTTGAATCGACGATGTAGGCCAGTTTCTCGCGGGATATTCTCCATTTGTCCGAGAGGGCGCGCATGGTGGAGCCAACCACCACAGTGTTGGAATAATCGTCAAAAAATATGGCCAACCCGGCGAGGGAAGTGGCCAGTTTGGTCGATCGCGGACCCTTTGCCACGCGGTTGATTTTGGCGACGAGGCCGTGAATTCCCCCACTCCGGTAGGCCACATGGATCAGGCCAACGAGCGAGAACAGAAAAGCAAAAATATAGAGGTTGAACTGCTGTGTGAAGTTCACCCAAATGAAGTTTTTCATCCCCAGCGGCAAAGCCATGAGGTAATTCGGGGCGTGGGCCAAAAATGTGCCCAAAATAAACGCCGAGGAGAGCGCCCAAACCAATGAGCGGAAATGCAATGCCACGATGACGGCGAAAATGGGTGGAAGAATCGATGTCCATTTCCCCACTTTTGTGCCTTCGGGGACAACCGAGGGATCCGTCGGGAGAATCCAGAAGAAGAGGCCAACCGCCCCGCACACAAGAAAGAAAGAACTCCAGCGCCTCGGGCGTTTCCAAAGAGGTATCACTATATTCGGCATCTTCTTTGGAATCGTTGCGTCAACTTCAGGGCCTAATCAGGAAAACCAGTGTAAACCACTGATCCTAGGGGCTTACCAGGTTTAATTTGATCGCCGCCCTGACCATGTCAGTGGCGCTCCTCAGATTTAGCTTCCGCATAATATTGCTCCGATGGGCTTCGATTGTTCTGACGCTGATGCCGAGAAAATCAGCGATTTCCTTCGAGCTGTAGCCTTCACCCACCAATTGCAGAACATCGGTTTCCCTTTTTGAAAGAGTGGGCTTTTTCCCGGAGTCGGAACTTTGGACAAGCGAATCCCTGAGCAATTTACTGGTTTCCGGGCAATAGTAAACACCACCGGCCATGACCTGCGAAACAGCCTCTCTCAGCTTGGCCACGCTTTCGCTTTTGGAGAGGAAACCGCTCGCTCCGTTTTCGGCCAAAACTTTGACCAAGTTGGGGGTAAAATTGGCGGAAATAGTCAGCACCTTGGTCTCGGGAAGTTTTTGTTTGATTTGCCGCAAAACGGTAGTTCCGTCCATTTTCGGGAGCATCAAATCCAGAATCACCATATCGGGGCATTTTTCCAGAGTAGTTTCCAAGCCCGAAAGGCCGTCCTGGCATTCCGCGATCACTTTGAGCCAAAGCTCGTCATGCAAAAGTCCCGTTAACAGCTCCGAAAGAAGCTTTTGGTCCTCAATAATTATTACGCTTTTCAATAAGGGAAATTCCAGTATTTTTGGAGATAAAGTCAATCTTCATTAAATCTACATTGATTTCCTTCAAAGTTATTTTAACCGTAGATCGCACTGATTGACGCAGAATTGACGCAGATAATGAAGAGTGGAAGGGGAAACGATGAGTGAATCCGCAGAGACCGCAGAAAAACGCCTAAACCCCCGCTCTGGGCTCGGGGCACTGGCAGTATTGATTGTTTTAGGTATTCTTTGTTGGTCCTTAAGCGTCAGTTTGAGGCCGCCGGTTCCACTTGGAATAAAGGCACCTCTCGAGAAATTTTCAGCCATGCGGGCTGGAGACTATTTGGGTGAAATTCTCGAAGGGATAGACTCCCATCCGATGGGCAGCCCGGCGAACGGGGTTGTCAGGGATAGAATTGTATCGATTCTCGAAAAGCTCGATTACCAAGTGGAAATCCAACGTGCTTTTCCGGTAAGCATCAAAAAGGGCAGGGCGGGGCCGGTGGAAAATATTCTTTGTCGCCTGCCGGGAAAAAATCTGGATTCGGCGGTTTTACTGGTGGCCCATTACGACTCCCGGGAAGCCGCGCCCGGCGCCTCGGATGACGGCTCGGGTGTCGCTGCATTACTCGAGATCGCCCGGATCGTAAAGCTACTTGGGCCTTTTGAAAATTCGATTATTTTCCTATTTGATGATGGGGAGGAGGCGGGATTGTTTGGCGCGGAAGCCTTTGTGACCGAGCATCCCTGGGCAGGCGATGTAAAGGTGGTCATCAACCTGGAAGCACGCGGGACAAGCGGCCCCAGTATATTGGTGGAAACCAGCGATGACAATGCCTGGCTGCTGGAAGCCTGCGCCGGTTCGGTTGACAAGCTGCTTGCCAATTCCCTCTCCTACGCCGTTTACAAATTGCTGCCCAACGACACGGATTTGACCATTTTCAAAAGGGAAGGTTTTCCCGGATTGTTTTTCGCCTTCATCGACAATGTTGCCCAATACCACACCCCATTTGATAGCCTGGAAAATCTCGACCTCGGCAGTCTCCAACATCAGGGCGACAATACGCTAGGGGTCGGAATCGCCCTGGCTAACACGAATCTCGACCAGACCAGTAAAGGCAACTCGGTCTATGCGGATATTTTCGGCAAGTTTTTGATTCGATGGCCGGAACCGTGGACCTTGCCTTTAGCGGTAGCGACATTGCTGATGTTATTAACGGGGGCCGTTTTGCTGGCGCGAAAAAAGGCGCTCACCTGGCGGGAATGCGGTGAAGGCATGCTAATTTGGTTGGTGGTTTTCATGGCATCCGTATTGATGGGTTATGGATTGACCTTGGGTATTGAGAGCTTGAGCGGGCATATCAAACCGTGGAAGGCCCACCCGCTGCCCACGCGAATTCTTCTCTGGGCGGTAGTTCCTCTGGCTGTGGGGGCATCGGTCTGGTTGTGCTCCCGGAAAGCTGGTTTTTTGGGCCTGTTTGTCGGCGGGTGGCTGATTTGGGGCCTTTTGGCGTTAACTGCCGCGATTATTTTGCCCGGAGCGAGTGTGGTGTTGCTAATACCGGCAATGCTGGCAGCGGTGGCGATCCTTACCGTTGCGCTATTCCGCAGCAGCGGCGAGGAAGTCTCTTGGCTCGAATGGATTGCTTGCGTCATAGCCGTGTCGGGTGCGGGGTATTTTTGTTTTTTACTGGCGGCATTGATGGAAATGACCTTTGGCCTTGATAGCGGGGGGGCCATAACCGCCACGGTGGGTCTGCTCGGCGGAATTTGGGCTCCTTTTCTGAGACTTTCCCCAAATCCTCGACGGCTTTCGATAGTCGTTTGTTTGGTATCCGGTGGAATAATACTTGCCTCTTTTGTGGCTGCGGTGCTGGCTCCGCCGTTTTCAGAGGAACGTCCTGCCCACCTGAGTATCCGCTACGTTTTGGATCACGAAAACGGCTCTGCCAACTGGTTTGCTGGAAGCTCGAAAGTAGCCGTGCCGGAATCGATGCAACAGATCGTGAAATTTTCAGGTTCGACCGGGCCCGTTTATCCCTGGATACCCAAAGGTTGGTTGAAGTATGAGGCTTCCGCCGAAAATCATGGTTATCCGCCACCCGATTTGGAGATAATTTCCGACGAAATTAGCGAAGGTCAGCGGTTGCTGAAAACCCGTTTCCGTTCGCCCAGAGGAGCCACCGACGGTTTTTTCCATTTTCCGTCAGATTCCCCGATAGCCAGTCTGACTGTGGCGGGTAAAAATATCGAATTCGGGGAACTCCCGGAGCATGGTGGGTTTCGTTTCTTTTCCATAATCGCCATCAAGGATCGGGAAGTGACGCTCGAATTCACCATTGCCGGGGAAAAACCGGTGGAGTTTTGGTTGTTTGATCAATCTACAGGGCTTCCCGAGGATGGCGCCGCTCTACTTCAGGCTCGGCCATCTACCCATGTTCCCTACCGGGAGGGCGATGTTACAATCGTCTATCAGCGGCTAGAAATTTGAATATTTGTCGATTGAATAAATGAGTCTATTCAGTGTAGATGCTCTTTTCTATTGGTCTGAGCAAAAAGAATCATTCAGTTTCGAAATTGAACGTTCGTTTTGCGCCGGAATGACCGGTCCCTCTGGCTCGGGAAAAACTCTTTTGCTACGTGCCTTGGCCGATCTTGATCCGCATCAAGGCCGCGTATTTCTCAATGGCCGCGAGTGTTCTAACTGGTCAGCTCCGGATTGGAGGCGTCGAGTGGCGATGCTGCCTGCGGAAAGCCAATGGTGGTTGCCCACGGTGGGGGAGCATTTCGATGAAATAGATGAAAACCTGTTCCAACAAATGGGATTCAACAGAGATACGTTGAGTTGGGGAATAAGTCGCCTATCTTCGGGAGAGCGGCAACGACTGGCACTCCTTCGCCTGTTGACTAACATGCCCCCTGTCCTCCTGCTTGATGAACCAACCAGGAGCCTTGACCCCGAAAACGTTGACAGAGTGGAATCTTTGATTGCCGGATACCGTGAGCGCACGCAAGCGGCGGTGCTATGGATAACCCACGACGACAATCAGGCCAAGAGAGTCGCCCAAACTCGTTTTTACCTCAAGGACGGATATTTGGAGGAAAAATCAGAGCAATGAATGTGATTTCTCTTTCGGCCCAGGATCTATCGATAGCCGCAGTGCTTGTGCTTGCCTTGGCTGGGTTCAGTTTTCGAATGCGACTTGGGTTAGGTGGTCAAATCCTAGTTGCTGCAATACGGACGACGGTGCAACTGTTGCTTGTTGGACTTGTTCTGCGAATTGTGTTTGCCAGCAATGAACCAATCTGGATTTTCCTTGCCGGTTCGATTATGATATTGGCCGCTGGAAGAGAGGTGATGGCTCGCCAAAGCAGAGGCCTTAAAGGGTGGAGCGGGTTTGGAATCGGGGTCGGTTCCATTTTCCTCTCATCGGTTGCGGTTTTGCTGCTTACGCTTATCGCAATAGTGCAGGCAGACCCCTGGTACACCCCTCGTTACGCGATCCCTCTACTGGGAATGCTGGCGGGCAATACGATGACCGGTATCGCCTTGAGTATGAACACCTTGACTCTGGCGGTATGGCAAAATAGAGTCATTATTGAACAGCGCCTCCTTCTCGGTCAAGACAGGGTGCAGGCGATTGCGGATCTTCGCAGCGAGGGAATGCGGGCGGGCATGATACCCAGCATAAACGCCATGGCCACTGCTGGAATCGTGAGCCTTCCCGGGATGATGACTGGTCAAATACTCGCTGGAAGTCCGGTTCTTGAGGCGGTAAAATACCAGATTTTAATTATGTTCACCATTACGGCAACGACCGGATTCGGTATATTATTGGCTCTGCGATTTGTCGCTTGGCGATTGTTCGATGAGCGTCACAGGCTACATCTTGAATATCTTGCCCCCATGAAATAAAATATTCCTAACCGGATTGACCTCGATTCTCCTATTCAATGTAACCTCAATTTTATGGAAAACGATTCTGCGGATATTCCGCCCATCGAGATTTACTCGAGCATTTTTTGCCCCTATTGCCATAAGGCCATGGGCATGCTGCGGAGGAGTGGTTTTTCCTTCAGGAAAATTGAAATCCCCATGATTTTGGGTTGGAAGCCGCCCACCCGGCAGTTCAAAGAAATGGTCCGCCGCAGTGGCGGGGAGCGGACGGTTCCGCAAATTTTCATCAACGGCGCGTATTTTGGGGACGACGACACTCTGAAAGCTTGTGTAAACGATGGAAAATTGGAGAATCTAATTTCACGCGCCCCGCAGTGACGAGAATCACAACCGGAAGTAAATTATGACGAATGTATCGATGAAAACCATTATCAATGCCTCCGCCGATGCGGTTTGGGAAACCTCCGAGGGTTTTTTGGAAACAATCAGTTCAGTCCTGATAGAAAAATTTAAAAAATTTCAACTCAACCTCGTTCTAGGGTGTGTTTGAAAAGTCTCATTTAGGTAAATTTTCTGTTTGACTATATCTACTTTATATGACGCTATGTCGTTGTTATGCAAAAAGAAAGACTTCTTCTTAATGACGCGGCTTGGAAGGCCGCAAAAAAATTAA
>JAJFLU010000024.1 GCA_021772515.1 Opitutales bacterium
TTAATTTTTTTGCGGCCTTCCAAGCCGCGTCATTAAGAAGAAGTCTTTCTTTTTGCATAACAACGACATAGCGTCATATAAAGTAGATATAGTCAAACAGAAAATTTACCTAAATGAGACTTTTCAAACACACCCTAGAACCCGCTCACACTTCCATATACGACATTTTGTAAAATCACCCGTACAAAAACAAAAGACAATCAACCTATCAATGAAACAGAATGAGGTAAATTAAAGTGGCTTTACGATTTGCAATTTTTGGAACAGGTTTTTGGTCACAGTTTCAGCTTGCTGGCTGGCAAGAGTTGGAAGGGGTGGAATGCGTCGCTCTCTTTAACCGTAGTGCTTCTAAAGCAGAAGCATTAGCCGAAAAATTTGGCGTACCGGCCGTTTATGATAATGCTGAAACCTTATTATGCAATGAGCGGATTGACTTCATTGACATTATTACGGACGTTTACACTCATAGCCAATTTGTTCATCTGGCGGCTAAGCACAAAATTCCGGTAATATGTCAAAAACCAATGGCTCCAGACCTTGAGACCGCGCGTCAAATGCTCAATGTTTGTCGAGAGGCTAACATACAATTGTTGATTCATGAAAATTGGCGCTGGCAATACCCTATTCGGCAACTGAAAAAGGCGATGCAGGATAGTGGAGTAGGCAAACCATTCCGAGCGTATATCCTTTATGCGAACAGTTTTCCTGTTTTCGATAATCAACCTTTTCTAAAGGAACTTGATGAATTTATCTTAACCGATATTGGTAGCCATATTTTGGATACGGCTCGGTATCTATTTGGAAATGCCAAACAGCTTTATTGCCAAACCAGCCAGGTTACACTTGACATAAAGGGAGAAGATGTCGCTACGGTTATGATGAAAATGGGTGACGGGATAACCGTGACTTGCTCGATGAGTTACGCCAGCAAAGTAGAGCATGACCGTTTTCCCGAAACTTATGTTTTTATTGAATGTGAAAACGGTTCGATTGAACTTGGGCCTGATTTTTGGATAAAAATTACAACGGAGAATGGTACATTAGCCCAACGTCATCCGCCGCCGAGATACACTTGGGCAGACCCAGCCTACGATGTAGTTCATTCTAGCATTGTGCCCTGCAACGCCGATCTGTTAAACGCACTTACAACCGGACAACCCGCCGAAACTTCTGGTGAGGACAATTTTGAGACTATGCGTCTCTTTATTGGAGCCTATGAGTCAGCCAAGTGTAACCAGGTGATTACGCTTTAATCTAAAAGAAAGAGTTGTGTGTTATGAAGCGAGTCGCAGCCATATGGCGGTACAAAAAGGGATCAGAGGATTATTATAAAGAGCGACATCGCAATCCCTGGCCAGAGTTGGTTAAAGAGTTTCAAGAAAAAGGGTTCCACAACTTTAGCATTTGGGCAGCTGGAGGCTATGCTTTTTTATATACAGAAGTAGAAAACAACAACTTTAACGAGGCTATGGCCAAAGTAGATGCTACTGAAATAAAGCAGAGGTGGCAAGTTGAAATGAACCCAATGCTTGAGGATGAAGCTATCCCCGGGAGTGGCATCCAATTTATTGAAATGGAAGAGATTTGGTACGTTGAGTAACAATAATTACTATTAGATCAGGAATGAGGCTATGAAGTTACCCAAAACAGTTTTGTATTATGGAAAAGATGAACCTCTGCCGCAGCAGAAAACGCTTCAAGCTGGCCCTCTGTCGTTGATTTTTGAAGGTGGCGATCTGCGTTATATCCGGCTTGGCAATCAGGAAATTCTTCGCCGTGTGTATGTAGCCGTTAGAGACCACAATTGGGGCACGGTGCCCCCGGTATTCTCAAATGTGCTAGTGGATATAGGAAAAGACTCCTTCCGAATCAGTTATGATGTAGAAAACAAGGTGGGCGATATTGATTTTTTCTGGCGTGGCACCATCACCGGCGAGGCCAACGGTACAGTCAGAATGACAATGAATGGCAGAGCACGTTCAACATTTCGACGTAATCGCATCGGTTTCTGTATTTTACATCCAATGGATTGCGCCAGAGTGAAATGTAAGATTGAGCACATGGACGGCACGATTGAGCAAAGCACCTTTCCGCAATACATTGCACCGCAACTCGTAATTGACGGCATAATCCATCCAGTTCATCCGTTTGACGAAATGCATGCGACGACCCACGAAGTAGTGCCCGGACTGCAAGCAGAAATTCGATTTGAGGGTGAAACTTTTGAAATGGAGGACCAGCGCAACTGGACCGATGCCTCGTTCAAAATTTACGGTACGCCCCTGAAACTGCCCTTCCCGGCAGAAGTCGAAGCCGGAACGAATATCTCCCAATCGATTACACTGACCCTTAAAGGCCAAGTGCCTGACACATTACTCGCTGGAGCCGATGATGACGCGCTCATCTTCTCGGTGGGAGAAAAGGCTATCCAACCACTGCCAAAAATTGGGTTGGGAGTTGCCAGCCACGGCCAACCCCTTACAACCAAAGAGATTGACCGGCTCAAAGCCTTGAACCTGTCACATCTTCGCGTTGACCTACATTTGTCGGACCCTAACTATAAATCCAAACTTCGTCAGGCCGCCGCCGAGGCAATATCACTGGACGCATCGCTTGAAATCGCCCTCTTTTTATCTGATGCGGCTCAATATGAGCTAGAAAATTTAATCAGTCTTCTTCAACAGGTTCAGCCGCCGGTTCAGCATTGGCTGATTTTTCATCGCAACGAAAAAACCACTTCGGCAAAGTGGGTCCAAATGGTTCGTAAATATCTAACCAGTTACGATGTCTCGGCGAAAATTGGAGCCGGTACTAACGTCTATTTTACTGAATTGAACACCGTTCATCCACCTGTTGAAGCGTTAGATATAGTCGCTTACTCAATTAACCCACAGGTACACGCTTTTGATAACGCCTCACTGGCGGAAACCCTCACTGCTCAGGCCATCACCGTCGAGAGCGCTAGGCAAATTGTGGGCGATCGACCCCTGGTGGTCAGTCCAATTACCCTGCAGCCTCGCTTCAACCCTAATGCCACCGGCCCTGAACCAGAGCCGAAACCCGGTCAACTTCCCCCACAAGTTGATCTACGACAAATGTCACTGTTTGGTGCAGGCTGGACGGCTGGTAGCCTGAAATACTTAACTGAAAGTGGCACGCACAGTCTGACCTATTATGAAACCACCGGTTGGCTCGGGGTAATGGAAACCAAAGACGGTTCGTCGATACCGGAAAAGTTCAAATCATTTCCCGGCGGAGTTTATCCACTCTACCATGTGTTGGCTGATGTAGTCGAGTTTGCTGGCGGTAAGGTTATCCCAACTACATCAAGTGATCCCCTGCAAATAGAGGGACTGGCCGTGCAAAAAAATGGTCAAACAAGGGTAATTCTAGCCAATTTAAGCGCCACATTACAATTAATTACAGTGAAAAATTTAAGTGAGCATATTCATATTCGCCATATAAATGAAACGAATGTTGAGCAAGCGATGCAATCACCAGAAGCCTTTCGCGCTCAATCAGCCGAGAACCGGCAGACTGTTAATGGTTGGCTTAAACTTCAAATGATGCCGTATGCCGTCGTCCGCATAGATGAAGTAGAAGCGTAACCTGAGAGTTGAACAAAAGATCTGTGCGTTTCCGCTGGATATTTACAAGGCATTCGCCTGGGTAATGTTCTTAACACTTTGCTGAATACTCTCCAAAGTCATCACTTGCTTCCAATCAGACCGGAAAATTTTCTCTTTGGCCTGCTCAATCGCCAAGAGTGCTCCATCCGAGAAGGGAAAGCCTGCCTCGCCAAATATAATCGCCAGTTCGATACGCAAGTGGCCGAATAAAAAGTCACGGGCGGCCTGTTCCGGGACTCCCAGATTGATGGCTTCATCCATTGCTTCACGAATGATTGAAAGGCAAGTGGCTGAAAGGGTTTCAACCAAACCTGGCTCCAGAATAGCCATTTGTTCTGTGGTGATGCGATGCGCTCTCATCACAGGGGCAAAGATAGCCCGGGCGATTGCTTCGCCCCTGGCATAATCTTCTTCCGGGCCTTGAAACAAGTCACAAACGATATTTTGTTTAGCTTTGATTCCGCCAAACCAATCTCGCTTGGCTTCCGGATCCGTTTCGTCTCCAAATAAGGGAGGATGACAAGGATGTGAAATAAAGTAGCTGATATCCTCACGTTGCGGAAACACGCCAGCATACGCAGCTGCCGGGTCCAGTCCAATGACTATTGTGCCACTATTGAGGGTGGGCACAATTTCGGCACAAATTTTACCGATCAACGCGTCGGGCACTGCCAAAATAACAACATCAGCTTGAATTAAGGCTTCTGTTGTTGATGTTGTAGATAAACCTAATTGAGACAATCTTTCTGTGCCGTCCTGACTTACTTCAACGTAAAGTAATTTATAGTCCGAATTATTCTCCATATTTGAGGCAATACGAAAACCAATTTTGCCTCCAGCTCCCATTAATGCAATTGTAGTCATGATATTAATGCTCCTTTTTGTTATTTGATTTCAAGGGGTCAAACTCTGCCTTGTTGAATTTGGCCAAAGTAATTTGGTTGACCATTCTGTCCGCCCTTGAGCGAGATTTCCAGGCCGTCAAAATTGGATTGATGCGAACTGGCTCGGCACAAGGGTGCACCCGGCGCGATGGGGAGAGCCATTTCCAAAGCATAAATGCCAAGTTGCAATGCGGTGTGGCCGGATGTATCTCCCCCAGCGACACAGGCTCGTCTAATACCAGTTTTTTCAAGTAATGTGCGCAATATTTGTCCTTGTTGTTTTCCCAATATTTGTCCTACGCTGTTCGGGCTTAAACCAAGCCTTTTCATGTGTTGGGTGGTTGCCGTTATGGCTGGATCTTCCGGACCTTGGACAGAGTACATCACAATACTCTGTCCCTTATCTAAGATGGTCAGCGCTTTTTGAATGGTTCGCTTTCGTTCTACATCGGACATAGTAGGATCTATGAGTTTAGTTGTATTGATGCGAATGCCAAAGAACCCATGCTCAACTGCCCACCCAATTTGAGAGGCGGTAACCGGTGACGCACTACCTGACATGACGATCAGCCGATCAACTACTCCCGGCTCTGAAAAGGGTTCGGGTCTGGGAACTTTATTTATCTTTTGCCAATAGGCAGTCAGAGCGTACTCAACACCGGATGAGCCAACGACAAATAGAGGCGTGTCTCCTCTATGCTTCCATATGAGCCGCCCCGTTTTTAGCAAATGTTCGTCATTTAGGGTATCAAATAAAATAATTTCAGCTTCATTATTCAGTAGAGTTTCCAGGAGATTGTTTTGAACCTTTGAAGGAGCCGCCAAATGTAAAAGGTCAAACAAGGCAATTGATTTATCGGTTTGTTGACTTAAGTGCAGGCGTAGATCACTTTCGCACATAGGGGTAATGGGGTGCTTGCTCATGGTGGGATGGCGATCAAGCCGAAATGTTTCCGCACCGACAGTGGCGAACAAATTGCCGAAGGCTACATATCGTTTTAACGTTGGAGCACCCACCAATAATGGCACAAACTTTGGTTTAAAAACATCACAGCCAACATCAATAGCCCGGCCAATGCAGCCAACTTGCGCTGAGGAGTCAAAAGTGGAACATATTTTGTAGTGGCAAATCGGGGCACCAAGCGCTTTTAATTCTTCAAATTTGGGGCGTAGTTCCGCCTCCATATTTCCAGGTGTCATTGAGCGGCTGGTACCGGCTACTCCAACGGCTTGTAAATTGGAAAAGCGGCCGGTTAATTGCTCCGGGGTTGGCGGGGAGAGAAACAGAGCTGTCCGCACACCACCCAGAGTGAGCCCTTCCATCGCATCGGTTGAGCCGGTGAAATCATCACCGTAGAAAGTTAGCAGTAATTTCTTATTTGCCATGGTTATTCATCATAGATGGCTAAAACGCTCAATCGCTTGCTGCAATTCGAGGTGGTTTTGAGCATAATTTTCAAGCGTTTGACCAGAAGTAGCGGCTTCCCATGCCTGTTTGAGGCTATTGACACCGGCCGCAGGGCCGCCCGGATGAGCCATAATGCCCCCACCGGCAACGTACATGAGGTCAACACTATCGAGGGCTTGGAAAGTATCCGGCGCTTGTCCAGCCCATTGCCCCGATGAAAAAACCGGCATCGCGGTGTAACCACCTAACATCGGGGTAAGGCATTCACGGGCGGAGGCAATTACAGATTCATCAGACTCGCAAAATTTGTTTCGAAGCCCGTTAACATGCATCTGGTCGGCCCCGGCTAGCCGCCAGAATTTTTGGTATGCAATGTATGACATGCCTAACCAGGGACTTCGAGCAAAAGCCCCCCAGCCATTGCGATGTGCATGGATGGGTAGTTGGCAGTGACGGCGCAAATAAGTGAATCCAGCCAGACCAACACTAAGGATGCTTACCATCACACATGTGCCTCCAGCTTTAAGAACTACATCATGACCTCGCAGCATGTCATCGATGTCGCCAGTGATGTTAAAGGCGTACATGACCTTTTTACCAGTTTTGTCGGCACAGTCATTGATAACGCGCATGACTGCTGTAACTCGCTGATCTAGGGTGGAATAAGGCGGATTGGCGATCAGTTCATCATCTTTGATGAAGTCAATGCCCGCTTCAGCCAGCGTTTTTACCAACGCAGCCGTTTCTTCTGGAGATAGCCCAACACTGGGCTTGATGATGGTGCCTATGATGGGCCGGTTAAACACACCCGCCAGTTTGCGTGTTCCTTCAATGCCAAATTGTGGGCCGGGATAGGCGTTGGCAAAGGCAGAAGGCAGTTGGATATCCGTTAATCGTAGACCGGAGAACTGGTTTAACTCATAGAGGTTGCCGGCAACTAGGGTCATTAGATTTGGGAGCGATAGACCAATATTTTCAAGGGGAAACGATAAAACAACCTCGGCGCGTCTGTATTTAACAGGGTCAGCGGTTTGTTCGATGCGCCGCGAGCCCGGTAAGCTGGGAATGCCAACTGGCTCAAACTCGGTAATTCGCTCTACCTTGGCAGCATGGCGCTCGCGTAGTGATTCGGACTCGCCGGGGATAGTCACAAAGGTACCGGATGATTGCTCACCGGCCATAGCCGAAGCAGCTTTTTCCAACGGTTGGGCTGTTTCAATAAGATACGTAGCTAATATCCGTTTAGTTGTCATTTGATTGTGAAATTAGAAATGAAGGAGAGGTATTTAATAGCCGTGTAGACTGGGATCATCCTTGGTGAAATCGGGATCGTTTCTTCCATCGTCAGAATCCTACTCCTTAATCCCACCTAGCTTGATGCCCTTGATGAAATACTTCTGTAAAAACGGATAAACGGCGATTAACGGTAAAACGGTTATAACGACTGTGGCGGCTTTTACCGCTTCTGAAGAGAACATAGTCATATCCAAATCCTGGATTCCAAACCGGATTCGGTTGACGCTGTTTTCGACCACAATCCGCTGCAGAAATATCTGCAATATTTGTTTCTTGTCGGAAGTGATATAGAGTAGTCCATCAAACCACTGGTTCCAGTGCAGGACACAGGTCCACAAAGCTATAGTTGCGAGAATCGGCTTGGAAAGCGGGATGAAAATACGGAACAAAATAGTGAAATCACCGGCTCCGTCGAGACGAGCGGCTTCCTCGAAACTTTCGGGTATCTGCTGGAAGAAGTTCTTTAACACGATCACATTAAACGCCGTCAACATTAGAGGAAGTATAAGTGACAAACGGTTGTTAATTAGACCCAATTCATGGATTAGTAGATAACGCGGAACAATCCCTCCGCTGAAGATCATGGTCACCAATATAAAAAAAACGATTTTCTTCCTATGAGGCATTTTCTTGCGAGACAATGGATAAGCAGCCAGCGAAGTCATCAAAAGAGTTGCCAGTGTTCCACCTGTAGTTCGCAAGATCGCATTCAGATAACCATTTCGTATATTCGGATCGTTCAATACCATCTCATAGGCCACCAGTGAAGTTCTCTTCGGAAAAAGATAAAAATTCCCCTCGGCTAACTCTTCACCAGTTGTGAAGGAGAGGCCAAGAACATAGATAAATGGGTATATGGCAATTAATCCAACTATTGTTAGGAAACAAAGATTGAGCAGATCGAAGAGATATCCGCTGAGAGTACGTTTATAGAACATAAATCCTCCGATCACCAGATTCCATATTCGTCACCACTGAGATACCGTGCGAGGTAATTAGATGCTACAACCATAACTAGTCCAACAACCGATTTAAAAACACCGGCCGCAGTGGAAAGTCCTATATCTAAGGATATCAAATGCCTTAGTACATACGTATCAATGATGTCAGAGACATCGTAAACTATGGGATTGTACATATTGAAAATTTGATCGAAACCAGCATCGAGAATAAGACCTAGATTGAGGATTAGTAGGACAACGATTGTTGGCGCGAGTGAAGGCAGGGTTACAAAGCGCACAAGCTGCCAGCGATTTGCCCCGTCAATAGTGGCCGCTTCGTAAAGTGTCGGAGAAATACCCGCCAATGCGGCGAGGTAAATGACCGCCCCGTAGCCTGCACTCTGCCAAATATGAGTAAAAACGAGAAGGGAGATAAACCACAGGTCATCAGTGAGAAACCGGACCTTTGTGTCAAAGAGAAGAAGCATAAGCCGATTAACAGGTCCATCGATTGAAAAAACGAGGAGAAAGATACCTCCGAGTATCACCCAGGAAAGCAGATAGGGAATGTAGGTGACTATTTGAATTCCCCTCCTGAAACCGGACCATCGAAGCTCATTCAATAATAGAGCCAAAATGATTGGCGCGAAGAAACCAAGGCCCAACCGCAATGTACTGATCACAAATGTATTTCGCAAGGCTCGCAAGAAATCCGAACTTCCGAAAAGAGTCTCGAAATTCTCCCATCCGACCCATCGACTTCCCATAAAGCCCTCTCCAATAACATAGTCTTTGAATGCAAGGATGATTCCAAACATCGGTATGTAATGGAAAATGACAAAATAGAGGAGGCACGGTAGAAACATCCAAAGCAATCCACGATGTTTTCGTATAGTCCCTTCTACTGTCATAGCGTCTGTTAAAGTTTCAATTCAGATCCGCCCGAGATTCGCCTTGAACCGCGCCAACTTGGCGAAAGACATCGTCCTTCACCTTTAGCATTCGATTTGCATCTTCTGTCAATTCCAGGCCACCGCGGGCGAACCATTCCTTCACAAACTCGTCGAACTCCTCTAACTCACGATTGCCTTGAATGATCTCTGCAAAAACCGTTTCCTGGAAAACTCGCAGGTCGGCATAAAATTTCTCAGCCAAAGGGACCATGTCAGGCCACGGAATTGGGCTTTTAAGGCTCAATTCCGCTCGGCGATAAGTTTGGTCAAAATCCGTCTCCTTATTCGAATTATAGTGCTCCAGCCACTCTTTGCGGGCACCAAAAGGACAAAAGAACGAAATTGCATGGGAGATGGTTGGATTGATACCGACAAGTTCGCGCGAACCGTAAAAAGGATCGTCAAACGGAGGAAGGCCATTAATACCGTTCTCTATCGACCAGCTCCAATGAACATCACGCTTCCCGATTTTCGCTTGCAGATGCAAGTTCACATCGGACGCCATTTTATTGAACATACGGAGGATGCGCACAACTTTCTCTGGCTCTAAAGCCAGATGTGCCCCAAATACGACCACATTTTCGGCACCTCCAATAATGGGCCCACCGCGTTTGCCCTTCGGACCTGCCGGAAAGTTTCCTGGCGGATAATAGTTGGCCTCAGGATGCAAACGGCTCATAAGGCCGGCTAGTGAACCTGAAAATTTATGGTCATAGGAGTCAAAATGAGCATAGGCAGGCATGTATCCAACTTTACCCCGCGTAAAAAGATAAAACCGTTCATTCGGATCATCACCGACAAGGAGATACTCTGGATAGATCAACCCTTCCGCGTACCATCTTTTAAGTATAGCTAAAACTTTCTTTGTTTCAGGCAATATCCCACCCCAAATCAGGTGCCCATCTTGTTCAACCCAACCTGCTGATAATACACCAAAGGCTCCATATATTTCACCAAAACTGTGATCAATTCGCACCTTTTGGCTCAACCCCGCCTTTGGACTCATACCGTAGGTATCCATTCTCCCGTTTCCATCGGGATCCTCGTGTCGGAATTTCCACAAGGCGTCATGCATTTCATCCAAAGTTTCCGGAATTTTTTCTATTCCCACATTCCTCAACCAATCTATTCGCCATACACCCGGTTGCGGTAAAACCCCGTTTTCCAATGCCCCGAATGTTGGTAACCCGTAATTCCCCCCCTTGTAGTAACTCAATAGCCAAGCTTCTGGAGCGTATTTGTTAAGCGCTTCTACATAATTCGGGGCATGCTTTAGAATCACTTCGTATGGAAGTTCCAAGGCAAAGCCGTGATGGGCATCACGCCGAAGATCGGTGCTGCTCTCGACCCAGTAGACATCAGGAATTTCTCCACCTAACATCATCAAGGGCTTACGGCGTTTATAGCTGAGCCATTCGAGGAAAATCGGCTTGAGGTCGATATTGAATTGCTTTTCAAGATTCCGCTCGATCCACGAGCCTTCTTCTCCTCGAATTTGACGGGGAACACCAAGCCAGGAAATCTCCAACCGCTGCTCCTGAGTATCGGAAACTTCAATCAAGCGATCCGTGAGTTCTTCCGTTGAAAGTTTCGGAAACGTCCTCTTAGCACACCCCTCCAAAAGAAAAAAGGAGAAGATAACAATTACTGTCCATAGGCCGACACTCCGTTTCCGAAACGTCTGGCTTCCAGATATGTTTTCCGGGTGTACGTGTTCCTCGTGGAGTTCACGCCCTTGCAGCCGCATGCGTAAACACCGCTTAAACCGTCGCTGGTTTCGATAGATTGAAGAATGTGCGAACAAGACTCTAAAGAAAACCACAGGCTAACACAATCTCGGCAGTAGTGCACTCAACTTCCATCCAGTTTGATTTAGTGAAATAAAATCCATCTGATAGTTTATCGAGCTAATCGTATTTTGCGCTAACACCATGATTATGGGTTCAAATTTTAGCGAATATGGGACTCACATGAGAGGTGAAAATAATGTGAGAATTTATTGACATTATGTATCTTAAATGAAATTAATAACAATCGTTTACGAAATATAAATATTACTATATGAAATATATATATTATGAAAACGAATTTAAAAAAGAAACACAAGGAAATAATTTTTGTTTCGGGAATATTGGTAAATCTACGTGAACGCCAACTTTGAACATACTTAAGCGAATGCTTGTTTTTGCAAAAAATGATAGGAAAACGACTAATCTTACTGAAACCGAGAAAAATCGAATTACAAGAATTCGAAATCGATCCGCTGCCTGACGATGGGATTCTCGTGCGCAATGAATTTACCGCAATAAGCATAGGTACCGAGATCAACAATTGGCTTCATGGCGGTAACCCCGGAACGCCACTGAACTTCCCTCGTCAAACGGGTTACTGCAACTCGGGAACGGTTTTGGAGACGGGTCCACAAGTAACTACCGTGAAGCCGGGCGACCGGATCGCCGGGCAAAGCGGACACAGTAGCCATGCGATTCTGCGTACCGGTTTTCAAAGGGTTCCAGATAATGTTTCTCTCGAAAGCGCTGCCCTTATGGTAATGGCCGCGATTGCCATACGTGGGATCCGTGTGGGGCACGTTTGCCTTGGGGAATCCGTGGTCATTTTCGGTCTCGGCGTGATCGGCCAGATCGCTGCCCTTTTCGCCCGTATTGCAGGCGCGACGCCGATAATCGGAATCGATATCGACCCGTTTCGCCTGAAATTGGCAAAAGAGCTAAGCGTAGATTTTGCGGTAAGCGGCACCGGGGAAATAGAAGTTTTCGATGCTGTCAACCGGATCTGTCACGACGACGGAGCGAATGTTGTTATCGAAGCAACAGGGAAACCGAATGTCTATCCGCAGGCGGTGAAACTCGCTGCAACCGGAGGCCGTTTAATCGGCTTGGGATCTCCAAGGGGAATGGTCCCGTTCAACTTCTTGGATGAGGTTCACCTGCGTGAGGTCAGTGTGCATGGCGCCTTTCATCCGATCACCCCTGATCAAGATCACCTCTATTACCACTGGACGAAGGATCGTGATCGAAGGCTGATTATGCGTTTGATGGAGGATGGAAGACTACCTCTGGACAAATTGATTACACATGTCGTTAGACCAGAGGAATGTCTGGAAACGTATAGGATGCTTGCGGAAAATCCTAAAAGAGTGCTCGGCGTCCTCTACGACTGGCGGAATTGAACGAAAACTCGAAAGCTCAATGGGAAAGTTGGATTGTATTATGAAAATCACGCAAATCTTGGGAATATGCATATACAAGAACTGATTGTCCAGGAGCCGGGCCGCATTGAACTGTGCGAGGGTAAACTTGATGAGAATCTGGCCTCCCATGAAGCTCTCGTGGAGACGGAATACAGCGTGGTCAGCGCTGGCACCGAAGGAGCCGGGTTCACTGGCTTGGTAAAGCAGATGCCCTTTGGCGACGACGGACAGTACCCTCGCGGGACTGGTTACGGCAACCTCGGGCTGGTGCTGGCGGTGGGGTCGGCGGTGACAATGTGCACGCCCGGCGATCGGGTTATCAGTTTCTCCAGGCATGCATCCCGTGTAAAGGCGGACGCTGGGCGCATGGCCCTTCCCGTGCCCGGCGACACACCCGGCGAAAAATTGGTTTTCGCGCGCATAGCCGGGGTGAGCATGAGCGCCCTCCGCTCCTCGAGCGTCCAACCAGGAGATACCGTGCTGGTGATCGGGATGGGCCTGGTGGGGAATTTCGTCGCGCAGATCCTCCAGTTGGCAGGTGCCGACGTTATGGCCGCAGACCTCTCCGACTTGCGTCTGGAAAAGGCTCGAGCATGTGGTATCGGCCGAACCGTGAACAACGGAAGGGACAGCCTCAAAAACGCCGTAATGGATTGGACCGGCGGCCGCGGGGTTCACATCGCGGTGGAGGCAATCGGTATCAGCGAACTTGTGGCCGAGGCGACCCTTCTCACCCGAAAACATGGGGAGGTGATCCTCCTCGGTTCTCCCCGCGCAACGGCCGTGTTCGATGCCACTCCGATGCTCCTGCACCTGCACCTGAAAGCCATACGCATGATCGGTGCTCTTGAGTGGCGGTGGCCTCAGCACTCCAGCGAACGGACACGTGGTATAACTGATAATTACAGGCTACTTCTTCAATGGATCGCCGATGGTCGCCTCAAGACAGACCCTGTCCTCACTCACCTCGCCTCTCCGCAGGATTGCCAGATAATCTACAGGGGCCTCGCCTCACAACAGGAGGAGTTCCTCGGTGCCGTCTTCAAGTGGAGATAAAAATTTCACGGATTTAGATTCGGCGACGACACAATGAGGCAATCCGAAAATTACCAGCGAAACCCAGCAACTGGTGTAACAATTTCAGGTGCGATATGGATTGTTTTAGATGCATTTCTATGTCCTCACACAAAGGGCACTAATTTATTTGTAGAAAGCGAACAGAAAGTGGCTGGGACGATGCACATCGGCACTTACACTTAGGCTTTGCAATTTTCCAGTAAAATGACCACACACAGGGTGGAGTTTACAAATACCGGAATGTGTCCTTGTTCTCGCCCAGGGAAACAATGCTCACCTGTTGAACATAAGCATGTTGCACAAACATTTGAGTTCAGCGATCATGTGAAAAAAGGGAATAAATCAGGATAATTTTCCTCAAAAAGCGATTTTCCGTATTCACTGACCTCAAATGCTTCTGCATACTCAATCCCGCGGCCAATGGATTCGCCATAGAGTTTAATGAGTCTCTTCCGACGACAATCAGCCGTCTTCCGTGCCTGTGTCTTCGCTTGCTCGCCGAGCCATAGCTTCCTGTCAGTCCCGTTCCCTGGCACCTGGTTTTCATTGCGCCGGTTGTAGGGCAGCCACTCGTAAAACTGTGAGACGTGACAATCGAGCATATCGATCTTTTCCGCAATGGTATCGTCTATCGACACAACGACATCCCCTTTGAAGGGGATTGGGCGCTCGAACGAGTCTTCCAAATGACCTATTACCGGCATTTCCCGCAAATGCTTTGCATCTGGACAAATTGCTGGTACGGTTAACATATAGGAGGCATCTTGTACGGCTATGGCAGTGTAACGGTGATCGGGGTGATAATCATTGGGCCGATGTGTCAGAACGAGGTCGGCGCGAAAATCTCGAATACGTACAATCAGTTCATCTCGCAGCTCGATTGTAGGATATAGGCAACCGTCACTATGATCCAGTATCTCAAAGTCGGCACATGATATGCGACACGATTCAGCCATCTCTTTTCGCCGTCTTTGTGAAAGATCGTTGCCCAAACTTTTATGGTGCCCAGCGTTGCCGTTTGTTGTTGTAACAATCCCTACCCGGTGACCGCTCTTAGTGAATTTTCGTATAACACCGCCCGCATTGATTTCAGCATCATCGGGATGCGCAACGATGATTAAAATCTTAAGTTTCTTCACCCTTGATCCCCACAAAATTCAGATTTGATTAAGTGCGAGACGATACCATCAGTGATCGCCGTAAAAAAGATAAAGGAAAGGGCCGGGCGCTTGAAAGCAACCTGTTCCGCCGCTGGCGTTCAGCTTGATCGTGTTCAGTCCCTCACGCAACCAACTAAGGGGAACTTCCACTTCTCTTATGTAATAGGCCTCGGTCGGCGCAGATACTGCGGATGCATATTGATCATTAAAAAGGATACTTACATCGCCGTATAAAGGGACGCGGAGAATTGCTCGCTTAATTCCAGATAATTCGATTCGATCATAATCGCACGTTACATTCACGTCCTGTTGCCATCCGTTTTCATGAAACCCAATAGGTGAAAAGCCCGTTGGTCGCAAAATTTTGAGTAGACAGGGTGCTTTATAATCGACCATTGCAAATCCACCAGGCGATTCAATGATCCAACCGCTTACGGTTTCAATTCGGCATCGAAATTCCAGCGGACCAGAAGGAATAAACTCCGAACGCCAAACAACTTCACAAGATGAACCAGAAGAGGATCCACAATGAGAAGCAACTTCATATCGCGATAGTGATGAAAGATCGTGGTTCGTCACAGCCTGCCAACTCTCAGTCTGACCCGAAAGATCCAGATCCATTCCAGCCATTCTGACGAAAAACTGGATCTGTCGTATTTCATCGTCACCACTTCCCTTCAACAAGAGCCGAATATTCTCTCCTTCCTGTTCTACCTCAAAGCACCAGGAGGGGTTTGCATCACTGGCTGAAAATATCCGCAACACTGCTGTCTGCACATAGGCGTGCGTCGGCTCTAGACCAAGGTGGTTCTCGCCCGCCTTTAGCATCTCGATCGGTACTTCAGCGAGATGATAGTTCCGGTGGACGCTGTTTCCAATACAGGAATAACATTCGTATCCGGTCGCCAGTTCAGAAGGAGTATAAAGGGAAAATTCACGGTCGTTAAAGCTCGATTGTCGACCCATTCGCCCGTTGCTAATAAGGAATACTTCCGCGTATTCTCCCCCCGAAAAATCGTCAGGAAGAGGGATGACTTTGAGAGGGGGGAAAGCAAAATGAAGTTTGTCCAAGAGCCCTTCTCCCCACTCTTCGCCTCCTATGTCTCCCGCAAATTCACGGTAGATTAAACCTTGGCTAACGGGAAAAATATGTGACCCGCCTCGTCGGTTAATCCAAGCGTCAACGCCATCCCGTGGCACAAGATCCTTGTTAAGTTCAGTGTTAAGGTCTCCTCTTGTCATTAGCAGATTTTTTAATAAGGGCTGTTTTGGTATATCTGAGAAAACATCCTCTTTATCAGAAATCATTCAACTCGACCACCTCTCCGGAGCTGATGGACTCTTCTTCGGCTTCGATGATTTCTATAGCTCGCACCGCGTCGTAGGCCGTTACTACAGTTGGCACCCGGTTATCCTGAATCGCCTCTATCATGTATTGCAATTCAGCGAAGTAACCGTCTATTTGGGGAAGACTAATCGTTTCCCCTCCGGTCGCTCCTTCATAAACGCGTAGAAGACTGTCTGAGTGTTCCGAATTAAATTCGAGTGTGGCATGTTCAAAATTGACCGTAAATGTTGAATGAAAGCCGTATCCCTTCCCGGTGGTCCATCCTCCTTCCGCATAAATGGCGATGTTGGATTCCGTAGAAAATTGGGCAAAAACATAATCGATAGCGCTGCTCTGGATTGAGCGACCGGATGCATAAACGCGTTTGGGACGACCAAAACAGTATTGAATAAAATCGATGTCGTGGAGATGCAGATCAAGTAACGCGCCCCCTGATCGCGCACCATCGAAATAGAAATCATGTCCCCACGCAGGCGGTTCACAAACACGCCGGAAGTGTGCGTTAAGAACTTTCCCGTACCTACCGTCATCAACGGCTTGTTTCAGGAAGTCCCACTGTGGAGTGAATCGCAGGACCATCGCAGGAAACAGAAAACCCGGGGCGTGTTCGGCTGCCTCGGCGATAAGGCGAGCGTCAGCAGAGGTTCGAGCGAGCGGCTTTTCGCAGACGACGTGTTTTCCCGACCCAAGCGCTGCAATGACTAGATCCCTGTGTGTATCAGTCGGTGTGCAGATATCGATCAAGTCGATTGCAGGATCACGCATGAGTTCAAATGGGTCTCGAGTTCCTTTAACATTCGCCATTTCGAGCTGAAAACCTTTCTCCGATCCCACATTGCCCTTGATGAAAGAAAAATCTCCGTCGAGTCCCCGTCCGCTGGTGTCGCAGATGGCGACAATTTCCGAGTTCGGGATTAGCCTGTATGCGTTAAGATGAACGCGCCCCATAAAACCGAGACCTATCACACCCACTCTAGCCATTATTCTTCTCTGATAAATTTTCCAGGTATGCCCGCGCGGCCTTGATATCTTTAACCCGTGTCTCGCGGTGTTCTCTTTCGATGGCGAGGTATCCCTTGAATCCGATCTGGTCGAGCACTCGAAAGAAGGCACACCAGTTCACTTCGCCTTGCCCGACAGGAACTTCACGTCCCCATACACCGGGCTGGTCGGCCGCAATTGCGTCCTTGATGTGGCACTGGCATAGCCAGTGTCTCAATGTAGACAACGCCTTTATGGGATCGCCTTTGTTGTAAAGAATCATGTTCGCCGGATCAAAATTGACGCCAATATTCTCGCGATCAAGTTTTGACAGAAAGTTGTTTAGTGTCTCGGCGGTTTCCTGACCCGTCTCGAATCCTAATGTAAGCCCATTATCGCCAAACAAGTCGGCGATTCTTCGGATTCGGCACAGCAGTTTTTCAAAAGCTGGAGCATTCATGTTTTCGGGAATAAAGCCTGCGTGAAAAGTGACATTTTTCAGATTCAATTTTTTCGCTAGGGTGGCAACGGCTTTGGTATGCTTCCAGTTTTCGTCCCAGGTTTCATCAGGGACCACTCCGCCCGTTTGCCGAATCGTATCTGGTGAGGTATAATCTTCACCAACGGTTCCAAACATAGCCGAAACAATTTCATACCCCTGATTTTCTAATCTTTCAGGAGCGTCATACCAAAATTCCGGTTTATAGATTAGTGGATTAAGAGCGAGTTGGACACGCTTAATACCCGTTCTCCCGACTTGTTCTACGAGGTCTCTGGAGCTTTTAGCCAAAAGTGACCAGCTACAAATTGCCAAACGGTTAGAAATCATGTTATTTGGGTTCATAAATTAACATTGTGGATTTGTGATTTCGGGTTCTTTTAGGGGTGTTAGTGCTTTCGATGCCCGTCGGTAAATTTGGTCAATCGTATCTCTGCCATTCCAGTTTCTGTGAATCGATCCAGCGGTAGTGATGAGCTAATTTCAGGCCTGCCGCACTAGGCTCATCCAGGATAACAGTCACACGAGGGTGCAGTTGAAGGGCGGAGGCGGGGCAGATTGAAGTCACTGGACCCTCAATCATCTGTGTAACTGCTTGCGCTTTCCCCTCCCCAAAAGCTAAAAGGAGGCACCATTCTGACTCCAGGATCGTCCCGATACCCATAGTAATGACATGGCTAGGGACCTGACCGGGCGATTCAAAGAAAGTCGCGTTATCTTTCATCGTCTGCCGGGAGAGAATCTTCAACCAGGTTCGCGACATAAGTGAACCGGTTGGTTCGTTGAATCCGATATGTCCGTTGCTGCCCAAACCAAGCAATTGTAAATCGATTCCTCCGGCTTCTTTAATCTGAGCCTCATAACGGTTACAAGCAGTTCGCAAGTCGGGATCAAAACCGTTGGGAATGTGCGTATTCTGAAGATCGATGTTGATATGTTTGAAAAAATTCTCGTGCATAAAAGAGTAGTAGGAATTTGGGTTATCCGGCCCTAAGCCCACATACTCATCCAGGTTAAACGTCACCGTCTGGCTAAAATTGAGACCTCTCTCCTGATGTAGACGGATGAGATTTTTATAAAGGTTCAGGGGCGTCCGTCCAGTTGCCAAACCAAGCACGGATCTCGCCTTATCCCGAACCTGCCTCTCAATGATCTTTGCAGCGAGAAGTGAGCCCTCCTCTTCCGTACTTCTAATGATAACTTCCATGTCTTAACTTTTAGATCCTCAAATCTGGCCTCAAAACGGCCCCGCCACCACCCAACTCTTACTCTGAGAATAGAGTTGGTGGCGGAAACAGCTTCAAGAATTAGACAACGTGTCGAGAGATCGTCACTAGAAGATATACACATCGAACACATGCCATGCATGATCGAAAAATGAGCTCCAATTAGAACAAAAAGGTGACGTCAAACCACCAATAAGCTTCACCCAAGCTAGTGGGGTTTGGCTTACCCGTATTTGGGTTATTTGCACCAAAGGTATTGAACTGTTTAGTTTCCGTAAGGTTGTTTCCGTTGACCTGAAGCCTCACTTTGTTTTCCCCCCAATTGAATTGATATGCGGCGAAGACGCCGAGGATGCCATAAGCCGGAAGGTTGCCTTCTACATTGGCTTGGTACCGGTCACTAAAGTAGTTAAAATTACTCCCAAATGATAATCCGGCAAGTGAACCCTCCCTGACACTGTATTTTCCTGTAAGTGTGATTCGGTGGGGAGTAGTGTCATCGGGGATATTTCCGATTTTGGAGGAATCTGGATCGTCCGTCACTTCAACGGTTGTATAGGCATATCCGAATTGGCCAGTAAACCCTCCGAACTGACCTGAAAATTCAGCCTCAAAGCCTTCTGCCCTGCTCCGACCCGATTGCACGGCACCACCCAAGAGCGATATGGGGCATGGAATACCCGGATTATCTATCTCAAATTCCTGACAGGCAGGAGTATCCGCCGTTTGATCAAAGGTTACGACATCGTCAATAGTGATATTATAGTAGCCAATCGTAGCAAAAAGAGAATCTCCAAAATCAAGCTTTACGCCAGCTTCAAACCCATCCGCTGAAGTCGGAGAAAACGGATTGCCGAAGGCGTCCAACCTTTTAGTCGATTCAAATGAGGTTGTATACATCCCATAGATTCCAATGTTCGGAGTTACCTTAAAAATCGCACCGATTTGCGGGGTCCATTCGCCATCAGGATTCACGATGGTTAATGTCCCTGAACCAGTGTTTGTTGTTGAAGAATCTGAATCGAAATATCCGATTCCGGCCAACACATTCACGCGTCCGTCAGCGTATTTCCCAAAATAGTTGACAAAATAATTATTTACTTGCTGCTCATTAATTGTCCTGGCAGGTCGACGGGGAAAAGCGAGATTTGTAGGTATTCCAGCCGGAGTATCCTCCTGCAAGAAAAATATAACATCCTGAGCCGGATCATCATTCGTGCTTGTAGCTCCAACGAGTGTAAATGCCTCCTCTTCACTATCAAAGAGTTGGTAGCCAAATAAAAGATTGTGCGAAGCATTCCAGGCGTCGAATGAATACTTGCCGGAGACAATCAAACTATCCAGTTGGCGGGGGGCCCAAACTCGGCTGAAACCACGAACCACCGCGGGTTCATCACCAGGAGCAGAGGGATTATTGGGATCTCGTCGACTGAAAAATCCGAACATGTTTGGAAATGCGCCGTCAATATCTTCGTTGTGATTATAGCTAAAGCGGAGTTTGAGCCGATCGCCGATGCGTTGATCGACATCTACCGATATATCAGTCGTTTGGGTTTCCCACTTATATCCTCCACCGAAATCAGTCAATGGATCGATACCAAATTCCTCGGAGATTGGAATACCTCCGTTGGTGATGGCTCCAGCAACCAAGGCCGTGCTCGTGCGTGTCCCAAAATTTCGCTTATAATATTCGTAGCCGAGAGTTATTTTAGTATCTTTAAAAGGTGTGAATGTTATAGGTATGTGGGCCAAGATATCTTTACTGTAACCGAATTTTGGACCCTGAACTAGTGGATTCCCGTTCTCAACATAGGATAAATTCACTCGGTAGGTTACCGGACCAGCAAAGATTTCAGTATCTAAAGTCTGATTAAAGTCTATCGCAGTCTTGTAACGACCATGGGTCCCCCCTCCGAAGGTGAAATTGGCAAAATCATTTCCTGGAATCGGGCGTTTCTTTACCATGTTAATTATTCCACCGGGACTCGTTTGTCCATAGAGTATTCCTGCAGGTCCCTTAAGGATTTCGATACGCTGGATAGCGTCGGAATGAACCAATTGAGTAAAGGGATGACCGTCTTTTCGCTTTCTTCCGATGGGCACGCCTCGAATCACACTCCAGAAACGGCCTCCAGCTGCGGGTGAGGCTAATTGTTCCGCCTGCCGGTTGTCGGTCGGATTGAAATCATTGATCGCTTCTCTAGTCATGACAGACATATTTAACGGAATATCAGCCAGCGGTATCTCGAATTTCAATGCACTAATACTGGTTTTGCCTTGATACCCGATTGACTGGTCTTCGATTATTTCGAAATCGGAAAGGGTGAGTATCTCATTGTCAGCGCTTTCCTCTTCATTAATTTCGCTATCTTGAGCATACGTCGAAAATCCAAGGGTGACACTCATCAGTGCGATTAGAGCAAAAGACCACTTCAAGTTGTTAAGGAGAAAGAGATTAGGAGTTTTCATGTTATGTTAGTATAGGGGATTCAATTTTCTGTTTGATAGGAGAGATTAGTCTTATATATTTTGAAAAAGAAAGCTTTATTGAGTTTAACTTTGCTAAATGAAAGATACATATTTCGTAATATAGTGTAATTAGTTTGTATATATTTTGTATTGTCAATATAAAATAAAAAAAAATTATCAATTTATGAATATTTGTTTCGTATTGAAAACAATCTCCAATATAAAATTAAATTCGACCACATCGTATTTCCAGATCGGAATCTGAAAAATTTGCAATTCAATAGCCTTCCATTTTCAGGGAAATCTTTTTTCTCTATTCTAGTTCAAGATCAGTCCTTGTAAAAAACGAAATTCAGAAGAGAACCTGATTTACGAGAAAGGCTGATCAATAGTATTGGTATATGAGGTTATCCGCATTATCCATCTCGTTCATTGGTATCCTTTTAGGTTACCAGCTTACGCACATGGTCCCGGAGGAACTGAATGGCTCTGCTTCCGTACTCCCGAGAGCCAGGCAGTTGTTCGATCACAGCAAGAAACTTGCGGAAAGCGGAAAGCTTCGCGAAGCAGCTGATGTTCTTCATTCCGCCCTCCTCCACGAACCTGATTTGGCCCAGGGATGGTATTCTCTGGGTGGTATCCACTATGAATTGGAAGAAAGGCCCGAAGCGATTTACGCATTTCAAGAAGTTGTGCGCCTTCAGCCTCTAAATGCGGAGGTTTGGTTCATTCTCGGAACTATCAATTGGGAGGAAGGACATCCCCAAAGGGCACTTGAATCTTTTAAGGCAGCAGTGGCGGCTAAACCCGATTACAGTGACACGTGGTACCAATTGGGGCTCTTGTACTGGGAAGAGCAAAGGGTAGATGACTCAATTGCATCACTATCAAACTCCGTCCGCGAAAACCCGGATTTTGCTCCAGCGTGGTACAGCCTCGGCGTCGCATATGCGAAAAAAAACGAGATGCAATCGGCAATTGCTGCCCAAAAACAAGCCTTGGCCGTCGATCCCGACTATTTCGACGCCCATGTGAGCCTCGGTCTATACTTCTTGGCCGTAGGCGACTATGACCGCGCTATTGAAAAACTTAAGGAAACGCTCCAAAAAAATGCTAAATCGACCTTGGTTTGGTTCAATATCGGTCTGGCTCATATGCAATTGGATCAATTCGACTTGGCCGTGCAAGCATTACATAAGGTTGCAAAGCTAGACGAAGATTTCCTTCTAGCTTGGTACAATCTCGGGATTTGCTACAGCAATTGGCAAGATTACGAGATGGCCATTGTGTCTTACAATCGCGCACTAGGAATCGAGCCCAAACACTTGGACAGTCTATTTAATCTAGCCGTAAATTACTCGCTCTCAAAGGAAGCCTCGCTCGCCGTGTCCACCTACAAAGAGTTTCTCAAACTCAAGCCGGATGAGGTTGAAGCATGGCACTATCTCGGCGTTAACCTAGAACGCCTCGGCAAAACCGTGCAGGCGAGCGAAGCCTACGAGAAGGCAGTCGCGTTGAATCCCGGCCACGGCGATGTGTGGACGCGTCTCGCCCATATCTATGAGCAGACCGATTTTCCAGAGAAGGCAAGAAAGGCTCGTGAGCAAGCTCTCTCTACAGGGTTCACAGGGCCCCAAAGCCCATAATTCGATCATTTTGACAAAGCGAGAAATATAGGGACAGAGCACTGTCAAAGGGATGCAAAACGGTCGATTCGCGACCAATCCCAGCTATGGGCGATCAGGATATGTCTAGGCAAAATAAATCTTGGCTAACGGAGTCGAATGTCATGATAGCGGTTTATTTCGGGGTTTTCCAAACGTCTGCGTACACCATTTAACCAAGTCACCTCGATTGCCTCGACTTTGCCAACCTGACCCAAACCGAAAACTTTGCTCAATGAGTGTTGGGAATAAATGGAATCGCCATTAACAATACGGGCAGTTTCAACGCCTTTTTCGTGGATGACCCGTAGGCTCACACCAATTGGTGATTGACCGGATTCATCGGACATCCGAACACCAATCCAGTTGTTTTCACCCGGCCATTGATTTTTGTATAGATGTACACGGCTCTTCGGAGGAGTAAGTTCCACCACTATCAGGTCAGTTTTCCCATCACGGTCGAAATCCTCACTTAACACACCGCGCGAATCGTAGCGAAAGCCAGCTCCCATCAAGTGGCCCACATTGAGGAATCCACCACCATCAAGATTCATGAGCAAAGCGTTGTTTTCGAACGGATTCCAGGATGTATTTCCGCTAATGAGGGGCGAGTTGAAATAGTTCATCAGTTTGACGTCGGGAGCAGACCCACCCTCATAAATATCGTGCCTCCAATAAATGGTACAATAATCCTTCGCCGATTCTTTGGACATATGGCCGTTGGCGACGTATATATCCATAAACCCGTCGTTTTCGAGGTCGAACGTAGTTGAACCCCAAGCCCAACCCAATCGATTCACATCATCGTTGAATGTAGCCCGGTGCATTCCGCTTCCGCCCTCCGATCCAAGGTAAAGATAGTTTCCGTAAGTCATCGGTGTTCGCATTTTCTCCAGCTCTTTGAACCCCTCTTGCCCAAGCCCCATGAAATTGAGGCGCCGAACCGTGGTTGAACTCATTCCTGCCACAAAAAGATCCAGATTCTCATCGTTGTCGTAATCGCCAAAAGTATGAGACATT
This sequence comes from Opitutales bacterium, assembly GCA_021772515.1. Classification (GTDB taxonomy): domain Bacteria; phylum Verrucomicrobiota; class Verrucomicrobiia; order Opitutales; family UBA2987; genus JAJFLU01. Next base: position 23,767 of record JAJFLU010000024.1, read on the forward strand.
CCAAATGTATTGCGCATATCCAGGAAACTTTCACTGACATCCCGGAAATTTCCCTTTCCCTCATTGAGGTAAACATCGACACCCGAAAAATCGCTTACGACAAGGAGATCCAGGAAAGAATCCCCATTTAAATCGACAAACGAACTACTGTAAGTCCGGCGGTGCCGTTTGGGGCCAAGGCCAGCAATTTCGGTCTCATCGCGGAATCTGCCTTCTCCATCATTGATAAGCAAGAAAGCCGGATAACCATCCAGTGCATCATAAAACGGCGTAGGCAACTGGCCTCGCACATAAGGGCGTTTGTATTGAGCAATCCACACATCCGGAAGTTGATCCCCATTGACATCTCCGACAGTTATCACCTGAGGCTCGATCAATGGTATTCCCGTAGCGCGAATCTCTAGGCCGGGGCCTGTGAAGCGCCCCTTTTCATCTCCCAAATAAAGGGCGGGGAACGCGTTCTGTCCGGCAACAATCAGATCCGTATTTCCGTCCAGATTCAGGTCCGCGAAGCAGAAAGCGTAAACCCGCTCCGGCGGATGACTAAAGAGGTCCTCTCGCTCAAAACCACCCCCCTTGTTCCAATAAACGCTATTGTCGGCTGGTAGAATGATCTCCAACAGACCATCCTTGTTTAGATCGTATGCAGCCACAAGCAGGGCAGATCCCTCAGGTGAGCTTTTTTCAAAATCATACCACGGGATAAAAGCGGGCGGCCCCTGCCATTCGATGATCTTCAAGCCCGACATCTTTAAACCGGCGGCAATGTGGTGTCCCTTTTGATCTCGATTGCGAGTCCAATCGATATCAAGATTGCCGCTCACGACATAGCGCTTAGACTCGTCTATCCGGCTCAGGTAAAGGACAACCGAAAATGTCGATCTAGCTGTACCAGCATCATCGATGTCAAAGGCCGAATGGTGCCATTCCGTCTTTTCCAGGATATAACCGGCACGCCTAAATCCGTCCACAAACTCAGGCCACTCCTCATACTGGATTATGCGCGAGGGTTCTTCAAATATCTGCCGCCCGATGCCCCATTTAATCCGCTCTTTGCCGAATACCTCAGGTAAAGCAATTTTCTCAAACGGCACCGTGGTTAAAAGCGGCAATTTTTCCTCAGCATTGCGTAGCCGATCCCAGAGATCGATGATCGTATCTTCGTACTCCTGTGCGAGGACTTCCTTCCGCCAAACAGACTCATCCAATAGGCGACGCTTTATTGCAATCTCCTTGGAAGACTCCGCCAATTCGCTAAGAACCCTCGCTTTTTCTGGATCCATGCTGTAAGCAGGTCTTTTCTGCGTCTGCCCACAAACTGGAACCCAACCGTTCATTGCAAAGGCGACCAATAAGCAAACGGTCGTTCTCGCGAGTATTGTGCGCCCAATGAAATTTCCTTCTATTGGCCTTCGCCAGATAAAAAGCCACGAATTTTGTAAATTATCAGTTATTGGAGTTTTCATTTGACAATATTTATTGACCAGAAAACTCTTTGAGGTATGAAAGATGCACTCGAGCGTCCCCAAAAGGTCGACTGGTGGCTCGGGTGGGCGGAAGATCTCCACCGAGGCGAGGGCGATTTTCTTCGCAGGGAGATCGCTGGATCCTTTAACGCTGCCCACACAGACGTCTTTCTCGATTTTTCGCTTCGCAGCGGTATTGACCGCGCCCTGCCAGTCGCACTGGAGGAGGGATCTGCCCCGGATATCCTCTTCATTACAGGTCAAAAGGGGTTCAACTCTCCACTGGAGCCAGCCGGTGATTTTGCACGCAAGGGATACTTGCTTCCTCTCAACGAGTTTTCCGAAAAGTATCGCTGGGATAGAGATCGGTTTATGTCCTGGGCAATGCAAATTGGCCGGTTCAACGGCGATCTTCTCTTCATACCCGCCGGCTTTTCGACACTGATCCTCTTTTATAATAAGACAGTCTTTGAAAAGCACGGATGGAATCCTCCCACAACTCGTGAAGAACTCGAAAGCCTCTGCACTACTATCACCAAAGCTGGACTGATTCCTTTCGCTCATGCCAGTTATTTGCACAAGAATGTAAGTGACTGGATGATTAGCGTTTTTTTGAACCATTGTGCCGGTGTGGAATGCGTCCGGCAGGCATTGAGGCAGGAAAAACAATGGGATGATTCGGAATTCCTCGAAGCGATCGAACTGCTGGTTGAATACGTTCAGCGGGGTTGGTTCAGTGGAAGCCTTGAGAACTATCTTAGTATCAGAAACATTGACAGGTGGAAGGCCTTCGCCAAAGGCGAAGCCGCAATGAATATTGAGGGCGCTTGGGGATTTCAAAAAGCGTCTCGGCTTTTCCGCGAGTCTGGAAACGAATACGGATGGGTTCCGATACCACCTTTGAGTCACCGTGCGTCGAATGGAACCTTCACTCTTGGAGTTGGTTGTTTTCTCGGAATTAATCAGGAGTGTCTCTGTTCCAAAGACGCAGCGAAAGTATTGGACTGGATATTCGATCCAATGCGCGCCGCCCGAGTTTCCCTGCGCTCTTGGAACGTCCCGTTGCGGTATGCTCCAGAAAATTTTTCGAACACTGAGGCAGACGGCGCAACACGAGATTTTTACGTGAATGCTTCCCAACTGATAGACCGATCGGGGCAGATTGGCTATGCAACTTGGACTTTTTGGCCTCCAGAATCGAAGCGATACCTTTCCAGAGAACTCGAAAAAGTCCTGACTGGAGAACTTAGCATAATGGACTACTGCCGAAAACATCAACGACTTTTCTCTAAGGAATTTGCCGCAGGAAAGGCACCTCGCGTTTTCATTTGAAGCCGTATTGCACTGACGGATACTGGAAGCCACTAGGAATAATAGATGGAAACTCCAATGAGTTTATTTTGAATTTGAAACTTTTAGTTTTGTTTCCTATATGAAATATTTGTCAACGCAAACAATTTTTTTGAAAAGCATATTTTTTTCACGTAATCTGATATCCAAATGAATCCTCGAAAACGACAAGGTGAAATCCTCAAGCTTCTCGAAAGGGAAGGCGGTGCCAAGGTGACCGATTTGGGCCGACACTTTTCAGTCTCTGAGGTAACGATCCGGAAAGACCTGGAAAAACTGGAAGCTGAAGGGGGCATTTTCAAGGGGCATGGGGGTGCCTTTTTAAAGGACGTTCCTGAGAAGTCCTCCGGTTTCTCATTCGAGAAAACGGAAAATGTATATGAAAAGCAAGCGATTGGCCGAGCAGCAGAGCATTTGATTGAAAACCGTGACACCTTGATCATCGATTCGGGAACTACCACGATGGAATTGGCGAATGAGATTAATCAGGCCAAGAATCTCATTATTATTACAAATTCTGTGCCGGCCGCGCTTCGTTTGGCCAACATTCCCAGTATAGAAATCCATATTACTGGCGGAGAGGTTAACGCCAACAGTCTGGCTGTTGCAGGACCGCAGGCGGCAGACTTTTTTGAAAGCATTCATGTGGACAAACTCTTTCTCTCCGCCATTGGTCTATCTTTCAAAACCGGCCTCGTTTACTCCGAAACAGACAGCGCCATTGTCAAGAAGGCGATGATTCAGGCGGCCGAACAGGTCTATTTGCTCCTCGATTCATCTAAGTTTGAAAAGAAATCCTTTTCACCCATCGGCGCGATAGAGGTGCTTGATTTCGTGATAACCGACAGCGGGATCAGTCCTGCAAACCGTGAAGCCTTGGAAAAAATGGGGATTGAGGTGATTATCGCAAATCGAGGATTTGCCGGGACCGATTCCGATCAGACAGGTTCTTAGAACCGGAACTGACCAGAACCGGGTAGTTAAAGAGAATAACACGGCAATTACTCTACTAATATTCTAGTAAACTAGGTCGGCCACACTACTTAAGACCGTGAGATAATTAGTTTTTTAGAATATTAGCTTATCACACGAATTCTTCGCGAATTCAATACGGGAACCGGGCCGTTAGATTCCGAGGATCATGCATTAACGCTGATTTAGATGTTGGAAACATTATAAAAATTGGATTCCTCGGTATGATAAGATAGAGACCTCTCTAACATAGGAAAAACGAAAATGAAAAAATTATCCGTCATCGCATGGAACGAGAATGTTCACGAGCAAGTGAATAAGGTCGTTAAAGAAATCTATCCTGGAGGAATACATAACGCGATTGCGGAAGGTTTACGAAATCAGGATGGCGATGGGCTTCTTGAGGTATCGACCGCCACTTTGCAGGAACCAGAACACGGCCTCACGGCAGAACGCCTTGAAGACACTGATGTTCTTTTCTGGTGGGGACACCGTGCGCACAACGAGGTCGTTGATGCCATCGTTGACCGGGTTCAAGAACGCGTTCTCCAAGGTATGGGACTTGTCGTCCTCCACTCCGGGCATTTTTCCAAAATCTTCAAGCGCCTGATGGGAACCTCCTGCGGCCTCAAATGGCGGGAAGCTGGAGAACGTGAGCGGCTTTGGGTGACGAATCCCGGTCATCCAATTGTCAGAGGACTGGGGGATTGTATCGAGCTTGAACATACGGAGATGTACGGCGAACCATTCGGCATTCCTGTACCGGACGAGCAGGTTTTTATCTCGTGGTTTGAAGGCGGGGAGGTCTTTCGTTCTGGATGTTGCTGGCATCGCGGAAACGGGAAAATATTCTATTTTCGACCGGGGCATGAGACCTACCCCATCTACCATAACGGGCAGATTCACCAGATCCTTTATAATGCAGCGCTTTGGGCGGCTCCACAGGGAGCATGGTCAGGGGTTATGAATGCTCCCAACGTACCAGTTGAACATGCCCGTGAAAAGATCCGTAGGAAAGGTGAATCCTTGCATGCCGAGGGTGAAGAAGGATTTAAGTAAACAACCTTACTATCACGAGGAATTTTCAAAAGAACAAAATCACTCTGGAATTACCAAAAAACAGAGCAGCCATTTTTACGGGTACCAGCAATGGGTTGGGGTGACAGATTGCATTACACTTCTCAGACTATGGTTGTAAAATCGTCCCTGTTTAAAGTGCTGAACCGGTTTTGAACTTCGGTGAGCGGAGGTTCGCTTTATAGCAGAAGGATAGATCATCCCTTCCGCCCGCCCTGGACTAGCTCGGACAATAGAAGGCAAAACTTCAACAAGCAGATAGTCCAGACGAACCAAGAGTGGTAAACAAGGTATTTGGGGGCAAGGTTCACTCCACCCAGAAAATTCACAGTAATTGCCATTATCTGTCCTGTAAGGCTCATAGTCAATTCCTTAGTCTAATGGGTATGAGCATACCCGGAAGACTGATCGCTTTCAAAAAGGAGTTACTGGCTTACCTTTCCAAAGAAGTCTTTAGGCGTAGAACCTGACTTTAATATAGACGTGTGTGAGCCTTTTGAAAAAGCTGGCTATCGCATTGTCAGGCAAATTTTCATCAACACGATCTGGTCAACCCTGAGATTCTACGAAACCCGATTGGTTTAATATTTTTTTCCATTATCTGGCGTAGTGTCTCGATTGGGAACCGCCTCCTGATAGATATTTTTATGCTAAGAACATTAAAATCCATCCCTCCCTTTCTTCCATTTTGCGGCGTATGGCCGTCAAGGTATTGCTCGTTCCTGCGCTCCACCTTGACAGCCCGCCTGAATTTTTGGAAGAGGGGTCGGGTTTTTATGAATGGTTTACCGTTCGCTTGCCGCCGCTATCCGTATTTCTCCGGTTCGTCACGCATTCGGGTTTCATGGCTCTCACAATACTCGCCTGTCCTGCAATTGATTTTTTTCACCCAATACCGTACAATCTTCAAATACCACGATGACGAGGTATTCTTCCCCGTCTCTCATCTCGCAGAATTCCATGAAGCTTGCTGAACTCCCGGATTTCCTTCGCATCTACGGCAAACCCTAAAGACATCAGATGTTTTCTCAATTCACCCGTTCTGTAACGCTCTTTCGGATTGGCTAGCAAGTAAAATAAGGCATTCAGCTTCCACTAGCTAGCTGAACCATACGTTTCCGGCCCCAGTTGATCGACGGCTCTAGACCCCAGCAGATCTACCGCCTTAGCTATCTCTTTAAAGAACTTGGCCCGATCATGGTGAATCGCCTCCGCCATAATATCCAAACTCACCCTTTGTAGGGCAATGCTAACCTCATAGCTCTTAGCGTTGCTCATTCCTTTCTTCCACTCGTAGACGAATAGAAACGCCGTCAGGTCGATATTTCCCGCCTGAAACTGTTGCATCAGTTCTTCAATCTCGAGAAGCTTGAGACCACCGTAGGACCGATTTTGGAATCGCCAGATGTGCCGATTTATTCCATCGACCCCCTCTTTTCCAATATGCGCTATTCAGTTCCGATGAAGGCTTGTCGATCCTACCGGATAGCACTTTAGCAAACCGCTCCCCATCTTCTGGCAGTGCTTTGCCCCGAAAATACTCTCACTTAAAGTGGTAGTGAAGATGGGGTCCGATCAAAAGGCATCCAGGATGTCTGCCAGGCCAACAATATCAGTCTGAGTCGAGTAGAGCGATTGCGACTCGCACCCGATACGGTATTTTCAAAAGAAAAGGAACCAGTGCTGTGAGATTCTCAAACAGCACAGAATCACTCAGCCCAGTTTTCGCCGAACAACGGTCAAATCCTCAACGAATAGTAATTGCTGCCTATTCAACTTCAGGAAGCCCGAAAAAACAATTGCCAAAGCGTAAAAAATTGAGCAATTTTCACCCGAAATCCTCCAAGGGCGAAATTTTAACTATTTATATCCACCATTTGGAAAATTTGAAAATATATATCATGAGTCAACCTCCGTAAGTATTTTATATATTTCATACCTTTTGTTAAATCATGTTGGAAATCAACGATTTGAAATACATTTTTACATTTCCGATTCGACTTGGGAACCTGCCTTCACTCTCTGCGAAGTATCTATTTCACGCACCGTTTTTATACAAGACGATTGACGAACTAGCGAAACTTGGCTTTCAACACATTTATAAAAGATGCTGACTCTCAATGAGATAATTTGTCTCCTGGGCTATAGCGATTCGTCCCAGTTTTTTCGCGAGAATCCTCCGGATGATCCTTATTTAAGCGGCCTGCATCAAACAGCTACGAATGCAGCCAGCAATCTTTCACCGAAACCGGTCATCGAAGGGCTATACTACTTTGAGACTCAAGCCCCGGACTTAGACGGTGCAAATAAAACTGGGCGCCTGCGTCCCGCCGTCTGTGTTGCAGAGGCTGCCACTAAAGACATCGCGCGACAACTCCACCGGCGGCTATGGAATCTTGGAACCGTCCCTTTCATTATCATTCGCCTGCCCAACGAAATTCAACTTTACAGCGGTTTCAAATACGATCGTGAGCATGATGAGCCATTCAAGATTCTCCATAGCAATGACGAAACGCAGACTTATCTAACCATTTTAAACGCTGAAACCATTGATTCAGGACGTATTTGGCGGACTCCATTAGCGGATGAATTGAGTGCTCGTGACCGGGTCGACACTAGCCTGCTTAATAATCTGAATGCGCTTAGCAAAGTCCTGCGAAAAATAATTCACCCCGTATTGCCAGCGTCGGCAGCGCACGCTTTGATCGGTAAATATATCTATTTGCGCTTTCTCAAGGATCGACGCATCCTGACAGATAACTGGATAAGGGACGAAGCGGGTTTGTCTTCACTGGAAGATGTTTTTGGTCGTAACGCGTCACGTAATAAACTTCGTAAATTAGTCAATGCGCTGGAAGATAAATTTAATGGAGGCGTTTTTAAACTGGATTACACCAAAATTCAGGACAAGCATGTTCGAATAGTCGCTTCAGTTTTCAGTGGTGATGAATTACTGTCGTCGAATCATACCCTTGTTCGCCAGCTTTCACTCAATTTTCAAATTTATCATTTTGAGTATATTCCGGTCGAATTACTTTCGTCTATTTATGAGCAGTTCCTGCACGCTGATAAAAAAGGCCGTGAGAAAGGAGCTTACTACACACCAGAGCCATTAGCGGACTACCTGTTATTCGAAATGAATACAGTAAAACCATTACGTCCTGGTATGACTGTGTTCGATCCTGCTTGCGGCTCAGGAATCTTTCTTGTTCTGGCCTACCGTCGTCTCGTTGAGTTGAAAAAAAAGGAACTTGGTCGCAGTCTTAGGGCCGCTGAATTACGTAACATTCTCGTCGAATCAATTTTCGGTGTCGAACGGGAATCGGAAGCCTGCAATGTCGCGGCATTTAGTTTGCTTTTGGCAATGTGGCATTACATCGATCCTCCTGAGTTGGAGCGTATGCATTGGAAGTTTCAGTTTCCAAACCTGCTTGAAACTAATCTCTGCCAATCCGACTTCTTTGAACAATATACGCGATTCCGTCGGGAAGGTCGTAAATTCGACTGGGTGGTGGGTAACCCGCCATGGGTAGAGGATAAATCAGCTACGAACCCAGATAGTAATGATCAAAAGGTATTTGCTCACTGGAGATCAGAGCCGAAAAACAGAGTACATACACCTGGAAAGAAAGTACAGCTAGGCTTTGCTTGGGAAACGCTCAATTTTGTTGCCCAGAATGGAGTTATAGGCCTCGTTATGCCTGCGCCGGATTTGTTCAACAGCGAGTCAGCAGGTTTTCGCCGGTCTTTTTTCACCGCAACAACTTTTCGACGAATCACGAATTTTGCCAATATCCGCGGATCGCTTTTTACTCGGAAGCAAACAAGGCATAAGCATCTTGACGATGAGGGTGACAGCAGCAACGCCTCTATGCCTGCTTCTACTTGGGTTTTTCAGCCCGTTAGAGAGGATGTGCGGGAACCGGATATTGTCCATGCGGCGCCATTGGTTGTCAATCAACACGCATTGAGCGGCCATGGGAAAAGCCATTTGTGGAGCATAACCATCTATGGTGGTGATATTTGCTATGTCCCTGCAAAGGAGGCGGCAACTGGCGAAGCACATGTTTGGAAACTTGCTCAATGGGGGACGCGACGCGACGCGTGGGCTCTTCGACGACTCAATCAACTCTATCCGACAACATTGAGCAAATACTGCGAGTCCCAAGATTGGCTAAAACCATATAAAGAAGAAAATGCCCGGCTTCAGTTTCCTGTCGAGGGTCCTCAAATTAAAAATGATCCGGGAAAGAATAACGAAAATGCGTATCTTCGAGAATACATTGGTAAAAAACGGGTCGTGGCTCAATTGCTTGGCGATGAGAAGAAACATAAGGGACAGCGTTTCACAATATCAGAAAACACGTTGGAAACGATTACTGAGAAAAACTGTTATTTTCGGCGTAAAGGTGGTTTAGAAGCATCATATCCTCCGCATCTTTATTTTTCCTATTATTGGAAAGACTTCATGATTTACTCTGATGAGTTTTTTGTCATCCCTCCCCGTCGTTTTGGTATTGCATGTCCTCCTGAAGACGCCGAAAAACTACGAGCGTTGGCAGTCTACCTTTGGAGTTCGCTTGCAGACTATTTCATTTTTTTTAATACACCGCAGTGGGGTGTCTATTCAACCAAGCGGCAGGTCAACGTATCCCAGGTTCGAAAGATTCCAGTTCCTGACTTTAGTAGTGAACAAATCTCTGTTTTGGCGAATCTGCACAGTGAAATTGTAGCCGGGGAACTGGACCGTGTAAAAAAATTCTCGCTTGAAGCTGAAGATTCAGGTTGGGAAAAACGGCGCCAGAAACGCATCGACAAGGCAGTGTTTGCTCTCGTGAAACCGCCACATCAATTACAGATGCTCGTTGAAGATTTCATTGAATACAGGCTACCGCTTGATGAAGGTAAACGCTACGCCAAACGGCTCTGTGGCCAACCAACCAAGAAGGAACTTTTAAGTTATGGAAAAGAACTGCGCAACGAATTGGATGTCTTTATTGAAAACGAGGTGCGGCACAAGATCGATTTCACGGTCAGCGAGGATTGGATTTACTGCCGAATTACACAGGAAGATCGACTGAACGCTGTGTCGGCTACCCAATTCGGATACGCAAAAGCCGACGGCGGAACAACAGCACTATTAGGAAAAATTCGTCAGCTAGCCGGGCAAGAATTATCGGGCCGGTTTTTTCTCCAGCGTGAAGTTATCATCGTCGAAACGAAGGCGCTTCACCTTTTCAAGGCTGCACGCAGGATGGACTGGACACGAGCTTCTGCGCTTTCCGATGCGGACAACCTCATTGCCCACGCGATCGAGAAGAGTCATCAGGCCGCATGAGCAAAGCCACCGACTTACCCAGCCGTTATCGACAAGCTTTCCGTAAGAAGGTTCATAGGCTCATCGCATGGGGGTATCAGGACGCGAAAGCAAAATGCGGCCCTAAAGAAGAGGAAGAAAGCATTACGGGGTATATTTCAGATGCGGTAGAATTGCGATTGGATGACCCTGGGATCCCTTCTGATTACAATTCAATAGGTATCCACGAAGAAAAACCACATGGTGGAGACGGTCGTAAAGGAAAGGGGCGATATCGCATCGATATCCAGTTCAAGGATTCGAGTAGTCGGCCGCGGGCTCGGTTTAGTATCGAAGCCAAGCGACTGAAGACGGGGGGGTTCCCAATCGGAGCATACACTGGAAACGAGGGAATGGAATGCTTTCTAAATGGGTCTTATGCTAGAAACGAACCAGAGGTTGCGATGCTCGCTTACGTGCAAAATAAAGAGTTTGCCTATTGGCACAGACAATTACATAGCAAATTCGATAATGACGCTGGATTAAAACGAACCATCAAAAGAGAACTAAAAGCCGTTGAAGTTATTCTGGAATTACCGCACGAATTGCTCAGTGAGCATAACCGGAACGGAGCCAGCGTAGTAATGATATACCATATTTTTCTCGACTGCCGTGTAGCATGATTTGTAGTTGCCACTACTCGACCAACCGGACAGCGTAAGATAACTTAAACCAGAGATATTACATTGCCAAACAAATCCTATCTTTCATAAATTGGGTATATTATTCTTTGCTTTTCATAGTCGTTTTTTAATTCATTTGTCAGGTTTTTTTTGGAATTCGCCCCCTTCTCTCGTCGCGTTGTATACCGTGAAGCTTGCAGAACTCCCGAATCTCCTTTGCGTCCACGGCCAGCACTAAAGACCTCAAATGTTCCCTCAATTCCCCCGTCCGGTATCGCTCCTTCGGATGACCGAGCAAGTAAAGTAAGACATTCAGCTTCCACCAGCTCGCCGATCCATACGTTTCCGGCCCCAGTTGGCCGACGGCTTTGGACTCCAGGAGATCAATCGCCTTGGCGATCTGATTGAAAAGCCTGGCCCGGTCGCGGTGGATCGTCTCAGCCATCAAATCCAAGCTCACCCTTTGCAGGGTAAGGCTAACTTCATCGCTCTTACCGTTGGCCGCTTCTTTCTTCCACTCACAGACGAACAGAAACGCCGTTAGGTCGATATTCCCCGCCTGATACTGTTGCATCAGTGCTTCAATCTCAGACCGCTTGAGACCGCCATAGGATTGATTCTGGAATCGTTCGATCTGTCGATACACTCCCTCGACCCCCTTTTTCCCAATGAGATTAACTAGTTCCTTAGAAGGTTCGTCACTCTGGCCGGAGAGCACCTTGGCAAACCTATACCCATCTTCCGGTACCGGTTTGCCCCGAAAATACTCATCAAAGAGCTTCTGAATTTCAGACGAGGTCGCATATTCCGCCTTGAGCCAATGCCTCACATGAGGAGATTTGCGGCAAAGCCTCACCAACTCCATCATGGCGGCATCCTTGTCCTCAATGGACAAAGCTTTTTGTAAACGCTCTGGAGAGAATATGGACATAAGTGTCCGAAAGCGATCCGTTCCCTGGGCTAAGAAATAGAATCACAACGTAAGTTTGGGACTAGGACAACAAAGTAAGCGAAAAACGATCAGGCCACGAAGCGAGATACTATCTCGAGGATCTGCCCTTTTCTCTCTTTCCAATTTTTTGTGTTCTGCTCTTTGACCAATCGCAGAATCTCCGCCAGTTCTTCTCGTCCAATGGTCGGCACATCCGATTGCCCCGTAATCATCAGTTGCGGCATCTTCGCTTCCAAGGCCCGTCGAAAGTCCTCTCTTCCGGGTCGAAAATAGTGCGTCAGGACCACGTCAACGGTTCGGTGGCCGGTCACTTTTTTAATCAATTCCATTTCGACGCCAGAGAGCAAAGCCAACGTCACCCAAGTTACACGAAACGAATGAAAGTCGATCACCGAGGCTTTCTTTAATCCAACTTCCCTCTCAACATGAAGGTTTCCTCTGTGATTGGGATCTTCTTCGCTACCATTCGATTGCCGATCATAAAACCCGGCCTCTTTGAGCACTTTCCTTACGCGCCAGGTAATACCGTCCGGGTTGGAACGATACATCTTGGCAAGTTCAGGAAATACATATTCGTCGGATGACGATGGCTGACTATTTATCTCGTCAAATAACAACGGAAACAGCGGTATATCCACCCGCTCTCCCGTTTTGGAAGTGGTTACACGCACAAATCGTGCTTTAAGGTCGGTTTCTCTTCTCTTGAGAAGGCAGCAATCGCCTTTGCGCATGGCCGTACACATGCCTGTAATAATGGCCGGACGTATAAACGCATGTTCCTTCCGTAGCACAACCTCTATAATTTCCGAAAGCTCATCGGGAGAAAACGGCCTGCGAAATACCGTATCTTCAACCTTGGTCGGTATGCCTTCAAACGGATTATCCGTCAGGCCAGCCTTCTTTTTCAACTTCTCAAAAGTGGACCGCAAAAGGATCAACCCGTTGTTGTATGTCTTACCCGAAACGCCTCTTTTTTCTTCCGAACGCAAGAACGCCTCGGCAATGTTGCTCTGAACATCGGCCATTTCAACCGCTTTGGGAAAATTGCCACGCACAAATACAGCGAACCGCTTAAACAGCGAATTTACTTGCGCGACATACCGCGTGCTTGGCCTGCGCTTTCTCGGAATCTTCCTCCATGCATCGAACATTTCATCCAGGATAATTGCTCCGACTTTGCTGCCGGTGCGAATCGCATGGATCTTTTGCAACAGTTCTTCCGATTGGCCCTTTTTGCGAAATTCCGTCGTCACCTCGTTTAGTTTTTGTAAAGCTCGCTCGCGAGAGCGCTCAAATGCAACATCGCCCTGGCCGCGAAGGGACTTGGGACGCTTGCCGCGAATTTCCACTCCAAGGTTGACGAATTCCCGTTTCCCATCGATCATGGGTCTTCCGTAGAACCATTTTGCATCCTTTCTGATCTCTAGTGTCATCTCATAAGCCTCCAGTCTATTTTATTCTATTCGAACATTGCGGAACAACGTGGCACAACTATGACGCCGTTTGGGGCGTTTGTCAAAGTTTTAACCACAGAAAGCGTTATTAATTTCATAACTAATTGGTAATCAATACTAGCTCTGTGGGCTCATAACCTGAAGGTCGCGGGTTCAAATCCCGCCCCTGCACCCAATTTCAACATCCTCTAAGCCAAACACTTAGGGTTTTTTTGTACGAGGCAAATTCACCGATTCGGCAGGAATTTATCCAGGTAGCTTTGGTAGTTGGAATTTCCCAGAGATTCGATGCTCCTGCCCAGGGTTGCGTCGTCGATCCAGCCCTTGCGGTAGGCAATTTCCTCCGGGCAGGAGATTTTCATCCCTTGCCTGCGTTCGATAACCTGTACGAAATTTGAGGCGTCAAGCAGGCTATCATGGGTTCCGGTGTCCAGCCAGGCGGTTCCCCGCCCCAAAAGCGCCACATGAAGCTGCCCTTTTTGCATATAAGCGCGGTTCAGGTCGGTGATTTCCAATTCCCCCCGCGCGGAGGGCTTCAACTGGCCTGCCATGAGGGGGGCCTGCTCATCATAAAAGTAAATTCCGGGAACGGCGAATGGCGAGCGCGGTTTGGCAGGCTTTTCCTCAATCGAAAGCGCCTCCCCCGACTCCGAAATCTCGACCACTCCATAATTGCCGGGATCCGATACCTGATAGCCGAAAATTGTGGCGCCACTTTGCCTGGCGTCAGCGGCAAGCAGGGTTTTTGGCAAATCATGCCCGTAAAACAGATTATCCCCCAAAATTAACGCCGAAGGGCCACCTTCCAGAAATTCCTCAGCGATGATAAGAGCCTGTGCAAGTCCCTCTGGTCGAGGCTGCTCCGCATAGGAGAAATTCATTCCGAATTGACTTCCGTCCTCTAACAATTTTCGAAAAAGAGGCAAATCCGATGGAGTGGAAATTATCAAAACCTCTTTGATATCCGACAACATGAGGACCGACAGCGGATAATATACCATCGGCTTATCGTAAACGGGCATCAATTGTTTGCTCACTGCGATGGTCAATGGAAACAGGCGTGACCCCGAACCTCCGGCCAGAACTATTCCTTTTCTTTTTTTCATCGATCAATTGCCAATCTCATCTCAGACAGCGCGAATCTTCGATAATTGCTCCAAAATCGCAAGGACGGAATCAACCGTCGGTGGTAAAACAGACTCTGTAAATGGGTAAGCGTTGACACCGGTGCCTTTTGCGGGGATGAACACTTGGGGTATGAAGGGAAAGTTTTTGCCGATTTCTGATAGCGAGCCAATCACTCTGGATTGGGGAATTTTAAGATGGCTTAGTCAGCCCGAATTAAATGGAGCGGAAAAGCTGGTGGTTATCGAGGTCAGCCTGCTCCCCGGCCACGGCCACAATTTTCACAAACATCCTCAGCAGGAGGAGGTCATCTATGTGATCGAGGGGTCGGTAGAGCAGTGGCTGGAAGGGGAAAAGCGTGATCTCGATCCGGGAGATTCCATTTTCATCCCCGCCGATACCGTGCATGCCTCTTTCAATATGTCATCGGGAAATGTAAAGCTTTTGGCTATATTGGGACCAGCGGTAGGCGACGAGGGTTACGAACTCGTCGATGTCAGCGACGAGGAGCCCTGGAAGTCTTTACGCTAACCAATTAGTTACCTTGTAGCTCTCCTTGTCGGGGTGAATTTTCGATGAAAAGGCGCAATTTCATCAAAGGAATCACCGCAATAAACGGCGCGGCTACTGCCTCTTTGAAGTGACTCCGAAAATCTGGGAAACCCATATAAGAGCCATAGAGTCAACGCGGGTTGCAGGCTCAAAAGTAGAGACGCTGGCCACCTTTGTCGTCGAAGCGGGAAAACCCGGCACACGCCGCGCTTGAAAATCGAATAGTGTAGTTGTCACAATATTTGCCCGAACTTCGACAATTCATGCGGAGCGGGTTTTGGTATTATCGGGTATAATTCTTTAAATCCGAAGGAGTGTCCGTGTCAGAAGGATAATAGGAGGAATACGAAATGGGCGTCGAGACAGCAAAAGATGTACTAGATCACGCGAGAGCTTTCCATCGCCAGTTGCGCGATTTTTATTCACAGTTACAGGAGATTACCACCAAAGAGAGATTGAGGCTGCTCCTCGAGTATCTCAGTGCGCATGAAAAACAGCTCGAGGATAACCTGGAAGCCTACGAGGATGTGGCCGAAAAAAATGTGCTCGATTCCTGGTTCCAATATCCGCCCGAGCATATCCACGATGTTCCATTTGAAGATATCGATAAAATTGAAGACCTGTCCATCGATGAAATCATCAATATCGGATTAAAATTCGATGACATGCTACTAAAATTATACGAGGAATCCGCTGATAAAGCTGAATTGGAGGGTGCCAGAGATGTCTTTAAAAACCTCGTCGAAAAGCAGAAGGTGGCTCGGCGGAATTTCGTCCGGCAGACGCTCCGCACCGAAGATCTTTAGGAAACTGTAAACTTTCCGGCAATTAACTGTCGGAAGCGATTCCATACGATCCGCATTTTGAGTCTTGTAAGCGGAAGACGGTTCTAGTAATTAGATAGAACACTCACGTATGTCATCGCAGATGAAAACTTCGACGATCAATTCTGAAAATTCCCTTTGGCAGAAAAGTCAATTATCGGAAATCGTTGTTCTTTTGGGCTTGTCGGTGACGGTTCCGTTTCTGATCCATCTTTTCCCGATATGGGGCGCGCTTCCTCTGGGAGCCTACTTGTTGCCAATGTTTTATGCGCCGCTACTGGCCGCATTATTTTGCCGAATCCATGTTGGGGTTGTCGTATGCCTTTTTGGACCTTGGTTGAATATGCAGCTAACCGGCCAACCGGAATCGACATTCGCCATCCTGCTCACTGCCCAATTGCTGGTTTTTTACGTTTTACTAAAAGGACTGACCTTTCGCGGAAGAAGTCAGCGGCAATGGTATTTTGGCCCGCTTTCATTTCTGGCTACCAAAGGCCTGATAATGGTGCTTCTCCTAATTTTCCCTACGTTTCTGACTCGAATTTCTCCCTTTGAATTTTTCCTGAATTCCACAATCTACGCCTTTCCGGGATTGGTCATAATCAGCCTGATCGGATGGCTGGCAATCCTCACCTACCCCTCGGAATCAAGCGCGTCTTAAAGATGGAAGAGGTTACCTTTCAGGAAATATCCCGCCGTCTCCACGAAACCAAATTTCCGGCCATCGATTGCGTAATTGGAATACTCAATGGCGGCAGGGTTCCCGCGACTCTCCTGGCCCATCAGTTAAAGGTTCCCCTCGTATTTCTATCCATAAACTATCGGGATGAGGATAACAACCCGCGCTATGAAGACCCGAAATTGTTTTCTGCGCCCGAAAGTTTGCCCGTGGATGGGGCAATTCTCCTCGTTGACGACGTATCCGTTTCCGGCAAGACAATGCAGGTGGCCAGAGAGCAATTGAGCCACTGCCGAGTAACCACCTTCGTTCTCAAAGGCCGAGCGGACCACGTCCTCTTCCCCGAGTTCAAAGACTGTGTAAACTGGCCCTGGAAATCGATTTAAACTCGATCGCTGAATATGGCATGGGGCAAGAGGATTACCTGATGCCTGATTTTCAATAAAGCCAGTTGCGGTAGGGTTCCAGGCCTTTCGAGTTGGCTACTTCCGCTACTTTGTCGGCGATGGTTTTGCGGTCGTCTTCCGTCAGCGAGGTGAAGCGTTTAGCGATGTCGATATTTTGGCGGAGATTTTCGAGGTTCGGCATTCCACTGACCAGCGAACAAATAGGCAAAGACAGGACGAACCACAAATTTTCTTCCAGCGAGAGTCGGTCCGGGACAATGGATTTGCCATTGTATTTCCTCAAGACACGGCCGGAACTCATCGCTTTCATGGCCAGTGGAGCGTAACCTTGTTCAACGAGTTTGGGCAGGACTTTTAAAGTAAAACTGTCGCGAGCGATGGTATCAATTGTGCTGATGGGCATGAGGCAGGTTTTCAGCGGGCCGCCCTTGGCCAATTCGAGCACTCTCAAATGCGCGGAGGTTACAGTGTGGCCGGAGAATCCACAATGGCGGACTTTGCCCTCCTCCTGTGCTTTCAGCATGACGGGGAGCATCTCGGGGACGCGGTTTTCGGCATCTCCCGGGCTGCTGACGGTGTGAATCATCCAAAGGTCGATGTAGTCGGTCTTCATACGACGCAAAGACTCTTCAAGCTGCTGGCGAGGGGAGGGGCCTTCGCGGGAGTCCGCCTTGGACATTATAAAGACCTGTTCGCGGTATTTTGGCGTCAAATATTTGCCATATCTTTCCTCGCTCCGGCCACCGTTGTATTTCCAGGCATTGTCAAAAAACCGGACTCCGTTTTCGAGCGAGGTTTCGATGATTCGCTCGCATTCGGATTCACTGCTGATGCCGATATGGTAGCCGCCGACGCCGAGGATTGTCAGTAGCTCACCGGTGTCGGCAAACGGCCGCCGGGGCAGCAAAAGCCCGAGTTTGTCCGAATCGCCAGCGCTGATCTTGGCAGCCTCGACTTGACCAGGATACAGAAGTGGCGCACCTGCCGCGCCGATGAGAGCGCGTAAAAATGTTCGGCGATCCATCTGTCAAATCATAGCCAAGTGTTCGCTCAACTCAAGCAACTTTGCAAAAACAATGCGACACCGGATTGGTTGCTGTTTAACCGCCGCTCATGGCCGGGAGAAAGTTAATCTCGCTTTCGGACGAAACCTTTTGGCGGAGGCCGAGAGGGGAAACTTCGCTATCGACAAAGACCGCGATAGTCGGCTTGAGACGATCTCCTTTGCACAGGCGTTCACGAATACCGGAGTGGACTACCTCAAGGCTCTCTATTATCTCACGGACCGTTGCGCCCTCGACCGAGACCTGCTCACGACCACCTGTGAGGTTCTGCATTTGCGGGGGAATCCAGACCGTGGCCATTTTATTAAATCAATGAGAGGCCGCCAGCTTTTCAAGACAAGCCGCGAGGACACGATCGGGCCGCATGGGAAGCTCCCGGAGACGCACTCCGACGGCGTTGTAAATGGCGATGGCAATGGCTGCCGGGGGCGGCGCTATCGACGCTTCACCGACACCCCGAACCCCAAACGGGTGACCCGGATGGGGCACTTCGACGATCACAGTATCCACCATGGGAACATCAAAACAGGTCGGAATGCGATAATCCAAAAAACTGGCGTTT
This sequence comes from Opitutales bacterium, assembly GCA_021772515.1. Taxonomy (GTDB): domain Bacteria; phylum Verrucomicrobiota; class Verrucomicrobiia; order Opitutales; family UBA2987; genus JAJFLU01. Next base: position 42,230 of record JAJFLU010000024.1, read on the forward strand.
TGCATCCGTCCCTCGGAATAGAAATATTCTTCGTTCAAAGCCCAGCCGATTCCCTGCACCGAGCCTCCCTGCATCTGCCCTTCGACATAGCTCGGATGGATGGCCGTCCCCGCATCCTGGATCATGGTAAAACGCAGAATCGTCACTTTGCCGGTATCCGGGTCCACCTCGACATCGGCCATACAGGTAGTAAAGGACCCCCCCGATCCGTAGTCGGGGTCCACTGTGCCGGAGCCAACGACCGCCCCTCCCAAATCTTTTAAATGGCCGGCCAATTCCTTGAAAGAAAGTTTCTTGTCTGCGTCGGTTGCGTGCAGGAATATGCCGTCCTCAAATCGCACTTCTTCTTCCGGCGCTTCCCAATACATGGCCGCTTTGGCCATCATTTTTCTTTTAACTTCCTGTGCTGCCTCGTAGGCGGCCCATCCGGTGGCAAAGGTTACCCGGCTGCCCCCGGTTAATTCGGTGTAACCGACCGAGGAGGTGTCACCCACCGACGGATTGATGGCTTCGGCGGGTAATCCGAGAACTTCGGCGAACTGCATGGCAATCGATGCGCGGGAGCCGCCAATATCGGTCGAACCTTCCACTAAATTTACGGTGCCGTCTTCATTAACATGAGCCGTAGCGCTCGATTTTAACCCCGCATTTACCCAAAACCCGGTGGCGATGCCCCGGCCTTGGTTCGGGCCGTTCAAAGGCGTTCGGTAATGCTCGTGCGCCTTCGCCTGCTCCAGGGTTTCCCGGCATCCAATTACCGGATAGACCACGCCGTCAACCCTTCGGACACCCTCTTGGGCGGCGTTCAATAGGCGAATTTCAATCGGATCCACACCCAATTTTTCGGCAATCTCGTCAACTATCGTCTCGGTCGCGAGGATGACCGGCGTGGCCCCGGGCGCTCGATAGGCGGCGCTACGAGGTTTGTTCAGGACGACATCATAGCCGTCAACGAGGGCATTGGGAAATGAATAGCATGAAAAAACGCACATTGCGCCAGCCCAGACGGGAGAGCCGGGGAAAGCGCCTGCCGCAAATGCGAAATTTGCCTCGGCGGCGAGAAATTTTCCGGTTTTGTCCGCACCAATTTTCACTTTCACGTAAGTGGCGGGTGTGGGACCAGTGGACTTAAAAACGTCCGCCCGTGTCATAATTATTTTTACGGGCCGCCCGGATTTTTTCGACAAAAGAGCCGCCTGTGGAGCCAGGTAAACCGGTATTTTGCCCCCGAAACCGCCACCGATTTCCATTGGCACGACTTTCACCTTGGATACGGGAATACCAAGGATTCCGGCGGTTTGTTTTTGTACGCCAAAAGCGCCTTGGGTGCTCGTCCAGACCGTCAATTGCCCATCGGTTTTCCATTCTGCGGTGGCATTGTGGGACTCGATATAACCCTGATGGACGGAGGCGGTTTTAAACTCGTGCTCAATGATGACATCCGACTCCCCAAACCCTTTTTCCAGATCACCGATTTTAAATTGGGTATGGCTTGCAATATTGCTTTTTGTTCCCGTGTCCTCCCCAAAATCTTCGGTGGTTAAATCATCGTGCAGAAGCGGAGCGTCCTCACGCATGGCCTCATGCACATCCTCGACATAGGGCAGGATTTCGTAATCGACTTCAATCAGGCGCAGGGCTTCCTCAGCTATATGGATATTGGTGGCGGCCACAGCGGCCACCGAATGCCCTTGGTAAAGCACTTTGTCTTTGGCCAGGATATTACTCCGCATATGCGTGAGACGAAAAACACCCTCAACCAGGCTAATTACCTCATCATCTCCGGCGGGCGAAAAATCATCAGCCGTAACGACCGCGCGGACACCTTCGAGGGCTTCGGCTTTGGTTGTATCGATGCTGCGAATGCGGGCATGAGGGTGGGGACTGCGGAGAGTTTGCCCGTAAAGCATTCCAGGCAGATTTTGATCGATGCCGTAAACTGCCCGCCCGGTAACTTTGTCAAGGCCGTCGTGGCGAATGGGCCGCGTCCCGATTACCTTATATTTACCGTTACCATTACCATTTTCTGAATTTGAAGTGGCTGCCATGGATATATCCTCTGTTGTTCGGAGTGGGTGGGGTTTAATTGGAACTTTGGAGGGAAGTCTCCGTATTCGGGGCTACATTGGCGGCATCGAGGACTGCCCGGACGATCTTGTCGTAGCCGGTGCAGCGGCAGAGGTTTCCCGCCAGCCAATGGCGCACCTCGTGCTCCGTTGGATCGGGATTCTGATCGAGTAGAGCTTTTGCCGCCACAAGAAATCCCGGTGTGCAAATACCGCATTGCAAACTGGCGTGTTCGAGAAATTTTTGCTGCAAAGGGTGCAGCCCTTGAGGAGATGCCAACCCTTCGATAGTAACGATTTTTCGATCCTGTGCCTCGACCGCGAAGATGAGGCAGGAATTCATTAAAACACCATCTATGATCACATTACAGGCTCCGCAATTGCCGTCGTTACAACCCTCCTTTGTGCCCGTCATTCCAAGGTGGTCGCGGAATATCTCGAGTAGACTCTGCCGCGGTTCGCAGAGAAATTCGACTGCTTCGCCGTTGATGGTGGTGTTGATGTAGAGCTTTTTACCCATTAAAATTTTTCTGTTCTTGAATTTATGTTAAACTGGTTATTTTAGCTTCGGTTATTGGTCATTATTTTGTACCGCGTTTGGAACAAACTCCCCACGCGCACGGTTAATCGCACCCCACAGTGCCCGCCGGGTGAGCACTTTAACGAGATGCTTACGATACTCGGCGGGCGCGCGCATATCGGATATCGGGCGAGCGATTGACTGGGCCGAAGATGCGGCCGCATCGATGGACTCATCGGAAACCTCACGGCCTTTCAGGAGGTCGCCAGCTTCCCTGGCATAGAGCGGGGTCGGGGCCACCGCAGCCAAACCGATACGGACTTTATTAAACATTCGGCCCTCATCATCCAGTTCCACATAAGCCCCTGCTCCTACCACCGCGATGTCCATCTCGAATCGCGGAATAAATCGCAGGTAGTGTGCGCCACTCGATTTCGGAACAGGCGGTAAATGAATCGCCACGAGAATTTCCCCTTTCTCCAGGATGTTTTTTCCTGGTCCCGTGCAGAAGTTTTCCACCGGAATGCGGCGGTTTTCTGCGGCGCCGACGATTTCACAGGTGGCGCCATAGGCAATGAGGATCGGAATGCTGTCCGCGCTCGGCGATGAATTGCAGAGATTGCCGCCCACCGTTGCCCGTCCCTGGATTTGAATACCTCCAATAATTGCGATTGAGTCGATTAAACCCGGATAGGTATCGACGATGGCTTTGTCCTCGTAAATGCGATGACACGGAACGGTTGCACCAAGGGTGAGCCCTTCAATTGGGTCACAAATTAGTTGCTTACACTCCGGCAGGTGTTTGATGTCGATTACACGGTCCACCGACAACGCCCCTTGCCTCAATTGGACAATCAGATCAGTGCCACCTGCCAGAACGCGGCATTGACAGTCATTTTCACCCAGCAAATCGAACGTTTCGCCTAGAGTGCGGGGTGTGCAATATTCAAAGTTTTGCAATCGCTATATTCTTTCCGTCTGTAAAGTGTGTGGAGCCTGATATCATTGCAGGCTTGGTTATAAATCTTGAGGGAGAATTGTTCGCATGTCAGTTGAAATGAGTCAAATCCGTATTTATTCAATCTAGACATTAAGGAAAATAGAACCTCCAATTGGCATTTAAACAGAAATTTTTGATAAAACATCCTTTCAGGGGATCCCACCTCGATCATATTGAACAACAACCATGCTAAACGACTATCTCCAAATAAAGCCCGATGTGGCCGACGCTCTCAAAAGGGGCCAACCGGTTCTTGCGCTGGAGTCCACCATCATTTCCCACGGGATGCCCTACCCGCAAAATGTCGAGACGGCTCGCAAAGTCGAATCCATCGCCCGGCAAAATGGAGCCATACCGGCAACATTAGCTATCCTTGGGGGTAAGCTGAAGGTCGGCTTAAATGATGATGAAATCGACTTTTTAGGCTCCGGTGAAGGAATCTTGAAGGCCAGCAGCCGGGATTTGCCCTATCTGGTTGCCAATAAATTGAACGGGGCGTCCACCGTTGCGGCCAGTGTTCGGATCGCCGCAATGGCGGGGATCAATGTCTTGGCAACCGGCGGAATAGGGGGTGTGCACAGGGGGGCTGACAAGACTTTCGATATTTCCGCCGATTTGCAGGAAATTGGGCGAAACAATGTGGCCGTAGTCTGCGCGGGGGCCAAATCGATTCTCGATATCGGTTTGACGCTTGAATACCTGGAAACATTGGGAGTGCCCGTTGCCGGTTATCAAACTGACCAATTTCCCGCGTTTTTCACCCGAAAGAGCGGTTTTGAGGTTCCTTTAAATGTTGGTTCGGTGGTGGAACTTGGGCATATCCTGAAAACCAAATGGCAAATGGGAATGACGGGGGGGATGGTGCTCGCAAATCCAATTCCCAAGGAGCACGAATTGCCCCCGGAAATGGCGAAATCTGCCACTTTCCAAGCTCTCGCGGAGTTGGAGCAGCTGGGCATCTGCGGTAAGGCGGCGACACCCTTTTTACTCTCGCGAATTGAATCGATTACGAAGGGAGAGAGCCTACGCTGCAATATTGAACTGGTCGGCAACAATGTAAAATTGGGTGCTCTTCTGGCCGTCGAGATGTCTCGAAGTCATTCATAACCATTAACCTTGAACAGGAACTTCGGCCATCTCAATTCATCGGCAAACCAGAGTAGCCTGCATCGGAGGCGTTAATATCGACCACAAGGCTCGGTTGCATCAAGCGTTTCAGTTGGGCACCTCCAACCCCGTTTCTGTCACCTCTTCTCATGGCGGGGTCATCCGCAATATCGCAGAATCTCTGGCCCGGCTGGAATGCGATGTCAGTCTCTTCTCCATCGTTGGCGAGGATGCCGAAGGGGTTGATATTTTGCGTGCCCTGGATGCTCTGAATGTCGATGTTTCAGGGGTGAAACGTTCCTCACACCAGCCCACAGCCTCCTACACGGCCATTCTCGAAGGTTGCGGGCACTCGACGGCGGGTTTGGCCAATATGGACATTTTTGAAGAACTCGATTCCCCTTGGGTGGATCGGATCGCCCCGATGTTGGAATCCTGCGGTATTTTAATAGTTGATGGCAATCTACCCGCCGAGACGCTCGAAACACTGCTCAGTCGCTGCCGGAAGGACACCAAGGTGCTCGCGGATCCCGTATCGGCGGCCAAATCCCTGCGTTTTTTGAAGGTTCTGGGTCAAATTGACGTAATTTTTCCCGATCGCCTGGAGGCAACAGCTTTGTGCGGCAAGGCCATTGAAACCAATCGGGACTTGGGGGCTGCCGCAGCAGAAATTCGCAAATTGGGTGCAGGCTCGGTTGTGGTGACATTAGGGGCAGCGGGGCTTTATGTGGATTGCGGCCAGTCCAGGGAATTTATTTCAGCCATGTCTACAAAGAAAGTGCTTGATGTCACTGGGGCGGGAGACGCCTTGGTCGCCGGATTTGCCTATGGATTGATAAAAGGCGAAGCGGTCGATCCACTGAAGGCAGGGCTGGCTACAGCTAGTCTGGCCCTCGAAAGCAGACAATCCGTCCCACCTGATTTAACCCCCGGCTCTTTACACGAGCGCATTGCCAGTTCAAATGCCCTGTAATTCCAATATATAAGTAGAATAATAGTGAATGTTCATTTCAGTCATGTTTATGAGCGTAAGAGTCATTTCCTAGTAAAATAATTATTAATATACTATTAATTTTCAGAAAATATGGGATTAGAGTATTGCTAAGTTACTTTTTTTTATTCAAATAATACCGGTTCGCCCCATTTAACCACCCCTTTGTCCACACCCCGCCGATGCAAATGGATTTATACTATACTTTTACGATTTACCAAACCAAACAGAAACCCAAAAAACTACAAATATATGATTATCAACAAACTAAGAATAGCATTATTGCTCTTCGCCAGCTTCGCGCTGGCATCGGTTGGATATTCCCAAAATATCACTTCCTCCGGCATGAATGGCACTGTGACTGACAGCGATGGCAATGCTGTCGCAGGCGCTACAGTTCGCATCGTGCATGTTCCCACCGGGACGACCAAAACAATGACCTCCAGCGGAAATGGATCGTTCTCCGCACGGGGTATGCGTGTCGGTGGCCCCTACACCGTTACCGCCAGTTTCGACGGCTACCAGACCTCAACCGTGGAGGGGATTTATCTAACCGTAGCCAATGTCACCAGCGTCACCGTGGCGATGAAAGATGCGGCAGATATTCAGGAATTGGAAGAATTCGTTTTTTCTGAAGAACAGGATGGGCTATTCAGTGCGGATTCCCGCAGCACGGTAACGAGGCTGGACGAGGCTCGTGTCTTGGGAGTGGCCAGTAGCGACCGTTCCTTGAACGAGTTGCTCAAAAACAATCCAAAAGTAGTCGTTGATAAAGATTTCGGTTCCTTTACCTCGGCTGGTATCAATGCACGGTATAATAATGTAACCGTTGACGGCGTTCCAGTAAATGATCCCTTTGGCTTGAATTCCAATGGTCAGACCACGCGCAACGGACCTCCCGTTTCCATTGATGCTATTGAGTCTCTGGAGATCGATACGACTCCATTTGACATCCGCCAGTCCAAATTCACAGGCGCTGCGGTAAATGTAGTTACAAAAAGCGGCACGAACCAGTTCCACGGTTCCGGCTACTACTTTTGGCGCGACTCAGATCAATTTGGAGAAAACGAAAACGGCGTGGAATTTGACCCTGTGTTCAGTGAGAAAACCTACGGTTTCAACTTGGGTGGACCAATCATAAAGAATAAGCTCTTTTTCTTTGTCAATTATGAGAAACTTGAGCGCGATCGAAGCGGAACCAGTGTTGGGCTGATCGGGAGCGGCGCCACCAATATTTTCCCTGGCACACAAGCAGAAATTGACGAAATTATTGATATTGCGACAAACGTTTGGGGTCTTAATCCAGGATCGGCAACCGGGGCAGATGTATTGAATGACGCAGTCGAGAAAATTTTGGTCAAAGTCGATTGGAATATCAACGACAAACACCATCTGAGTTTCAAATATTCCAAGGCCGAAGACAATGTCGTGATCATTACTCAACGAAATACGACGGCGTTTTCCCTCAGTAGCTATTGGTATGATCAACCAAGTATTGCGACTGACTATGTAGTTCAGCTTTTCAGTGATTGGAGTGATCGATTCAGCACGGAAATTCGTTATTCTTTTACCGACTATGATGGCAGCCCACGGCCGCCGACAGCCGAGCCACAGGTTGCAGTCAGGGTTGCCAGTGGTAACGACGTGTTTTTTGGGACTGAAATATTCCGTCAATTCAATTTACTTTTTGCTGAAACAACCACCTTCACGGCGGCGGGAACTCTTTTCTCTGGCGCAAACCGTAATCACGAAACGGTTTTCGGCCTCGATTTTTCAAAAAAGATCATTGCCAATACCTTCCTTTTTGCCAATAAAGGGGTATGGAATTTTGACAGTATTGACGATTTTAGGACCGGAACCGCTTCAGGCCTTTTCCATAGATTTGAAGCCGATGGGACTAATGTAACTGCCAATTGGGAGGAAAAAATATGGTCCCCTTATATCCAGCATACCTGGCAGGTACACGAAAATTTCACCATGACCCTTGGAGTGCGTTGGGATATTAATGATTTCCCTGAAACCCCTGGATTCAATCAGCGGTTTCAGGATTTCTTCGGCAGGCCAAATAACAATACAATCGATGGTTCAAGAACTTTTTCCCCTCGATTCAGCTTTAATTGGGACGTTAAAGGTGATAGCAGCATTCAACTACGTGGCGGCATAGGCAAGTTTTTTGGAAAATCACCAGGAGTCTGGCTTTCCAATGGATTTACCAATGACGGACTCACCGTACTGACGGCTAGTTTCCCGAATGGTCTGCCTGCGTTTGAACCCGATGCAACCAACCAACCCAAAGGCGTACCCGGTGCTCCCAGTGGAGAAGTAGATTCAATTGCTGACGGATTCAAGACGCCTTCATCCTGGAAAGGTGTGGTGGCGCTTGACTACAAATTCAAAGCGCCCCTGCTTGGCGATATGGTCGCCACCATCGAAGGTGAATGGTCTTTTGTTGAGGATGCCGTTGTCTTCCGCAATCTTGTTGCTGAAGCAGTTGGGACAGGTCCTGATGGAAGGACAATTTTCTCGACGGCGCGGGCCGGTGATGAAGGCTTCGGCGGTTTCGGTAGTGTAACAGAATTAGCCAATACCAGTTTGGGTGATTCCACCAATTACACCATTTCACTGACACGTCCCAATAGGGGAGACGGATGGTTCTCATCCTTTTCCTATTCCTACGGGAGTTCCAATGAGGTTAATTCCGGGACAGGCTTTATCGCCGTTGAAAATTTCCGGGCCACTCCGATTTTCAATGCCAATGTGGATGAATTGGGAACTTCGCCTTTTGAAGTTCGCCATAATTTTATCTGGTCCCTGTCCAAGCAAATTAAATGGGGCGGAGACGACAGCAAATGGAAAACTAATGTATCTTTGTTTTACCAAGGTCGTTCGGGCAAACCCTATAGCTACGTGGCCAAGAATAATACGAATAATGATGACTGCTGCTCGACCAATGACCTCTTCTACACGCCGAATGGGCCAGACGATCCTTGGGTGACTTGGGCGGCCGACCCCAGTGGTGTCCTTACCGCTGCCGAGGCCGCAGACCGGGACGCGTTTTTTGCGTTCGTTGCCCAGCACCCTGACCTCGAACCTGGAAAGCAGCACAAGAAAAATGACGCTACTCTGCCTTGGATTCATCAGTGGGATGTCAAGATTACTCAGGATCTCCCAATTGCCACAAAATGGGGCAAAATGCAGTTCACCATGGACATCCTGAATATTGGTAATTTAATCGACAGTTCGTGGGGCCAGATACGGGACTTCCCGATCAACTTTGGCGGCACTCCTTCACAGAACATCGCCAGCGCAACCTATATCCCTGAATCGAACCAGTATCTCTACTCCTTCAATGGCGTTGGTAACCAGTCCATCGTAGAGGATCGTTTAGGCCAGTCCCGTTGGAATATACTCTTTGGCATTAAGTATATCTTCTAAATCTGGACTGATCCCTGTTTAATCTATTATTTATTGATGCCCCGGAGTTTTTCCGGGGCATCAATGCTTACTGAGATCGATATTTTTTCTTAAACCTATCAATGAGAGTTCGGTTGCCCTCTTTTTCTTTTAAAAGCGTTCGCATTTACCACTACAGGCGGTTCTACATAGCTTTGTTTTGCTTGGTTTCGTCCTTTGTGAGTTTTGCCAATGCCGATCCTAAAACGGATTCAAGCGGCTCGATCCGCGAAATCACCATTCTTCACACCAATGATTTCGAGAGCGCCTTTAATCCAATACCGGCCTACTGGCTGGACGATGTAAATTTCCTCGGAGGCGGGGCGGAATTGGCCACCTTGGTGGAGCAAATTCGCGCCCGTGAAGACCTCGTTTATCTCTTCGATGCCGGGGATATGTTTACGGGCTTGCTTTCCAACCGCACGCAGGGGGAGCTACTCATGGAAATGATGATCACCATGCGTTACGACGCCATGGCTATTGGTAATCACGAGTATGACTACGGTTGGGAAAATCTCAGAAAACAGAAAAACCGGGCCCCCTTTCCAATCATGGGCGCCAACATTTTTTACAAAGGAACCGATATTCCCTTCGCCCAACCCTATGCGATCGTGGAAAAAGAAGGTTTCCGCATCGGAGTTATCGGAATTATCGGCGAGGATGCCCGCAGCGTGGTGCTGCCCTCATTCGTTGCAGAGCTTGATTTTCGCGACCCGGCGCCGATAGTCCGGGAGGCGGTCGCCTACCTGAAACCAGATGTCGATTTGGTCGTGGTGTTGGCCCACATGGGCATGACTGCCCCGATGCAGACCGATGCCGAGGCGCACCCCGAAATCCAACGCGGTGTGGAGGCGGATCTGGCGCTGGTCGGAGCGGTTCCCGGAATCGACATTTTCATCGGTGGGCATGCCGATAACGGGACCGAAAAACCGATAGTGCACCCCAAAACAGGAACGCTTGTCGTGCAAACTTATGGTCACGGCATCCGGTTGGGTTATATTAAATTGAAATATGACACCGACGCGAAAAAAATACTCTCCTACGAAGGAAAACTGTTGCCGGTCGAGAGTGAAAAGCTGGTTCCCCATCCACTTGTGGCGCAAAAAATTGAACATTATCGCAAACAATATCCCGAAATTGAAGCCGTCGTCGGGCGTATGGACCGAAGGCTTATCCGCAGTTATAACACCGAATCCTCACTCGGCAGCTTTGCCGCCGATATCATGCGAAAATCTGCTGATACCGAAATCGCCTTCATCAATGCGGGCGGCCTGAGATCCGATCTGCCTGAGGGTGAAGTATCGTTTGGAAATGTTATCGACGCTTTTCCCTTTCCCAATCGCGTTGTTGTGATGGACCTTGCCGGAAAGGATATTCTCGGTGTTCTCGAACAATCGATGACGCTCGAGCGGGGCATGATCCAGAGTTCCGGGCTTGTCGCGCATTACGATTTAGCACGCCCGATCGGGAGCCGCGTTGTCGACCTCGAAATCGGGGGCCTACCGGTGGATCTAGAGCAGAAATACCGGGTGGCAGTGGCAGACTTGCTGGCCGAAGGCGCAGACCTCTACTCCTCTTTCCTAAATGGAACGATCACCCGTGACCGCAAGGACAGCCCAAAGATTTCCGAGGTTATTTTGCAGTATTTTTCCGATGTCCCTGCGCCCGACTTCCCAAAACAAGGGCGGCTAATCCCTATCGAAAGGTAGAACCATTCATTACCATATCCAACTAGACAAAAACCTAATCGAAGGTGCCGAGTACGTGCTTTTGCCGGGCGATCCCGCCAGAGTTGAGAAAACAGCCAAGCACCTCGATGAAAACGCAAAATTTCTTGCCTCCAATCGCGAATACACTTCGTTTTTGGCGACTCTGTGTGGCCAAAAAGTGCTCGTTTGTTCGACCGGGATCGGTGGCCCGGGAATGTCCCTGGCCCTCGAAGAGCTGGCCGATTTGGGAATTAAAAACTTTTATCGCATCGGAACGACCGGTGCCATCCAGCCGGAAATACCGGTTCCCTCCCTCATAATCACGAGTGGATCTGTGCGGCTGGATGGGGCCTCCACCCACTACGCCCCCATCGAGTATCCTGCAGTGGCCGATCTCGATTTGACCAATTCGCTCGTCGATGCGGCCAAATCGATGGGGCTCGAATACCGGGTTGGCATAACGGCATCTGCGGATACATTTTATCCCGGGCAGGAGCGTTATGACACCTTCACTGGTTATGTGATTCGCAAGTTTCAAAACAGCATGAAGGAGTGGCAGGCGCTCAATGTTCTCAACTACGAAATGGAATCCGCCACGTTACTGACCATTGTCGCAACGTTTGGCCTAAAGGCGGCCTGTGTCGCTTCCACCGTCGTAAACCGGACAAATTCCGAAACGCCGGATGACTCAATTTTGCACCTGGCGGAATCCAATTTGGCGATTGTGATGAAAAAGGCCCTCGAAATCCGTTTTGCCTGAGCGCATCCTCAATTTATGGAAATTCTGGTTAACATAGCGAGGGGCTTATTTGGCATTACGATGTTGGTTGCCCTTTGTTATGGGTTGAGCAACGACCGTAAGCACATCAACTGGAGGCTTGTTTTTGGTGGAATCGGGTTACAGGTGGTCATTGCCTTTTTGGTGATGAAGGTCGAATGGGTGGAAAAGAGCTTCAACGCGGTATCGAAATTATTTGTCCGCGTTCTTCAGTATTCAAATGTGGGTTCGCGGTTCATTTTTGGCGATTTGGTGGATAGCGAATCAATCGGAGCACAATTTGGCTTCGCGGTTCTTCCGACTATCATATTTTTCTCCGCCCTGACATCACTGCTCTACTATCTGGGGATTTTACAGCGGGTCGTCTATGTTTTCGCCTGGATTATGAATAAAACTATGCGGCTCTCCGGAGCGGAGAGCATGGCCGCCGCTGCCAATGTGTTTATTGGGCAAACGGAGGCGCCTCTGCTGGTCAGGCCCTACCTCGAAAGGATGACCAAATCCGAAATTGCCTGCCTTATGACCGGGGGCATGGCGACCATTGCCGGAAGTGTTTTGGGCGCTTATATTCAACTTCTCGGGGGAAACGATCCCGTGTTGCGCGTTGAGGTCGGTACTCGCCTGCTGACCGCCTCGATTATGGCGGCTCCGGCGGCTATAGTATTGGCCAAAGTGCTCTTCCCTGAGCGAGAAAAAGTCGATGCCAATTTACATGTTTCCAAAGATTCGATCGGAGTAAACCTTTTTGATTCCATAACCTCAGGAACCACTCAGGGAGTAAAACTCGCGGTCAATGTAGGAGCCATTTTGGTGGTGTTTATCGCCATTATCGCAATGGTAAACTACATATTGACCAACGGTTTGGGGGAACTATTAAACGTCAATACCTCAATCGAAACCTGGACGGATGGCGCCTATAAGGGTCTTACTTTACAGTTTATCTTCGGCATTTTATTTTCTCCCGTAGCCTTCATCATCGGTGCCGATACCGGAAGTTTATTGGCGGTAGGCCAATTGTTGGGCGAGAAGTTGATTCTCAATGAATTTTTTGCCTACCATACACTTGGAGAGATGATCGAGAACGAGAGGCTCGTCGATCCGAAATCAATTTTACTATCAACCTTCGCCCTTTGCGGATTCGCCAATATGGCTTCAATCGGTGTGCAGATCGGCGGCATCGGCACTCTTGCCCCCGGTCAGAGAGATAATTTGGCCAACCTCGCCGTGCGAGCCCTGATCGGCGGAACTTGTGCCACCTTGATGACAGCAACTATCGCGGGGGCGATTTCGGGTTAAGGCGAACCAGGTTTGTGAAATGTTGGATGTTTTATTAGATACCCCAAGGGCTTTGCTCGGCGTGGCGACACTCCTTGGTTTTTGTTACTGGCTCAGTGACGACCGCAAGGGTATCAACTGGCGACTGGTAAGTGGGGGTTTAGGATTGCAGGTCTTTTTGGCCCTTTTGGTATTAAAAGCCCCTTACGTAGGGGACGGCCTTGAATATATCTCTGTATTCGCAGTCAAGTTGCTCGGATTTTCCGTGAAAGGGGGCAGTTTCGTTTTTGGAGATTTGGCCACAAACGACTCCTACGGTGCTGTTTTTGCCTTTCGTGTGATGCCTTCCATCGTTTTTTTCTCAGCGCTCACTTCGGTTCTTTACTACCTCGGTATTTTGCAAAAGGTGGTTTACGCCTTTGCCTGGGTGATGCAGAAAACGATGAAACTATCCGGTGCCGAGAGTCTCGCCGTGGCCGCAAATGTTTTTATCGGGCAAACTGAAGCGCCCCTTATGGTTAAACCTTATCTGGAGCGCATGACACGATCCGAAATTGTTTGTTTGATGGCGGGTGGAATGGCGACTTCTGCCGGTGCGATATTCGCGGCCTACTTAACCATCCTTGCCGGTGACGATGAGGCTCTTCAGGTGGTTGTGGGCAAACGGCTGATTTCGGCCTTCATCATGGCCGCTCCGGCAGCGATTGTTTTCGCCAAAATACTCCTGCCCGAAAGCGAGGAAGTGGACCGTGATTTGAAGGTTTCCAAGGAGTCAATCGGGGTCAATTTTTTTGACGCAGTGACTGGTGGGGTGACCCAGGGGGTTAAGCTCTCGGTCAATGTGGGAGCGGTGGTTCTTGTATTTGTCGCTCTGGTAGCGTTACTCAACGACCTGACCGGCTGGGTCGGCGGTATTACCGGGCTCAACCCGCTTATCGCGGAGGCGACCGGAGGTGGATTTGAGAGCCTTTCGTTGCAGTTCATCCTTGGGCTGATTTTTATGCCGGTGGCCTGGTTGATGGGAGTCGATGCCGGAAGTCTGTTGCACGTAGGCGTGCTTTTTGGCGAAAAGCTTATCCTCAATGACTTGGTGGCCTACAGCACAATGGCCGATATGGTCAGCGAGGGACACCTGGCCACCCAAAAAGCGATCGTCATTTCCACTTTTACCCTCTGCGGATTTGCCTCCTTTGTCTCGGTCGGAGTTCAGATCGGCGGGATTTCTGTCCTCGCGCCCGGACAGAGAATCAACCTGGCAAAATTGGGAATCCGGGCCATGATCGGGGCCTTTTGCGCCTCACTCCTGTCCGCAAATCTGGCAGGGTTGTTAATCGGTTGACCAGGCGGCCAGGGTGGCCTCGAAATCAAAGACTTCCAGGGCATTGCCCCGCATCAGACGTTGGGCCGTTTCGAGGGCATCGCTCTCCGAAAAATAGCCCTCGTTAACCAGTTCGGATAATACCCGAGTAATGCCTTCACGGGCCAGCCGGGCATGCCCGACAATGGTTTCGACTGAGACATAATCCCCGCCAAACGCGAAAAATTTGCTCGCTGGCGCGGCCAGTAAAGCCTCCTTTAGAAATCGGCTGCTTGCCACCGGATTTAGTATCCAGGCCCAGCAGAGATCGATATAGACATTGGAATAATGTTTGGCCAACGCGATGTATTCATCCTGATAGGGGTAGCCGATATGCATCAAAACAAATTTCACATCCGGATGCGCCTGCAGGACTGTGCAGAGATCGCTGGCGTTGCAGCGCAGGCGATCCAGGGGCATGTTGTTGACCCCGGCATAATAGCCGGTGTGCAATTTTACCGGCAGCTTGTATTCGGCGGCTTTTTCCAGGCAGTAGTTGAATAGATGATTTCCGAGGGATTCTCGTTCGGCATCGGAAAGGATTTCGCCTCTGGCCAATCGGGCGAATAAGGGCGCGGCCTCGTTTTTTGTAACCGGAAGATAATTCAGCCGCCGGACATAGGCGCTCTGGTTTTTCAAAGCAATGGCCCGAGGCCCATAGGTCTCGAAGTACCAGTCGACGATCTCATGCCATTTATCAATCGATGAGGGTTCGATACCAGCAGGCTCCGCGATGGACAAGTCCAGTTCGGTGCTCAGGGCGACAAAGGATAAATCCTGATAAAGCAGGTCGGGATATTCGGTTTCGCAAAAAATCTGATCCAAGGCATTGACCTGACTGCTTTCCACCCCCGCGTAGTCATTTAAGACTGTTTTGTAATAACCCTTTTGGACCAGTTTCTCCATCTTCTGATCGACCCGCTCGACACTGCTTTCATAAACTTCCTCCTCATCGAAAAGTTCCCGAAAGGTTATTCGCAACGCCTGAAGATAACCAGTGTTTTTGGCCCGTTTGTAGTAAGGTTCGACAATTCGCCATTTTTCCCTCGAGGAAATCTCGTTTCGTGACAGGCCGAAAACCTTATAGGTTTCCTCAGTGGTCATTCCCGCCGAAAGCAAATCGTCGAGGGCGTATTGAAGAAAAAGGTAGGGCCAGTCATTGCGTCGATAGCCTAAAAACAGGGGCATCCAACTATCAAAAGGTGGAACTGTGGCCTCTTTCCCACGCCAATCGAGTCGCCGCGATTCCTCGATCAGGTGTTCGTGGGTGTCGATGAAAAGAGTGGTATCGACAAGTTCTCCTATGCTTGAAATCACGGGCATTGATTTGACAAATAAATGCTTATTTATCAGCTACCGCCACGAAGCGCCATTATATATTGGTAAAATTGTCAATCTGGCCCCAAGAGAGGCATAATCCAGCCCGCGGTATTGTCTTAATCCTCCTTTTTCAGACCAATGCTGACAAGTCGTTGGTTGAGAAATTCCCCGGAAGTGAGATCGTCGAAGTTTTTAGGATGCTCCTCGTCCACACAGGTGGAGAGACAGCTCAAGTCCATTTCGGGTCGGGGTTGGAGGAAAAACGGAATCGAAATACGCGGAATATGCCACATTTCACATGGAGGATTTACGACCCGGTGTTTAGTCGAAATCAGCCGGCTGTTGCAGAGTCTTTCCAGCATGTTACCCACATTGACGACAATCTGGTCAGGAGTGATTTCGGCGGCAATCCAGTCGCCATCATGGTTCATGACCTGCAATCCCGGCGTATCCGCCCCAAGCAGGAGGGTGATCAGGCAAATATCCGTATGCTCTGCGGCGCGGACGGCATCCTTGGGCTCTTCGGTAATGGGCGGAGAATAAATCGCCCTCAAAATACTATGTCCGTTATGAATTTTATCGTCGAAATAATCTTCCGGCAATTCCAGATACAAGGCAAGAGCGCCGAGCAGTTTCCGGCCCGATTCCTGGAAATTTTGGAACAGTTTCAATCCGGTGGGGGTGTACTCCGGTAAATCGTGGACGACGATATTTTCAGGATACTCGGCCCTCAATTCGGGATCGTCCTCCACTTGGGGGCCGAATTGAAACATTTCCTTGAGGTCTGGAGTGTCGAAACCTTCGGCATGTTCCACGCCCATTGCAATATAGCCGCGCATCCCGCCGCCATCGTATTTCTTTTTCACTTCGAGAGGAAGTTGGGAGAATTCCTCGACCAGAGAAAGAAACTTGTCGATAAGACCCTGGTCGATGCCGTGGTTAGTCATGGCGACAAACCCGACGTCGGTGTAGGCTTTTCCGATTTCTCGAATAAATTTCCTCTTTCTGGCTTCATCTCCAGAGAGAAAGTCGGCGAAATCAACAGACGGTATGGCAGTAAATGAACTCATGGTATTATAGGTCGAGATAGGTGGGGTTTTCCCATTGTTGCAGAGTATAATACTGTATCGATTTTAGCAATGCCCAGAAATGGCAATTCAATGTCTGTAGTGAACATCGCAGCTTTTCATGTAGTCAATAAACTAGAATTCGCGCGGATCTACCCCTTTGGTCTCAGGTCCGTAGGGGTGGGGGTATAATTCGCCGATGGTCATGATATCGATTTCGCGCTCGAGGGTGGCCCCGATAATTTTCACATCGGGATTTGTCCCGCAAAATTCCCAAATCACCTGTCGGCATTCGGCGCAGGGCACCCCCGAATAAGGTCCGTGGCAAACCAGCGCCTCGATCTCGCGGTCACCCCCGGCTGCCATATGGTTGATCGCGTTTCGCTCGGCATGAACGCATTGCTGCAGGCTGATCACTTCGACATTGCAGGCGGCGTAAATTTTCCCCGATTTAGCCCTCACGGCAGAGCCCACCTTGTGTTGCGAATAGGGAGAATAGGCGTTTTCTCGCGCCCTCTCGGCGGCCAACACCAATTCGCGGTCGGCATCACTTAAATCCTCAAAATTGATTCGCTCCATTCAGTCGGTTTCCTTTTTGGGTTGCGGAATTATTTCCAATAGACCGTCGGGGGTTAAACGGCGGTAAAAGCATCCCAATCGCGATTTGCCGTTCGCCGATTTCGTGTGGCAGGCACCGCCGCCACTCAGCCGAACCAAAAACAGGATCGCGGTTTGCTCGCAATTTACCCTGGTTTCGATGATTCGGAGGGTGTCGCCGGTGTTTTTCCCGACTATCCAGACCTCGTCCCGCCAGGTGCTCCAGAACGTCACGCACTGTTCGTCCAAAGCGGTTTCGAGAACCTCTTTGTTTACATAACCCAACATCAATACCTCACCGGTTTCGGTATCCTGGACAATTGCCGGGATGAGGTCTTTGCCGGTGGCCGCAATGTCGTTCAGCTTGTTAAAATCAAGCCGCAGTTCCTTGCCTTCTTCCAATTCAGCTTGTGACATGGTTTGATTCCAAAAAAAACAGGCTAGAGGGTTTGCTTGAACCACGCCAAAGTCTTGTCCATCACATTTTCGGCCGTGGTCTGGTCTTCGCCCAAGACGCCAAATATATGATCGGCGCCGGACAGCAATACACCCTCGGTAGGGCGACCCTTTGCCCTTGAGGTGAATTCCGGGATGTGAGCGGCGGAAAAATCCTCCGTCCCGGCAATGCAGAGGAATGCGCCGGGATATTTTTCCAGATTTTTCATGACATCGTATTTGCTCAATTTTTCAAAAAATCCTTTTTTCAATGTCACTTCTCGCCAACCCAGGTCGATTGTGATGATTCCCTTTTCCATGGCCTCATCAAATCGTTCTTTTCCCAGCGAACTCATAAAGTTTTTCCCCAAATTTCCCGCCGAGGACCATGTCACCATGGATTTGTACCAGCTTGGGTTTTCTCCGGCTGAGATAATGGCGGTGGCTCCGCCCATACTAAATCCAAGTATTCCCATTCGCGCGGTGTCGACCGAATCGAGGTTCGATAAATACTTGTAAGCCTCGGCGGCCGCATTGACGCGGGTCTCGATTGAAGAATCGGCCATTTCACCACCGCTTTCGCCCCAACCGGGGAAGTCGATACGCAGCGAGGCGATTCCCTCGTGGGCGAGTTTTTCGGCCAAACGCTTATACATATCGCCGACCTCGTTTTTGTGGCTGGCGAACCCGTGGCACATCAGGATGGCGGGCGCCTTGTCGGTTTCCTCCGGTTGGGCGAGGATTCCCACGATCTGCTTACCGATCTTTACATAATTCTCACTCCAGGAATTTTCTTCGTCGGCATACATTTCAGTGGCAATAATCGAACTTCCGAATAAAAAGCAAAGTGCGATTAGATACTTGTTCATATTCATAAAGTCAGGTGATTGTTAGAATCTATCCGGCAAAATGCAAACTATTGGGCCCTTGCCATCGGAAATTTACATAACGAGGTTTTTACTATAAACCATTTCCTCACCCTGTGGATCGAGATTGCTGATAGCGCCGCATTTTTCGTAATCCAATTTCCGAAGCAATTCCTTCATCGGCTGATTGGATTCACCCGAAGAAATATATATTTTGCTTGTGCGACATATCCTTTCCCCATGTTCGAGCAAAGCGGCGGCGACACCTTGGCGGCGATTTTCAGGTTTTACGTAAATCAGGGAGATAAAACCATAGCTGAAAAAAGTGTGATCCAGTATCATACAGGCGACAGCATTTCCTTGTATTGAGGCAAGCCAGCAATTTCGGGACCTCACGGCACGTTCGAAAAACTGCTGTCCCTCCTCGAAACGCTCGAGTCCCTCAATGGGAAACCCGTTTCTCAAGAAATCTTCATTGGCCCAGTGGATTTTAAGATTTTGCGAGATTTGCGTCGATATAACGGAGCGCTCTGTTTTGGTGTCCGAAGCCCACTCGCGCTGGCGGACATCCCTCGGCGAAAGGCCGTAATACTTTTTAACCAGCCGGGAAAAATGATAAGGAGACTTGAAACCGCTCTGGTAGGCGATTTCCTCCACTGTCAGGTCCGTATCGCGCAGTTTGGCCAGCCCTTTTTCCACCCTTGTCTGCCACAGTAGCTGGTTGGGAGTGCAGGAGAGATGCTTTCGGAACAACCGGGAGAGGTGCTGGGCGCTCAGGCAGGCAACCTGGGCGAAGTCTTTCGTGGTGCATGATTCGCAATAATGCCCCTCGATATAGTGGCATACCCTTTGAATTTGATCGGGTAGCGGGCGCGGTTCATCATCGAAGAGGCCAGACCGGTAAAAAAATTCATGAAAGATGGCCTCGGCCAGTTTTTCCCTCAATCTCCGGGGACCGTTTCGGTGCAATAAGCCGATTTTCATCAAAGTGTCCATCAATTCGGAGACAGGAATGATGAAAGGCATCGACTCAAGTCTTTTCAAAACGACACGATCGAGGTCGGGCTGAATGGCTGCACACCAGGTATGATGCACTTCCTCGGCGCTGGAGTATTGAAAAAATTCCCGATGCCCTGGACATAGCATCGTTGCCTGGCTGGGACCTTGCTGATAGTTGACACCGTCCACGGTGATGGTCTGCTCACCGCGATAAACGATATTCAGTTGAAGATTTTCCTGGGTGCGCGGCCCGAAACTCCATTTTCTCGCTTTGCCCCGCCAACCCGCTTTGTGTCGAAATTCGGAAAACATAAAAGGTTGATTGAGAGCAAAGATGTTCATTTCAGGCATGTTATTACATAGGTTGGGCATTTTAAACAATGGCTAATTGCTTATACTTGTTTGGAATTCAGAATTTTTGAGATTAAAGAAAAACCAAAACATAGGAAACAAATGAACAATCAATCGGTAGACGAAGTGCTTCTGAAGCGCGGGTGGGGTAAAATCAAATGGACGGGCTCCAATATGCGAATGCTTCAGGGGCTGAGTGAGGAGTTCAGCGCAGACAAGCCCTTTGCCGGGCTCACTGTAGGAGTATGCCTCCATATCGAGCAGAAAACAGCATCCTTGTTCAAGGTTTTGGCCGCTGGGGGCGCCGAGGTGGTGGCCACCGGAAACTTGGGCACGACCAATGACGATATCGCCGCAGCCCTCAATGAAAGCGGAATCAAGGTTTACGGAAAACGCGATGACACCCGTCAAGAACAGATAGAGAACGTTCGGAAAGTCCTGCGCCACAAACCCGACCTGCTTCTTGACAATGGGGCCGATTTGGTCGCGCTCCTGGTCGAAGCGGACGAGTTTTCCGGGCAAAAAGTCATCGGCGGAACCGAGGAAACTACCTCGGGAGGGAACCGCATTCGCGAGGAAATGCCCGATAAAGTGTCTTTTCCGGTCATAGTTATAAATGACAGCCCCCTTAAATCTTTCGTCGAAAACAAGCACGCGGTTGGACAATCGGTCCTGGAAAGTTTTTTAAGAATTACCAATTTGATGGTTCAGGGTAAAAGGGTCGTGGTCTTTGGTTACGGCTGGTGTGGGAAGGGAATCGCGAAATATTTCAAGAGTTTTGGAGCCCAGGTTGCCGTGGTGGAGAAAGATCCCATTCGGGCGCTGGAGGCAGCCGTGGACGGATTCCGGGTCGCCGAAACGGAAGCTATTCTACCCTGGGGAAACGTTTACATCACGGCCACCGGCAGACAGGGAATAATTCGCGGAGAGCATTTCGCCCACATGCCCAACGACTCGGTTTTGGCCAACGCGGGTCATTTCGATTACGAAATCGATGTGCCCGCTCTGGTCGAACAATCGGTTTCGGTTGAGGAGCCGGAGGAGGCCATTGAGCGCTGCACTTTGCCCAATGGCCGATGCCTGACATTGCTGTCTCACGGCAGAATGTTCAACTTGGGCGGTCGGGAGCCCAAAGGAAATTCGGCCGAATCCATGGATATGGGATTCTCCCTGATTGCGCTCTCTCTGGAATGTATTGCCAAGAGCCGCTACAACCTCGTGCCCGGTGCGCAACCGGTTCCTCACGAGATCAATCTCGAAGCCTCCCGCAGGATGCTCGAAATCATGATGGCATAAGAAAACGGCCGACAATCCTGCACTTTTTTCATTTTTCTTTTTCATCTGATGTAAGCTTTTCACAACTGGATCGACTAGATTGCCTCTAACAAGTTGAGAAAGATAAAAACATGAAAAGCAATAACACAGTAAAAGTAAACGAATCCAATTTTGATGAAGAAGTATTACAGGCAGGGAAACCGGTTTTGGTCGATTTTTGGGCCGAATGGTGCGGACCATGCAAAATGATCGCCCCGGTGCTCGATGAAATAGCCGACGAGCATGTGGAGACCGTTAAAATTGCCAAAGTCAATGTGGACGAAAATCCTGATTTGGCAGGCCGGTTTGGTATCAACTCAATTCCCACCTTGCTTATTTTTGAAGGAGGTAAACTCCAGGACAGAATCGTTGGGTTTCTCGGGAAAGATGCGATATTATCGAAATTAGGCCCAAAGGCTGGCGCCTAAAACCAACTATTTGGCAGGCAATCTGCAAAACGCCTTTCGGGTCTTCAAATCGTTCGCAGCAATTTGTAAACCTCGACTAGTTCTTGCCGTGCTGTTGGCACAATCTCGTCCAGATCGTTGTCTTTGAGACCTATCTTGGTCAGAACCTCGGGCGGTGCCTCCCGCCCGGGGCATTTATCCTCCGCTTTCGTAGAAATTCTGGCGGCAACAGCGAGACTGCTGCGCAAGAGGCAGGCCATTGGCAGGTGATCCCCAGCTTGCAAAGGGTCGAGCTGATATCGCACGGGAAGGACAAGTTCTTCGGTAAATGCCCATTTTTCGAGGAGTTTTGCCCCTACTAAAGCATGGTCGGTATCGAAGGTTTCTCTTTCCCATCTGGCCAGTGAGAGATAGTCTTTATTCACACCGTAGTCCACCTTACCGGAATAAACCTCCATGTACTGGTTTAAAATCCACTTACCCGACGAATGAACGAGGCCCACCGTGTATGCGGTGTGATTATCCATTTGCAGTTTGTTGGCGAGGTGATCCATGACGATGGCGGTCAGCACCGAACTGCGCCAGATTTCTTCTGAAGTGAGCGGGTAGGCGGATTTTCGCGTTTTCACCATATCCAGAATGGCGACAAAGGCTGCCAGTTTGTAAACCTCCTTCGATCCGAGAAGGGAAATGGCCTCCTCGACACTATCGGTGGGGACAGGTGATCCGAAATAGGCGCTATTTCCGAGGCGCATGACCGAGGTGGCCAGAGAAGAGTCCACCTTTATCACTGAAGCGATATCGCCAAGGTCTGAATTTTCGTCCGCTATCACCTGCCTGAGCCTTGCCAGAACATGGTGGGAAGGCGGCACAGTATTGAACCTGCGGATGTAATCTGAAAGATCTTCCCTCATCAGAATGCCTTTATCGGCCCCATATTATAACTCTAAAACGTTTGCTGATTAAAATGGTTCCCCGATTTTTCGAGGATTAAAATAATTGCTCTCTTCCAATGCGTCTATAGAAATTGTTCATGGTGAAGGCGGTTATGGTTGTGGGAGTGGGATTTTGCATGGGTGAATAGAGGGTTGTTTCTGTGAGGGATGGCGAGTCGGGGTTTTCGCCCAACAACAAAGATTTTAAAATCGGAAATTAAAAAATTATGAATACAACAAATCAAAAAAACGTTTTAGTAACCGGCAGCACCAGCGGTTTCGGCAGGTCAATTGTCGAAACTCTTTCACGCAAAGGGCATCGTGTCTTTGCCACCATGCGGGCTATCGAGGGTAAAAATTCCGGGGTGGCGCAGGAATTGCGCGAATGGGCCCAAAATGAAGGGGTGGAACTGGAAACATTCGAACTGGATGTGACCGATGATGCCTCCGTCGATTCGGCGGTCGAGAGCATTCTCGATAAGTTCGGGCGCATTGATGTGGTGGTCAACAACGCGGGAATAGGCTCCGGCGGTTTTCTGGAGGGCTTCACCTCCGAGCAGGTCAAGATGATGTTTGATGTCAATACCATCGGCCCGCTGAGGGTAAATCGCGCCGTTCTCCCGCATATGAGGGAAAACAAGTCCGGCCTCTTGATCCACATTACCAGTGCTACCGGCAGGCTTTATATTCCGGGTTTGAACCTTTATAGCGGAGCCAAGTATGCCCTCGAGGCGCTCGTTGAATCCTACTCGCATGAATTGGCTCCGTTTAATATCGACTGCGTCTCTATCGAACCGGGCGGCTATGGAACCGATATTGGGGCCAACTCAATGGCGGCGAGCGATACCGGGCGTTTGGCCGGCTATGGTGAAGGGGCGCATCCGGGCCTCGGGTTATACGCCTATTTTGAAAAGCACCTGAGCGGGCCGGATGCACCCGATCCAAAGGAAATCGCCGATGGAATAATTGACCTGATGGAGATGCCCGAAGGAGAGCGACCACTGCGGGTGGTCATCGGGACTGTGGGCACCGAGGGGCTCGATGAACTCAATCGTGTAACCGATAAGATCCAAAAGGAATACCTGGACTCAATGGGTCTTTAGCGGAAATGCTTTTGAGTAGATCGGCTGGTTTTTCTTGCCGCTTCATCTTTCAAGGTGATAGTGTGCTTATGGCTTTATGAAACAGCCCTTTTTCCCAGTTATTAATAAGACTCTTAAAATGAAAAAAACAACCCTTTGTCTGTTCGTAGCTTTGTTTTTTGGATACCTCGCCGCTTTTGCCAAGGAGGAAGTTCCCTCGGGAAAATTGCTGGAATTGCACGATTGTGAGCTAATCGCAGGAGGCTGTATTGCCTCCTCGGAATCCACTTTGGGGGGTCGCTCGCTCTTGCGGGTATGGGATTTTGATAATGGCATCCACAATGGGCAGAATCTGGCGGGCTTGCGAGTGGCTCTTTTGCAAATTGCCAATACCAATTTGGCCTTTTCGGAAACCCAGCCGACCGGAAGCGTTATTTATCTTCCCCAGGAAGCCACCCCTGCACAACAAAATGCACTCTCCGATTGGCTCCGCACCAAGGAACTCGCTTTAGCGACGAGAAAGGTCGAGGAAAGAGTCGTTCCCATCGAATTTGTTGGGAGCGGTGATGCGGTTTCGCTCAAAGTCGGTCAGAATATCGGTTTGCAAACACAATCGGTGGCACCTGCCGGCCCCGATCATTGCACTGGGATGCTCTGGTACAGCCCACGCTCCCGCCTCAATGCCTTCAAGGTGCTGGTGAATCGCCAGTCCACCATCAGGGAAAAAAGTCTTCAACTTACTTGGAACAATCATGATGCCAAGAGTGTCTTTCTCGGCAGCTTTGGTTCAACTAACCCCCAATGGGCGGCCAACAAGACCGAGCGTTGAGCTAAACTAAGACTCCTTTACCCACCCAGCCCCTCCAAATTTCCAATTCCCCCTATGCAGGGAAAGAATAAAAGCCCCCACAACAATTCACCTAACTCTCTCTCGCGACGTGAATTTCTGAAAGGCGTGGGGACAACCGCCGTTGCCGCCGCAGCTTCGCAGGCGGAGCAATTGGCGGCTCAAATCAAAGAGGTTTCCGACGAAAAAGTTCACGGCCCGGAAGCGGTTCCAGTTACTTTACATGTCAACGGTGAGAAAAGAAAACTCGTTCTGGAACCCCGCGTCACACTTCTGGAAGCCATCCGCGAACACCTCAATCTGACCGGGCAAAAGGAAGTTTGCGATCGCGGAACCTGCGGTGCCTGCACCGTTATGGTGGATGGAGTGCCCCAATACTCCTGCATGAAATTAGCCGTCGATTCCCAGAATGAGGACATCACCACCGTTGAAGGACTGTCCAGCAACGGGCAGCTCAATAAAGTACAGCAGGCTTTTATCGAATGCGATTCTCTGATGTGCGGCTATTGCACACCCGGATTTGTGGTCAACCTTACCGCTTTGCTCGACCACAACCCGAAGCCCTCCGAGGCGGACGTAAGGGAAGCCTGTTCGGGAAATCTTTGCCGTTGCGGAACATATCCCCGTATTTTCGATGCCGCCCTCAAAGCCGCCGGTGTTAAAACAAAAAGCCGGGTTCAAATTTTATCAGCCAAGGATATCATCAATGCCTAGCTGGCCAACAGAACCCGTTTATATTGGAAAATCCACTCAACGGGTGGATGGTCCCGAAAAAGTCACCGGCGAGGCCCGTTACTCTTCTGATATTCACAACGAGGGCTGGATTTACGGAATGATCCTACGCTCTCAATGGCCCAACGCGAAAATCCACTCCATCGATCTATCCGCCGCCCGAAACGTTCCCGGCATCAAAGCGGCCATCAAGGTGCGGGATGATGAGTTTGTCGCGCATTACTACGGTCAGGAGTTGGCCGCCGTGGCTGGAACGAGTAAGCAGGCCTGCATTGATGCGCTCTTGCTCATCAAAGTCGATGCCACGGATATTGCTTTTGTCGTTTCCGAGGAAACCGCCATAAACCCGGATTCCAGTCGCGTTTTTCCTGATTTTCCCAATATCGGTGAACCCAAAGTAAGGGAAAACGGCGAAGTAGATAAAGCCTTCGCCCAATCCGCGGTTACCGTCGAAGGTCTTTATGCGACCCAGATACAAATGCACCATTGTCTGGAAACGCATGGCAATACCGCCCATCAGCAGGGGGATAATCTTACCGTTTGGGCCTCTACACAGGGCGTGTTCAGCGTGCGGGATGGCTTGGCCAGCAATCTCGAATTGCCCCAAAACAAGGTCCGCGTCATCAGTGATTATATGGGAGGCGGTTTCGGTTCCAAATTCGGGCCGGGTGTGGAAGGCGTTCTCGTTTCCCGCCTGACCCAGAAAACCGGTCTTCCGGTAAAATTGATGCTCCCCCGCTATGACGAGGCCAAGGCGGTTGGCAACCGTCCCTCCTCCTTTCAAAAAATTCGCATGGGCGCCGATGCCGATGGTAAAATCATCGCGTTTGAGTTGAATTCCTTTGGCACCTCTGGATTTACGAGTGGCCCCAGCACCGCTGGCGGCGGTGGGCGTGCCGGGTTTCCCTCCCCTTATCTTTACAATATACCCAACACCCGCGTGCGGCAGGCCGGGGTCGCCGTCAACACCGGTTCTTCGAGGGCCTTCCGGGCACCGGGGCATCCGCAGGCCAGTTTCGGCATGGAATCGATTATGGATGAAATGGCTGCTCGGCTAAACATGGATCCCCTTGATTTTCGCCTGAAAAACGATACCCATGACTCCCTTCCGGCGGAGATTCGGCGAAAGGAGTGGAAAATCGCCGCCGAGAGTTTCGGGTGGAAAGAAAAATACAACCCGCCAGGCAGTTCAAAGGGCACCATTAAGAAAGGCATTGGTCTGGCCGGAGGCACTTGGGGCGGCGGAGGTCGCGGAACTCAGGCGGAATGCCAGATCAACTCCGATGGATCGGTCGAGCTGCGCTGTGGCACCCAGGATTTGGGCACGGGCACCCGCACCCTTATGGCCATTATCGCGGCTGAAATTTTTGGACTCAAACCCGGCCAGATTACCGCGCGCCTTGGGGACACCCTGTTTCCACCATCGGGCGGCAGCGGCGGCAGCACCACAGCGGCATCGGTATCCCCCGCCATTTACGATATTTGCCATAATGCCTTGAAAGAGCTTGGTGAAGTCAGCGGTATGGAGGATCCTACGGGCAATCAATGGTTTGCAGCCTGTCGAAAAATCGGAATCCAGCCCCTCATCGTACAGGGGCGTTGGCAGGAGGGTCTCTCCTCGCGAGGGGTCGGCGGCGTGCAAATGGCAGAAGTCGAAGTGGATACCGAAACCGGTTTTATTAAACTGAATAAAGTTCTCTGTGTGCAGGATTGCGGACTTGTTGTGAACAAACTGGCGACCGAAAGCCAAGCCAACGGCGGTGTTATCATGGGCGTTGGCTATGCGCTTTACGAAGAGCGTATTATGGATTCCCTTTCGGGTGTGGTTCTCAACCCCAATTTTGAAAACTACAAGCTGCCCGGCGCTCAGGACATGCCGGAGATCGAGATTATTTTGATGGAAATGCCCGAGCGCGGTGTTATCGGAATCGGCGAACCGGTTACCATACCGACCGCCGCAGCCATCGCCAACGCGGTCGCCAATGCCATCGGCGCGCGGGTTCCCACACTCCCGATCACACCCGATAAAGTTTTGGCAGCCCTCGGCAAAGTGCCCAATAAACCGGCCGATTCACTTGCTGGAAATTGGGGAGACTTTGACCAAAAACTCAACTGGAGCCAATATAGCCCGACCCAAGAAGAAGGGGGAGGCCACTGATGAAACCTTTTCAATACGCCACCGCTTCCAGCGCCGACGGTGCCCTGGAACTTTGCGGAAAAAATGATCAATTTCTTGCTGGCGGGACGGATATTCTCGGTGAGGTGAAGGAATTTGTGTCTAATCCCGGCAGGTTGGTTAATATAAAAAATCTCCCCGGAACGAGGGAAATTGTTGAAACAGATACCGGCTGGAAACTCGGGGCCAATGTAACCATCGCTGAAATCGCGGCCCATGAGGGACTTCGCCGAGCGCTTCCCGGATTAACCCAGGCTGCGGCCAAGGTCGGCTCTCCCCAAATCCGCAATATGGGCACATTGGCGGGAAATCTCGCGCAGCATTCGCGCTGCTGGTATTATCGGCATCGGGATGTCCAATGCCTGAAAAACGGCGGAGCGCGATGCTATGCCAGGGAATCGGAAAACAAATACCACAGCATCTTTTCGGGAAACCCCTGCATAAGCCCAGTGGTTTCGAACATGGCCGTCATCCTGGCAGCCCTTGAGGCGAGTGTTAATATTCGAAGGGGCAAACAGACCTTTGATATAAAGATGGCGGAATTTTACATGGTCGCCTGGTTTAACCCCTACGCCCATAACTCCCTGAAACCCGCCGACCTTATTCTGGAGGTCAATATACCCGTAAAAACTCGTTCTTGCGTGTATTTACAGGTCTCCGAAAAAAGCGATTTTGACTGGGCGCTGGTTAGTTGCGCGGCAGCGGGAGACCTGGATGGCAATGCCTTGAAAAATGTTCGTGTCGCATTGGGGGCGATTTCTCCCATGGTTCAAGAGGTGGAAGATGCCAATAGTTTTCTCGAAGGCAAAGAGTTGGACAGAAGAACCGCCTCAATGGCCGCGAATATCATCCTGGAAGAAGCGGAACCGCTGGAACATAATGGCTACAAAGTGCCTATGGCACGCGCGCTCATCCGCCGGGCATTGTTCAAACTGGCTGGGATAAATCTTGAAAGGGAAACTTCATGAAGCAGATCCCTTGCAGATTTCTCCGCACCAAAAAGATGTACATCCCCGAAAAGGCTGGTCTAGCCTTGGTTGAAAAGGATTACCCGGCGGAATCTCCCCATTGCTGGTGCAATAAAACCATGATCGAACTAGGCCCCGATGATTCACCCGTTTCCATCAAGGACTGCACCAACGTAAAACGCCCCTGCCACCGGGATGGGTAGAATTATTTATTACTGGGTAATTATCATGCACGTTGCAGATCTTTTATACGGCTTGAGAACAGTTTTTGTAAGAGATTCTTTATTTCTGTTTTTTTGGTAAGCTTCTCGATCCACTCTTGAGGGATACCTTTTTCTCCGCCGATTCCGTGGGCGGCTCCTAGAATGGCTCCAAGAAGTATGCCACGTCCGCAGGAATCGCCACCAGCGTAGATATTCTCCCTGATTGCTTCGCGAAATGAGCCCGAAGTGGCCAGATTATGGATTACGCTCGGAACACCGAAAACGAGGTTGCAACTCATTCCGAATTCGCCCGTCACGACCTGATTATTCTCGTTTTTTAAGGAGAGCGCTTTGTTCAATAAATTCGCTACATCCGGTTCCGCACCCGCTAACCCGGCTTCGATGGCCGCTTCAACATCAGCGGTTTGCAGGGCCGTTTCGATGATTTGTGCGGCCGCTTGGCCGAAGGTGACTGCGAGGTCGTTGTCATTAGTCACTCGCACCGCAGATTCCACAACCTCGGAAAGGGAATCAACTCCCTCATAGGCGGCGACCAGAGCGGGTAGTTTTGAGATGGCCGGCAATTGTTCATCGTCGGCACCGTGGTAACCACCGATGCTTTCCAGTTCATCGAGGATTTTGAAAGCATAGGCAACCATTTCATCATCGTCGTTGGTTGTCCGCACACTTTGTTCGACCATTTCGCGAAGTTCTTCTCCTTTTGCCCGCTTCACATTGGCGAGGACTTTGGTAATCATCCGGTGTTTGGTATTTTCATCACCTGCAAATGGAATCGCTTCGGCCCGTTGGAGGGCTTGATTTTCTGCCCTGGCAAGGTTGTTCAAAGTATCCCGCGTTGGATGGTCGATATAGCCCACATAGTCGCCGCCATATCCAAAATGTTCCTGGAAAAGTTCCTCGTAGCTGGTCTTATCGTAGCGGCCATTATTGGCGGCCAGTGTACGTAAAAGGACCATTGCCTGTTCCCCGTAATGGGACAAATCGCCAACCTGTTTTCTCCCGTGTGCATAGTAGCCTACCACGTTTTCATAATCCGCTGGAGTGGGGGAACGAAATTCCGGTTTTTGGGGCGCGACCTCGCGGATGCGGTCCTGATCATAAAGCCAATGCAAACCCAAAGAGGCGGCGTCGGCCACCAAAGCTCCTAATATTGCGCCATAAAAGCGGTCCTCTTTATTGATGTTTTTGTTCATGGTAAATCCTAATTGTTAAAATCAATTTTCCAATCCGTAAATTGAGACG
Organism: Opitutales bacterium; assembly: GCA_021772515.1. Classification (GTDB taxonomy): domain Bacteria; phylum Verrucomicrobiota; class Verrucomicrobiia; order Opitutales; family UBA2987; genus JAJFLU01. The sequence continues at coordinate 72,048 of JAJFLU010000024.1, forward strand.
GATTCGCCTTTCGATCCTTGCAAAAGACCTATGCGGAAACGAATTTGGCGAAAAATGGTTTTCCCCAATAAACAATACCGGAACGGAAACTGTTTCAGATTGCTTCTGAACCGCCCGGAAAATCAGGTTACAGAGAACTATGAGCCCCGTCACAGTAAGCGCCATTGCCACTGTGTTTGCAGCCGCAAAAGGCAACGCGGGTGGTTTCTTCGATTTCCACTTTTACTGGCCCGATCCCCATGCCTTTGTGGGAGCCATCGCAAAAGGGCTGCCCGGCAGATTTTCCGCAGGCGCACCACCAGTAGGTTCCGGCTTCAACTTCTTGAACATAGGGTCGTTTCTGTGCGATTTCCGGTTCTGCCATAACTATTCCTTTACGTTGATCGTGTGGGGGGGTGATTGATTAACTTTTCTGTCTCAGAGCGGCCATTACAAGTTGTTATTCAGGGAAAACACTGTTGGAATACTCTGGTTTTCTTTGGTATGACTTAATTGCCTTCGCCTCAAGCTAATTCCCTAATTATTATGAAACCAACTGGTCCAAATAATCTTGTTTTCAAAATTTCAATTCTACTGCTGAGTTTGGTTCTTCCCGCTAGCGGGTTTTCTCAGGAAAACGGCGATGAGTCGGCTCGATTGAACGCTTTTTTCGAGAAATCATTCGAGGCCCATATCAATCGCAACCCGGAATTTCAGTCCAGACTCGGGATTAAAAAGGATTACGGTAAATGGACCGACCGCTCAGATGCATTTGCCACTGAGGCGCTTGCGACCACTGTTTTCGAATTGGCTACCCTCCGCAACGAGTTCGATTTTGACAAACTTGATCAACAAACGCGCCTCAGCTATCTCCTCTTTGAATACCGCGCGGAGCGAGAAATTCGCGGCTACCAATGGCGCTTTTACAATTACCCGGTGAATCAGATGCACGGTCTCCAATCGGAGGCGCCAGCTTTTCTCATCAATATTCACCGCATCGAAAACCTCAGCGACGCCGAGGCATACATATCGCGACTGAGAGGAATGGGGCCGCTCATTGATCAATTGATCGAAAATCTGGAGATACGCAGAGAGAAGGGCATTGTTCCCCCAAAGTTCGTTTTTCCTCTGGTCATAGGTGCCTCCCGAAACTTGATAACCGGGCCGCCATTTGATAAATCGCTTAACAACAGCAGCTTATGGGAAGATTTTAATGTCAAAATTGAAGCGCTGAAAGGAGTCAATACTGCCCGTAAAAATACTCTGTTAAAAAATACGCGCATGGCCTTGTTGGAGGCTGTAGGTCCGGCGTACGGCCGGTTGATCGACTATCTGACAGGCCTTGAAACTATTGCCACCGAAGACGATGGCGTGTGGAAATTTCCCGACGGGGATGCGTTTTATGAAAACGCTTTGAGAAGGACGACCACCACGAATCTAAAAGCGGAGGAAATTCACCAAATTGGGCTGGCAGAGGTCGCCCGTATTCATCGGGAGATGCGAGAGATCATGAAGGTTGTTGGATTTAAGGGTGATTTGGCGGCGTTTTTGAACTTCATGCGCACGGATTCCCGATTCTTTTATCCAGAAACCGAAGAGGGTAAGCAGGCCTATCTGGATAAAGCCACATCGATTCTCGATGAAATGAAGATGCACTTGGATGAATTTTTTGTTACCACTCCGAAGGCCGGGTTGGTGGTCAAGGCGGTCGAGGCATTTCGGGAAAAGTCGGCTGGCAAGGCATTCTACAGCCGACCGGCCATGGATGGCTCCCGACCAGGAACCTACTATGCCAACCTGATGCTTATGGCCAATATGCCCACCTACCAAATGGAGGCGCTGGCCTTCCACGAAGGGGTTCCGGGTCACCACTTACAAATCGCTATTGCCCAGGAGGCCGCAGGCATCCCTGAATTCCGCAGGCATACCCGATATACGGCTTTCTCCGAAGGGTGGGGACTTTATAGCGAATATTTCCCTCTCGAATACGGTTATTATGAAGATCCTTATTCCAATTTTGGGCGTTTGGCCATGGAGATCTGGAGGGCTGCGCGGCTCGTTGTGGATACCGGCATTCATTTCAAAAAATGGACCCGCCAGGAGGCAATCGATTTTTTGATCGAGAATACCCCCAACCCCGAAGGCGACTGCATTAACGCCATTAACCGCTACATCGTAATGCCCTCACAGGCGACCGCCTATAAAATCGGCATGTTGAAAATTCTCGAACTTCGCGCATGGTCGAAAGAAAAACTGGGAGATAAATTTGATATCCGGGAATACCACGAAGTCATCCTCACCGGTGGTCCCATGCCCCTTTCAATGCTAGAAAAACAAGTGCAAAAATGGGTGGAGTCAAAGCTTTGAATTATTCCGAAAAAATTAGCGATTGGGAGTTGGCAGCTTGCCCTTTAGGTAGGGGGCGGTTGGGCTGCGGGTGCATTTTAAGAGGCCGTTTACTGGGCCTTGGTAGAGGATCTCGCCTCCTGTGTCCCCTCCATCGGGTCCGATTTCGACCACGTAATCCGCTTCCGCAATCAGATCGAGGTGATGCTCGATTACGATAACCGTGTGACCTTGATCCACCAACCGATGGAGCACATCGATCAATTTTTCGCAATCACTCAAGTGCAGCCCGATGGTCGGCTCCTCAAGAATATAGAGGTTGCGCCCTCCGTTGAGCGGGCCGGTTCGTCTTTGTGGAACGGGAAGCCCTTTTGTCAGTTCGCTCACGAGTTTGAGTCGTTGGGCTTCCCCGCCCGAGAGCGTGGGGCTGCTTTGACCGAGGGTTAAATAACCCAACCCGGTCTCCACCATCAGTCCGAGCATGGCTTTTAGCTTTGTGTGAAATTGGAACATCTCGACCGCCTCTTCAAAAGTCAGGTTCAGGACATCGGCAATATTTCTGCCCTGCAATCGAATGTCGGCCAATTCTGCGGCGTAGCGTTTCCCCTGACATTCATCGCAATCGACATAGGTGTCGGGCAGGAAATTCATGGCTAGTTTGATACGCCCCGCTCCCTTGCAGGTCTCGCAGCGACCACCCTTCGTATTGAATGAATAGGTGCTCGCGGAATGTCCGTGCAGCCGCGCCTCGGGAAGCATTTGGAAAAGTTGCCTAATGATGTCGAATGCCCCGATATAGGTTGCCGGGGTGGATCGTGGAGTTTTGCCAATCGGCTTTTGATCGACTTCGATAACCTGGCGGAAACCGCTCCCGATGGTGATTCGTTTGAACGGAGGACCCGATTTTCCGTCCATATCTATTTTTCCGGATCGGGCAAATTTGGCTCCGGTAATTCTATTCAAATTGTGTTGGCAAAGATGGTTCACCGCCGGTTTGAGCAAATCACGAATGAGGGTGGATTTTCCCGCTCCGGAGATGCCGCAGACCATGATGAGTTTGCCCAGAGGTAGGTAGAGGTCGTCCCCCTTGAGGTTGCGAAAAGCGGTTTCCTTGATGACAAGCCAGTTTTCCCGGTTTCCCTTGCGGGGACTATAAACGGACGGTAGCGGTCGGTATTCGCCCCGGCGCGGATGGGCCATACCTTTTCGCAAAAACTGTCCCGTCAGCGAAGTCTTGTTTTTCTTGATCGCAGCTAAAGAACCATTGGCCAATAAATGACCCCCATGCGCTCCCGCGCCGGGACCGAGGTCGATGATGCGGTCTGCCATTTGCATCGTCTCCTCATCGTGCTCAACAATTATCAAGGTATTTCCTTTGTCGCGGAGCGATTTCAGGGATTCCAGGAGTCGGGAGTTATCCCTTGCATGCAATCCGATGGAGGGTTCGTCCAGCACATAGAGGACTCCCGAGAGATTCGAGCCAAGTTGCGCGGCGAGGCGAATCCGCTGGGCTTCGCCGCCGGAAAGTGTGGCAGTGGCGCGATCCAAAGAGAGGTAATTCAACCCCAAAGAGTCCATAAAGTGAAGCCGCTCCGTGATTTCCGGTAAAAGACTCTCCACAATGGCTTTACCCCGGCGGTCCAGTTTCAATTGACGCAGAGATTTAACCAAATTTTCCGGAGTCAGTCGGAGCAACTCGGGCAGATTGAGCGCGCGGCCATCCTTGACGAGCAATCGGACGGAGCGGCTGACGGCGTTTAGGCGACCCCCCCGGCAGTCGGGACATTGGGCCCCATTTCTTAGCCCCTGGATAGAATCTGGATAATCCTCGTCGGTGACCATCCAGTCAAATATGCGCCCATGCCCCCGGCAACTCGGGCACCAGCCCTTGTTTGAATTCCAGGAAAAATGCTTCGGATCGAGCTCCGGGTAGGCCTCCCCTGTTTGAGGGTCGGTGCGACTGGTTGAAAACCAGGAGGTTATTTTCCCACTGGGCATTGCCAAAAAACAGGCGCCCTTGCCCAATCTGAGGGCTTCCTGTAATGTTTTTCGGTCCAGCTTGGACAATTTTTCGCCACCTAACTGAAATGTTTTCACGACGACCTCGATGTCATGCTCACGGTAGCGATCCAGTTTCTCAAAATCCGCGATAGCCTCGAAATGGCCGTCAATACGCAATTTTTCAAAGCCGTGGTCGGAGGCCCAATTAGCCAACGGTTGATGGTGCCCCTTTCGCCCTCGGACGAGTGGGGCGCATAGATGCCGGACCGATTTTCCCTTTTTGCCCTGCTGTTTTTCGAGTGATTTATTCAACCTCCGTAACAGGGCGGTCGGGGTTTGGGAAATTAGTGGCAATCCGGATCCGATACTGTGTTGAACCCCGATTCTCGCCATAAGCAGCCGCAAATACTGGGCCACTTCCGTTATGGTGGCGACCGTGGACTTACGGGTTCCGTAGGTGACTCTTTGTTCGATTGCGACAGTCGGGGGGATGCCGCTCAACCGGTCGATGTCGGGTCTTGGCATTTGCTCGACGAACTGCCGGGCGTAGGGGGACATTGATTCCATGAACCGCCTTTGGCCTTCGGCAAAGATGATGTCGAAGGCCAGCGAAGATTTTCCCGACCCGGAAATGCCGGTGATAACCGTTATCTCCCGATGGGGAATTTGCAGGGTGAGATTTTTCAGATTGTGCTCCCGCGCCCCAAACACCTCTACCGATTTCGAACGGCTCCTCCTCGTGTATGGAGCCTTATCCTCTGCCGCCCTAAGATGCGTTCTAACCGGAAATTCACTAATGTTTTTTGCCTTTTTCTTTCCTCTGCGGCCATTGGCTGATGAGCGCAGGGCATCGGCCATAAAAGGAGCGCTCGGGGCCGTTTGGAGAGCCAGTTTTTCGGGAGTTCCCGCGAAAACGATTTTTCCGCCGTCCTGTCCGGCTTCGGGTCCCATTTCAATAATCCAATCGGCGGATTTGAGGATGTCCAACTGATGTTCGATAATCACCAGGCTATGCCCGCGTTCGACCAACTTTTGCAAAACGTCGATCAGTCGTCTCACATCGTCCCGATGGAGGCCGGTTGTCGGTTCATCCAACAAAAGAAGCGCCTGCCCCTCAATTTTTCCAATGCCCCCAAGGTATTTGACCAATTTCAGCCTCTGGGATTCTCCACCGCTTAGTGTGTTGAGGGGTTGGCCGAGCGGGAGGTAGCCAAGCCCAACGTCGTCGAGTGATTGCAACCGATAATGGATACTTGCATGATCCTCGAAAAATCGCGCGGCCTCGCTGACGGTTAATTCAAGAATATCGGCGACACTCTTGCCTTTTCGATGGATGGCGAGCACCTCAGGCCTGAATCGGCGACCCTCACAGGAGGGGCAAGTCACATAGACATCGGCCATAAATTGCATTTCAATCCGCTCATACCCCAATCCCTGGCATTGCCCGCAACGCCCATCGCCGCTGTTGAATGAAAAGCTTGAAACGCCGAGTCCGGCAGATTTCGCTTCCTCGGCTTGGGCGAATAATTCACGGATCGGATTCCAGGCATCGCAGTAGAGGGCGGCGTTAGAGCGTGGGGTGCGACTGACGGGGGCCTGGCTGACCAGCACAATTTCGGAGATACTTTCATCACCCGATATCTGTCGAATTTTGGCCGAATCTTCTACCGACTTTCCGTTGCGAGCAAGCAAACCCTGGTAAATTACATTGTCGAGGAGGGTCGATTTTCCCGAACCGGAAACCCCGCTCAGGCAAACCAGTCGTTCCAGCGGAATTTGGAAATTCAGGTTGCGGATGTTGTGTTTTGTGACCCCCTTAAAACGTAATTCATCGGGGCATGTAATTTTTTTAGCTTTTGGTTTCCCATTGGTCACTGATCGGCGACTTTTCGGCAGTGTGATTTCCTTTTTTCCCGACAAATAGGCTCCGGTAATCGATTCGGGGTGGTCCAAAAGCTCTTTCAGGCCACCGCTGAAAGTGAGTTCGCCGCCATTGGAGCCCGGTTTGGGGCCAAGTTCCAGTATTTGATCGGCAGCCCGCATGATGGCCTCGTCGTGCTCGACCACGACTACGGTGTTACCCTGATTCGTAAGACCTTTGAGGATGGCTATCAGCCGGTCAATATCCCTCGAATGCAATCCCACAGACGGTTCATCGAGAACGAAAAGGGTGTCAACCAACGAAGTGCCGAGACAGGAAGTCAGGTTCACCCTCTCGACTTCACCACCGGAAAGGGAACGCGAGGAACGATCCAGATCGAGATAGCCTAACCCGACTTGTTGGAGGTATTTTAACCGCGAGAGGATGGAGTCGATGGCAATATCCGCCTGGTGATTCCCCAACGGCTTATAGTGTTTTTCCATCAGGGCGAGAAGTTTGCTGACGGGCAAACGGTAGAGTTCCGGCAGTGTGAGCCCCCGCCATTTCCAGCAGAGTGCATCGGGTTGCAACCGTGACCCCTGGCAGTCCGGGCAGCGGGTATAGGCGCGATATTTGGAGAGAAATACCCGCACATGCATCTTGTAAGTGTTGTCCTCAAGCCAGGCGAAAAATCGTTTCACCCCGTACCATACCTTGGGCCAGACTGCCTTGCCTTCGCCATAATTCGGATCTCCCAACAGCACAAAATCTTTCTCCTTTTGAGATAGATCGCGATAGGGCACATTCATGCGGATTTTCGGCTTTTTGCTGGCCTTCACGAGGTCGCGCTGGCTCTCGCTGTAAACGGTTCCACCAAACGCCCTGATGGCTCCTTGCTCAATGCTGAGGCTCTGGTCGGGGATTACCAGACGGTAATCGATCTCGATAATACGCCCGAATCCCCGGCATTTTGGACAAGCGCCCAGGGGTGAATTAAACGAGAATAATGCCGGGTTGGCGGGCTTGAAAAATCGTCCCGAAACCGGTGAGTGAAGCCCTTCGGAAAATTTGGACAAAACCTTCCCGCTAGTATTCAACAGCGAAATTTCACCCTGGCCATAGTGCAGGGCGGTTTGAGCCGACTCAATGAATCTTGAGCGGTTGGCCTTTTCAATTTTCAAACGATCCTGGAGGACGAGAAGGGAGTCGCTCGTAAGTTGGGCCGCGTCGATCGTTTCGATTTTCGCAACTCCATTTGACAGAACCACTCTCGAATAACCTTGTTTGCGCAGGGAAGCGAAAATTTCCTCCCATTGCAGGTTTTCGGGCCGTTTCACCTCGAACGCCAGAAGAAGGGATCGGCTTTGGTAGTTTGCGAAAACTTTTTTCCAGATCGATTCCGGGTTGTCGTCCTCGATTTTTTCTCCGGATTTCGGGTCGTGGAGAGATGCCAAATGGCAGAACCACACTTTAAAGAAATCTGTCAATTCGGTCATCGTTCCCACCGTCGAGCGAGATGTCTTCACCGTGTTGCTTTGCTCAATGGCGATGGAAGGGTGGATATTTTCGATGCCATCCACTTTCGGACGGTCCAGCATCTCCAGAAATTGCCGAGTATAGGGGCTGAAGGTCTCCACATAACGCCGCTGGCCCTCGGCGTGCAGGGTTTCCAGCACCAAAGAGGATTTCCCCGAACCGCTCAACCCCGTCACCACAATCAATCTGCCCAGGGGCAAGTCGAGATCGAACCCCTTGAGGTTGTTCTGGCGGGCGCCCCGCAGTCTTATGGATTCAGGAGGCCGGGTTCGTTTTTTTATTTTAGTGGGCAAGGGTAATTTTTTAAGTATTTTGCCCTCAAGTGTGTAGCCGCCACAACCCTTGGCAATACACCTGCCCGATTTTTTTCTTTTTGCCCGAAACTACAAAAGACTGAATGGGAAATCGTCGTCCCTAACCGGCTCCTCATCCCAATCGCGCCCGTACTCATCACCATCGTCATCAATTTCGGGACGGGTTGCGAGGGAAGGCCACAGAGATTCACCCATCTGCTTGAAAACTGGTCCCCATTCCTCGTGATCGTCCAAATCTTCACTTACACTCTCACTGACGAGCCCATTGATGAAGATGGAAAAGAGCCTTAACCTGGCAGCGTCCCGTTCGTCCTCCAAGGGCTCACCTTCCTCGATCAGAACCGCTTCGAAATCTTTTCTGGCGACATCACAGGCTTCCACCAAAGGATTTTTTACAATTCCCGACCAAAGAATCATTTGGGCGGTCAGAGGACGCTCTCGTAATTCCTTTGCATAAGCGTGGAGGACCGCCGCCATCCGGTCTGCTTCAGAACGGGTATCTGTTTTTGGCAGGCAGGTTTTTAAAAATCGGTTGGGATCTGGAAAAAATTTTACCGATTCAGCAACCGCTTTCAAAAGCCCTTCAATATCTCCAAAGTATCGGTAGAGAAGCACCTTATCGCAACCAGCTTCCCTCGCCACACTATTAATGCCGAAATCCTTGAACCCCGATCGGGTCAATAAGGCGATCGCGCCGTTTATAATTTTTTCCCTGGTTTTTTCTTTGTTCCGTGTTGTCATGAAATTAAGTCACTTCAATGTGACATAGGTCGGTTGAATTGTCAAAATTTATAGAGACGTCCCTCCTGTAATTCTCCATTTGATAGAGCTTACATGGAGCTTGTCAATCAGGAGTCCTTTCCCATTATAATTCAACCAGTAATGCACTCAGACGGATCGACCAGTTCTTCAATAGACCCAGACCTGCGCTTCTGGAAAGCCGAGGGCATGCGTCAGTTGCGGATTCAATCCGGCGAGGATTTAAAACTCCTTAAAGCCCTGGATCCAAAATTGTGGGTCGTTCTGAGTTGCCCCACTCACGGACTGGAATTTGATGAGACCACTCTTCGACTGATCGATACCGACGGCGATGGCCGAATTAAGTGTCAGGAGATGATTGATGCGGTGGAATGGGCTCTCGGCATGCTTAATTCGTGTGAATCACTGAGTTTGGGCCAAGATTCCATCGCTTTGAGCTTAATCAACGATAGCCATGAGGAAGGGGCCCGGCTTTTGCAGTCGGCGCGGCGAATTTTGATCAACCACGGAAAACCGGAAGCAGTGGAAGTTTCCCTGGCGGATACTCTCGACACCGCGAGTATATTTTCGGCGGTCAAATACAATGGCGACGGTATAATACCTCCCCAAGCGGCTGAGAATCGCGAGGTGCGTCAAATTATTGAGGACATCCTGAATACGGTTGGCGGCGAAACGGATCGCGGCGGCGCCAAGGGTGTTTCTTCCGAAGGAGTGGAGCGCTTTTTTGATTCCCTGAAAAATTATTGTGATTGGATAAAACGTGAGGAGGCTTCCAAGCGGGAAATTATGGTTTTTGGAGAGGATACGGCGGTTGCCTTCGAGTCCTTCAAAGCCATCGCGTGTCGTATCGAGGAGTTTTTTGCGAAATCCCGTCTCGCTTCCTTTGATAATCGAGCGATGGCCGCCTTCAACTCACCAAAGAGTGACTTTTCATCTTTTGACTCAAATCCAATCGCGAAAATCAATGATTTTCTGCGGGACTGCCCATTGTCTCGGATAAAGGCCGAATCTCGCCTGTCATTTTCTGAAGGGATCAATCCATTTTATGAAGAATTGGCCAGAGACTTTCGAAATCAGGTTGTAAATCGACTGTGGAATTCGGACAAGTCGGAAATTTCACTGGAAGATTGGAAGAAAATTAAAACTACTTTTGCGCCCTATGCTGAATGGGTGGACTCGAAGTCCGGTGATGAGGTGGAGAAATTGGGTCTCGATCGTATCGAAGCGATTCAAGCGTCCGGCCATCGTGAAATTCTCGAAGGAATGATAGCCGAAGACAGGGCAATCGCGGCTGAAATCGATGCGGTTGCCGAGGTGGAAAAGCTCATTCGTTTTCACCGGGATCTTTTCCGACTGGCGAATAATTTTGTGGCATTGCCCGATTTTTACCATTTGCGCAAAAAGGCTATTTTCCAGGCCGGAACTCTGACCATGGATGGCCGTGACTTCAATCTCTGTCTATATGTTGAAGATGCCGGCAGACATGCAGCAATCTCCCGTCAGGCGGGAATTTATTTGTTATACTGCGAATTGAAGGGACAAGTAACAGAGGAAAAGCGATTGGTTGCAGCGGCGGTTACCAGTGGAACGAGCAATCGCTTGGCAGTGGGTAAAAACGGTTTGTTCCGCGACCGGCAAGGAAAAGACTGGGAGGCCACCGTGGTGAAAATCGAAAGCCATCCAATTGGTGTTCGAGAGGCGATTATTGGACCCTTTAAACGGCTGGGGCAGCTCATTGCCGCTCAAATCGAAAAAATTTCATCGACCCGCGAGAAGGCATTCCAGGGTAAATTAACTGACGGTATTTCGGCGGTTGATAAAAATGTATCCGCAGGTAGCGCCAGCCCGACCACAACTTCGACGGGCGGCGGCATGGGCGGGGTTTTGGCCGGTGGCGGCGTGGCCATCGCGGCCCTTTCCTCCTCCTTTGCCTTTATCACGAGCACCTTATCGAATGTCGATGTCGGCACTATCCTATACACCGCGGTAGTTTTCCTCATGTTCATTCTTATGCCTCCTGCGATATTGAGTCTTTTAAAGTTAAGAAAACGGGATCTTAGTCTTGTCCTGGAAGCCTGCGGGTGGGCAATCAACGGACCCATGCGCCTGAATTTTACTCTTTCGCGGATGCTAACAAGACACGGGGTTTATCCCGATGGGCATAAAAGAGGTGTTCGCTGGTGGGTTTTGGGATTGCTGGCGGGGGTTTTGCTAATCGTTTATCTGCGCAACCGGGGATAGATCAAACCAAGTGAGCCTCGCCGCCGCCCTAAATATCAGCCAAAATAATCCGGCTCGTTTCCCGCCTTCCATTTGATATTGCAGCCCATACTGGCAATTTGCTCCCCCGCGACCGGCTGCCCTGCCACCACCGCCTCCAAGGCTGCTCGAATATCGCTGCCGGTAATCGGTCCGTAGCCACCCGGTCGGCTATCATCGAACTGCCCCCGGTAGGCCAGTCGTTTGTCTTTGTCGAAAACGTAAAAATCCGGCGTGCAAGCCGCTCGATAGGCCTTTGCAACCTCCTGCGTTTCATCCATTAAATAAGGAAAAGGGTAATCGAATTCCGCCTTGTCCTCCGCCATCTTACCGGGAGCATCCTGCGGGTATTTAGCGACATCGTTGGCGTTGATACCGATGGTCGCAACGCCGCGATTTCCATAATCCCCGGCCAGCTCGGCCAGCTCCTTTTTCAGGTGTATTACATAGGGGCAATGGTTGCACATAAACACCACCAACAAAGCCGTGGCATCCGCATAATCTGACAAGGAAACGATATTTCCATCCGTATCCGGCAAAGAAAAATCAGGGGCCAAAGTGCCCAAGGGAAGCATGGTGGAAGGGGTCAAAACCATCGGCCGTATTCTCTATAATTTTTTATTTAAACCGGTCCAGAATGCCCATTGCGATTGCTTTGCCTGCCTCTCGATAGCATTTGCGCGACATCAGGTTATCCCCGGCCAAAGAGTAGGGCGACAGGAGGGTCAGTGCGCATATCTTGAGTGATTCGCCACAATAGGAGATGAATTCGCTCTCCGGGCCTCCCGGCCTTTTGGGGGCCGGTTTCCTGAAATCGCTGGCCGCAAATTTAGCGGGAAGCCGGTTGGCGATATTGTTTGCCCAGCCGGTTGACGTTTTGTGGAAATCTGGAAACCGCGCCGAATCGGGTAAATAACAATGGATGCCCTCAATGTCGCAAATGCCCGGGGATTGAAAATTGACTCCCAAAACAGGTAGGCAACGCTCTTTCCACCGATTGAGATCGTTTTGAATAACAAGGGTTTCATGCCGATAAAATGAGCATCCCCAGGAACGATTCAGATTGAATGGACCGCTCTTTTTTCCGTATTCCCCCCGGTGAATCCCGTCGATGTCCGCCAGCGGCACCACCCACACGATGCAGCGTTGATTACGGGTTCGGGCCAATTCTCTCAGCAGGCCATCGAGCACCCAGGAACCGGGCGTCTCACCGGGATTTTGACGTGCGATCAAGTATATCCCCGGCCTGTCTCCGCCCGGAGTGCCGTAGTGGTTGCTCAGACGGTGGATGGGCCGCCCTGCCTGGCTCAGGCCAATGGAATCCGTCTGCCAATAGCCCTTTGTTTTGCCCGTCAATTGCCTGATTTCCGCCGATCCATAGGGAAAGGACACAGCGACCTCGACCATCGGGTCGGGATGGTCGATTATCCAGGAAACACTGTGCTGGCCATCCTGTGGCACCTCGATTTTGCCCGGTTTCAGTCGCACCCAATCCCGGTTCTGATGCTTGCATACTGGCCGGACGCGGATCGGATCACCGCTGCCGTAGAGATTATCAAAAAACTTCAGAACCAGTTGAACTTTTTTGACCTGTGTAGATTCTGGACTGGTATCCACCAGGCGAAAATTAAACCACAAACACTCCGGTCCCTGACAGGGATCCGCCGTAAAGCGGACCACGGGTATATCCCCCTCAGTATCGACCGATAGTTTGCGAGCGTTTCCGCCGGGAAATCTAGATTCGAGTTTGAGGCTCATTTATCTTATCATTCTAACTATTAAATTCCAACAGGTCATCCAGCATAAATCTGATTACCAAAAAAAATATTTTCAACCACAGATTCTATCGATGACCGCAGATAACTCATTACTTGGCACCATACTTTTTTAAAAGCTCAGTCACTTCGGCATGCCTAGCCTGCGTTGCAAGAAATAGAGGTGAAGCGCCGGATGTATGGACTTTATTCACATCGGCCCCCGCTTTCAGCAAAATTTTGACCACTTTGGCATGGCCTAATCCAGATGCCAAATATAATGGAGTAGCCCGATTTGCAGGGGCTTTATTCACATCGGCCCCGGCATTCAGAAGTAGCTTGACGGTTTCGGCGTTGTCGATGATCGACGCCATAATTAGTGGAGTCATGTCATCTATGTCGGTTTTATTAACCTCAGCCCCGGCCTCCAGCAGCAGCCTGACGATTTTGTCGTGGCCCGTTACCGACGACGCTTCATGTAGCGGAGTGGCGCCATTAATATTCGATTTGTTCACCTCAGCCCCAGATTCCAGAAGCAGTTTGACGATTTCGGCATTGCCGATTTTCGACACTCTATGCAATGGAGTATCTCCATCAGTATCGGGATTATTTACATCGGCCTCGGCTTCAATTAGAAACCTGACCACTTCGGCATGACCTTGATGCGACGAAATTGATAACGGAGTAGTGCCATACATTATAGTTTCCGCTCTCGGAACTTTGCCACCCTTCGGTTTAAAAGTGAATCTGGTAGAGGCTTTATTTACATCGGCCCCAGCTTTCTGAAGCAGCTTGACGATTTCTAAATGACCTCGATACGACGCTAAGAATAGAGGAGAAGCGCCATCAGCATCAGAAATATTCACTTCTGCCCCGGCATCTAGTAACAACTTGACCACTTGTGCATGGCAATTCACCGACGCTTCCTGTATCGGAGTAATTCCATCCGCATCAGCTTCATTCATGTAAGCCCCGGCTTCCAGTAGTAGCTTCACAACACCAGCATAGTCATATTCCGATGCCATAATTAGAGGTGTATCGCCATTTTCATCGCTTTTGTTTACATCCGCTTCGGCTTTCAGCAGTAGTTTGACCACTTCGACATCGCCTAGCTGGGCCGCCACAAATAGTGGAGTTGCGCCGTCAATACGACTCTTATTCGCATCAGCCTGATATTTTAGCAGCAAATTGACCACTTCTGCATATCGATTTACCGATGCCCAAAATAGCGAAGTAGCGCCAACTTTATCGGCTTTATCCACTTCGGCTCCAGCTTGGAGCAGTTGCTTAACAACCTCTGCATCGCCTGCCTTTGCAGCGATTATTAACGGAGTCTTACCACTGATAAGAGCCTTAATTTTAACCCATAATATACTCGAGAAATTACTCATTGGGTGTCACCTGCGTATATTCCTGTTACCGGTAGGATTATTCAGGTCTGTTTCATTTGTAGTATTCACGATTCTTTATCCCTTTTCATCTGCATAATCCCTGGTGAAATATAATGTTCAAACGATAGCGGCTCACTAAACTTGGTTGAAATGGCAGCCCCGAATATTCTTCACATACGCGGCCAGTTTTTCCTCGTCCAACTGCCCGTTGGTGCGCACTCCTGAGCAGAGGTCGAGGCCGAACGGGTTTACCTGTTTGATTGCGGTGGCGACATTATCCGGGTTCAACCCCCCTGCCAAATACACCGGAACCCCCGCCTCTTCACAAATCCTCCGGCTCAGTTCCCAGTTATGGATGCGGCCGGTTCCCCCGAGTTCCTTAACTTCCAGAGTCTGATTTCCCGAATCCAGCAGCAGCGCATCGACATGTGCCGCCACCTCGACCGCCTCCGCCACCGATTCCTCGCCTCCAACATGGATCACCTGCACGATCGCGATTCCCGGCAGCGCTTCTCGCAAATCCTCGTAGCGACCCTCTTCCAGACGATCGACCAGTTGGAGCGTATTGGTGCGGCAGCGCCGATGTTGTTGAATAATCGAAGCGGTATCCTGCAAACTGGTCAGGAGAAATGACGAAACCCCCGGCGGGATAATTTCCGCAATTTCGGCGATCAATTTTTCGGAAATCACACCGGGTCCGCTCGGCATATGGGCAACCAAACCCACCGCGTTGGCCCCATAGCGAATGGCCAGCCGCGCCTCTTCGACACTGCTGATGCAGCAAATTTTGATTCTCGGGAGAGTGGTCATCGTAAAGTAAAGAAATCAGGATTCGCCGTCGGTGGACTGTATTATTTTCTCAAAAATCTCTGGAACGCTCATGCGGGCAAGTTCCTCGGGTGATATCCGGTTTTTCGTGAGTATGGGAAGGCTTTTCAGTGGTTCGCTCAACACGAGATTTCGGTTGGCGGAAACCTCATCCACCCGGTTGATGGGGGTAAAAAAGGGCGTCCGGTTGAGGGCTTCCGGTTTTTCCCGGACGACTTTCAAAATATGTCTGACGGCCTCCTCAAAGCGATCGAGTTCGGCCTTCGTGTAGCTCTCGGTCGGCTCGATCATCACACCCAAAGCCTCCGGCCAGGATACCGTCGGGGCGTGAAATCCGAAGTCCAGAAAGAGCTTCCCCAATCGCGTCACGGCCAGCGCTTTTGGGGTGCCGCTTTTTTCCAAATTCGCGAAATCAGCGTCGGCCAAAGTGAGGATAAACTCGTGCATTCGAGGCGCCTCGGTGGCTTCCTTGGGCAGGGTGGGGTAAACCCGGTTGAGCTTTTCATAAAGATACCGCGATGACAGCACGGCCACCGCCGACATCCGGCGAATCCCTGCGTGTCCCAGCCGTAACAGATAGGCATAGCAGCGCACTTTATGAGCAAAATTTCCCCAATGCCGGTGGAAAGAGCCGATGCTTTTGGGAGGCTTTACGCGGGTAAAACCGCCGTCCGTCTTTTCAATTATGCTGCCCGGCAGAAAATCCACCAGTTTTTCGCTCACAGCCACGATAGCGTCACCCGGTCCGCCTCCGCCGTGGGGTATCGTCCAGGTTTTATGCAAATTGTTGTGCACCGCATCGACCCCCAGCGAATCCAGGTTCACCCACCCGGCGATCGCGTTCATATTGGCCCCATCCATATAGACAAGGCCGCCGATTTCATGGATGGCGTCCGCGATTTCCTTGAAATGGCTTTCAAATATTCCGCAGGTATTCGGGTTCGTGATCATGATGCCGCAGATGCGTTTCCCGAAAATGGCGATCTTGTTTTTCAAATCCGTCTGGTCGATCATGCCATTTTTATCCGCCTCAAGCAGCGCAATGCCGCCCTTAGTCTCGCTTGCCCGTGAACTCCCGAATCCGGCCATTACCGCCGTCGCAAAGTTCGTCCCGTGCGCCGTTTTCGGAATCAAAATCACATCGCGGCCCTCGTCTCCCCGGTCCCGATGATAGGCCCGGAATAGCTTCAATCCCGTCAATTCTCCCTGCGCCCCGGCCACCGGTTGAGTAGTCACCGCCGGTAGTCCGGTGATTCCTTTAAACCACTCCTGAATCTCAAAGAGGATTTCCAGGCAGCCTTGAGCGTCTTCCATCGGAGCCTGCGGATGGATATTGGTAAACCCCGCCAACCCCGCCGCCCAATCATTCAGGTAGGGATTGTATTTCATCGTGCAGGAGCCCAGCGGGTAACAGGCGTCGTCCGGGCTCACATTCAACTCTCCCAACTCCAGATAATAGCGCTTGATTTCTTCCAGCGAAAACTCCGACAGCCCCACCGGACCTTGCCTCAGCAAATTGGACGGGACGGCTTTTATTTGGGGCGAATTTCCCTCCTCTGGGCCAAAGCGTTCCTCAAAAAACCGCACGAGTCGGCCAATATCTTTCTTTTTATCCGAAAAGGATATTTTCAATAAATTGCGGTCGCCATTGCCAATCCTCCCCGAGACATCGACCCCGATATGCAGCCCTGCTTCGCGTCCTTGTTTTATCAAGTCCGAAACTTCCACCGGCAGGGAGAGAGTAAATTCGTTGAAAACAGGGGCCTCGGGGAACGCCAGCGTAACCCCCGCAATGGCCGAAACCCTTTCCATCGCCGTGATCGCCTGATTTCGGGCCGCCCCGCAGACATCGGCCATTCCGTTTTCCCCCCGGGCCAAAAGCGCCGCCCCCGCCAGAGTGGCCAAAAAGGCCTGGTTCGAGCAGATATTCGAGGTCGCCTTCTCTTTGCGGATATGCTGCTCCCGTGTCGAGAGCACCATCACCCGGCAATCCCGCCCATTGGCATCGGTCGCTTTTCCCACAAACCTTCCCGGTGTGTGCCGAACATCGTTTTTCACTTTCTCGTTATAGCGAATCCCGAAAATCCCCAATCCCGGTCCGCCGAAATTCGGGTTGATCGCCAGGTGCTGACCTTCCCCTACGATCATATCCACCCCGTTCCGCCCGAATTCCGAAGGCGGCTTGAGCCCCCCCGCGCCCAACAGCATCGGATCGATCACCGCGATGCTTTTTGCCCCCATTTCACGGGATAAGTCGGCCAGCGCATCCACATCTTCCAAAATCCCCAACGTATTGACTTGCGGGAAGACGATTGCCGCCAGGCGTTTATCCAGATTCCGGGCTTCTTTTTCCAAGGCATCCAGCGGGATGCGCCCCGTCGCCGGGTCGAGCGGAATCTTGATGATTTTCAAATCCGTGTCCCTTGCCAGCGTTTCCAAAACTTCCATATCACCGGGAAAAAGAGCCTCGGGAATCAACGCCGTATCGGCCCGGCGCTTTAGGCGAAGGGCCACGAACAGGGCTTCAAACAAAGCCGTCGAGCGGTCGTAAAGTGAAGAATTAATCGCCTCGAATCCCGTCAGCTGAGCCATCAGGCACTGGTAAATCCACTGGGTTTGCAGCGTCCCTTGGCTCCGTTCCGGTTGGTAGGGCGTATAGGCGGTGGTCAGCCGTCGGATATCCGAAACAAAAGCCACGATTTCATGCTCCTCAAAATCCGCCAACCCATCACCTATAAAGGTTTCCATGAGGTGGTTTCGAGCCGCGACTTCCTCCAAACGCTCCATAACTCCCTCGTAGGAGAGTTCATCGGGCAAATTGGGCTGCCCCGAAAACCGGTCCGACTCCCCAATATGGCAAAACAGGTCGTCCAGGCATTCCATCCCGATTTCCCCCAGCATGGCCTCAATATCCGCTTCGCTCGCGGAGATATAATGCCGCTTCAGTTCCCTCGGCAGGGATGCCGGATCATAGGAAAGAGCTCCGCTTTTTAAAAATTCTGTCATTATTCGATTGTTAAGGCTGTCGACAAAAGGAAGATTCTGGAATTTGCAGTCAAAGTTAAAGTCTTAAATAAATTCAATCCACAATTGGTCTTTTTCAATTCGTGGTGTTAATGATAATTCTGAATTCACTCACATGTCGGGTTGATAAATTAAATGTCGTTTTACGTCGCTGGATACCGCTGTCATTCTCAGTTTGAGATTCCTGCAAAAACAAACAATACATAGAAACCTACGAACAAAAAACGGCGGCAATTTCTGCAACGAACCACATTATATCAAAAAATAAAAAACCCCACAATGACTGCGTTGGCTGCGCGTGCTGCGTTGGCTGCGTTGGCTGCGCGGACTATAAAAAACACCAAAAACACCCAAAAAACCCAAAAATCGGGACATTCTGACACACCCAACCCCCCAATAATCATCCCTCTTCCTCTCCGTCTCCCTCTTCCTCCCCCTCCCCAATCCCCCATCAAAAATCTAGCATCCAGCATCACGCATCCTCTTTCCCCCCTCTCCCTCTCCGTCTTGTAGGTTACCCCATGATGATTGCCGAGTTTTTTGAGTCCTTCCGAGAATGGGTCCATATAACTCGTCGGAGGAAGGACTCGAAAAAACTTTTAACCCTCTCTAATGTTGAGAGTGCCAGGATCTCCCGGCCCCTGG
>JAJFLU010000025.1 GCA_021772515.1 Opitutales bacterium
TCAACAGATCGATGAAGGGACTCAGAAACGGATCGAGACAGAGGGGTTGAGGGGCAACGAAAACGATCTTCGGGAACAAGTGGCTTATGATAGTCGCCGAAGGAAAATTAAAAACGCTACTGCGGCCTTATTGCAGGGACAATGGCGGAATCAGATGACTGTGGATCAGAGAGAAGCACTAAACCATCTAACCCGCTTTCAACGTTATGAAGAGAGAAACGCTCATGTAGACGGAATCATCGAATGGACCAAAGAGCATCTTTTCGAGCGTCATTCTGTAGTCACTGAGTATCAATTCCTGGCGTCTGCATTGGAGCGGGCCAGGGGCCGGAATATGGATTTGGATGGGCTCAAAAAAGCGATGGAAAACGCGAACCTGGAGCGCGACATTGACGGTCGCCGCATTACTTCCAGCGTGGTTCTGGATAGAGAACTGGAAGTGGTCTTGGCAGCGAAAGATGGACGGGATAAATATCGGCCCTTCAATCCGACTTATCAGTCAGCCATCAAGACAATCAGTGAGGAGCAAAGTCAGGCGTTGCATCATATCCTTTCAAGCCATGACTTTGTCACGCTGTTTCGCGGCAAAGCGGGCGCGGGCAAAAGCTTTGTCCTCAAAGAAGTGCAACAGGGTCTTAAAGATTCGGGGCATCATGTGGTGTTTCTGACTCCTCAACGAGGGCAAGTGCTGGAATTCCGGAAAAACGGCGTCGAGGCTACCACAGTCGCCCTTTTCCTCATTAAAAAGGAAATGCCAGTCAACGCGGTCGTAGTCGTAGACGAGGCGGGTCAGGTAGGCGGTAAGCAGATGTATGATCTTGTCAATATTGTGCGGGATAGAGAGGGGCGGATGATTCTTTCCGGTGACACCGGCCAGCATGGTGCGGTCACGGCTTCGGATGCGCTCAGAGCTATCGAGAAGTATTCTTTGCTCGAAGCGGCAGAGTTAAAAGAGATTCGTCGCCAAAATTCTGAACTGGGCAAAAGCCGGAAGGAACGGCAGGCCATTGAGGGATACAGAGAGGCCGTGCGTAAGGCATCGGATGGCAGGATTGTGGCTTCTTATATACTTTTAGAAAGGTTGAAGCGAATCAAGGAATTAGACCCCTTTAAAAGGCATGAAGTTCTGGCTCAGGACTATTTGAAAACGATTGAAAACAGAGAGAGCACGCTCATTGTCGCTCAGACATGGGATGAGATTGAAGGGGTCAACGAAGCAGTACGCCAAGGTTTAAAAGAGCGGAATTTACTCAGTGAGGGCCGTGAGTTGAAAACTTATCAATCGCTCGATCTGAGTGAGGCCGAAAAGAGGGATTCGCGATATTACAGTCAGGGCGACTTTGCGTATTTCATCAAGCGGTATGGTCGATATCGTAAAGGCGATATCTGTCCCGTAATTAAAATCGGTGATAAAGGCATCACTCTGGAAAAGAACGGTCGCCCGTCTACCATGTCTTACCGGTATATTGATCGCATTGTCGCCGTCAGGGAGCGTTCAATGGAGGTGGCTGTAGGCGACCGCATCCAGATGAAGTTCAACGGAGAATCCAGGGAAGGGTTGCACGTTACCAACGGGGAACTCGTGACGGTTAAACGGATCATGAAGAACGATTCACTGGTAGTCAGGGACGATGGTGGCAAAACAAAGACATTGACGCCAGATCAGCGCTTGTTCAACCGGGGCTACGCCGTGACCTCATATGCCTCACAAGGTAAAACGGTGGATCACGTTTTATTCTCTGATTCGGCCAGTAAGCTGGCAACGAGCAAGAAGCAATGGTATGTGGCGATTTCCAGGGGGCGTAAGAGCGTGACCGTTTATACCTCGGATCGAAAGAAGTTGAAAAAGAACATTCAGCGCACGGGTGATCGGGAACTGGCAATGGAGTTGGAGACAAAGGCTAAAGCGGCGCGTATGGAGCGAGAACGCTTGTTGCCGAAAATCTACCACGGGTTGTCGGCGGTCCATCAACAGATTCTCCTTAACATTCAGAATTTGATGCACCGAGAGGCCATTGATGAAAATATGGTCGAGCCTGGATTAACTGAGAGGTTCCCGCCGGTTGAGGAATTGGCTCCGAGCATCGAGCATATGGAAGGATTCAATCCGGCCATACATCAACCGATCAATCAGGAACAGCACATGGGAGTTGAATTTTGAATACGCTAAAAGAAGTCATCGAGGAGCGGAAGCAGGATGATAAAAACGGTGCCGGGCATGATCCTTGCGTCGCAGTCAAGGATCGGGCGCGTTCGCTGCAACTCAAATTTTGGAATGGAGAAGTCGAAATTTTCTCATGGTCTCACTTCATCAAAGCGAAGTATGAGGAAGCCGGTAAAAGTAAACAAGTTAGGATGGATTTCACGGGCCATGAGATCACGATTCAGGGAATACACCTGGAGGAGTTGCTGGATAATCTGGCCGAGTGCCGGATTCGATGGCTCAAGGAATTTCCGAAGGCATACAGACCATCGCCGATGAAGGAGAATGATGTGCATATCAGGAAAATCACAGTAAAGAAACGAGAGAAGGGCGATCTTACTTAGATGTAGTAGCTACAAATTGACCTGACAAATTAGAGTTAGTAGACAGCGGTTTGTAGAGCAAATGTCAAAAAAAAATGCATTAAATTCCAAGGAAGCCTTGAAACACTGATGCAAGTTCATTAAGCTTTTGATTATTATCCATTTGGTCCATCATTTGAGGAAGGCCCTCTTCCGGTACTCACTCCCTTTGCAATTGCAAAGCCCGAGACACCAGAAAGAATTGGTAGTCCTGCTTCGGGTGAAATAGTCTTTGTGAGCAATAGTATGGACAATATTACAATGATTAAAACAGCGATGATGACCTGCCCGTAAACGCTCCAAAATTCATTTCTTCTCTGAAGAGATTCGATGTAAGCATCAGAGGCGTGGCGGGCCAAGATTCTTAGTTCGTGCCACGAACGATCCTTTTCGATTCTATGAAACAAATGATCCCAGAAATGCAACCATCTTTTTCCCTCCTCTGGATATCGCTCTCCATAAATTCGCATCCCGAATTTTAGAATTATGAATATTGCAGAGAGGCCAAGCAATGCGACCAATAAACAGAGCATCAATGTGGTGTTTGGATCTGTCATATTATTTTGCCCAACAGATTATTTTACACGGATTTGTGGCGATTTTCTGAAAAATATTCGTTTTGCCGAGAAAGCTCTTGTGGAGAGCTGAAAATATTTATAGGTCTGACCATGGAGAAGTTAGACGCAGAGATCAAGGCTGAAGCGAGCATAGGGAAAATTTTACTCATTTTGGGCCTAAATCGCTTGATATTCAAGATTAGAGGTCGATTGTGGGCACTCGAATACTAAACCAGCAAAAAGGATTGCATGATGGTCCCATGCGTTTTGCGTATGGATGATCTGCTTAGCGTTGTGATATTCGGGCTACTTAATGTTTCATCGCAGAGTTGCTTAATCCATTTATTTCTTGCTGCTCAAAATAGCGGACGACGAACCGACCCCTTCTGGTCGTTCTTGGAGATGTCCGCTTCATGATTGTTTCGCATTTTCAAAATGTAATCTGCCGCCTTATGAGCCTGGGCAGCGGCGTTCACCACAACTTTCTTATCCTCCCGCAGCTTTTTGAGCCAGCCTTTGATATAGGCGGCTTGATGCTCAATGACGGACGGACTGATATTGGCAATTCCGCAGAGAATGGCTGAACCCATTTCTGCAACCAGCTCTTCTTTCGAGTAAGTTTGGTTTCCGAAGTTCGTCGTCTTCGTCAATTCGGGCCGGTTCAAACGGGATTCGTGTCCTGTGCTGTGGGCGAGTTCATGAAATTGCGTCGAATAAAACTCGACTTCGCTTTCGAAGCGTGAACGGTCTGGCATACGAATCTGGTCCGTCACTGGATTATAATCTGCATTGGGACCCTCCGTGATTCCGGGTCGATTGGGCATGTTCGCGTAGATCTCCTCGCAGTCCGCGATAGGTTTAAAATCGAGATTTTGGACTTTCTCCTGTTCCGGGATCCTTGATTCATCAAGATTTTCGCATTGATCGACATTAAACACGGTGTAGTATCTTAGAAAGGGAATCTGCTTTGTATCGCCAGTTACCCTATCTTCGACTTGGTGCTTCTTCCAGAATACAATTGGATAGCCCTTCTGTCCTTTCTTTACTGATCCACCGAGGGATTTGGCCTGTCGAAACGTCAGCCAGTAGGGTGACGAATATCCGACGCTAAACAGAATGAAGATGTTGATTCCCCGATAGATTTTTTTGGAGATCAGGTTTCGGGGAAAATCGGAAGTGCCCCTCCATGGTTTCTTCCAAGGGATAATATCTTGTTCGAGTAATTCAATAATCCGGTCAGTGATGATTGTGTAAACATCATTTTTTATTGAAACGCCTTTCATTCACTGGGCTCTTCGTCTCCCTCATTCGGTCGGGAGAATAAACGAGTTGCCCGTTCGAACGAACAGGCGTCATTCGTAGTCAAGGTGGAGACCGGTTTAGCCGGTTCGACCTTGACCGAATGTTAGAATGGAGGAAAAACGGCGACGGTGTATTTGTGCTATAAAGTAACGTTCTATAGTTTAGAATAAATCATTATTCGTCCCGACGAGTCAACTCCTTGAAAAAGAAGCAGTTCGGCCAAAACCGAGACGCCAAAAGAAGTCAAGACAAGTCCCAATATATCCATGCCGGATTATACTTTTGGGGTAATATTACGGTTTTTCCCAAGTAACGCGTTCAATTTCCGCCTTGGCGGGGAGTTGGCCAAGTATTGATGCCTCAAATGGGTGGTATTGGGGAACTTTGCATGTATAAAGTGATGCGTGTACGCATCCAAATAATTTAACAGACCGCGTAATTGTTTTCAATTAGGCGGTAAAAATGACGCATATCATTTTGCTTTTTTTCAGGAATAGCCTTGTGATCCTGTTGTTTATCATAGTCTTACGAATATTGTTGAATATATCGGTCGAAAGGATAATGTACATAATTGTCGCGGCGTATTTGCCGCCTACATATATAGTTCGGCACTAAGCTGCGAGTCGAAAGGAAACCAATGAAGAACAAACCAATTCTGCTAATCGCGGTTGCTCTTGCGGGCATCGCTCTGGCATCAGCACAAGACAATCTACCGACTGAGAAGGACACAAAGGTTCGCGACACATACACGCCGTCGTCGCTAGTGACCGAATTGACAAAGGATATCGCACTACATCTGCCCAGTGGCGTCTTCACCGAAATCCGAGACTGGGAGAGGAAAGTCGAGGCCGATGGCAAAGAGGCAGCCATGTCCATTCCACCAAGCCTCCTGAACTCGATGACTTTCAAGCATGTCAAGGAAAAACTCGGAAAGGAAGACCGCACCACGGAGGACGAGCTTCCGGGATTTGGTTACGCGAGCGATTCCAAGACGGTAATCAGGGGAAAGTATCTCTGGTATGGGCGAGTGGGGCTCGGTTTCCTCGATACAGACCGAGACCCGAGGTTTAACCCAGTTCTCGCACTTCGGTTCGCGCCCAAGAAACCGGACGTGAAAGGACAGAAGCAAGGAGCCAGCAGGCAGGAAGCCACCGCAGAGCCGCTGTCAGATGCAACTTCTGGATTGAGACTAATCCCTCTTTCCTGACTATCCGTGAACGCGCCGAGAGACAGGGCCTCTTACAGCAGGATCTCGAACACAATGAATCGTGGGTGTTTATACCCATCGGCTTCTTGGTTTAATAATCGTCCGGTAGCAGAATGGTCGTGGCGGAACGATCAGCCTCCGTAATGATCCAGAATTTGACTCCCTCTTTCGATGTGTAAACGGAGAGAATTCTCAAATCGTTTTTGAGGGCGTA
>JAJFLU010000026.1 GCA_021772515.1 Opitutales bacterium
AGGAAAGAGGCGTATTCCGATTTCAGCGGGTAAAAATGCTGTTCTCATGGACATTGTTTACGGGCATCCCATATATTATCAGTCGATGAACGCCGATGCTGCGGACACAATTTCAACAGACGAACTTTGGCCGGGAGGCAGTATCGGATTTAACCTTACCGGAAGCGGAACTACTTTCGCGATGTGGGATGAAGAAGGAGTAAGAA
This sequence comes from Opitutales bacterium, assembly GCA_021772515.1. Taxonomy (GTDB): domain Bacteria; phylum Verrucomicrobiota; class Verrucomicrobiia; order Opitutales; family UBA2987; genus JAJFLU01. The sequence goes on from JAJFLU010000026.1 coordinate 207, forward strand.
CATCCCATGGTGAGTTTTCAATAAACCGTGTAACGCAGAAGGACAACCCTTCGTTTATTAACTCCCATGCCACTGCCGTTGCCGGAACATTGGTCGCCAGCGGGTTGGAGTTGTTTAATGTGGGCCCACCACTTATATCAATAGGTAAAGCGGCCAAAGGCATGTCTTTTGAAGCAAGTTTATCTGCTTACGATTTCGATGACCATTTCATCGAAATGGGGGATGAAGTGCTATCTACTGACTTACAGCTTTCCAACCACTCCTACGGAGTAAGTACTGGTTGGGTTAAGGACAGTCTCGGAAATTGGTTTTGGAGAGGTGAGACAACTACAAGTCAAAATGAAGACTGGAAGTTTGGATTCTATCTCATAAATTTCTCTGATGAGGTCGATGATTTAGTCTATAATAGTGATTCTTATTTGCCCGTTTTCTCGGCTGGTAATGACCGGGCAGGCGATGATAATGGCCCCTTAAATCAACCTGTCGATCATACCGCCTTTTTTGGTGGTGTTCCAACTTTTTTCACTGGTGTGACTCGATCGCTTGATGGTGATGCTGGCGGTTTTGATACCATGAATGCGCTTGGCTCTGCGAAAAACGTATTAACCGTTGGCTCGGTCGATGATATTATCGGGGGATACAATGGTCCAGGTAGTGTTGTAGTTTCAAGTTTCAGTAGTTTCGGCCCAACCGACGACGGAAGGATCAAGCCGGATGTCATGGGTAACGGGCTCAGTTTACTAACACCATTGAATACTGCTGATGGCGCCTATCAATTTATATCGGGAACGAGTTTTGCAGCTCCCAATGTTACCGGCTCCCTCAATCTCATCAGACAACTGTATCTCCAGTTACATCCCAACGAGACATCCATGCTCGCCTCCACCCTGAAGGGCATTGCTATACATACGGCCGACGAAGCGGGTAATATCGGCCCCGATTATAGATTTGGATGGGGCTTATTGAATGCAGTTACTGCGGCAAGACTTGTTGAAGATGACGCCAACAGTGCCGCCAAAGCTCATATCAAGGAAGTGACCTTGCTCGATGGAGACTTCATTGAGTTTCCCGTTTTGAGTAACGGGTCAGGGCCATTAAGAATAACCATCTGCTGGACTGATTTACCCGGCACTGCCAGCCCGAATATTATTCTCGATCAGACAACTTTGATGTTGAGAAACGACCTTGATCTCCGTGTGACCGATCCTCCCGGAAGCGCCACTCATTTTCCCTGGGTTTTGAATCCCGCAGTGCCAGCGGCCAATGCGACAACAGGTGACAATTTTCGGGACAATGTTGAACAGGTTTTTATCGGTAATCCAGTTACAGGGCAATACACGGTCAAAGTCACTCACAAGGGGAGCTTGCAGAATGGATTACAGAAGGTTTCGATTCTTATCAGCGGAAACATTCCTCAGCCAAAACCAAGATTTTATGTCAGTGATGTTTCGACCCCATCTACAAACACCTACGCTCTGTTATGGCCTGCGGTGGTCGGGCAGAACTATAAGCTGCAATCCTCGCCCGACTTGAATATCTGGACCGACGTCCCGGGGGAGATTAGCGCAACTAAAGTGAATGTGGCGGCAGAAGTCACTGAGTCCACCGGCGCGGACAAGTTCTTCTACCGGGTAGTTGAAGTCGATTAAATTCATCCAATACGTACTGCTATGTTTATTAGGTATCTTTTGACGATTTGCTCCTTGGCCTTGGCAACCCTCAGTTGTGAAGCGGTTATCATTTACACTAATCCGGAGGATATTCAAGTTGTCGGCGTCATCACGCTTCCACCCTTGGAACCTGTGGGAGTCGACCTTAATTTCGATGGGGTTGACGATTTCGAATTTACAAGAATGGGTGGTCAATTTGGCGTGGATTTGGTGCCGCTGAACGATAATCGGACCATTGTATTTCCTAAGCTTCCTCCCGATATTGGTAGTTTTCTAGTACCTCTAGATGATAGTTTCTTAATAACTTCCGAGATTTCGAGTCCTCTAGCGTGGATTAACATGTCAACATCGGTTTCTTCTTGTGTCAATATTGGATGCATAGGTCTCTTTTTGGGCCAAACAGCCTATATTGGAACCGAGTTTCAGATAGAGGGACAAACTCACTACGGGTGGATTCAATTCGAAGATCGGATTGGTAGTAGTGGCGGTTATTTGCTCGATTACGCCTATGAGTCGGAGCCTGGCGTGGGCATCCTCGCCGGGGCCATCGCCATACCCGAGCCCTCGACCTATGTTTCCCTCATTCTTGGACTGCTCGCATTAGCATGTTACCGCCAAAAGTATTCATGACGATTTGCTCCCTGGCCTTGGCAACCCTCAGTTGTCAAGCGGTAATCATATACACAAATCCAGCGGATATTCCAGTATTCGGTGTCATCACCCTTCCGGCACTGGAACCTGTAGGAGTCGATCTTAATTTTGATGGAGTTTTCGATTTCGAATTCACAAGAATTGGCGCAACGAGTGGCGTTGACCTGGTTCCTTTAGGGGTTAATCGTTCAATTTTTATTCCTGAACCACCTCCCGACATTGGAAATTTTCTCGTTCCTCTTGAGCAAGGTTTTCTTATCGGTTCCGATATTGACGATTCATTAACTTGGGGGAATGAATCTTCTCTCGTTTCTGCCTGTGTTAATATTGGCTGTATTGGTTTTTTTGACAATCAGACTGCATTCATAGGAACCGAGTTTCAGATAGATGGAGAAACTCACTACGGCTGGATGCAGTTCGCAGATTGGAGTGGCGTTGCTGGTGGCTATTTGCTCGATTACGCCTATGAGTCGGAGCCTGGCGTTGGCATCCTTGCCGGGGCCATTGCCATACCTGAGCCCTCGACGTATGCTTCAATTATTCTTGGACTGCTCGCATTAGCATGTTACCGCCAAAAATCTTCATGACGGCGATGTTCTAGAAATCGTGATTCGTGATTCGGGATTGCTGCTAATAGGCGTAATTTCGAGATGGTGGAGGGATATTTTTATCTCGGAGAGTCCGGAGTTTTTAATTTGGGACAAAGAGGATGCGGGACCAATGCTGTCCGGTTAAATGTCCTTGAATAGCAGTTGATTAGAATTGTGGTCTGGTTTCATTTTTTGTGCTTCTTCTGTAAGTAATTCATGTAGAGTGACTTTCTCGATTGGGGAAGGATACGGGATGGGGGGATGGGAGACGCTGGCCGCTATACAAACTTGGGTTTGCAGTGCTTTGGTCGAGTTGCCGTAGAAGCACGAATACGCAGGTTCTGTTTAATCCAGCATCGTGAAACCTGACGCCTCATTAGTCCTGCGAAGCCGTTGACGCTTGGTTTGAATATAAACTTTTCGACGAGTAAAAAAAGCTTGCCAAGGTTGCGGGGAAGCTTAAATTCCAGCCCTTTTCCACCCAAATACAAGAATCAATCATGGCTAGAATATGTGCAATCACCGGTAAACGCCCCCATCAGGGAAGTCGTATCCATCGCAAGGGTCAGGCCAAGAGACGGGGCGGAATCGGCATGCACGTGACCAAGGTGGTCAAGCGGACTTTCAGGCCCAATGTTCAGCGGGTGCGGGTGCGTCTCGCCAGTGGGCAGGTAAAGCGCATGTGGGTGTGTGCCAAGGCAATCAAGGCCGGCAAGATTCAAAAAGCCTGAGCCTGTTGGATGCCTTATCTGGCACCGAACTCAAAAATAAGGTAATTCGGACGGGCCATGGGCCGAAGATTTATTCCTGGCAGCGCGCGGCTATGAGCAATTTCCAATAGACCTTGGCCATGAAGGATAGATACCGGTATTCGCGTTCGGCCTCGGCGAAGGTCACCCTTCCGTATAAAGCCAGATACTCCTGCTTGCGTTCCGGGTAGGTTTCGGGATCGTTTTCCCATAAACAGCGAGTAATCAATTCCTCGCCCTGATAATCATCGCCCCCGCTCGTATTGTTTTTCAATAATGTCTCGACCAAAGGAAGTAATTCCTTGGCTTCGATATTGCTGAAATTCAGGGCAAATGTAGATATTTCGTTCATACTTGAAAATGGTAAAAGGTGAAGAACTCCTGACCAGAGGAGTTTTAAAAAAAGTCGGCTAATCCAAATGGAAGTTTAATGCCGACAGAGGGATTTTTTATTCCACTTGCAAAATCGGCTGAAACAGTGCCCCGGAGCCTCGAAAAAAAACCGCTCTACAACCGGTCGAGACCGGTCGCCGACTCGTGGTCCAGCAACCAGATTACCGGCGCCGATACCCGGCCCAACATTTGAGCGGGCTTTTCATGGGGATCCACCGGCCCCTCGAAAACTCGCTTCAAGGCCTCCGCTTTTCCTCGACCAACTGCCAACACGACTACCTGCCGACAAGCGTTCAAACCGGCTTCGGTGATGGTGAGGCGCCATCCTTTTCCGGGAACCTCCACGGCGGCGAAATTTTTCGTTTCCCGAAGGCCAATAAGAGAGCTGCGGGGAAATAGGGAGGCCGTGTGGCAATCGTCCCCAAGGCCCAAAAAACACAGATCGAATCCCTTTTGCGGCCCGATATCCTCCGACCATTTTTTTCGAAATTCTTCTGCGGCCAGAGGTGGTGAAAGTTCCACCGGCCAGGGTATTTTATTGGCCCGGGGAACACTGAACGGTTGAAGCAATAACCGATCAGCGGTGCCGAAATTGCTATCGTCGGACTCCAGTGACACGCAGCGTTCGTCGCTCACGGTCCAGCGGCAATCACGGCAGAGGTCTTGAAATTCGGAACCTCTGGCGACAGCCCACTGATAGAGCGCCTTGGGGGTCGATCCGCCGGAAAGTCCGATGACCGCTCCAACTCCGGCTTCCTCACGGGCCTGCTCAATCATTTTCATCGAACATGCAAAAAGCTCCTCCCTTTCACCGATCAGGACTTTCCCATAATTGTTGTTAAATTCAATCATTCCATAAGAGTTAATTCGACGTTTGGTCGAAAAGAATTAGAAAAAGAGCGCCTCGGCGAGGGATTCCTCGAAATCGGGTAGATTGAGGTGCGAGTTTAACGTGTGCCTGCCCTTACCAAAGTCGGCTTTAATTTGCGCTACGTTTGTCTGGCAGGAAAATCGCCACGAAAAGAATCTCCCCTCGTCACCATAAATCCAGTCAATACTTAACCCCTGTTCCTCTTCTTCCAAACTGGGATCCAGCTGAAAGGCAGCCTCCGATTCCTCTGACTCCTTGCAGCCGAAGCCACAGGATTTCAGGCAAGACCGCTGCCAACGGAGAAGCCCGGCAGCCTCGCCATCGAGGGCAGAGGAGGATTTAACAACGACCGAATTCAGCCCATCGCGCAGCAGCGAGGGTTCAAAGCGGCTTAAAAATTGACCGATTGACTGGCGATAGGGAAGGCTGCGGGCATAGGCAAGATCGCTGGGAACAACGAGCGCCGGCCAGTTGATGCGATTATAGAGATTCCCCTCGACCGAGGAATCGAAAACAACCCGGCGAAAATCTTCGACAAAAGACAGGTAGTAATCTCGGATTGCCTTTACCGGCACCCGGTGAAACCAGTGGTAGGTGGGTAGATCGCTCTCAAGCCAAATCGACACCTGGTTTTCCAAAAATCCGGATTCGGTTGTCGGATACCCCAAAATAAGGGCATCGCAGCAGGACACATTTCCCTCTCCCGGCCCGAGAAAACACTGGCTGTATAGTTTTCCTTCGAGAATTTCCTCCCCGTGTTGATTTTCAACCGGGCATAGCACAATAATGCGGGACGGGTGGTTAATGGCGAATCGGCAGGCGGTATGAAAAATATCGAGCGCCTCTTTTTCAGTGGCAGCCAGACCGAAGTGAAGAATCAAATTCACTTTGGAGGCATGGAAGCTGGTTTGCGTTTCGGTTTCGGAGTCGCCGATTCTCCATATCTTGGTGAGGGCTGGAATGACTGCCGAAACGGGCATTTTCATTCCGGGAAGGATATCGAATAACGCTTTCATTTTTTCCGCCTCACATACTCGCTCACTCAGGGTCCGGCCCGACGCCATTGATGCCCGTAATCCCAGAGGAGCCGCTCCGCCGCCAATGGACCCCATGAGCCGGAAACATAGGTCTCCAATCCCCGTTTGCCGCAATCATTCCAGAAGTCGAGCACAGGCGTGACAATCTTCCAGGAGGCCTCCGTTTCATCCCCCCGGATGAACAGGGTGGCGTCACCCGTCATGGCGTCCAGCAGGAGGCGTTCGTAGGCCTCCGGTGTATTTGACCCATAGGTGGTGGCGTAGCGAAAGTGCATTTTTACCGGTTGGGTGCGGGTTTCCAGACCGGGGATTTTGGAGTTGAAAAGGAGCATCACCCCTTCATCCGGCTGGATGCGGATGACCATGGTATTGGCGGCCACATCGAACTTGTCCGATTCGGTAAAAAGGACCCCCGGTGGGCGTTTGAAGTGGACACTGATCTCGCTCACCTTTCGGGCCATCCGCTTGCCCGAACGCAGGTAGAAGGGCACCCCCTGCCACCGCCAGTTATTGATAAAAAGCCGCAATGCGGTGTAGGTCTCCGTATGGGAGGTGGGGGGAACCCCATCGGCCTGCATGTAACCGGATACCTTGCGCCCCCCGACAATGCCCTCGGTAAATTGCCCCCGCACGGCATCGGCGTTTTCCGCGCTCAATGTCAGGGGTTGGATGGCCTTGAGTACCTTGACTTTTTCGTCACGAATGGCCTCGGCATCGAGTGAAACGGGCGGCTCCATGGCGGTCAGGGCGAGGAGCTGCATGGTGTGGTTTTGTATCATATCGCGGAGCGCGCCACTTTGGTCGTAATAACCGGCGCGGGTCCCCACCCCGAGATCTTCGGCCACCGTTATTTGCACGCAATCGACGAATCTGCGATTCCAGATGGGCTCGAAGATGGAGTTGGCAAAACGCTGCACGAGGAGGTCCTGCACGGTTTCCTTGCCGAGGTAATGATCGATGCGGTAAACCTGTTTTTCATCGAACTCGTTGGTGATTATCTGGTTGAGCTCGCGGGCGGTGGAAAGATCGCGCCCGAAGGGTTTTTCGATGATAACGGTGGCAGCATGGCCGTCGGGGCCGATGGCGCGGGAGAGACCGCTGGCGCCGAGATTTTGAAGAATGGGTTTGAAGACGGCAGGCGGGGTGGAAATGTAAAATAGCAGGTGGTGCTGCCGAGAGGTTGATCGCTCGAGGCCTTCGATTTTTTCGGCGAGATCCTTGTAGGTTTGGGGGTCATCGTAACCACCGGCCAAGTAGAATATTTTTTCCGCGAGGGGCCGCCAACTATCCTCATCGAAGGTCCGACGGGCGTGTTCTGAAATGGCCTCGCGCGCGAATTGCCGAAAGTTGTCATCCCCGAGGTTTTTACGCCCACAACCGATGAGTAGAAAATCTGCCGGCAAGAGATTGTCCGTGCCGAGGTTGTAAAGGCTGGGAATGAGTTTGCGCCGGGTCAGATCGCCCGATGCGCCAAATATGATAATAATGGTGGAAGGCGCCCCGCGATGCCTGCTGAGGCCTTCCAAAAAGGGATGTCGGATATCTTCTTGAGCCATCTATTTCTTAATTTTTGGTTCCACGACCCGCTCGGTAATGCCGGGAAAACAGCGGAACATTCGTATAATGGTTAATAGTAAAATCTTCGCTATGGCAAAACCTAACCTCGGCGATGTCGAAGCGAAAAACCTTTGGAAATGTGCTCAGGGCTTCGAGGTATTCCTTGCAGACGGTATGCAGGGCGCGTTTCTTTTTTCTCCTCACGCTGTGAAACCCTGAGACAAGGGCACGGTGGTGGCGGGTGCGCACCTCGATAAAAACCAGTGTCGGCCCATCCCAGGCAATGATATCGATTTCACCCCGCTTGCCTTTCCAGTTTCGGCAGACAATTTTCATCCGCTTTTCCGTTTTGAGGTAGTGAACCGCCTTGTCCTCCCCGAAATCACCGATTTCCCGGCGGGAATCCAACTTCCGGGGGGTTTTTTGAAAAAGACCATTTAAAAGGTTTATGATGCTGAAATTTAACAAGTTACAAAATTGTTAAAAGATTAACAATGAGGAGTTGCTCAGTTTTTATTGTTGAAATTTTTGGAAATTTGCTAAAATCTTGTGTTCAATCAGGCTAGTTGCAACAATATCAGAGTGGAAGAACTAATCCCATTTTGATTAGACTGAAAAAGAGATAACACAATACTTTATACGTTAATGAGAGGATTCCAACCATGATCGGGACACAAGGAATAGCAGGTACCCTGCGAAGAACTCTGCTTCTGAAAGTCATCTCGAAACCACAGCCAAGCAGGGAGGATGTAAGCTCTGTTATCGAGCTGACATCAAGCAAGGTCGTCGAGGCTCTACATGCCCAGTCGATGACGCTCTATTTGATCGAGGGCAAGGAGATCGCTTTCAAGCATGTATACTATTCGCCCACTTTATGGGAGGATGACCCGGAGAGAGAGGATGAATTCGAGGCCAAACGAGAGAAGCTGCTGGAGTTGAAAATCCCGCTCGGTTCGGGTGTGGTCGGCAAGGTGATCGAGGATGGGAAAGCAGTATTTTTTAACCTTTCAGATGATGGCGACACCATGTTCTCGATGGCCAAGGATACCGGCTTTGACGTTACCTCCATGCTGACCGTTCCGCTGAGCACGAAGGATGGCAAGATAATCGGGGCGATCCAGGTGCTCAATAAGGAACCCGATGCGCCCGATGAAGAATTTCATCAGGACGACCTGTCCGTGGTCGAAGAAGTGGCCGAATACTCCACTCCATTACTCCAGCGCATGCTCGATTCCAAATTCGAGATCAGCGATGTGGAAACGGCCAAATATGTGGCCCGCTTTACCAACAATGACCTCATTACCAGTGAGGAGGAAATCGGTGTCGATGAAAAACTGGTCGAGGTGGTGGGCGATGCCATCATCCGGCGCGAGGGCATTTTTCCCTATAAACGGATTACGCCGACCAGTGTGGCCGTGCTCATGCCGAACCCGCTGGACTACCAGAGGAAGGAGAGTTTTTTCACCGCTACGGAACTGCATGTGGATGAAATTGCGGTCGCACCGGCATCCCTGGTTGAAAAGCTCCTTAAAAAGTATTTCAAAGAGGATACCTCCGCCCCCGCCGCCGACGAAGGGGATATGTCGGAACTGGTCGATGTGCTCGGAGCCGAGTACGACACCGGGGGTGAAGTCGGTGGAATAAGCGCCGAAGATGCCGATGACGAGGAATCGGCTCCCATCATTCAAATGGCCAACCGGATCATTGAGGATGCCTATATCTGCGGCGCGAGTGACATCCATATCGAGCCGCAGGAAAATGATTTGCTCATCCGCTATCGCGTGGACGGCATTTGCGCGGAAAAGCTGAGGCTGCCCAAACAGGTGGGCGGCGGCTTGGTGGCTCGTCTGAAAATCATGAGCGATCTGGACATCGCTGAAAAACGCCTTCCTCAGGATGGCCGTATCGTCTTTAAGAAATATACCAAAAAGAATATGAATATCGACCTTCGTGTCGCCACCGGTCCGATGAATTTCGGTGAAAAGGTGGTTATGCGTATTCTCGACAAAAGCAAATCGACACTGCCTATCACCGCACTGGGATTTTCTGAGGAAAACCTCGGCCGTTACCGCAAGCAGATAACCTTGCCCTATGGGATGTTGTTGCACTGCGGCCCTACCGGCTCGGGGAAATCGATGACCCTGTTTGCCGCATTGGGCGAGGTGGCCCACCCGGGGATCAATGTGCAAACGGCCGAGGATCCGATCGAGTATACCCTTTCCGGCATCAATCAGATGCAGATGAAAAAAGAAATCGGACTCACCTTTGCGGCCGCTTTGCGCTGTTATCTCCGTATGGACCCCGACGTGATTCTGGTGGGAGAAATTCGTGACCAGGAAACGGCTGAAATCGCCATTGAGGCAGCGCTTACCGGTCACTTGATGTTGAGCACCCTGCACACCAATGATGCCCCCAGCACCATCGCCCGTTTTGACGACATGGGCATCGAGCCGTTTATGATTTCAGCTTCCCTCCTGGTGGTCTGCGCCCAGCGGCTTATGCGCCGCGTCTGTAAAAACTGCAAGGAGGCCTATGTGCCCGAAGACAGCGAAAAGGAAATCATCGAAAAAGCTTTGGACTGGTGCGGTGAAGTATTTCGCGTTCCTGATGGCGGCTGCCCCATGTGCGGAGGCATTGGCTACAAAGGCCGGGTCGGTATCCATGAGCTGATGACCAACAGCGAGGAATTGACCAAGGGAATCAACCAAAAAGTGGAAACGGCCGTATTAAAACGCATTGCTATGCGCACAGGCATGAAGACCCTTCACCAGGACAGTATGCTGAAGGCAAAAGAAGGGATTTCCACCATAATGGAAGGTCTTTCCAATGTGCCGCCGGATATGATCACAGCCGAGGGCGAAGGTTAGAACCTATCTCAACTTCATTCATCTACGAATTTGAGATAGGTACAAATTAATCGCCCAATTTTCTGACCTGCGGCGGCATTTTAGGCTGAGTTGTCACCCATATGGGGCTGGACCAGGCCTGCTCGGTGTTGTCCTGTGTCACCCGCAGGTAATAGCTGTGGATTTCGGCATCGGAAATCTCGTCCTCCATCTCAAAGCTTAACTGGCGGGTGTCCTCCGAAGGCAGGAGCTCGCCGCCCGCCGGTTGACCCGCGTCATAAAGCACAAAGGTCCCTTCGGCGCTATCCGGATTCTGCGAAACGCGCACTGCGGCATAGGTATCGACCAAATCTTTGACGATTTCGATCCGGTCGATGGCATCCGTCCCCTTTGCCTCAACTTTCAAATTGAGATGGCTGACACCGGCGATTTCCGAGCCCATGGGCTGGCCGTTGATGGTGAATTCGATGATGATTTTATCGCCCGTTGTTGCATAGATACGGCGGCTGCGGACGGCCTCGAAAACCGACTCCCGATCGAGACTTTCGGCCAAAACCGCCGTCAATCCCCCCTGACCGGGTATCAGGTGGTGGGTGTCGCTGGCCCCCATTGCTCCCAGTCGGTAACCTTTGCTGAGCGCATCCTGATATTGATGCCCGGGCACTTGGCGGCGGCCCTGCCAGGGATTGCTGTAATACTCGAACCTCCCATGCCAGGAGGTAATTTCGAAATTCGGCTCGACCTGTGGATCGTGGTTATCGGTGTTCCAGCGGCCCCATTGGGCCTGCCCCGGATGGTGGGTGGACATGAGGCCATCGTGTTCACGGGCATGGTCGTAAAGCTTCTCGATGGTGTCGGCGGCCTTTTCGTTGGTTCCGTAATGTGGGGCGACATCCTGTTTATACAAAACCACTCGGTGACCGTATTTTTGCGTCCCATCGGTCCATTCGAAGCCGGTAAAACTGATAAATTTTCCGGGATCGGTAAACTCCCGTGCCAGCAACTGGAGTTCACTGTATTGTCCGTTTTGCAGTCGGCCCATCTCGGAATGGTCCGTCACTACCGCGAAATCCAGTCCGTATTTATCCCGTCCCAGGGTCAAAATCTGGTCCGGCCAGCCGATTTTGGCATCGGATAATACAGAATGGCTGTGGGGGTCGCCAAAATAGATGCCATAAAGCCCGTCTGCGGTACGGATTGTGCCGGGAGGCGGACCCGGAATGGCGGGCTCTTTTGCGGATTCCGAATTAAAAACCTCCTCCGGCACAGTCATTAGAGGCGCGAAAATCCAGTCTTCCGCCATCGTTTTGGGCAACTCCAAACGGCCCACAAAAATGTTGTTTGGCAGATCCTTGGTATTGAAGATATCCACATCGCCCCTGCCCAGACTGGAATTGGGATCGATGGGTTTGGCCTGCCCCTCCCAGGCCATCCAGAGATCATTTTCGCGGTCCAAAACGAAGGACGGCCACTGATCTTTACCGAGATACGGCTTGGTTAAATTCAACTCGCCGTACCAGGCGGATACATTGAGGTCGTAGACTCGGGCAAAAAGGTCGAAATTATGGGCGCCCGTGGCATCTGTCCGCCAAACGACCCAAAGACGCCGCTGGGGACCGTCGATAAAAACCCGAGGGTAGCTCTGAGTTTGCTTCCAATGCCATTTGGGCGGGACGGCGGCATGAGGAGATTTATTGACCGCTCCAAAACTCGCCTGACCGGGGAGCGCCGCCGAAACCACTCCAGGCGGCGTCAGCCAAAGGCCATCGCGGTAGCAGCGCACAAAAGCATCGCCGAGATGCCTGTCCGTCCGCACCAAATCGCCGGAATGGGCGCGCATGGAATTCCAGGCCACCCAGAGATCGCCCGTATTGGGATCGGTGGCCAAGGATGGGGTGTCATCAAAAGCGGCATCGGCGGTAACCTGTTCGAGAGCGCCAACCTCGATTGATCCGCCCATTTCCTTGGTTTGCCAGTTTGCGGAACTCAGAAATATGTCGTAATTACCGGTCCGGTTACTATCCCAGGCGAGCCAGACCCCGCCACCGGGCTTTGGGGCCAAAACCGGCCTCCGATCCTGTCCATCGGGATAGACGATCACGGGATCACTCCAGGAATTCTTGCCGCCATTATCTTGCCAAACGCGCAGATTGATCGACATTTTTGAACCGCTGATATTTTCAGAGGCGAGCCAGACGCGTCCCTCATCATCGAGACATAACTGCGGGTGCAATTCGTTTCCCGGAGAGGAGCCGATTCGTTTTTCGGAGCCCCATTTCAAATTTTTTCCAAGTCGGCGCTCGTAAAGGCTCCATACTCCATCCCGACGGCCATGCCAGACCAGCAGGAGATTTCCGCTCGAATCGGCAATCAACGCGGGACCAGACTCCACGCCTTCTCCCGCTGACATTATTTCTGGTTCCGACCACTCGTTTCCGAGGTAACTGCGCACGATTATGCGGTCTTTTTTATCGAGGGCTGATACCGCCGCCAACCATCTACGACCCTCGCCATCGAGGGCAAGCGAGGCATATTTATCGGATTCGACCGCCCGCAGGGTATGAACATTTTTGAGATACGGATTCGATTCGGCAGAGGCGCTCGCAGTTATGCCCATACCGCAAATAGTTATCAATAATGGGGTTAAAACCTTACTAATTCTCATGGCCAAGATTCTGTATAGGAAATTAATTCGAGGCGGCAATTTCTTCGCGCACTTTTTTGAATCCGGGTTTTATCACATCAAAGATAATGCGCACTCGCTCCTTATAGGTGCAAAAGGCTGATTTAATGGCGTTCATGGTCAGCCGTTCGATTTTTCTCAAATCGATTCCGAAAACGTCGACTGCAGTCATGTATTCCTTGGTCAATGTGGTGTCGCTCATCAAGCGATCATCGGTATTGAGAAAAACGCGAAATCCCAACCGCAGGAGATCGCCGAAAGGGTGATTTTCGAGTTTGTCGACGGCCCCGGTGTGGACATTGCTCAAAAGGCAAATCTCGAGGGGAATGCGTTTGTCCAAAATGTATTGTGAAAGCGGCCCGAGGGAGACCAAATTGCCCTTCTTGTCGTAGCCGAAGTCCTCTATCAGGCGGGTGGCGTGGCCTATTCGGTGGGTGCCGCAATACTGGATGGCCTGCCAGATGGACTGCTTTCCAAATGCCTCCCCGGCATGGATCGTGATGTTGAAATTCTCTCTTTTGATAAACTGAAAGGCATCCAGATGCTCCTTGGGCGGGTAGCCTCCCTCTTCTCCCGCGAGGTCGAAACCGACCACTCCCTGTTTGCGGAAATTGACGGCTAATTCGGCCATTTCGAGGGAACGCCGCATGTTTCTCATGCCGCAAATAATCAACCCGTAATTTACCCCGAAGTCCTTCTTACCCCTTTCCAGACCTTCGAGAACATAACCGACAATTTCCTCCGAATACAGCCCGCGGTCAGTCAGAAGATGCGGACAAAAACGGGTCTCGATGTAGCAGACCCCGTCGTGATACATATCTTCCATAACTTCGTAGGCCACCCGTTCGAGGGCATCCCTGGTTTGCATGACCGCGCAGGTATGGACGAAGCCCTCGAGGTATTCGACGAGGCTGCCCTTGTTGGCCCCGTGGTGAAACCATTCCGACAGCTCATCGGGGTCAGTGGTGGGCAGTTCCTTGTAGTTAATATCCTTGGCCAGATCGATGACCGTTTGTGGTCGCAGCCCCCCATCAAGGTGGTCATGCAATTGAACTTTGGGCACTTGGCGGATTATGTCTTCGGTAATCATATTCGGGATATACCTTTTTTTTTCATATTTGCAAATAATATGAGGCGGGGGATTGGGGAAAGATGCAGGATGCAGGATGGGAGAAGAAGAGATGCAGGATGCAGGATTCGAGGGGGAAATTTCTAAGGTTACGGTCAAGACAGGGTTTACGGTTTGGATAGTTGGTTTTCCATCCTGTAACCTGCATCATTCAATTCCCATCAAATCTTGGGCGTCTTCGAAATCTTTTTTGTGGTTCATGTTTAGCAGGATGATTTTTTCCTGAACGGGTATTTTACGCAAATTTTCCGGGACGAGCTTCTTTATTTGACTGTCGAGACGCGCCTGTGGGTCGCTGAATGGCAGGGTGCGTAATTTCTCGAAAAACGAAGCGGCGGCTAATATCGGGTGTCCGCCGCGCCCTTGATACACCGGAACACAGACTTCGACCCCCGGCTGCAAGGCGGTTTGGAGTGCTTGCAAAACCTCACCCGATGGGCAGGGTACATCCACCGGCAGGACAAAGGCTGGCGTGCCCGGCAACATCTCCCGCAAACGGTTCCAGCCGGTAATCAGCGAGGAAAAAGGGCCGTTTTCGGGTTCCGAATTCATCGCCAACGCCATCCAAGGCAACTCTCCTTCCCAATCCAGCATCCCGCATCCAGCATCCCGCATCCACGCTCCCCAATCTGGCATTTTCTCCAAATATTCCTCGCGGTGGTAACCGAGCACTACCACTGCCTTGCGACCTCCGGCGGCGGCAAATCTCCGCAGTTGCACTTCCAGCCAGGGTCGTCCGCCTACTTTGACCAATCCCTTGGGCTCGCCCATGCGGCGGGATTCACCGGCCGCGAGTATTATCAGTGGGGGGAGGGTCCCATTCATTGAGCAGGTGACGGAAATGGGTAAAAATGGCAGTTCAAAATCGGTCCCAGAGGGCTTGCGAGAGCTCTCTTGCACGGGCGGCGATGCGTTCTTCGTCGATGCCGACTAGCTGGTGGTCGCGCATGAGAATTTTACCCCCGGCAATGGTCGTCCGGACCGAGGAATGGGCCACTCCGAAGCACATGTGACCGACAAAGGAATCCTCGTTGAAAGGCGTCGGGGGGGTGTAATCCATCAGAACGATGTCGGCCAGACTGCCTTCTTCGAGTTTGCCGATGCTTTCGTCCCAATAGCGGCTGATTATTTTGCGGTTATTGACCAAAAGGGCATTCCAAACCTGCATGAAACCGACGCTGGGATTCGACTTGCTGATATGTTGAGCCCACAGCGCCACCCTCGCCTCTTCGAGCATATTGTTGGTCATCGAGTCGCTTCCCATACCGTAGAGGATGCCTTTCTCGATGAGCTTGACGACATCGGCGACCCCCACCGCGTTGTTGAGGTTGGACTGTGCCAAGTGCATCCCGATGGTGTCCGTTTCGGCCAGCAGGTTCATTTCGGCCTCATCGACGTGGATGCAGTGGGCGCAAATTGTCTGCGGGCCGAGCACGCCGAATTTATGGAGCCTTTCGACCACCCTCATGCCGTGGTGTTTCAGGCTGTGGTCCTGATCGGCCTGATCTTCGGCGGTGTGGATGTGAAACCCGACGCCGAGTTCGCGGGCTGCTTTGACGGCTTTTGTGAGGGTGTCGTCGTTTATGGTAAAAGCGGCATGGAGCCCGAAAAGGGCTTTGATGCGGGGGGAGTTTTCGGCCTGTTTGGCTTTGATGAATTCGACGTTTTCGGTATGCCCGTCCGCCGCCACCTGCGGGCCGTCCCTGTCCGTCAACTCGAAACAGAGGGAGCCGCGCAAACCGGTTTCGAGGACGGCTTTTTCGATCAATTCGAGGGTGCCGCGCACATGGCCTTCGCTGGCGTGGTGGTCGATGAGGGTGGTGGTTCCGTGTTTGACGGCATCGACACAACTGACCAATGCGCTGTAGTAGGAGTCCTCCGGGGTGAGCAGCCGGTCGAGCCGCCACCAAAGATTTTCGAGGACTTCGACAAAATTATTGGAGGGCGGGACTTTCCCCAACCCACGGGCGAAGGCGCTGTAAAAATGGGTGTGGGCATTGATGAACCCCGGTAAAACGAGCTGGCCGCTGGCATCGATGACCTCATCGGCGGTCTGGTCCGGCATATCCGCAGTGGGGGCGATTTTTTTAATGACGCCGTTTTCAACCAGCAGGGAATGATCGGTCAAAATCCGGTTGTTTTCCCCCAGCGTAGCCAGGGTGCCGTTTTTTATCAAAAGAGTGCTCATAGAAAAAAATTAATTAGAACCTATCTCAAATTCGATGATGATGATGCAGAGAGCAATTATATATTTTGAGCAAGGCGCGACGGGGCTTACTGGGCTAGAAGCCCTGTGGCCCCGTCGGAACGCCGCTCAAAACCATAAATGCCTCTGTCCGAAGGATTTGTGCGGCACGCAGGCACCTGCGGCGTTGGTTTGCACCCGAAGGGCTTCTAGCCCATCGTGGTGCAAATCCGCCTGGCATCTGCCCCCGTGGCGCTACAAACATCATTCATCCGCGATTTTGAGATAGGTTCTAAGTAGAAATAGAAAAAGAAAAATGAACGAACCGCAGATTTCGCAGAAGGACACAGATAAGAAAAAAAGAAGGAAAGAAAACCACGCCGCGCCCAGCCCAGCCAAAGTATTTTCCAACCAACGACTTCCACCTGTCAACGGAAAACCCGAAAGCGGGGGATTCGCGAGCTGCCCAACCCCCAATTCAATCAAGGCAATTATAAATCAGGATGGTTGATTCCTTATTCTGTCTTCAGGCCGATTATTGCTGCCTTGCCAAAACAAGTTCTGTGAACTCAGAGACATCCATCAGCCAAGCTTGTTGCTCAGGTAGATACGTATCATGCAATGCTTTCGGTATTACTAATTGAAGGCTCTTGGAATTCATTTCATCAGTTTGGTTTTTACTGATTGCTGCTTCCAAAGTTAGCAGGTGTTTTCGATCTACGCGGTCAGCTTCGGCTAGTACTTGTCTCCAACGATCTTTGCAGGATGACTTGACGCCCAGCATAGTAAGATTCAACGCATCAAAGGTTCGGTCGTTAGATAATGTTTGCCTATTTGGCGGTTTGATTTCTTGAAATGTAGAATGAGCATATGCGCCCCCCCCCGGAGGCATAGGTAAGATTATATCGTTGACGCATATTTAAGTGATTCAATGAATTCTTCAATATCACGTGCGAGTTTATCGTTTGATTTTACACTGGTTACGGAAATGGAATGAAATTCATGCCATTCGTGATCAAGAGACTTCACATATTCCGGAAATTGAAGTTTTGGAACATCAGCTTTTTCGGCCACGAAAAACTCCTTATCTATCAAGATTTCTTTTATTTGTTTTTCTAGGTAACTGACTTCGTAGTCCTTTTTATTATAGAAGACTACTTCTCCCCAGTTTTTGAAATTCCCCGCATCTCTATATAAGTACTGAAATAGTATATTCATCATTCACTTCTCCCAATGTTCAAAAATATTTTTTCGATGGTAAACAAGAAAATCAGTATTTGGTTGGAACTTTTCAGGCAAAGAGATTGGTTTGCCGTCGAAGCTCAGTATTGCTTTGTTATAGAAACTATCACCAATTATCGAATTTTTCTGCGAAACCTTGACTGTCATATCTTTATCGATAGTAATGATACCTATATCAAACGCCTTGTCATGCAACACTGATAGAGCTAGGCCATTCCTAGGATTAAGTCTATTTTCCGCATCTGCACGCCAAGGAATAATATGGCTCGCTACTAATAGCCTCGGCAGAGCCAAACCTGTAATGCAACACCTATTGTTATAAGCACTAAGAACTACTTTACGAAAAAAACCTTGGCCGATTCGCGCTTTGGATTGTATGGTTTTGTTGCTTCCAGCGTAATCAACAGGTTCATCCGACGATGGTTTTTCATCGAATCTAATTTCAGCTGACACTGATTTCATAGCTTGATCAGACTCAATAGCAAATTTTCCCCAATCCTCATGCATCTCATTCCACATCTCTTTATCAGTTGCAGATACACTCTTTAACCCTGTACGGCCAGTTGATGTTATAACTGGGTCGAGACTCGCAATATTTGTCAGCTTCATTGCTAACGCTGACGGTGTTCTATTTATTAGCTTCGCATACTTGATAATCTCTGGATTGCGAGAATGCAATTTACCAAATGGCATTTGACAGTAAAGATTGAAAGCCACCAACAGCTGTTGTCGAGTCCAGCGTATTCTAATTGACATTCAATTCTCCTTATTTATTCGCGGCTAAATAATGTACCCAGAAAAAAGCGGACATCACTTTTGCTCATTGCTTGATTTTGGAAGATAAAATTTTGGCGCTACTATGCAAGATTGATTGTGAATCTCAGGCGGTGGAGCCTGTTTTCTTTGGTTTTTGGGTTTTTGGTGTGTCAGAATGTCTCGGTTTTTGGGTTTTTTGGGTGTTTTTGGTGTTTTTTGTAGTCCGCGCAGCCAACGCAGCCAACGCAGCACGCGCAGCCAACGCAGTCATTGTGGAGGTGTTTATTTTTTGGTATAATGGGTGGCTTGAAGCAAATCGTAGCCCGGTTTCCGCAGTTCCGGATGGTCGGGGAGCCAAAATTTAAAAAAATTACAGTCGTGAATAAAAAACTTGAAAAACATATTGCCCTTGGGGGGGAGTTCTCCCAACTTTTGGCAGCCGAATTGGAATTGATGAAGGAAATTAAGCGGATCGATAGCGCTGAACTGGAGAGGGCCGTAAAAAGTCTCGTCAATGCCATTTCCGACCGCCACGGAGCGACCGAAAAGCTGGTCATCGCGAGTATCGCGGATGGCGGGATCGCGCTCGGTTCGCGGATCGCGGAGGCGCTTTCGGAGAAGCTGAACCGCCCGATTGCCCACGGAACGGTCAATGTATCCTTCCATCGTGACGATATCGGACGCAAACCGATCCCGAAACCCACTCAGCGGACGGAGCTGCCTTTCACTATCGAGGCGGTCACGGTTATTTTGGTCGATGATGTGCTTTTTACGGGGCGCACGGTGAGGGCGGCGTTGAACGAGATTTTTGATCTTGGCCGCCCGGCGCTGGTCGAGTTGGCAATCCTGTGCGATCGCGGGAATCGACGGCTGCCAATCCAGCCCGATTATCTCGGTTTTACCGAGGAAACCACCCCGGAGCAGAAAGTGGTTCTGACTATGGATTCGTCTGCGGAAGCCTCAGAAAATCATCTTACAATATACGGCGAATGACATCAACTGGCACATGGACCCATAAGGACTTCATCTCGATCGAGGATATCACACGGGATGAACTGGAAATCCTATTCAAACTGGCCTCCTCGTTCAAGCAAACCCTTGGCCGTTCGCAGAAGAAACTGCCTTCTTTGCGCGGAAAAACCTTGGTTAATCTGTTCATGGAACCAAGCACGCGGACACGGGTTTCGTTTGAAATCGCGGCCTCGCGGTTGAGCGCAGATTCGATTTTCATATCGGCCTCCGCGAGCAGTCTGGTAAAGGGCGAAACTCTCCGGGATACGGCCCGAAATATAGTGGCTCTCAATGCGGACCTGCTCGTAATGCGGCATTCGGCGCCGGGTTCGTCGCTTTATTTGAGCAAAATTATCGACATCCCGGTGATCAATGCGGGAGACGGCGCGCACGCCCACCCGACGCAGGCGCTGCTGGATTGTTTTACCTTGAGGGAGCGTTGGGGGAGCGATTTTTCCGGCAAAAAGGTGACGATTTTGGGCGATATTCTGTTCAGCCGGGTGGCGAGGTCCAATATATGGGCTTTGCAGAAACTAGGGGCCAAGGTAACTCTGGTGGGGCCTTCCACATTGGTGCCGGAGTATTTCAGCGCGATGGGGGTGGAAGTCTCGCATGATTTGAAGAGAGCGCTCGTCGATACCGATGCTCTGATGCTTTTGCGGATTCAGCACGAGCGGCAAACTTCGACCCATTTCCCCTCTTTGCGAGAATACACGAGCATGTTCGGGCTCAATGCGATGCGGGCCTCGTGGCTGAAACCGGGGACCATTATCATGCATCCGGGGCCGATCAATCGGGGGGTGGAAATTGACTCGAAATTGGCTGATTCCGACCACTCGGTAATCCTCGAACAGGTGACCAATGGAATTATCTGCCGGATGGCGGTGCTGTATCTATGCGCGAGCGCCGTGAATCCCGTTTCCAGGGAGGAGGTAATTTAGTGGCTATGAGTAAAGTCCTTTGGATAAGCGGCGGGCGGGTGATCGACCCGGCAAACAATCGAGATGAATCGGGCGATGTCTTCGCCGTCGATGGGAGGGTCGTTTCGAGTCTGAGCGAGGAGCAGAAAAGCGCGGCCCGGCGGATCGATGCCGGTGGATTGGTGGTCTGCCCGGGTTTTGTCGATATCCATGTCCACCTGAGAGAGCCGGGGCAAACGCATAAGGAGAATATTGCAAGCGGAACACGGGCGGCTGCGGCGGGAGGTTTTACGACTGTGGTCTGCATGCCAAACACCGAGCCGCCAGCCGACAACGCGGGAACGATTCAGTTTATCAAGGACGCCATCGCGCGGGATGCGGTGGTCAATGTTTACCCGACAGGGTGCATCACCGTGGGGCGGCAGGGTGAGCGACTGGCCCCGACAGGTTCCCTCAAACGAGCGGGTGTGGTCGCGATCACCGATGACGGGGATTGTGTGCAAAATAACGAAATCATGCGGCGGGCGGTGGAATACGCCAAGATGTTCGACATTTGTGTGATGGACCATTGCCAGGATGCTGCCTTGACCGAGGGCTCGGTGATGAATGAGGGCGCAAACTCGATCCGTTTCGGGCTGGGGGGTTGGCCCAATTCGGCGGAGGACATCATCGTCTCCCGGAATGTCATCCTTTCCTCCTACAGCGGCGCACATATCCACCTGCAACATATCACCTCGGCCTATGCCGTCGATATCATCCGGCGGGCAAAACAGCGGGGCATTCGGATCACGGCGGAGGCGTCTCCGCATCATATTTCGCTGACAGATGACCTGTTGAAAACCTATGATGTGAACTATAAAATGAACCCTCCACTGCGGACGGAGGAGGACCGACAGGCGCTCATCAGCGGCTTGCTCGATGGCACTTTGGACTGCATCGCGACGGACCATGCCCCGCATACCGATTACGAAAAAGACCGGGAGTTCGACTACGCCCCCTTCGGGATCATCGGGCTGGAGACGGCCCTCGCGGTTTGCCTGCAAACCCTGGTTGTGGCTGGGAAATGTGATTTGCCTTTTCTGGTCTCCCTGCTGACCAATAAACCGGCCAAGGTTTTAAAGCTGGATGCGGGCACATTGAGCCCCGGCGCAATGGCCGACATAACGATCTTCGACCCCGAAAGGGAGTGGACGGCCAACCCCGATGATTATCAGAGCCGTTCGGTGAACTCTCCCTGGAATGGCCAACAACTCCGGGGCAAGGTGGCGCAAACCATCGTGGCGGGAGAGATTGTCTGGAGTGGTGAATCGGCCAGCAAGATGGCCTGAGAATCAATTCCAATAGGCTTGCTATGCGGTGGCCAATTGACAAAATCCTTTTTTTAGTCAGGGACTAGAGGTAAAAAGTTAGCAAACTGGCTGGCTGACCAGCTCCCTCCACGGCTTCCACCGGGACTGAGAAATTTAAAACAATTAAGCTATATCATCAAACAAGAGAAAGAAGTAACTTATGCAGACGAATCTACGCGGACGTGACATGATCACGACCCAAGAATGGACCAGAGAAGAAATCGATACCGTCATGGATGTGGCGATGGACCTGAAAAGGAGCCGAGCGCTCGGGCTGCCCCATGCCTATTTGAGGGACAAGGTGCTGGCCATGCTGTTCTTTTTTTCAAGCACACGGACGAGGTCTTCGTTCGAGGCGGGGATGGCCCAACTGGGCGGCCACGGGATGTTTCTGGCCCATGAGTCAACCCAGATTTCACATGGCGACACGGCCAAGGAAATCGGCGAAATTCTGGGGCGCTACAACGACGGCATTGCCATCCGGCACTGCGATTGGGGCATCGGCACGCAATACCTGCGCTGGGTCGCCGAGGCCAGCCGTTCTCCGGTTCTCAACATGCAATGCGAGACCTACCATCCTTTCCAAATCCTGGCCGACTTGATGACCATCAAGGAGAAAAAGGGCGATCTCAAGGGCAAGACCATAAGCGTCAGTTGGGCCTATGCGGCCAGTTATCAAAAGCCGATGAGCGTGCCCCAAAGCCTGATCCTGCTGATGACCCGCTACGGCATGAATGTGCGATTGGTGCATCCACCGGAATTTCAGCTCATGCCCCATATCGTCGAGCAGGCGGCAGAAAATGCGCGTAAACACCACGGAAGTTTCGAGATCATGGACGACTTTGACGCTGGCATGAAGGACTCCGATGTCATTTATGCCAAAAGTTGGGGAGCGATGAACACCACCACCGACAATGCGGAGGGCGCGGCAATCATCGACAAATACAAGGACTGGATAACCGACGAACGCCGCATGGCGATGGCAAACGAGGACGCTATTTACATGCACCCGCTGCCCGCCGATCGCAATGTGGAGGTAACCGACGGTGTCATCGATGGCCCGCAATCGGTGGTATTTGATCAGGCCGAAAATCGGCTGCACGCGCAGAAGGCAGTGATGGCATTGACCATGAATTAAACGGGGGAAGTTTTTCCTCTCGATCCGGGAGCGGAGAGTGGCAAACCAAAGGTTTCGCCGCCGCCATCCGTGGTTATTGATGAATTGTAAGTAAGGGTTAATATTTTTCAAAAGGAAACGAACATGGCTAAAAAATTAGCAGTTGTGGCAATCGGCGGTAACTCGCTGATAAAGGATAAATTTCACCAAACGGTGAAGGATCAATACATAGCGGCAAAGGAAACCTGCCACCATATTGTCGAGATGATCCGGGAAGGCTGGGATGTGGTCATCAGTCACGGCAATGGGCCGCAGGTGGGTTTCATGCTGCGCCGTTCGGAGATGGCAATCGGTGAGTTGCATCCTGTGCCGCTGGAAGTATGCGGCGCCAACAGCCAGGGTTCCATCGGTTACGCGCTCCAGCAGAATCTGTTTAACGAATTCGGTAAACTGGGCATCGATAAACATGCCGTTACGGTTGTCACGCAGGTGGAGGTATCACGAAATGATCCAGCCTTTAAAACCCTCAGTAAACCCATCGGCTCCTTCATGGACGAGGCGATAGCGAAAAGACATAACGAACTGGATGGCTGGAATGTGGTTGAAGATGCCGGGCGCGGCTGGCGGCGGGTGGTGGCTTCACCAATACCCGTCCGTATCGTGGAAGTGGAAGCCATCAAAACGCTCATCCGGGACGGCTTTGTGGTGATCGCATCGGGTGGCGGGGGAATCCCCGTTGTGGCCGATGAAGAGGGCAATCTCAACGGTGTGCCCGCCGTTATCGATAAAGATCACGCCACCGCATTGCTGGCCAATGAGGTCGGGGCCGAGCTTTTCATCATCAGCACGGCGGTGGAAAAAGTTGCCTTAAACTTCGGCAAACCGAACGAGGAATGGGTTGACCGCATGACCGTTGCCGAGGCCAAGCAATATCTGGAGGAGGGAATCCATTTCGCCAAAGGAAGCATGTCTCCGAAAATCAAGGCAGCTATCCAGTTTCTGGAACGAGGAGGCAAAGAAGTTCTCATCACCGATCCCGATAATTTGGAAAGGGCCATGCACGGGGAAACCGGCACCCGCATCTTGCCCTGATCACAAACGGAGCAAACTTAAGCATAAAATCTTCCTCTATCTCGTCCTCTTCGTCTTCCTTCCTCAATAATTGTGTGAGGTCGTTAATAAATGAATAGGTGATGAAGAGGAACATTTTCAGAAATACGGCCTCAAGTTTGCGTCTTTCCCCATTGCCAGAAACTTGAACGCCATCAGGGCATCAATTTTTCCAGGGCCGCTTTGGCCCTTTCAATCGCTTCCGGCGGCAGGGCTATTCGATCTGCGTCGAAGTCTTTCGAGATTGTGGCGTCTATCCCCATTTTAGCCGACATCCCGTCGACCGCAGAGGGATCGAGTCGGTTGCAAAATACCTTGGGGACCACAAACAAATCGGTATCGGCCTGGAACCGGGTAGCCAATGCGAAAAGAATATCTTCCTCGTTGTATATGTCGATATCCTCGTCCACGACGATTGCCAATTTAAGGTAGGCATCAAGGCCAAAAAGGAGCATCAGAGCGTGCCGTGCCTGGCCCTCAGCCCTTTTCTCGAGGGAGACGTAGGCGTGGAAATGGGTGCCGGATTTTGGGTAGTTAAGGGCTTTTACATCGGGAATAACCTCCCTCAATCGCTCGAAAACATGAGCCTCCTTGGCACATCGCCCAAGCAAAAGATGTTCGCTCGAATTACCGGGAATAAGGTCGAAATAGATGGGTTTTGCTCTCCGGGTGACGGCCTTTACGACAAAAACATTGCGCGTGGATCGAAAAGTTGAATAACCGGTGTATTCCCCATAGGGGCCTTCATCTTCGGCCACATCCGCCAGCAATTCTCCCTCGATGACAATCTCCGCCTCGGCGGGAACTTCGATGTCAATGGTCTGGCATTTAACCAAATCGACTGGTTTCCCGAGTAAACCCCCGGCGATGTCAAATTCGTCCACCTCCATCGCAACTTTCGCGCCCGCAGCCAGATAAATAGCCGGGTGGGCTCCAATGACCACCGCAACTTCGAGGTTCTTGCCGCGTTTTTGAGCACGCAGCCAATGATCCCAGATGTGCCCCCGCGAATGCAGACTCGCCCCGAAGCGGTTCCGGCCCTTCATTTGCAACCGCTGGAAGCTGAGGTTGCGAACCCCGGTGTCGGGATCCTTGCAAACCAATATGCCCGACCCGATGTAGCGCCCGGCGTCGGCCTTGAAATGGCGGCTGATGGGGAGCGTCTGCACATCCACATCATCACCGGTAAACACCACCTCCTGAACCGGCCCGGATTCGACCATGCGAGGCGGAATCGGGTTATTCTCAGCCCTCAGCCAGGTTTCATTAAAACTGGCGGCATCGGGAGCCCCTGCGATACGGGCAATGCGGTCGCGATTGGCAAAAAGATTGGCCACCACCGGCATATCGTAACCGTTCGGGCTTTCAAAACGCAGGACGGGAAATTTCTGCTGTTTTTCAAGCTCAAGAACCAGCGCCGTCGGGGTATAATCCAGCTCGATGGGCTCTTCAAAACGAAGGATCTCCTCATCTGGAAGAGAGTCGAGAAAAGTTCTCAGTGATGCCATAAATAATCCTTTGTTATTTCGTATTTTCGGGTTGCCCGGAACCGGAGTCAGGCCCTTGCCAGCGTTTAAACAAATCCTCACCCAACTCGATATCCATCAAATCAAGGGCGCGATTGACCGTCTGATTGATGATGTCATCCAGGTTTTTCGGGCGATGGTAAAAGGCGGGAACCGGGGGCATGATAATCGCGCCCACTTTGGCGGCTTGGCTCATGAGGTCAATATGGCCCCGGTGGAGCGGAGTTTCGCGAACCAAAAGAAGGAGCCTCCGGCGGTCTTTCAAAGCCACATCGGCGGCCCTTAAAATCAGATTTTCACTCGTTGAATGGGCGATCCCGGAAAGGGTCCGTATCGAGCAGGGGGCAACTATCATGCCATGTGTTTTAAAGGAACCGGAGCAAATATTGGCCGCGATATCGCCAAAGGAACTCACCTCGTCGGCCAATTCCTCGACCTCGGCGATGGAATAATCCGTTTCCAGAAGAATCGTGCGCTTGCCAGCATTGCTCAAAATCAAGTGAGTTTGCACCTCCGGCAGCTCCCGCAATATTTCAAGTATGCGGATGCCGTAAATTACGCCGCTCGCTCCAGTTATGCCTACTATCAATCGTTTCACGTTTTCTGCCTGTGCTCTGATTCACTAAATGTGGTACACCGATCCGGCGCAAGTGAACAAAGTGATCCCAATCTCTTCATCATTTTGTTACGGAATTAGTTTCCATCGATTTCCCGGCCATCAGCAATCCGATTTCTTCAATGAGTTCCTTGCGGGCGGGCGTTTCCCCTACTATTCGCCCCTCGTAAAAAATCAGCAGGCGGTCGCTCAGGGCAAACAATTCCTCCAAATCGGATGATATTAATAAAACCGCCGAGCCGGTATCCCTCTGAGCCGCGATTTGACGGCGGACAAACTCCGTGGCTCCGATATCAATCCCGCGCGTCGGCTCATTGACCAACAGGAGGCGCGGGTTTCGATGCAATTCCCGAGCGATAACGACCTTTTGCTGGTTCCCTCCCGATAGTTGGGCAATTTGCTGCTCCACCCCGCTGAGTCGAACGTCATATCGGCCCACCATTTCGTTGGCATGAGCGGTAATCGTTCCGGTTCGCAGGAATCCGTTTTTAGCAAAGGGAGGGCTATCAAAATCGTGCAAAATAAAATTTTCCGCTATCGAAAAAGGCAGCACCACGCCCATTTTATGCCGATCCTCGGGCACATGGGCGAGCCCGAGATGGCTCAATTCGCGGGGGGTAAGGTCGTTGGCAATTTTTCCGCAAAGCCTGAATTCTCCACTCGCAATCGACGCCAACCCTGTCAAACCCAGAGCCAGCTCGCTTTGGCCATTTCCGGATACCCCGGCGATTCCAACGATTTCCCCGCTTTTCACCGAAAAACTTACGCCCTTAACTGCGGGCAAACCACGCTCGTCATCGATGGACAGGTCTTTAACAGATAAAACTTCCTCGCCTTCGGCTCCGGTTTTTGGAGGCTGTTCCAGAAGAACCTCGCGGCCCACCATGAGATTTGCCAGCTTGCGCGGATTAACCTCGGCTGTATCGACCGTTTCCACCTTCCGGCCATCGCGCAATACCGTTACACGATCACTCACCTGCATCACCTCTTCGAGCTTGTGGGTGATAAAAATGACGGTCAAACCACGCCCCGCCATTTCCTTCAAAAAATGAAGCAGCGCAGCAGATTCCTGTGGGGTCAGCACTGCCGTCGGTTCGTCCAGAATGAGCAAATCAACGCCTTGATAAAGCGCCTTCAAAATTTCCACCCGCTGCTGCTCTCCCACCGATAGCCGATGCACCGGTGCTTTCGGATCGATCTTCAAACCGAATTCCCTGCTCAACTTTTCTATTCGCGTTTCGACCTTGTCCATCTGCCGCAGAATCTTCCAGGGAGGATATTGCCCAAGTATGATATTTTCCGACACCGTGAGGGTGGGAACCAACATGAAGTGCTGGTGAACCATACCAATGCCCCTCTTGATGGCATCTTTGGGCGATCGCAGGACAATCGGTTCCCCCCTGTAAATGATCCGCCCTGAATCGGGTTGATAAAGTCCGTAAACGATGCTCATCAAAACGGTTTTTCCCGCGCCATTTTCCCCCAGTAGGCAATGAATTTCACCTTTTCTGATCTCCAGGCTCACCCCCCGATTGGCCACTGTGCCGGAGAAGGTTTTCACCATGTTTTCCAGTTTTATAATCGTTTCACTCATATCATGAAGATTTATAGGGCACACCCAGGGCGCTCGGTGGAGCGGCACGTTTGCGAAGGGTTACAAAAACCACCAAGGTTAGCAAATAGGGCAAGGCCTGCAAAAACTGGTAGGGAATCGTGATCCCAGAGACGGCCTGAAGCCGCAATTGCAGAGCATAAAAGAAGCCGAATAACAGTGAGACAAAAAAAGCCCCCCACGGCGACCATCGCCCGATTACCACCACGGCCAAAGCGATAAATCCCCGACCCGAGGTGATGCCTTCATTAAACTGATTGGTGTGGGCAACCGTTAAATACGCGCCCCCTACAGCCGCCAGCGCACAGCCGATCAAAACACTCGCATACCGAATCACCCCGACCCGCAATCCCGCCGAATCCACCGTTCGAGGATGTTCCCCGGTCGAGCGCACCGAAAGGCCAAAGGCCGTCCGATACAAAAGGAATGCCCCCGCCAAAACAACGAAAGGCGTGGCATAAACCATGATGTTTTGCCGAAATAGTATCTCTCCAAAAAACGGCAGCCGACTCAATAATGGAATTTCTATGGGGGAAAAGGAGTGATATTCCCGCGCGGTCTCCATTCGCCCGGAAAATACGGATCGGTAGAGAAAACTGGTCAACCCAAGGCCGACGAGGTTAAACGCCGCGCCCACCACGATCTGATTGGCCTTCAGGGAAACGGTTAATAACGCGAAAAGTAGTCCGCAGGTCAGCCCACCTGTCATGGCCGCAACTAATCCCCAGACCGGATTTCCAGTGAAAAAAGTGACGGCAAAAGCCGTGAACGCCCCGATCAGCATAACCCCCTCTAGCCCGATATTCAAAACACCGGCGCGTTCAGAAAATACCTCCCCCAACGAGGTAAAAATGAAGGGCGTGGCAAGTCGCCAGGTCGCCGCCAAAACTGCGGCTAAAAAGGTGATTATGGCAAGAGGTTCCATCAAAAACTACTCCTCATTCTGCTTGTTGGTAATCGTAATTTTGAATACGCCAAAGGCAGCCGCCGACAGCAGTACCACCCCCTGAATCACCGAAACGAGGACCGACGGCACTTGGGCATTCATCTGCATCACCTCGGAACCGGAGCGGAGCGCCCCAAACAGTATGCCTGTGAATATAACGCCGATGGGATTGTTATTGGCCAGTAGTGCAACGGCGATCCCATCGAAGCCGTAGCCGGGTGAAATTCCCTGATATAGCCGGAAGGTTAGTCCCGAAACCTCGACCGCTCCCGCCAAACCCGCCGCGCCACCGCTGATGGCCATGGCCGCCAAAAGGCCCCTGCCAACATTGATGCCCGCATATCTTGCCGCATCCGGGCTAATTCCCACCGTGCGCAGCGCATAGCCGCGACTCGATTTGAAAAGCAGCAGATAAGTCACCGCCGCAACGCCCAGTGACAACAGAAACCCGACATGCAGCCGCGTGGGGACGAGGATTCGGGGAAGATGGGCCGCCTCCGCGATCTGCGCGGTCTGTGGAAACTTGCCGACTTCCTCAATCATCGGTCCGGTGACCAGAAAACTCGTGGCGATGATGGCCAGAAAATTCAGCATGATGGTGGTGACGATTTCACTGGCTCCGAACCGCACTTTCAAAAAACCGGCAAGTCCTCCCCACAACGCCCCGCTCAATGCTCCGGCCACTAAAACCACGGGCACTAAAATGAAAGCGGGCAGGCCAGTGAAAATGATTCCCGCCAGGGTCGCCGCCACCGCCCCGGCATAGAGTTGACCCTCGGCCCCAATATTCCAGATACCGCTCCGGAATGCCACCGCCAACCCGGAACCGATCAAGATTAACGGCGTAGATTTCAATAGAGTCTCGGCAATGTTATTCATCGATCCGAAAGCCCCTTTCCACATCACTCCGTAGGCTGTCAGGGGAGAGTAACCAGCGAAAATTAGTAGAATCCCGCCCACCAACAAGGCCACCGCCACGGCCGCAGTAGGGCGAACAATGATTTGCCCAATCGACCTGAGAAGTTGCATGGGATAAGGAAGAAATTTCTTCGATTCCGACCGGTTGGACGGAGCATCCTGCGCAATTTCCGGCTCCTTGGCTTCCACGGTTTCCCAGGTTACTTAATGGGGGCCAATGTATCTATTTTTCCAGCGACTATATCCGCAACAGCCTGATCGACCGCTTCCAGAACCTCCGCAGTCACCCTGCCCTCTTCAAATTCAACCCAAATAACGTCCTTGTCCTTTAGCCCGAATTCGACATTGGTTTTGACTTCAAATTTTCCGTCCCGCACCTGCCGGGCAATATTCACCAGACCCTGCCCATAGTCGTTAAAGTAATTTCCAATCATGTTGCTCGGCGCCTGCGAGGTGTAGTCGTTGTAAATCCCGAAGGACCAGTAGCCTGGCCCCGTCTCATTGAGAGCCTGGTAAACGCCGGAACCTGCCGCATCGGCATCGGGTATGATAAAATCCGCTCCCTCGGCGATCATGCTGAAGGCCGCCTCCTTGGCCGCCGCCGCGTCCGTCCAACTGCCCAGATAGGTCGTGCTGACCGGAAAATCCGGATTAACACTGCGGACACCGTTTATGAAACCGATGAAGGCATTCGTTATTGGCGGTATTTCCACTCCCCCAATCAATCCGGCCCCCCGGCCCATTTTGGCCGCCACAACACCCATCAGGTAAAAAGGCTGGCTCGAATCGGAATCCACCCCGATGACATTGCCCTCGTGGATTTTACTGCTCGATATGAAAAAATAGGTATCGGGAAAATCCTTGGCCACGGTTAGAGCGGCATCCTGAAACTCAAACCCATGACCGAGGACCATTTGATACCCCTGACTGGCATAATCGCGAAACGCCCGCTCGAAAAGAGCCGGCGATTGCTCCACTTCCACATAGCTGATCTGCGCCCCCAGATCCTGCTCGATCTGAAGCAATGCCTCGTAGGCAATCTGTGTCCAGCCCTGCCCATTTACAGGACCCGGGCTGAGCAAACCCACTTTGAAGACTCCTTCTTCGGTTTTCTTTTCCACCCCGCCGGAGCAGCCTCCCGCCAATGCAAGGAGGAGTATAAACAGGGTTTGCCGCCAGATTTTATTTTTCACAATACCGATTGGTAAGAAGAATTTAAGCCCCTACGGGTTCATCGACCGGAATCTTGCAGAGTCGCGCAATGGTGCCCCCGATCACGTCGTAAACCTCATCCTTTGTTGCGCCCACACCTAGTGGCGGTGGCAGATGCAGGTTGATGACCTGTCGCATCTGATGCCCCATCGACTGCGGCGCGCAATCGCTCTCAAATATGATCTTGCTGGCGCCCACGGCATAATACATCTCGCATAAATCCAGTGGCTGCACCCAGCTTGAGCCCAGGTAAACGTTGTCATTATGCCTCGCCACAATGGTTGCCGCCAGCGCGTAGCTGATTTCGTTATTCGCTCCCGAATGGGCAATAATTATCGGCACATCGGGAAATTCACGCGCAATCGGGTCGATGGACGAGGGGTTCGAGTGCGGCGGCTCACCCATGTGGATCATGACCGGAATTCCCAGTTGACGCGCCTTTTCAAACAGCGGGAAAACCAGCTTGGTCGTTGCCCGCCCCGGATAGGGATTGCCCATCGGGAGCAGGAAATTGTGCATCGTGGGGTGGAGTTTTAGCATGACCAGATTGGAGTCCTCGACCCACTGGTCCACCTGATTCAACTCCTCGACACTCCAGATCCGGGGATTGTAAACTGCGTTTAAATAAAGGCGGTCGGAGTGTTTTTGGACACATTCGCGGACATATTGATGCGCCTCCGCCATTGTGAAATCGCCCAGGGCAGTAATCCCCAACGAACCCATAGTGACGGCCTTGCTGACATGGCGAGTTTCCCCCATGACATCGTAATCCCGGTCCATCGTGGCGATGAGGTCTTCGCCCGTAAAACGAGGCCCCCAGCCCCAAACAGGCTCCCGGTGGTTAATGATATGGTTATGTGAATCTATAATTATTCGTGACATGATGTTAATTCCTATTGTGCTCGGGCTACTGCCGAATCGGTTTTTTCTATGAGTGAGGCAAGGTTTCCACCGAGCACTTTGCGTGTGTTGTCAAAAGATAAACTCATGCCGATGGGCGGCGCCAAAGTGAGCGACTCCTCGACCGTCATTAGTTGCTGCGTCGGTTCCATCGGGGGGCAATTGCTGCCGAAGATTACCCGTTCGGAACCCAGCGAGTGGACGCTCTCAATGAGCATGTGACACTGGGTGAAACTGGTTTCGAGCATGACATTGGGATGATTATTAGCCACCAGAAGGGACTCCAGAGTGTAAACCACTCCCTGCGTTCCCATGTGGGCGATAATCATGGTCACATCGGGAAATTCACCGGCCACAAATTCAACCGTAGCGGGCAATCCATAGGGAGGTTCGCCGGTATGCAGCAGGACGGGTAGATCCCATTTCCTGGCGAACTCGAAAACTGGATAGAGCAATTGTTTCGACCCTTCACCCTCGCTCGGTGTCGAAATTGGCAGCCAGTATTTGTGAAACGACGGATGGATATAAAGCATCCGGAAATTATCCTCCCGGACCATCGACTCCAGTTGGCTGGCCACATCGTCATCCCATAGCCGGGCATGAATAACGGCTCCCCCGACCAGGCGGTCGGGATACTTGCGAACGCTTTCGAGCACATATTCGTGCTGTTGCTCAAAGGACAGGCCGGAAGTGGGAACCGTTTCCGCCAACGCGGGAAAAACGATGGATTTGTCGATTCGGGCCGGTTCTCCGAGCACTTTTCGCGGAGCATCCATCTGAGCAATCAGGTCCTCGGCTAAAAACCGGGGCCCCCATCCAACAACATCATCGGCCTCTCGGCTGATATGGGTAAGGCAATCAATAATAGGTGGTTTCATAAATTAATTCAGTCTCTTTTTATTCGGTTAAATAGGGTGTATGGGTTGAATGGGTGATTGGCACTAATTTAAAGCCTTTGTTAAAAATCTTCCTCTTCGTCTTTGTCTTCCTCTTTTTCCCCAATTTTTTTTATGACTACATCTTACAAAAATTAGACGAAGACAAAGAGGAGGAGGAAGCGGAATATCTCATAATTAGATTAGTGTCATTGTGTATGGATTTTAGGTTTCTGCAAAGGCCTTGAGAAATTTTTCGGGTGTGATCGGTAGTTCTCTCATTCGCACTCCGGTCGCCTCGTAAACGGCATTTCCAATCGCCGGACCGATCGGGATTATGGGGTCCTCTCCGATGCCCTTAGCCCCGAATGGCCCACTCGGATCGGGAAATTCTTCCAGAATGATTGTCTTTATTTTTGGCATATCGAGGGCCAGCGGCATTTTGTAATCAACAAAGCTGGGATTCAACGGTCTGCCGGTTTTCTTATCGATAATGAAATCCTCGGTCAGGGCGTGCCCGATGCCCTGTTGTATACCGCCTTCGATCTGCCCGGCAACGGCAACCGGATTGATCGCCCGCCCAATCTCATGCACGGCGATCACCTGCAAAACCTTGATCTGGCCGATCTCGGTATCCACTTCCACCTCCGCGAAATGCGCCCCGAATGAATAGGCTACGGTGGGTTCGTTGTTGCCTTGTCCGATGAGGGTTCTCGGAGGGCGTCCCCCTTCTCCGGAAACAAGATCTCTTACCGCGATGCCCTCATTGGGCGCATTTTTTGCAAATACTCTCCCTTCAATTAAGGACAAATCCTCCAACGGGCATTCCAATCTCTCCGAAGCCAATTCCAAAAGCTGTTTTTTAAGGTGATTCGCCGCCTTCAGAACCGCCCCGCCACCCACATAGGTCGTTCGGCTGGCATAGGCGCCGATATCGAAGGGTGTAACATCGGTATCACCATCAATCACCCGTATTTCGCCCAGAGAAATACCGAGAACCTCGGCAGCGATCTGTGCCGCCATTGTGCGTGTGCCCGTGCCCAAATCGGCCATCCCGATGATCAGGTTTACGGTGCCGTCTTCGTTCATTCTGATGATGGCGTTGGATTGCTCCTCAATGTCCGGGTAAGCCCCGCTGCTGTGCATTTCAGTGCCCACGCCCCAGCCTCTTTTAAGCGGACTGCTGTTATTTCGTCCCATTTTTTTACGCTCATACCAGCCCATTTCCTCTGCGCCTCTTCTCAGACAGACGGCTAACCCATCTCCCAAAATATGGTGTTCGGATGGACTCAAATCGCCGTCGCCAACAATGTTTTTGAGCCTGAAATCGAGGGGGTCCACACCAGAAGCGACCGCCATTTCGTCGATTTGAGTTTCCAGTGCAAAAAACGCCTGCACCGCGCCAAATCCCCGATAAGCACCTGCAATCGGGTTGTTCGTGTAAACGGAAATTCCCTCGATCTTCAGATTTTTTTCACATCGGTATAGGGAGGCGATGTCCAGGCAACCCACCGCTGTAATGCCCAGACCGTGGGAGGCGTAACCACCGGTATTGGAGACCAGGCGAACCTCTCTGGCGGTCAATAAACCATCTTTGCCCAGCCCTTGTTTGAGGGTTATTTTGATGGGGTGACGCGAACGCCCGCCCAGAAAGCTCTCCTTGCGGCTATACTCCATTTTAACCGGCCGGCGCGTCTCACGGGCCAGGATTGCACATACGAATTCGTGTTGGTAAAGGTCTTGCTTGGCACCGAAACCACCGCCCATATGCTCGACGATTACGCGAACATCGTGGGCCGGAATGCCGAGCACTTGACTCAATATGCCCCGTACCATGAAGGCGCATTGGGTGGAACTCCAGATGGTCAATTTACCGCCTCTGTCCCATCGGCAAACACAGGCGTTGGGCTCCATATAGCAGGGAACGGGCCGCCCCGTCTCGTAATGGCCCTCGAAAATCGTTTCTGCCTGAGCAAACCCTTCCTCGACATCGCCGCGCTCGATGATGAAAGGTGGCCCGACCAGGTTTCTCTCTGTGCCGTGAATGCTGGGCGCATCGGGTTTCATGGCCTCAACCATATCAAAAACCGCTGGTAGAGGCTCGTATTCGACCTCGATCAAATGCAGCGCCTCTTCCAAAATTTCCTCTGAAACTGCCGCCACGGCAGCGATCCCGTCCCCGAAATATCGCGCTTTTTCTGCCAAAACGTATTGGTCGGCGACCATTTGCCCCACCCTTGGCGCTGGGGAACCGGCATGTAGTTCCTTGGGCGCATCCGCATGGGTGATCACTGCTTTAACCCCTTCCAGGGCTAGCGCTTTGCTTTTATCGATATGCACAATCCTGGCATGGGCATGTTTGCTGCGGAGAATTTTCCCGTAGAGCATTCCTGGAAAAGAGTAATCAGCCGCGTAAAGAGCCGAGCCGGTCACTTTTTCCAGACCATCGACTCTCGGCGGACTTGTGTGGACCACCGAAAGGCCATTTTCCGGGATTAGCCCCAGGGTTGGAGAGGGTGTTTCCAGAATAATCGAGGTGGTCATAATGCACCCTCGCTTCCCGAAATTGATAGAATTGATTCAACTATCTTAGTATAACCGGTGCAGCGGCAAAGGTTTCCCGCGATGGCAAACCGGGCCTCCTCATCGGTCGGTCGAGGGGTTTCATCGAGCAAAGCCTTGGCCGCCATGAGAATGCCCGGGGTGCAAAACCCGCATTGGGCGCCCCCATGCTGGAGAATACTCTCCTGCAAAGGGTGCAAAGGAGCGCCCGGCGCGGTGTGGTCTGCCAGTCCTTCGATGGTTGTAATTTCCGATCCATCAACCTCCACCCCCAATACGAGGCAGGAGTTGATCGGTTTCCCGTCCAAAATAACGGTGCAGGCTCCGCAATCGCCGACATCGCAACCTTTTTTGGAGCCGGTTAGCTCCGCTTCGTTGCGTAATACGTCGAGCAAACTGCGATATGGCTTGATAGCCAGCTCGCGCCGCTCACCGTTAATTATCGTGGAAACCATGTGTTTCATGATGGATCAATCAACAGTCTGGTCAGTTGAAATATCAAAGGGTGAATTCCCTTCATTGGCCGCCTCAATGGACATTCGAAGCGCTCTGCCTGTGAGCACCCGCACCATTTCGCGCCGGTAATCCGCGCTTCCACGCACATCGGAAATCGGGCGGCATTGGTCTTTTGCCGCTTGGGACGCCTCCTCGATGGCATTTTCGGAAATCGCTTTTCCGATCAAAATATCCTCGGC
The DNA here is from genome assembly GCA_021772515.1 of Opitutales bacterium. GTDB lineage: Bacteria > Verrucomicrobiota > Verrucomicrobiia > Opitutales > UBA2987 > JAJFLU01. The sequence continues at coordinate 35,935 of JAJFLU010000026.1, forward strand.
GTCGGTCGCTCGCATGGGAGTTGGCGCAACTGCCCCCAAAACGATGCGGACGCTCCGGCATTCATTTCCGTCCAGAGTAAGAGTAACCGCCACTCCCACCGTGGCCAATTCCATGGCGGCTCTCCGCCCCAGTTTCAGGTAAACCTTGCCGGTATTTGGAGGTGGGCTAGGCACATTGATCCGGGTCAAAATCTCGCCATCCAAGAGAACGGTTTTTCCCGGACCCGTAAAGAATTTTTCCATCGGGATGGATCGCTCCCCATCGGGTCCAAAAGTGTGGATCGTGGCATTATCGGCAATCAGGGGAGGCAGTGTGTCAGCGGATGGCGAAGCCCGGCAGATATTTCCCGCCACCGTCGCCCGGTTGCGCACCTGAATCGACCCCAACTCCCTCGCCGCCTGGTAGAGTCCTGCGTATTTTTCGATAACAACGGGTGATGTTTCAACCTCGTGCAGGGTCGCCAGAGATCCGATCTTCAGCCCGTCAACAGGGTCGTAGCTTAAATAATCCAATCCCGGCACTTTCTTGATATTGATCACGTGATCGGGCAGCCGGATGCGCTCCTTGATCTCCACCAGCAAATCGGTTCCACCGGCGAGAATACTGGCCCGTCCGTCGAAGCGTTCCAGCAAGGAAACCGCCTCGGGTAAAGTGGCTGGCTCGAAATAATCAAAGGGTCTCATTTCGTGGTCCAAGTTCCTTTCACCCGCTCGAATACTCCTTCCAGATGCTCTTTCATCGCTGTTCTGGCAGCATCGCTATCGCCGTGTTCAATTCCTTTGAGTATCGCCCGATGGCTGGCGATCCTCTCTGAAATCAACTCCGGTATCTCGGCCCCCATCCGCCGCATATCTCTCAGCAAATCTACAATACCATCCATCAAATTGACCAAAATATCGTTTCCGGTGGCCACAAGGATTTGGCGATGAAATTCAAAATCGGCCACAATCATCCCCCCGATATCACCCCTTTCGCTGAAAATTTCCACTTTCTCATTCAACCGGCGCAAAGTCTCCAGTTGCTCAGGGGTGGCGCTTTGGGCAGCCCGGGCGGTCGCCTCGACTTCAATTATCAGACGGAGATCAAAAAGTTTTTCCTGAATGGCCGCATCCGTCAGAAAATTGGACATCAGAGCCGTCTGCAAAACTTCACCGCTCGGGTCTTTAACAAATGTCCCCAGACCCTGCCGAGTCTCCAGCAGCCCAACGGTTTCCAGTCGCCGAATGGCTTCGCGAACAGAGGTACGCCCCACATTTAGCTGCCTCGCAAGCGTCCGCTCACCGGGAATCTGGTCGCCCGGAGTTAACCCACCGCTACGAATCTGCTCCGCAATGGAATCAAAGGTTTCCTGTGCAATAGAAGGTTTTTGCCGTGAAGAAATCATCAATCAAAATTAAAATAGATTCGGAGAAACTCGTAAAAACAGGTCAACATTATCAATGCAGGATAGCGGAAAAAGAGCTGGTCTGACTGGTCTGACCAGTAAAACTACGAGAATCTCCCGCACCCTGTCAACACCCCATTCAAAAAAATTTAACTAACCTGCGCTCACACCCATATTGCTACTCTGTTGGAAAACAGCCGCAGTTTAAATGTTTCCCCAATGTCTCATAAAATCGCAGATTTCACAGATAAAAGCAGATAAAGAAAGTGCCTTTCGCTAACTCTATAAAGAAAACTATCTGTGACAATCCCTGCTATCCGTGGTCAATACACGGAATCACCATTAGGCATGTTTAATCAACAATACTGTTTAGAAACGAAATATTTGGTTTGTTTAATCGGTCACGATTGCTGATTATTTGGATTCACTGGTTTTCTTAAATTGTTATGCCTTGGAAATTGACTGAGCAAGAGCGGCGGGCACTTACCGTATTGCTGATTCTTTGTGGGTTGAGCCTGTTGGGATATATCCTTTTTTAGGCAAAATATCTCTGCACCCACCCTACGGCCTGCAGCCGCCGAATAATTCCCTTTTTTCTCAAACCACCGATTAGGCGAATGTTCGCAGTTAAGGAAAACGCCTTTCGGACGCGCTATCGCAAACTGCCTGAGATAATCCGTATTATCCGTGGTTAGAAAATTCGGAATTCGTCAATAGTCTTACCTAACTATTAAAGGCAGACTTTAATGCCCCGGCGGAGATAAGTTGGCACATCGAGGTCTTCGCCTTCGTATAGATTTCGATCGGTCTTCTCGAAGTAACCCCTCTGCTCTTCAGTTCGGGTAAAATCGAATTCCGGCTGCCCTTCTCCTTTTTTGCTCTTTCCCGGTTTGAGCTTTGAACGGTGAACCTTCTTGGGCCGCCCCTGTATATCCAGGGCATTAACCGCTGATTTAAGCTCCTTGGCCTTGACAGAGGGAACTTCTTTTTCCCCGGAATTTTTGGTCAGCGATTGAATCGTTTTGCGTGAGCTGGAAACTCGGCCTTCCACATCCGTTGTACCGAGGACGCAGATGCTCAATGTGTTTTGAAGACTTTCATCAATGACGGCGCCTATTACGGTGTTTTCCTTGCTCCCAAATTTTTCTGCGACGATGGCGATCACTTCGTTTACTTTCGTTAAAGTGAGATCGGCGCCTCCGGTTACGTTGACGATCAGGTTATCCGCCCGCCGCGAATATCCGGGAGTATGCAGCAAGGGGCAAAGCATGAGGTCGTTGATGGCCTTGTTGACGAAATCGCCACCCTCCCCTCGTCCGAGGCCAAATAGCGTTTTTCCGCCTTGGGCATCAAAGGATTCCCGCAACGTGGCAAAATCGATATTGATAAGCCCTGTCTTATTAAGAAGATCCCAAATGGCACGCACGCCCCTGTTGATCCAATCATCGGCGATGGCGAAGGCTTCGAGAACCGTGGCATTTTCATCGACCTGTTGTAGTAAAATATCGTTGGGCAGCGGAATAACCGCATGACAACTCGACCGAAGGGCAACGAGGCTATCCTCCGCCTGCCGCAGTCGGCGTTCTCCCTCAAGTGTAAATGGCATGGTCACAAAAGCGATGACCAGAGCGCCTTCCTCGGCGGCAGTCTCTGCGAGAACCGGCAGCGCACCACTCCCGGTGCCTCCCCCAAGTCCGGCAAGAAGAAACACGAGGTCGATACCCTCAACCAACCGGCGCAGGCTCTCGCGGTCCTCGCAGGCGGCTTGTTGGCCGAGCTCAGCCTCACCGCCGGCGCCAAGACCTCGGGTGATTTTTCCGCCGATAAGAAGCTTTTCCTCGAGGGGTGAAGAGGCCAATACCTGCCCATCGGTATTGACTACCGCGAGGTTGACATTTCGCAAATTGTCCAGCTTCAGGCGGTCAACCGCATTGTTACCCGCGCCGCCGACGCCAATGATTTTTATGCGAATATTTTCTGCCGCATTTTCATCGGTGTCCCTGTTTTCCAACGTATTTAGATTTTCTTCTTCGATCATATTGAAATTTTTGGCAAGTGAATCGAGTCAGGAAAAGTTAAAGATGCGGGCCATTTTTTTGATCAGACCGGATTGGGGTTTTTCTTCCTCAGCCGAGCGCTCCGCTGTGAGTCCGTAAAAGAGCAGCCCGAGCGCACAACTGTATTCCGGTTCGCGCAAATCTACGCGCACCCAATCGGGATTTTCCCCAATGCGGGCAGGGAGGCCGATCACCTTGGAAGCCAAATCAGCGATATGGGAAAGGCGCGAGGTTCCCCCCGTTATGATGATACCTCCCGGGAGCTCGTTTCGACCAACAGACTCGCTAATTTCCTTTTTAATTATGGTGAAAAGCTCCTCCATACGGGCGTTGATAATCTGGTAAATGGCTTTCCTCGGAATGGACCGATCTCCGATAGTGAGGTCCCCGATAAGCCAGACTTTTTCCACTTTGTCATCATGATCGAGGGTGGCTTTGCCAAATTCCAGCTTAAGGTTTTCGGCGTGTTTGGGATTGACCCGCAAACCTAGCGACAAATCGTTGGTTAAATGATCTCCGCCCACGGAAATTACACCGGTTCGGCAAATAACGCCATTGCGATAGAGCACGTAATCGGTGGTGCCACAACCTATGTCCAACAAAAGCGCTCCATTGCGTTTTTCCGCTTCCTGCACAACCATCGAGCCCGAAGCGATTCCCGATAAAATTATATCCTCCACTTCGAGTCCGGCAAAACCGTTGATAACATGGATATTGTCCGTTATTTTAACCTCGTGCCCATGCACATGCCAATAGCCGACTTCGAGCCGGTCTCCTTTCATCTGATAGGGATCTTCGATGGATCGACCATCGAGAAAAAATCCGTTACGAATATGATGAATGTAAATTCGGCCCGGTGAAACTTCTTTCCGTTTCGCATTTTCCACCACCTGCTTAATATCCGAGCGACGCACCAGATTGTCGGATGAGCTAACGGAAATTTCGCCTTTGTCAAAAAAACCTTTCAGATGGCTGCCGCTCTGTGACAGATAAACGCTTTCGATGGTTGCCCCGGAATTTTTTTCAGCCGAATGGATTGCCGCATGAACACAATCACTGGCCAGCCTAAAATCAACAATCTCCCCTTTCTTTACGCCCCTGGAAGTGGCTTGCCCCATCCCGATAATGTTGAGGCTGTTCCCTCCGATGATTTCCCCCGCCAGCGCCACCACTTTGGAGGTCCCGATTTCTACCGCGCCGATGACTTTATTATAGGCCATGATTTTTTTAGTACTAAGTAAAATTCTTAATTTCGTAATCTTTTATGCCGAAGATCGGGAAAATCCTGCACAACCACTTGATCACCCAGTGAGAGATCAATTTTTTTAATTACCCGGATGCCCCGTTGCTTCGAGTGAGCGATAATCTGTTCGAGTTGGCCGAGTTGCCTGTCAAAATCGGGAGGTGAAAAAATAACCGATTTCACCTTTCGACTCTTTACCGTAATAACGGTGCCTTCGACACCGGTAGCATCGCCGGAGTCATGTAGTGAAACCACTTTCCAGCCTTTGTAAATGGCAGGAAACCGGGTGCGTGCCAAAGTGAGAAGTCGGGCCAATTCGGGTAGACCCTCAACGGGTTCGATGCCATCAGGACCAATAGAAAAACGGACTCCGCCCAGGTAGGGCAGTTCCTCCAGAGTCGACCGCGAGTACTCGATGCCCATGTAAACCACGCCCTCGCGTGAGATTAGCCTTTCCTCGGGCTTGCCTCCAATTGTGGTGGCCAAACGAGCCCGCAAAACGGGAATCCTCTCCCTTACGGTTATGTGCAGTTCGTCGGGAAATTTTCGGGTCACGGTTGCCTCCTTCACCTGTCCATGTTTTTCCAGATCCTTTTTGATTTCATGAATATCCAGGTCCATCAACTTCAGACCTTTGACCAAATAAAATTCCTGGGCAAACCATTGACGGTTGAGAACGCCATCCGTTTCAAAATGGATTAACCGGAGAGGTTCCGAGGATCCCGGCAGGTTAATTTTCGATCGGTTGGTTTTAAAAAGAAAAATCCCATACCCCAATACTGACAATATTAGTAAGGATGCCATTACAACCGAGGCCGCTTTTAAAAAGACCTGACGTTTTCGTTTGCGTGCCAGATCGGTCACAGCCTTGCGGCCCCCACTCTGCTTGATGTTGCGCCAATTCCGCAGGGACGCAGATGATTGGCTGGAATTTGAAGAACGTTTTTTCACGATTTAATTATGGCTTCGAGCGGTTGGAAACGCCGTAGCGCCGGCGCTACCATCTCCCCGACGAGTTTGGGAAAATTGATACCATTACAGGAGGCGCTCATCGGTAACAAGCTGGTGGCAGTGAGCCCCGGAAGTGTGTTAATCTCAAGGAAAAAACTTTCTTCCTCGGCATTTAGCATAAAATCAATTCGGGCGAAATCCCGGCAATCACAAACGGTATAGGCAGCCCTTGCCGCCGCGCGAATCTCATTTTCAACAACGCCATTGATCTTGGCCGGAAAAAGATATTCGGTGAGGCCCTTGGTATATTTATGCCTATAATCATAGGAACCCCCACGCGGTCGAATTTCGACCAGGCCCAGGTCTTTTCCGTTGAGCATACCAACGGTTATTTCCCGACCCATGATTCGCTTTTCCAAAAGCCATTCGCCCGGTTTTAGCTCCCCCCACAATAACCGCAACTGCTCCACTCCTACGACCTCGGACAGCCCAACGCTGCTCCCCTGCCGGTCCGGTTTGAGAAAAAATGAAGGGGCAAGCGCACGGAACGTCTCACCTTCGGGAAACGGACAGGGAAGGGTAAAAAGCATACCGGGTGCGACTCGAACTCCGGCAGCGAGCACAGCATTTTTGGTTTCCTGTTTGGCGAAACAAAGGCGGCTCCCTTCAGGGCCGGTTCCGGCGTAGGCAATGCCCGCGTCTTCGAGTAAATTCTGCAAACCGCCATCTTCCCCAAAACTGCCATGCAAGGCCGGAAAAACCACATGCCGCTCGGGGTCGAGTCCCGGGGGCAGTTCGTCACTTTTGATTTCAAAAACATCGACCTCGAAATTAACTCTCAATGCCTCCGCAACCGCTTTACCCGTGGACAGGGATACCTCGCGTTCCTCGTTGGAACCACCGCAGATCACCGCTATTCGTGCGTCGTTCATAAAACCTGATCCCAACTTTTGCCCATCAGCAAGACCTCGGGCTGCAATTCGATCCCCGTGCGCTTACGCACCTCCTGCCGGATATTTCGGATGAGCGTCACGACATCGCCATAGGTGGCGCCTCCCCGGTTCACGATGAAATTTCCATGTATGCTGGATACTTCCGCTTCACCCACACGAAGCCCTTTTAACCCCAATTCATCGATGATTTTCCCGGCATAGCGATCCTTTGGGTTTTTGAAAATACAACCAACGCTCGGTTCCTTCGGCTGCGAGCTTTTCCGCTTGTTCGAGTACTCATCCAACATCGCCCGGATTGCCCCGCTGGAACCATCATCATTTGCCTTCAAAATGGCGCCAACCGCTATTGCCTGATGCAGTTCACGGCATTCCCGGTAGCCGACTTGAAATTTCTCCTTCGGAAGGGTTTTCAAAACGCCCTCAATCGTCATGAATTGAACCTCCTCGACGACATCGAAAATCCAACCGCCCATGGCCCCGGCATTCATGCGCAGCGAACCACCAAGAGAGCCGGGTATGCCCTCGAGGAATTCCAGCCCGGCAAGACCCAGTCGGCAGGCTTCCCCGCAGATTTGCTTGAGGCGCGCGCCTCCACCGACCCATAAACGGCCCTCGCCGAGCGGCTTGATCGATCTCCAGGATTCGTGATTGAGGCGGATAACAAGCCCCGCGACGCCATCATCGGGAACTATGAGATTAGAGCCTCGGCCCAGGAAATAAACGGGCAGAGAACGCGCGGCGGCCCCTTTGAGAAGAAGGCTCAAATCCTCCACACTGGCCGGTTCGGCAAAAAAGAACGCGGCCCCGCCCACCCGCAAAGTCGTTTTATCGGCCAGGGATTCGCTGGTCGAAAGAGCGGTTTCCTCATCAACCTCCGAATGCAATTTCTCCCACCAGGAATGGTTCTGCATTCCTGCAAGATCAACCGCAGACTTGTGGCCGTTGAATGGTTTCACGTTTTGCAGTTCTCTGACAAATGTCGCTGCCCATTGATCGATGTCTCCTGCCCCGAGAAAAAGTAATACCGCCGGTTCTTGAATCGCCTCAAACAAAAGCGCCGATAACCGGGAATAGGAATTAACACGCCGGAATCGGAGATCATCGGGAAAACAATCTGCAAGATCATCGCTGGAGCCGCCTTCCAGAGGGGTTTCACTGGCTGCATAGACATCCAATAAGAAAAGTTCATGTGCGCCCCGGAGGGATTGGCCCAGCTCGCCTTTGAGACGAAGTGTTCTCGAATAGCGATGGGGTTGGAAAACGACCAGCAGCCTGCGGTCAGAATAAGTCTCGCGGGCGAAATGAACCATTGCCTGAATTTCGCTTGGATGGTGGGCATAGTCCTCGTAAACACTCAATTCGCCGGTTTCATGGAGCAGTTTTTGGCGACGGCGTATTCCGGGGAAATCGCATAGGCTGCCTACACAAAGAGCGCCGGTCAGATAATGGGACAGTGCGAGCGCGGGAAGCGCGTTTTCAGCATTAAATAACCCTGCGGCGGGAATAACCTCCGACTGCGGCGGGAAATACCCGGAAAGACTTACGCTCAAGGAGTCTCTGCCGATTTCCACTGACTTGAAATGATAACAGCCACCACAACCGAATTGGATTTTTTCGGCCAACGAATCCTCGGCTAATCGAATAAGCGAATCGCTTTCAGCGGGCAGAAAAATAACACCGCGTGTCCGTTGGAATAGCCTTTTAATTGTCTTTTCCAAATCCTCCAGACCGGCATAAAAATCGGTGTGATCCCAATCCAGATTTAGAGCAACGGTTATCTCCGGTTGGAACAGATCGATGGTGCCGTCGCTTTCATCAATTTCGGCAACCACCCACTCACTTTCACTATAATGGGCCGGAGAGAGCTTCCGCCCGTTAAACAACCCTCCCAAAAGATAACCGAAGGAGAAGCCGTTGCGCAGCAAACTGCACGTGAGCATGCCGACCGAGGTGGTTTTGCCGTGGCTGCCCACAATGGCGATTATTTTCTTTCCTTCGAGGACTTCCGCCTTCATTTCACCCCGGCGAAGCGTTGGCAACCCGAGCTTGGCAGCTTCCTTCAACTGTGGATGCCCTTCCCTGATGGCCGAGGAATAAACCACTTTGTCGATATGTTCAGGAAATTGAGTAGAGGTTTGCATTTCCACCCCGGCATCTTTGAGCAATTCGCCAACAGGAGCCTGCAAATTGTCGTCGAATCCCAAAACATCCTGCCCCATTTGGCGCAGATAAATGGCCAACGGAGCCATCCCCATGCCGCCGACGCCGATCATGAAAATTCTACCCCTGCCGCTATTTGCTTCCTTTTTCATGCGGGCATTTGCATTTTCGCGCGGCGTGGGCTTTCCGGTCCGTGCAATCGATTGGCCAATTTTTCTAAATCCACGGCAATTTTTTGGGAGCATACTCCCCGTTCGATTCGCGCCAGGTTTTGGCGAAATTTCGATAACAGCCAGTCATTAAAAATTAGTTCCAGAACCTCATCGCGCAATTTATCGATGCGAGTCTGCTCGAGCACTATGCAGCCACCGTGTTGTTCGAGGAATCGAGCGTTGGCCAACTGATGGTTATCCGCCGCATAGGGAAACGGGACGAGAATGGACGGCGCCTGACAATGCTCAAGCTCTGCGATTGACCCGGCCCCGGCACGCGAGAGAACCATGTCGGCGCTTGAGAGGACCGTCCCCATGCAATCGGTAAATGGCGTGAAATAAGCCTTGATCATCCGCCCATCGGGATGGCGGAATTCCGAAACGCTCTGCACCCCTTTGCCCAATCCGGTGACACAGTAAATGTTGACACCCTCAGCGGCGAGTCGTTGGGAGTAGTCCAAAACCCAGTCGTTGAGAATTTGGGCGCCTTGGCTTCCTCCCACAACGACTAAAAGCTTACCCGAAACCTCTATACCAAGGCGCTGCCGAGCCGCCTCTTTTGTCAAAAGCTGAATTTCTTTGCGCAGCGGAAGTCCGTAATGTTTTATGGCGTGGGGCGGCAAACCGGTCACCATAACGCCATCGGGCAAGTATAGCCGGTCCGCCAATCCACGGAGGATGCGAATAGCTTTGCCCGGTTTGCGATTGGCCTCATGGAGAGCAATGGGGCAGCCGAGAATAAACCCCGAAACCGCATACCCCGTTGTCATAAATCCCCCAAAGGCAATAATTGCATCGGGCCGAATCGACCGCAGAAAACGAAAGGAAAATATGAGCAAATGGAATTGATTGATGATAAATTTGAGCAAAAGGTGAGGCCGCAGGGAGAAACCGGAGCCTGGAGACTGGATAAATTTCAAATGCTCATAATTACGAATTAGCCGGGCATCCACCTGTTTATTACTAATCACAAGCCAACAGCCGTGGCCCTTTTCCAGTAATTCCTGGGCAACCGCGATACCGGGAGATAAATGGCCCCCGGTGCCTCCGCAAACTATGACGAATTTGCTCATAACGTAATCGGGTTAGGCAGTGGGCAGCGATTCGTCATGCGAAAGCAATTGATCAAAATACCCGTCAAGATAAACATCGTCACAAGCCCCGAACCCCCATAGCTGATAAACGGTAAGGACATTCCCTTGGTGGGCAGGCAGCCCGTGGTCACACCGATATTGATGAGGGCCTGCGAGGTGATCAGGAGGATGGCTCCGGCGGCAAAAAGAAATTGAAACATATTGGGTGCCCGGCGGAGTTTCACGAGGCTCAGGACAAAAATCAGCAAAAAGAGAGCGACTGCACCGCCCGAAAAGAGCAACCCCAATTCTTCGCCGATAATGGGAAAAATAAAATCGGTATGCGCCTCGGGTAAAAAGGAATTTTGCTGGCGACCGTTGCCAAGGCCAACGCCATTCATACCACCCGCTCCAAAAGCTAAAATTCCCTGCCAAAGCTGGTAGGCTCCGTCGCTTTTGTGAGCCTCAACATCCAAAAATGCTGTAATTCGCCTCATTCGGACGGGATCCAAAAATATCGCCACTGCAAAAAGCGCACCCCCCGCTGCGAGCGACGGCATAAGGTAAAGCAGCCGCACCCCGGCCAGAAATAGCATTGTGCAGCCAACCAGCCCAAGCAGAAACGCCGTCCCGAAATCGGGCTCCGCCATTACGAGGACAAAAAATGTTCCGACAATGCAAAACGGGATGAAAAATCCTTTGAAAAATGAGTCCAGATATCGCTGGTTTGCGGCCAAGTAATGAGCCAGCAGAAAGATCATCGAGATTTTGGCGAAATCGGAAACCTGCATGTTCATTGGCCCGAGATCCAGCCAGCGCCTTGCCCCGTTGACCGTTACCCCGACTCCCGGCACCAGTACGAGCAATAGCAGTCCACCCACCAATCCCGCCAAAGGCCAGGCCAACGGGCGCAGAAAATCCATATTGAGAAAGGCGGTAAATCCGCAGGCCAACAAGGCGAGCGTTAGCCAGACCGCCTGCTTTCGCACAATGGTCTGTGGCCCTCCGGTATGAGCCTGTGTTGCGCTGAAAAGAATAATAAAGCCAAGGAGAGTCAGGCTGGCCACGGCCAGAATAAGGATCAGCGTCGGACCCTGTCGGCGTAACTCATGCAATCCCAAACTTCGCCCGGCATCCATGCTCTTTACTGAATGTTATTGTTAAAGTGTCTGAGTGGGGAACAGCAAAAACCTAAATTAATTAATCAGTCGATCCGCCATCTTCGCCTTCGTCGCTATCAATTGGAATCACTGGGATAACTTCCTCCTCCTCGAGCAAGGACCGTTCACGCTCATTGATGACAGGAGGGGTTGTCGAGCGGCCTTCCTCCAAAACCGTGCGGCTGGCCGAGGCTGATCTCGGAACCGACGTTGCTCCCTCCTGCGATTTTACAAACACACGTTGCCCAATTTGCATCTTGGTCGGGTCGGTGATATGGTTGATCTGCATGAAGGTTTTCGTGCTCATGCCGTACTGGCGTGCGATTCCACTGGGAGTATCGCCTGAAACTACGATGTGAATCGCTTCCCCGGTGGCCGAGACTTCATTTCTGGCAGAAGGTTTGGGTTTGGGCGCTGGCGCAGGAGAACTGGCTCCCGAACCAGAGGGAAGCACCAATGTGTCGTTTACCCTGATGAGATCGCTTTCCAACGCGTTGGCCATTTTGATGGCCGCGACCGTGGTTCCGAATTTCCTGGCAATTTTGGTAAGATTATCTCCCGACTTCACGGTGTACATCCGTGTGCTGGTATCTTTCGGAGTGCTTTGCTGAGGCGCAGGTATCGGCTCCGCAGAGACCGGCTTGAGCACTTCTTCGGGAGAGTCATCGGCGGGGGCAGCGGGTTCAAAATCCCAGCTTGGACGGGTTGGCGGGTATCGCCCCACGGGGCCTGTGGGGGCAGTCTGACCGGAGCCAGAGCTACCTAGACCGGCGTTAAAATCCGGATGGATTCCTTTAGTGTCATCCTGTGCGCCCATATCGCCACCGTCTGCAACAGCCGGATCGGCGGCATCGGGCTCCTTACCCTTGGTGGTTTTACAGCCGGGCAAAACAAAGAGAAAACAGATGGCTAAGAGGTGCGTGCAGAACACGATGGAAAATATTTTTATTAGTTTCATTGGAGGACTTGTGGTGGTATTTAGATACTTAAGATTCAAGGTGGTTTTTCTTCAAACCCAAAACGGTTTTTTCAAAACATTTTCCTCGATCATCATAATTTTCGAACATATCAAAACTGGAAAACCCGGGGCTGAATAGAATCGTGTCTCCCGGCTTCGCGGCGCGATGGGCTTCCGATACGGCTTCCGTCAAATTTGTAAACACTTGGGCCGGAGAACAATTTAGTCGAAATTCGTTAGCCAATGCCGGGGCGGTATCCCCGATGAGATAAGCGGCTCTCACTTTCGAGGCCATGTCATTGGCGAACCGTGTCAACGCGCCACCGCCATGCCAACCGCCGCCAATCCAGTGCACCGGTCCATCAAAATTTTTCAGAGCGGCCTCGGTGGCGGCAAAATTAGTTGCTTTGGAATCATTCCAGAGAGAAACCCCTTCGATGTCGCAAACTTTGTTTAATCGATGTTTGCGTGCGGGAAAACTCTCCGCGCATTTCCTTAATGCCTTTTCTGGAAGACCTTTCTTTTCCCAGAACTGCCAGGCCAGCCTGAGATTGGAAATCTGGGGCCCAGCCGCAAAAGCAGAGCCATCGGGCATGGGCCAGGGCGGCTCATCAGATTCGGGAACTATCGAGGTAAAAGAAGGCAGTTTCAGACCGTGGAGCTTTGACGCTTTGGAAACACTTTCCCCCGCGAACAAATCAATGCCGTCAAGCTGGTTAATGAGATTCCACTTCGCGGCGAAATAACGTTCCATTGACGGATGACGGTCGAGGTGATCTTCCTGGAAATTGGTCCACAACAAGGCATCGAATCGCAGGTGTTGTAGAGTTTCCGCCTGAAATGAGCTTATTTCGCAAATAGCCAACGGGTTCTCGTTAGGATCAGGCTCTCTTCCAGCCAAATTGGAAAGCGGGTTGCCATTGTTCCCCACAGCATGGGCGTCTCGTCCAATTTTTTTGAAAGCCTCAGCCAGAAAATCAACCAAGGTGGTTTTCCCGTTTGTCCCGGTTACGGCGAATACCTCACCCTGGAAAAAATGTGCGGCAAAATCGGGTTCGCTCAAACACGGGCAACCCGCCCTTCGAGCCCGCTCGATCCAGGCATGGTCAGGCGCAAAGCCCGGGCTGTAAACCACCAAAGGGTGGTCTTGGGCATTTTCCACAGTAAACTCTTGCCGCGCTCCGTCAATCGGGCGCTCATCATAGATAATATGCGGATATATTAAGCGTTCCAACAAATCCGCCACCGCTTGCCCGCTTACCCCACCGCCAAAAATGGCCACCGGCGCCTTGGTATGGGAAAGGATTTTTTGAAGAGTGATGTTCATTACTTAAAAAAATTGATTTAACGGAGTTTTAAAGTCGCCAGACCACTGATGGCAAAGATCAAAGACAAAATCCAGAACCTGATGACCACTTTTGCCTCGGCCCAGCCTTTAAGCTCAAAATGATGATGGATGGGTGACATAAGAAAAACTCTTTTTTTCCGAGTTTTATAGGAAATAACCTGGATGATGACCGATAGAGCCTCTATGACAAAAATTCCCCCCACTATGATGAGGGTCAGCGGTTGATGAATCATAAAGGCGATGACACCAATCAGCCCTCCCAAAGCGAGTGAACCGGTATCGCCCATGAATACTTCGGCAGGATAGGCGTTATACCACAAAAAGGCAAGGCTCGCCCCCACCATTGCAGCGCAAATCACGGCCAGTTCCCCCGACCCCGGCACATTGCTGATGAACAGGTAATCCGAGATAATGGCATGACCGGCGGCATAGGCCATTATCCCATATACCAAGGCCACTGAAACCGTGCAGCCGATGGCCAGCCCATCGATACCGTCAGTCAGGTTGATGGCATTGCTCGAACCGGCCAGGACCAAAAACAGGAATAGCGCCATGAACCAGATGGGCATAGAATAAATCAGAGGGTTTTTGATAAATGGCACCCAAAGTTCGGCCATTAGGGCACTTGACTGGCCGTTCCAAAGCAGGGCGCCCAACGCGATCAGGGTGATCACAGCCTGCCAGAGCAGTTTGGCCCGGCTGGAGAGTCCACCACTGCTTTTCTGGGTGATCTTTAGGTAATCATCGGCAAAACCGATGGCGGTGAGGGCGGTGTAAACAAAGAGAGCCACCAGAACATAGATGTTTGGCCGGGCCCAGAGCAGGGCGCTAAACATAACAGCGCCGAAAATGAGCAGTCCGCCCATCGTCGGGGTGTCTTTTTTGCCAGCGTGGAGGGCGGCGAGATCCCCCACTTCGGAAGCTTCCCTGAGGATTTGGGAAACGTTGAACGCTCGCAATTTCCCAAGAAGCCAAGGGGCCAGGGCAAAACCGATGAACAAGGCGGTTCCGGCGGCCAGAACGCTTCGCAATGTGATATAGCGAAAGAGCCGAAACGGGCCGAAAACGCCTTCCATGTCTGCCAGATAACTTAACATGCTTTTTTGTTTTCTACCTCCAGGTCCAGTTCCGTTCCGGGGAGCAGGTTTTCCAGTCGGTAAATCCGGCTTCCCTTGAGAAGCACCGAACCCTCGAAGGAAGCCAGCTCCGAGCGGGCATCCTCGGGTGATTCAAGGACGGTCAACTGCTCTTCCAAATTGCCTGCGTCTAACAGGCCTTGCCGAAGACTGGAGGCATCCTCGCCGCAGATCAGGGCTTTGTCTCCGGGTCGCAGTTTAAGTTGTTCGCCCACCTCCCGGTGTAATTCCGGTGACTGTGCGCCAAGCTCCGCCATACAGCCGAGGATATAGAGTCGCGGCAGCTCCGGTGAGGTGTTTAGCTCGAAAGAGGCGAAGGCATCGACCATCGAAACGGGGCTCGCATTGTAGCAATCGACGTAAAAAAGAGTCTTTCCGTACTGGATGAATTCACCGCGCAGGCTGGCTGGCTGCCAGCGGTCGAGTCTTTCCTGAATTTCGGTGTCCGTTACACCCATGCGCCCGGCCATAACTATTGCCAATGCGGCATTGCAGACCATCCCCGGGCTGACCGGCGGCAGCTCAAACCGCTTTTCACCTTGCGGTGATTGCCGGAGAGTGAGGCGACAGCCCCCGGCGGGTGTGCTCCCGCGTTTCTCCGTCCAGTAAACCACCTGAGAAGCGGGCAGGTTGATTGGTCCTGCGGTGTTTTCGGGCGTCAGAATGATCGAAGTGGCGGGGAAATTATTGAAACTGGAAAATTGGGTGCAATAATGAGGAAAAATCACCGAGCCGTCGGGGCGGGTGTAGCAGCCTAAAAAGGCTTTCTCACGGGCGATTTGCTCGACCGAGCCGAATCCTTCCAAATGGGTGGGGGCGACCCCGGTTATGAGGCTGGCTGTGGCATCGATGATTTTGGCAAGCGTTTCCAATTCCCCGGGAGCATTGGCTCCGGCTTCAACCACGGCACAACGATGGCGGTCGGGGAAAATCGCCAGCAGGGACAGCGGCACTCCTATTTGGTTGTTGAAATTTTCCTCGGTCCGGTGCACTCCCTCCTCACCCAATAGCAGCGCCAGGAGATCCTTGGTCGAGGTTTTACCCACGCTCCCGGTGATGCCGATGACGGGTCCATCGAACTCCTGTCGCCAACTGGCGGCAATGGATTGCAAGGCATCGAGGGGATCGTCCACCGGCAGTTGTGGCAGGCCGATGTTGGGATTGACCTGCGAGACAATCGCCCCCGATGCCCCGCGCTGTGTGGCGTGGACAAGAAAATCGTGGCCGTCCCGACGCGATGTTTTGAGCGCGACAAAAATCTCACCGGGTTGCAGATTACGGGTATCGATGGAAAAACCGGTGATAGGCCGTACAACTCTGCCTTTCCAACGGGAATTTGCCCATTGGCTTATTTTTTTTGGACCGAAAGTTGGCATTAATCGAATGGGTTCAGGGTTGGGTTAATCGTTTTTTTCTTAAAAGTTCCAGGGCCACCAGGCGGTCATCGAAGGGCAGGACCGATCCCCCCATTTCCTGGTAAGTTTCGTGCCCCTTACCCGCAATCAGCAGACAATCACCGGGCCGCACATTATCCAGGGCCAGGCTGATGGCCCGCCGCCGCCCTTCGACAAAAGAAATTCGGGCCGGGTCGGTTATGCCAGTTTTCATGTCCTCGAAAATCGCGATGGGAGACTCGCTCCGGGGGTTATCCGACGTGGCCCAGCAATGGTCGCAGCGCTCCATCACGGCGCGGGTCATAAGCGGGCGTTTTTTCCGGTCGCGATCCCCTCCGCAACCAAAGACCGCCATCAATCGGTTCGGTGTTATGACCCGAAGCATATCGAGGGCGTTTTTCAGGGCATCATCGGTGTGGGCGTAGTCAACCAGCACATTAAAAGGCTGGCCAGCATCGACTCGTTCCATGCGACCGGGAACTCCGCCAAAACCCTTCAGCCGTTCGACCAGGATATTGAGGTTACAGCCCAAACTATGGCAAAGGGCGAAGGCTGCCAGCAGATTGCTAACATTAAACCGCCCCAGCAAAGGAGCTACCACCGGTGCGGTATCGTTCTCCCAGCGTAGGTCAAATGAGGTTGAGCTCGCCTGCAAATCCAGGTTTTCCGCTCGGAAATCAGCGTCCGGGCTTTCTCCAAAAGTAACGAGTCGGCTGCCCGAAGGGATTCTCTCAGCCAGTTGACGGCCCCGCGGATCGTCGATATTGATAACGGCCACTTCGGGCAATCTGCCAGTATTTCCGGTAAACAGGCCCGCTTTCACCTCGAAATATTCCTCCATGGAAGAATGGTAGTCTATATGGTCGCGGGTGAGGTTTAAAAAGGCGACCGCTTTGAAACCCAGCCCCTGCACTCTTTTTTGATGAATGCCATGTGAACTCACCTCCATAACGGCTTGGCGGCAGCCATGTTTGCGCATTTGGGCCAGCATCGAGTAAATTTCCGGGGATTCGGGGGTTGTCCGGTTGGCGGGCAAGGTACGGCCGCCCAAATCATATTTCACAGTGCCCAACATACCGGGCCGGGAGCCCCCGCCGGCCAGAAAATAATGGACCAGATGAGCCACCGTTGTTTTACCATTGGTGCCGGTTATGCCCACCAAATCAAGCGCGCGGTCGGGATGCTGACTGAATCTGCGCGCAACCCGTGCCAATACGCCGCGAATATCGTTTACCTGGAGAAAACAAACTCCCTCCCGGTGGATCGCGGGTTTGCTCGAAACAATAACCCTGGCACCCCGATCGATTGATTCCTCGACATAGTAATTTCCGTTCGTTTTCAACCCTTCAAGAGCAAAAAAGAGCGAACCCGGCGCAACCCGGCGGCTATCCGTTTCAAGACCCTCCACCCGGCAATTAAAATCACCGCTCCGTGTTTCAACCGGAATGTCGTGGAATAGGTTTTCCAAATGAGGTTCCATCGATGATTGTATCCGCTTTGTGTTGAAAATAGTTTTTGCCTCTGGAGCATCAAGTAGACAGGTACCGGTGGTCGAATAGGCAGAATTGTTAATAAGTTGAGGCATTTTTCACTCCCACATAGCCAGGGTCTCTCCGGTCGGGCGTGGCGGTTGAATGGCCAGGTATTGAATGAGTTTTTGCCCGATTTCCCTGAAAACCGGCGCGGCCACTCGTCCCCCATAACCCGTACCGGGCATTTGGGGCTCATCCACTATGATGGTGATGACCAGCCGGGGACGCGAGGAGGGGAAAAATCCACTGAATGTCGCCACATGACGGTCGTGCGAATATTTCCCATCGACAATTTTTTGAGTGGTGCCGGTTTTACCCGCCACCTCATAACCGGAGATAGCCGCGCGTGGGGCGGTTCCTCCCGGTTTTGCCACATCCGCCAGAAATTTGGCCATTGTGTGGGCGGTGTTTGCGCTGACAACACGTCGTCTGGCGCGGGGCGCAAAACTGACCACCGTGCGGCCCTCTTGGTCGAGAACACGACGGACTACCCGGGGCGTCATTAAGACACCATCGTTGGCCATCACCGACATGGCATAATGGATTTGTAGGGGTGTCGCCCCGACAGCGTGACCAATGGGTAACCGGCTGATGGTAAGGCCGTCCCATTGGGCCACTTCACTGAGCAGCCCATTGGTTTCGGGGCTCAGGTTGAAGCCGCTTTTTTCTCCAAATCCAAACGCGCGGGCGTAATCATAAAGTTTGTTCCCCCCCAGCATCATACCAAGTTGAGCAGCCCCCCGGTTGCTCGATTTCGACACGATGTCGTGCACAGACATCCTCCCGTGAGGAACGGAATCGCCTGGCAAACTCACCAATCGGCCCCGGTAGGATGCCGTCGGCATACCGCAATCGAAAAGGCTATCGGGGTTTACCAATCCCTCATTGAGAGCGCCGCTGGCGGCCACGATTTTAAAGGTGGACCCCGGTTCGAGTATATCGGTTGCCGCCCGGTTGCGGTGACTATCGACGGGGTAGAGCCAAAAGGCGTTTGGGTCGAAGGAGGGGTAATTGGCGAGCCCCAGAATAAATCCGGTTGCCGGTTCGCTTACGGCAATGATTACCGACTTGGGATCGTATTGCTCAACGAGCTTGGAAATCTCCTCTTCGATGATGTCTTGCACAACCATGTCGATGGTCGTTTCAACATGGTAACCGTCCAACGGCTCCACTTCCCTTGTCCGAAACCTGGCCATTTCCCGCCTATGGCCATCGATCTCTGTCTCTCTCCAGCCATCCTGGCCTCGTAGATAAAAATCGAGGAAGCCTTCCACACCACCGACCGACTGCCCTTCCTTGTTGATAAAACCGATGAGATGGGCGGCCAGTTCCCGGCCCGGATAAACGCGCTCGTATTTGCTGTTCCCATAGACACCGGCAATCTGAAGGGCTTGTATTTTGTCATAGGTGTCCTCGGAAACACCGTCGGCCAATTTGCTCCACCGGATAAGCCTCACCTCCCGATCATATTCATCGCGTTTCGAAAAAGTCCTCTTTGCCACCCGCGCCTTCAATTCCTCTAAGGCAATCCCTGCAAAATATGCGAGCAGGGGAAGCTTTGGCTCATCTTTGGGATCAACCAACTGGGGATCCACCCCGACTTCCACCACGGTGCGGGTTGCCGCCAGGAGATTCCCTCTGGCATCGAGGATATTCCCTCGCCGGGAGTGCTTAACCTCCAGCTTTTGCCGGTTGCTTTCCGCGATCCTTTGGAGATCCTTACTCTCCAGGACGTGTAAAAAATACAATCGTCCAAAAACGCCCGCAAAAGCTGCGATGATGGCCATTCCAACGAGGCCGAGCCGCCAACCGGCTATAAAGGCTTTACTCATTCAGTTTGGGGTAGGCGGGATTCGATTGAAAAGAGGGCTAAATCATAGGAGGAAAAGAGCGATTCCGCCAGCTCATCACCGGCAATACTCTCCGTTTTCCGGGGGGTGGAGAGATGCACCGTTTGAAAGCCCTGCGGGGCGGTCAGGGGTAATCCCCGCTGGCGGACAAGCTCTTTCAGGAAATCGGGTTGGTGGACGGTCGCGATTTTCGAATCGAGGAGGTGGAGGCGGCGCTCCAGGCTGGCGATCTCCTTTTCGTAGGCCTGCCCACGATCGGCGGCTATGGCAGTCTCCTGCCGCAGCCAAACCAAACCGAGACCGCCAAGGGCCGTTACCAATAAAATTGCCATGACCAGCAGAAGGGCTCGGCGGGCAAAGGAATTGCTCTTTTCTTTTTTTAAAATCATTTCAATTCTCCTTGGGCTGATTTTCCAGTTTTCGTAAAACCCTCAACCGGGCTGACCGGCTGCGAGGATTTCGTGCCTTTTCCTCTTCTGTGGGGCGGACGGGCCGATTGGTTAAGAGGTTTGCCCGACAAATCCGAAACTGTTGCGGGAGGGAGTCTTTTCTATGCTCTGGTTTGCCCGACATTCTTCGGAAAAAGCGTTTCACGATGCGGTCCTCGAGCGAATGAAAACTGATTACCGCCAAAACGCCACCGGGGGCCAGTTTGGCAAACGCCAAGGGTAGCGCGCATTCCAGGTTTTCAAGCTCCCGGTTAACCGCAATGCGTATGCCCTGAAATGATTTCGTGGCAGGGTGAATACGGCTGGTTCGCCAGGGCGGGCCTCCGGCAACCGACGCTATCAACGCTGCCAGCCGGGTCGTATCTCCCAAAGTGCCGGTTCCCCGGGCAGATAAAATGGCCCCGACTACCCGACGCCAGCTTTTCTCCTCCCCGTAATCGCGTATCGCGCGGACAATCGCAACTTTCGTGGCCTTTTCCAGAAATTCGCCAGCCGATTGACCCACTCGAGGGTCCAAACGCATATCCGCCGGGCCTTCGAAACGAAAGGAAAACCCACGCTCCGCAGTATCCAGTTGAAAAGAGGAAAGGCCCAAATCGAGCAAAATACCATCGAAGTCATTTGCCTCCAACTGATCGAGTTCTCCGAAATTCAAATCATGAAAGCGAAATCTCTTTCCAAACTCGGCCTCCAGCGGCAATGCCCGTCCGGCTGCTTCGGGGTCACAATCGAGGGCCGTCACATGGGTCTCCGATGATGCCTGCAGAAAGGCACGCGCATGGCCGCCACCCCCGAACGTGCAGTCAAGCAGTTTTGAATGGGTGCGTGTGATTAGGAATGCTAGCACTTCAGCCAGCAGCACAGGTTGGTGGTCGGCCATGGCGATGGAGTTTGGAATATCAACGCAGGCGAAAGACATTGAGGAATGTGATCCAGCAGATGGTTAAGAATTTTGGGGTGGACCGCTGTTGCAAAGTTTCGAAGTCGGAAAATTGATCCAATCTATTGTCGCCCTGTGGAAGACTGCCCAAATTCCACTCCGAGTGATGGCGGGCATTGCCCGAATGAAGTATCCCGTTATCTTTTAATTTTTCGTTCAACTTCATAGGTAAATGCCGGTATTGGGGTAAGTTTGTTGTAATCGATTAAATTCCGAAATCTCGCATGGCTGCCAACAGGTCGAAGTCTTCCTTCTCCACCTCCTCGAAACGGTCCGCGCTCCACAAATTGAAAGTCTCCCCAAGCCCGACCATGGCAACGTCCTTGGTCAGCCCGGTTCTCTCCACAAGGTCGTCGGGTATTTTCACCCGCCCTTGCCGGTCGCAACCGAATTGGTGGGCCTGTCCGAACAACTGTCGCAGGATTCGCTGCCCCTTCGGATCACTTTCGCTGATATTTTTGATCTTTTCGCGAAACTCCCTCACCTTTCCAGGAGGAAAAACGGACACAAATCCATCCGGGTGTGCCCAGGCCAAATATATATCGGCATCGTCCCCTCTAAACCGCCATTTGGAGGGGATTGTCACCCGATTCTTGGAATCGAGCCTGTGCCGGAAATTACCGACATAAAAGGGCTCTGACTCGAATTGATTCATTATTTTTAGCGAAAATACACCATTATTTGACATTATTTGCCATTTTACCCCACAAGGTCAAGAAAATACCCCTTGATTATGAATATTTTTTTAAGTTTTAATTGGCGGCGTGTTAAATTCACCTCCACCAACCAATTTCGGTGAATGATCCCGGCGATCGGCATAGGATAAAATCCGCGGAAAATTTCATGGCAGACAGGGAAAAAAATAAAAAATCGAGGCTCGATGAGCTGCTGGTTAATCGAGGTGTCTGCCCCACCCGGTCACAGGCACGCGCTTTCATCATGGCGGGTAAAGTTCTCGCTGCCCACGGCATTCTCGACAAGCCGGGCAAAACCGTCCCCGCGGATATAGAATTAACCCTTCGCCAACCACCCCGTTTTGTTGGTCGCGGGGGCGAAAAACTGGAGGGTTTCCTGGAAGATTTTTCGCTCGATGTAAAAGGATTGGCAGTCCTCGATGTGGGCGCCTCCACCGGTGGGTTTACCGATTGCCTCCTTCAGCGGGGGGCAGCCTCTGCGGTATGTATCGATGTCGGTCGGGGGCAGTTGCACGAGAAACTTCGCCGGGATCCCCGAGTAACTTCGTTGGAAAAAGTCAACGCCCGCTACCTCAAGGCAGAAATCCTCCCCCGCCCTCTTTACGACCTCATCGTGATCGACCTCTCCTTTATTTCCCTTCGCAAGGTGCTCCCTGCCGTTTGGCCTCTATTGGTCGAAAAAGGTTTTTTAATCACCCTCGTGAAACCACAATTCGAGGCTCTAAAAATCGAGGCCGATAAATCTCGGGGAGTTATCCGCGATCCCGTTATTCGGGAGAGGGTGCTCAATGAAATCCGCGAATTTGCAGCCACTCGGCTTCCCCATTGCAGGGAAATTGCCCACCGGGAATCTCAGGTTGCCGGAACGGAGGGCAATCGCGAATATTTTCTGGCCTTGAAAAAAGAATCGGCCTCCCGTTGATCAAAAACACGTTTGAGGATTGCCAAACGGCAGATAATTCGGAAAAATACATCCAGCATTCCCTCAAGTGAAACCGATAAAATCCATCGTCTTTGTCGTCAATAAAAGCAAATCCGGAGCGCCGGAATTGGCTGGTTCCCTTAAAACTATGGCCCGCAGTGCCGGGGTAGCAACCCGCCTGACGACTCGGTTTCCCCTCCCCAAGGGACTCCTCAAAGGGGCCGACGCCTGTTGTGTCATCGGTGGAGACGGCACGCTTCTCGGGGTGGTCGAGGAGGCGGTGTCGCATCAGGTGGCCGTGATCGGGGTAAATCTGGGCAAACTGGGTTTTTTGGCAACCTACTCTGCCGCGGAGGCTCAGTCCAAATTCTCTTCCCTCCTCAAAGGCAGCTACAAACTCTTCTCCCGAACCATGCTCGAATGCCGCAACCGGCGGGGCAAAACTACCATCGCCCTCAACGATATCGTCATCAAAAGCGCCGCCCCCGGCCTGGTTCAACTCAAGGTAATTTCCGACGGGGCGGAGGTAAACGACTATTTCTGCGACGGACTCATCTTCGCCACACCCACCGGATCGACCGCCTACAACCTCTCCGCCGGTGGCCCCCTGATTCACCCGGCGGCAAAGGTGATCGCCATGACGCCCATCTGCCCCCATACACTGAGCAACCGAAGCGTTGTCTTCCATCACGACACAAAATTAAAAGTCCTCCTCGACAAAGGTCAGACAAAAGTGGAAGTCAGCATCGACGGAAAAGCCTGGATCTGCCAAGCCAGCGAATTCCCCTTGGGAATCACTATCTCCAAAAAAACCTTCCCCCTGATCCAGGAAAAAGACTACGCCCACTTCTCCCTGGTAAGAACCAAACTCCACTGGGGCAACGGCGCGTAATTCAGGTTAAATTACTTGCTAGTTTTTATTATGGTTTCGGTGCTGATGTCACACCCTTTCGTACCGGTGAAGTCCTTTTTTTATTTTTTAGGATCCAATTTTTATATTCGTTATTGAGGACTGAATTGGGTAGAGGAATTCCGTCATCAAGATGTATCTGAATCCATTCCGCGACTGCATCACAGAGATCGGCGTAAACTTTCTTTTCATCGGGTCCGTGGACGCCGCCCATCATAAGGTCAGGGCATCGGCCCACATAGCATTGGTCTTCATCACTCCATTGGACAAATTTTAAATATTTATCTGAGGTTTTCATTGTCTGGATTTTTTCAAAACTTTTTTTAATTCCTTCTCTTGGTAAAATTTAACATCTTCTCCCGGTTTTCCCGATATTGTAATCTTAACTTTGGATAATGGATGCATGAAATTTTTATGGCTCCCCTTACCGCCCCGGTTGATAAATCCAGCTTCGGTAAGATCGGAAATAAGTTGGCGAATTTTTCTGGGCACAGGTATTAAGCTAATTAGACAATAGTCAATTCATTCATTGAATGACAAACTTATTTTGCCTCTCTATAAGTTGACACTGCCTAGATAACGGTCAGTCATCATAATTTGATATTCACACTTAATTTTGAAATTCAAAGTATTGATAGCTCGACCCCATCGGGCGCTAATTTCCATCCACCATTATGCCTTGGGATTTTCTGAGCAGTAGATTTCTGGGTAGGTGGCGTAGAAGGCGGCGCATTTTACGAGGTGTTCGATGGGCACTCGGTCGTTGACCGTGTGGGCCACTTCTTCTTCCGCCGGGCCGAAGCCTACGCAGGGGATTCCGAACATTCCGGCGATTGATACCGCGTTGGTACTAAAGGTCCAGCGGCTGATGGTGGGTTCCTCGTTGAACAGCTTTTTATAGGTGTCGGAGGCGGCCTGCACATGGGGATCGCTTTCGGGAAAAATCCAGGTGGGGAAGTAGTTTTCGGTTTCGTAAACCAGCCCCGTCCAGCTTGGTTTGGCGTAATGGTTCAACTTCACCTCGGCGTCTTCCACTCCGGCGCGGGCAACGGCCTGGCGGACTTCGGCGAGAGCGGATTCCTTGGTCTCGCCCTCGGTAACGCGGCGGTCGAGGTGGATGTAGGCCTGGTTGGGAACGGCGCAAAGGCTGGGAGTTTTGCAATCCACATAGGAAACCGTGATGGTCCCCTTGCCGAGAAATTCGTTATCGGTCAGGTTATCGTTGAGCTTCTCGATTTCGGAAATGATTTTGGCGATTTTGTAAACTGCGTTGTCGCCCTTATGGGGCATGGAACCGTGGGCCGAGCGACCATGCACGGTGACGCCTATTTCCATTCTCCCCCGGTGGCCACGCAAGATTTTGGCGTTGGTGGAGTCGGTCACGACCACGCATTCCGGCCTAATTTTACCTTCGTTGACAATATACTGCCAGCAAAGTCCGTCGCAATCCTCCTCCTGCACGGTAAAGGTCACCAAAAGCCGCCACTCGTCACTCTGGAGGCCGAGGTCTTTGATGATTTTTCCCGCATAAACCATGGCCGGCACAGCGCCCTCCTGATCTCCCGCGCCGCGCCCGTAAACGAAGCCGTCCTCGACTTTTCCCTCGAAGGGATCGTGCTGCCACTCGTCGGGATTTCCGACATCGACGGTATCGACATGGGCATCGACGGCGATGAGTCGCGGGCCGGTGCCGACTTCCCCGAGAAGATTACCCATTGGGTCGATCCAAATACGGTCGAAGGCTCCGGTATTTTCCATCTCCTGTTTGATGCGTGCGATAACCTTCCCCTCGTTGGAACTCGTGGAGGGTATGGCCACTAGTTCCCGTAAAAAGGAAACCATCTGCGTTTCGTAATTCTTGGCCTGGGCCGTTATTTTTTCGTAATTCAGAGTTAATTCGTTCATTATTTATTATCCGTCTTATCTTGTCTTGTCTTGTCTTTAAATAGATTGAGGTTGGGGGTCGGCGACGGGCCAACTCCGTAAAATGAAACGGTTGAAACGTCAACAAAACGCCGACGCTACCGCAGCGCGCTTTTTTCCTTTAAGGGCAAAATATTGCGCGGCTTTTTATCGAACTGACAGAGTGCGTTGGCAACCGCCCCGGCTGTGGGCACCAGCCCTATTTCGCCCACACCCTTGGCCCCGTAGGGACCGTGGGGATCGGCCACTTCGACGCCTTTGATAACGGTTCGCGGCATAAATTGCGGCTTGAGGACACCGCAATCGACAAAGCGTGTTGACTTCAGGTAGCCGCCCTCCATGGGCAATTCCTCGGTCAGCGCATAACCGAGACCCATGTGAATGGCACCCTCAATCTGCCCCTCGAAAAGGACGGGGTTCATGATCTTCCCGGCGTCGTGGGCGGCGTAAACGGTATCGATCTTGCCATTATCATCGAGAGTGACGACCTGGGTGGCATAGCCGTAGGAGTAGTGGGTTACCTCCTCGCCCTTTTCATTGGGCACACCGGGCTTGGTCGTCCAGTCGCAAATCCATTTGCCCCGGTAGGATTTTCCGGCCAACTCGGACAGGGAATGGGTTTCAAGGTCTTTATTTATCCCAATGCAGGCGTTGATAACGGAATTGCCGATCAGCGAGGTGGCCCGCGATGCCGTGGTCATTCCGCAAACGGTTTCCTGTGTGGTATCGACGCGCACATCGATGATGTCGGGATTGATTCCCGTTTCCTGGCAGAAAGTCTGGATGGCCATATTGTGAGCGCCCTGGCCCATTTCGGTCCAACCGTGATAAATTATGATGCTGTCCTCGGAAATGAAGTCGATTTTACACTCGCCGGTATCGGGCATGCCATTGCCAACGCCAGTGTTCTTGATTCCACAGGCGATCCCGGCGTATTTGGCAGCGTAAAACTCATCTTTGACGGCGAGTAAAGTATCGCGCAAACCGCAGCCACTTACAATTTTTTGCCCTGTTGCGGTGTATAAACCGTTGCGGATGGCGTTGTCGTAGCGGAACTGCCAGCGGTCGAAACCACCTTTTGCACATAGTTCATCAATACAACGCTCGATGGCAAATGCCACCTGATTGACACCAAATCCACGAAAAGCGCCGCAGGGGACATTGTTGGTATAAACCGCCTTGGCTTGAATCTCCACATTGGGAATCGAGTAGGCGCCAGTGGCATGGCCGAGACCCCGCTGGGCCACTTTCATCCCCACCGAGGCATACGCGCCGGTGTCGCAAACAATATCGGCCTTGAGCGCGGTGAACATCCCCTTGGCATCGCAGCCGACTTCGTAATCCATGACAAACGGATGCCTTTTGGGGTGCATTATGAGGGACTCCGTGCGGGTTAAGGTGAGTTTGACCGGCACTTTTAATAAATACGCAAATAAGGCCACATGACCCTGGATGAGAAGATCCTCTTTGCCCCCGAAACCGCCGCCGCTCTGCACCTGGATGACATCGACCAAATCCTGCTCAAGCCCGAGCAATTTGGCGATTTGCACGCGGTCGTCGAAAACCCCCTGGCTCTGCGAGAAAACACGGATGCCCGAGTCGCCATTGTTCCCGAAGGGCTCGGCAAGACAGGCCTCCGGCTCCATGAACGCATGCTCGACCCGCTGAGTGATAAAACGGTCCTTGGTCGTGAAGGCGGAACCGGCAATAGCGTCGACAAAATCACCACGATCGATTGTATCCGCATAAAGAAGGTTTCCACCGGAATGAACCTTGGGAGATTCGGGTTCGAGTGCGGCAAACATATCCGTAACCGGTTCGAGCACTGCATATTCCACCTTGATCAACTCGGTGGCGGCGCGGGCGGTTTTTTCGGTGTCCGCAACGACCCCTGCCAAGACATCGCCGATGTAGCGGGTCTCTTCGCCAGCTTTTATCATGATCGGCCAATCCTGAACAATCAGCCCAATGACACGCTCTCCGGGAATATCGTCGGCGGTGAAAATCCGAGCGACACCGTCCAGTTTTTCCGCTTCCGAGGTATCGATGGAGAGGACTTTGGCCCTCGGGTGGTCGCTCAGTTTGAAAGCGCCAAAAAGCATTCCGGGCCGGGACATGTCATCAACATAGGGGCGCATCCCGAGAGTGGCCGTGCCACATTCATACTTGCGCAGACTGCACCCCACTTTGCCTGTGGTGTCGGCCCGTGGAACGGTGTCGTTTTCCCGAATCGCTCGGGCCGCTTCGATCACGGAATCGACAATTTTGACGTAACCGGTGCAGCGGCAGAGATTTTTGTTCAATGCCTTGATAACCTCCTCTCGATTCGGGTCGGGGTTTTTATCTAGAAGCGCCTTGGCCTGCATGACAAATCCGGGGATGCAAAAGCCGCACTGGATGCCTCCTTTTTCGACGAAGGCATCGGCAAACGCCTCTTGGAGCCTCAGATCCATGCCCTCGGCAGAGGTTACTTCGGCCCCCTCGACCTTCTTCATTTTAACCACGCAGGCGAGGGCTCCCTTGCCTTTCACCTGCACCGAGCAGCAACCGCAGGCAGCCTCGTCATTACACCCTTTTTTGGGCGAGGTAATTCCCGCCTCTTCCCTCAAATAAGTAAGCAGAGAGATTTCTGGATCGCCGCTGTAGTCAACTTTTTTTCCGTTTAATGTAAATTCCATATCAGTAGTTTTCTTATTAAGATCAATTTCGCCAAATGGCAAATAAAAGCTCGATGTTCCTCATGTCGTTTCCAGGAGAAATTGGGATGTGAAGGATGCAGGGGCCGAGGAGAGTCCGTCCATTAAAATTTTCATGACGTAAAACGGGTTCATGTCGACAACGGCACCGTCCGCCAAATCGGCGGCAGCTTCCACCTCGACCAGCCCCCCTTCGGAATCGAGAACGAATCTTCCATTGGGCCCGTTGAAGGTGAACTGCGCTGCCGTTTCCAAGTATTGAAGCGAGTGCTCGATACCCTGGATTCTTCCCGTCATGGAATGGGGGGAGTCGAAGTAAAATCCATCCCATTTGGAATCGGTTTGGTAGGACTCGCGGTTGAAAAAGAAATTCGGTTTTTCCGCATAGGGGCCGCCTTGCTCGGGGCAAAAGGTATCGCAGTTACCACATTCGTTGCAGAAATCGGCCAGAATGGCGATTTGACCTTTTTTCTTGAGGGTGATTTCACCTCCCGAAACGGGGGAAAATGCGCCATCGCTATAAGCAAAGTCTATCTTGGGAATGCTCTGCTTGCCGATGGGAATATTAAACGTCGCCGCATTGGGACAAACCGGCAGGCAGATATTGCAGGTCAGGCAATCCCAGAGTTCGAGGCGAGAGTCGATGGCCCGTGGCATGGCCGAGTTTTCGCTGTTGTGGTAGCGGGGATTCTCAAGGAGGGCGGGAACGATCGACTGGGCATTTTTATACCCGGCTTCTTCGAGTGTGAGGCTGTCGTCACCGGCTTTGGCCCGTAAAAATTCAGCCATATTGCTCGCGCCCACCTCATCCATGGCCTTGCCCAGATTTTTCAGGTAATGAGGCATGCGGGCGTAACCGCCTTTTTGCAAAAGATCCGTGCAGGTGGTAACCGGTCGCATATAACAGGCGGCGGCATCGACAAAATTTTCCTTATCGATCCCCGCGGAGAATGAAATGTGAAAATGGCTCCCCAGGGCGGTGCGCATATTGTGCATGCCATTCATGGCAACTACATGCAGTGGGCGACCCGAAAGGTACATCACTTTGTCCGGCACTCCGGGCTCGATATTGGTCATGACGGAATTTTCGTGACTCACAATCAGGGTATTGGTGAACTTCGCCCCCACTTTCTTGCCGTTGAGAGCGCCAAAAGCCTCCAGTCTTTGCATCAGGGGAACGGCGTCATCGAAGGACAAATCACCCTCGAATGCATGTTTGTCCAGCCTCAGGTGGGTATAGCCGAGGCCCTCAATGAGGGTTTTGTTTACCCAGTCATAACCGAGTTGAGTCGGATTGCATTTAACGATCACATGCAGGCCGTGCTCTTTGATGAGAAACTTTACGATGCCTTCGACCTCTTCCTTGGGGCAGCCGTGGAAGGTGGACAAGGTGGCCGAATTGGAAATATTGGGATCGACCTCGAAATCGCGGTAATGGTCAAAGGCTTCAGGGAGTTCATTCAGCATTTTCTCGATGGCCTCCTCGGCGTTCATCAGTTTTTGAACCCACTCGACCATGATGTCTGAGGAGACGCCTTTGAGGTCGTAACCGATCGATATGTCGAAAACGAAATCGTAAAAAGGATCACCCTTGGGCGGCCCGAGCAACTCCATGTCCTCGATAATTTTCAAAAGCACCCAGGCTTTGACGTATTCATCGTAGGAAGCCTGCAATTTCAACTCCTGTGACCACTCGATATTGAAACCGATGTTGGGCGCTTCAATGCAGGGGCGGCCGATATCCAGCTCGTCGAGGATCTGCACCGTTTTCAGTTCGAAGATTCTACCGCCCCCCAAAAACGAGAGAATGATGTTTTGGGTAAGTTGGGTGTGAGGACCGGAAGCAGGCCCCAGTTGGGTAAACGCGCGTCTATCGTGGAAATCGACCGAAAAATCATGCTCCGGATCGCCGGTGAAGATGTCCCTTTGGCGATAACCGTATATGGTTTTGCAGGACTCCAATTCTGAAACGATTGCCTGGAGATGCTGTCCCAGGCTGACACCGCGTAATTCTGCCATAAAATTTCCTTTTTCTTTAATCAAGGAGGGAAGAGCCAACCGTAGAAACCCGGTTTCTGGCCCGGTCCCACATCCTATGCCTCGACTCAGTAAAAAGCTGACTGCGGGAGAACTCCCTAAAAACTTTTTACTCCTATACTGGCTTTGTGACCGGAGTTCCAGAAGGTTCTTCGATCAGCCCTCGACCTCCAAATGTGAAGCATTTGTTGGTTACTGCGGGTAAGAATAGTGCCTGGCTATTCTCCTTGTAAAGAGAAATTTTTAAACCCCGCTCTGGCTTGGAGGGTGCCTTAATTCCAGAATGCTTTTAACCTGCCGAGTCCCTCGCGGATTTTATCGACCGAAATTCCCGAATAGGCGAAGCGGATAAATTTCCGGTCCTCGCCGGGCAAGGGGCTCCCGAAATGCTCGCGGGTGCAAAAAGATACCCCGGTTTGCCGCAATGTGCGGCTGCGAAAATCTTCCAGCGAGGTGGCTCCCATTTTTTCGTACGCTCCGGTCACATCGGGAAACAGGTAAAAAGTGGAATCGGGAACAAATACATTGACGCCATTGATCCCCTTGAGTTCATCCACCAGGGCATCGCGGCGTTTCTGCAACGTATTCATAATGTCCATAGCCCCGCTTTGGTCGCCCCTGAGACCCTCGACTCCGGCGTATTGGAGGGCGTGGTTGGTGCAGGATTCCACGTTGACGTTGAGCTTGGCCATACTGGTGGTTATATGCTCTGGCCCAACCGCCGCGCCAAGCCGTAAACCGGTCATGGCATAAGTCTTGGAAAAGGTGTAGAGAATGACGGTGCGTTCCAGCATCCCGGGCAGGGAAACGATACTTTTACCCCGTCCGCCGTAGAGAATTTTGAAATAAGCCTCATCGGAAAGCACCCAGAGATCATTTCTGATGGCTAAATCCGCCAGCCATTGCATCTCCTCATCGGAGGACTCAGCGCCGAGGGGATTTTGGTAATTGTTATAAATGATGGCACAGGCGCTGTCATCAATTTGCGATTCGATTTTTTCCCGGTCGATGGTGAAGCCCTCTTCGCTGGGAATATAGCCGTAGGGGAGCGGTTTGCCACCCAGATAGTTGATTTGCGATTCGTAAATTGGAAAGCCCGGATTTGGATAGAGGACACCTTGGCCGGGGTTCATCAGTATCTCCAGAAATTTGCTGATTACGGGCTTGCCTCCCGGCTGAACAGCCACGTTCTGTGGCCCGTAGGAGACATTGCGGTCACCCCCGATATCCTCGGCCAGCGCTTCCCGTAGTGGCATGATACCAGCGGAGGGGTTGTAGCCGGTTTTGCCATCGAGCATCGCCCTGTTGGCCGCTTCGATGATGTTTAAAGGCGTCCGCAAATCCAAATCTCCAAGGTGAAAAGGATATACTTCGTTGCCCTCGGCGGCAAATGAGGCAGCGTCTGCCGATACGGCGAAGGCGGTTTCTGTTCCAAGTTTTTCCAGTCTGTCTGCCAATGGCTTATTCATAATAAAAGGCTCCGGTTTCTCGATTTGGATGCAACTTATCTGCTACCAGCACAAATCGATGGTTCAAGCATTTTCTTATGACAACACAATCCAAAAATCAAGTAGCGGAGAAAACAAGACCGCCTGGCGATGCTTTTTTGTATTGTCAGAAAGCGTCTCAGGCCCAATCTCCAGTTTCTATGAAACGCATACTCACAAAGCCGGTTTTGCAAATACCAGTGTTGTTTATTTTCCTCTTTTTCATGTGCCTTTTCGTGCCTTCGGGGCCGATACTTGCGAAGAAAAACGAAACCCCCACCGTTTTGCTCATTTCCCTGGACGCATTTCGCTATGATTATTTTGACAAGGCGGATACTCCCAACCTCGACCGCCTGCGGAACGAGGGAATACAGGCCGAAAGCCTGATTCCCGTTTTCCCCTCCAATACCTTCCCCAACCACTACTCCATTGTGACCGGCCTCTACCCGGCCCACAGCGGCATTATCGACAACGAGATGTATGACCCGGTTTACGATGCCTATTTTGATCTCGGTAAAAAGGATGAATTGGCTAGTAGCCGGTGGTGGAATGGTGAACCGATTTGGGTAACCGCGATCAAACAAGGGCAAAAAGCCAACACGCTATTCTGGCCGGGAACCGAAGCTGAGATCAATGGCTACCGACCGACCGAGTGGTTACCCTACCAGCATAATATGCCCTATGACGAACGGGTTAAAATCATTTTGGACTGGATGGACCTGCCCAAAACAGAGAGGCCGAGTTTCCTCACCCTCTACCTCCCGGAGGTTAACGAAGTGGCCCATAAGGCAGGCGCCGATGCCCCTGAAACCTACCGTGCGATCGAGTTGGTGGATGCCACCATTGGACAAATCATGAAGGGCCTGGAGGAGCGAGGTACGCTGAAATCCACCCATATTATAGTCGTATCCGATCATGGGATGGTCGATGTCAGCACGGAACGCCAGATCAACCTCGACGATTATTTCGACACCTCTGAGGCGCATTGGATTCGCTACGGAGCGCAGGTGGGCATCTGGGCAAAGGAAAAAAAGGTTCCGGGCATACTCAAAAAGTTGAGAAAAGCACACCCGCATCTAAAAGTTTATGCCAAGGATGAAGTCCCCGAGCGTTTTCATTTGAATGGAAATATCCGCATTCCACCGATTATTGGGATACCCGACGTGGGCTGGGAAGTGGTCACCAACGAGGCCCTCAGCCAACCATGGGGGCACGGCGAACACTTGAAAGGCGATCACGGCTATGATAATCAGGAGCCCCTAATGCACGGGATATTTGTTGCCTACGGCCCAAAAATCCCACGGGGAAAAATGGTGGATTCCTTTATCAATGTGGAAATTTACGGACTCCTTTGCGAAATTCTCGACTTGCAACCCGCCCCCAACAACGGCACGGGTTGGCTGGTCGAGCAGGTGGAAAAACTCCGGTAATCTGAAAACACGCTGCAACAATTAGTTTATTTAATAACAAAAAGACACTAGAGAAACATTATGAAATTAGACCTCCAAGTTGACGCACAGAGACTGGCCAACGCGGTCAGCCGCGCGCGCGAACAAAATATTATCATTCCCACTTTCGCGGAGCAAAAAGATCCGGGCAAAGTCCCGGACGACATCAAGAATCGGCTGAAAGACGTTGGGCTGTGGGAGATCAATCCGCTCAATTTGTATCGGGCCACCTGGAAGAACGAACCCGTCGCCAAGGGAGGCGGTTTCGGGGGAGTTAATTATATGGAAATCCCCCCCGAAATCAGCGGGGTAAAGGCGCGTATCTTTGCCCTCGTGGGGAAATGGTTTCCCACTGGCGCCCACAAGGTGGGAGCGGCCTTCGGATGCCTTGCTCCACGGTTGGTAACCGGCCAGTTTGACCCCACCAGCCAAAAGGCGGTATGGCCCTCGACGGGAAACTACTGCCGGGGCGGCGCCTACACCTCGGCATTGCTGGATTGCGAGGCAATCGCCATCCTGCCTCAGGAAATGAGTCGGGAGCGTTTCGAGTGGTTGAGCAAAATCGCGGGTGAGGTTATCGCCACCCCCGGCTGCGAATCCAATGTTAAAGAAATTTACGACAAATGCTGGGAATTGCGCCGGACGCGCGATGACATTGTCATTTTTAATCAGTTCGAGGAGTTTGGAAATTACATCTGGCATTACACCATGACAGGAAGCGCCATCGAGGAGGTGCTTGGGCAACATATGTCTGCTGGCGACAATTTCGCGGGATGGATCAGCTCCACAGGTTCAGCCGGAACCATTGCAGCCGGCGATTATCTCAAGGAGCGTTTTCCGCGCAGTAAAATAGCGGCGGTGGAAGCGCTCCAATGCCCCACCCTGCTCATGAATGGCTATGGGGGGCATCGCATCGAGGGTATTGGCGACAAACATGTGCCCTGGATCCACAATGTCCGCAATACGGACTTTGTAATCGCCATCGATGATGGGCATTGCATGAACTCTCTTCGCCTTTTCAATGAACCGGACGGGCAAGAATACCTTAGCAGCGTCGGAGTCTCCGATGAACTTATCGCTCTGTTGCCACAAGTTGGAATTTCCGGACTGAGCAACCTCGTCGCGGCAATCAAATTGGCCAAATACCACGAGTTAACTGAAAAGGATTTCCTCTTTACCGTGTTTACCGACTCGATGGAACTTTATGGCAGCAGAATTGAGGAGCTACGGGAAGAATTGGGCGATTACAATCGAGAAACTGCCATGAAAGACCACCACAGGCATCTGCTCGGGATATCCACCGATAACATGCAGGAGCTCTCCTATCAGGACCGCAAGCGGGTGCATAATCTGAAATATTTTACATGGATCGAACAGCAGGGCCGTGAACTGGACGAATTGAACGCCCAATGGTATGAAGAAAGTTACTGGACAGAGCTTCGACAGGAGGTTCATGCAATCGACAGCCGCATCAATGACTTCAACGCCCAAGTGGCCGGGGCATCTTAAGAGGGATGCTCCTGTTGACGCGAATTTATAGCTTGAAATCTTCCTCATCCTCTTTGTCTTTCCCCATTCCTGTGTAAGCTGTTATTATTAAAAGGATAAGGGACGAAGAGGAAGACCAAGACGAAGAGGAAGATTATTAAAAAAGGCCTTAAGCTCGTGCCAATACCATTGACCCGGCTCATTTGTCATTGTTTTCCTGACTTTTCGCAGAAATAATTGGCGCAATGAATGATCGTGAGAGATTTTTGGCCGCCTGCCGGTGCGAGCCCGTGGACAGGCCTCCCGTCTGGATCATGCGGCAGGCGGGTCGCTACCTGCCCGAATACCGTCGGTTGAAGAAGAAATACTCGTTTCTGGAGTTGGCCCAAACCCCCGAATTGGCCGCCAGGGTTACCCTCCAGCCGCTCCAAAGGTACGAGTTCGATGCGGCCATCACCTTCAGCGATATTCTCGTTATTCCCGAGGCGATGGGCCAGCCCTACCGTTTTAAAGAGACCGGCGGAATCGAAATGGAATACCGTATCGAAAATCCTGGGCAGATCGAGCAACTGGACCCATCGGGTATTTCAGAAAAGTTGGGCTATGTTGCCGAAGCCCAGAAGATCGTCCGCAAAGAGTTGGGAAACCGCAAAGCCCTGTTGGGATTCGGCGGCTCGCCCTGGACCCTGGCCACATATATGGTCGAGGGCGGGCACTCCGACAATTTCCTCAAAATCAAGAACCTGTTTTTCAACGAGCGGGAGAACTTTGAAGCGTTAATGGAGAAAATAACCGCCGCGTTGATCGATTATTTCCAAATGCAGGTAGAAGCGGGTGTCGATGCGCTGCAAATATTCGATTCGTGGGGAGCGGCCTGCGCGGGATCGCTCTACGAGGAAATGTCGCTGCGATGGGTCAGAAAAATCATCGCTTCCCTTGAAAATAAAATTCCCGTAATCCTTTTCGCCAAAGGCATGGCCGCAAATTCCACAGCCTTGGCGGCAACGGGTGCAAAAGTCCTCAGCGTGGACTGGACGGTCGATATTGCCGATTTCGCCAAACGGGTGGGGCCGACAATTGCCGTGCAGGGAAATCTCGACCCCGTCATACTAAACACGGAACCCGAGACCGTCGGGCGGGAGACGATACGAATCCTCGAAAGCATGAGGGGCCGTCCGGGATATATTTTCAACCTCGGTCATGGCATCCTGCCCACCGCCAAACTGGAAAATGTTGAGGCACTTCTGGAAACAGTCCAAAACTATTCATAACTATGATCAAACCGGACCTGAAACTCATCCAGAAATACGATCAGCCGGGGCCACGCTATACCTCCTATCCCACCGCATTGTCATTTACCGATCAGATCGACAAGGAGGCGCTTCTGGAGGATTCAAAGCGTGAAACCGGCCCCCTTTCGCTCTATTTCCACATTCCATTTTGCGAGAGCCTTTGCTGGTTTTGCGGCTGCACCACAGTCATCACGACCGAGCACGAAAGGGCGAAAACCTACCTCGATTACCTGGAAAAGGAGGTGGCCCTGTTTTTGCCCTACCTGCAATCCGGTCGCGAGACGGTGCAATTGCATTTCGGGGGTGGCACGCCCAATTTTCTCGAACCGGATCTGATTCGCCGGGTGGGACGCCTGATTCACGACAATTTTAATTTTGAGCCCGATGCCGAACTGAGTGTCGAGCTGGACCCCCGGAGGCTGACCCGGGATCATATAAAGGCGTTCGCCGAAATGGGCGTGAACCGGGCCTCATTCGGGGTGCAAGATGTTAACCCGGTGGTGCAAAAGGCGATCCACCGCATCCAGCCCACGGAGATGAATACGAGGGCAATTCAATGGTTACGGGAGGAGGGTTTTAAATCGGTGAACCTCGACCTGATCTATGGATTGCCCCACCAAACGGTGGAATCTTTTGGCGAGACGCTGGACGAGGTTATCGGCTACAACCCGGATCGGTTTGCCGTTTTTAGCTACGCCCATGTTCCCTCGATTAAACCGGCCCAAAAAATCCTCGAACGGGCCATTCTACCGTCGGCTGAAACGA
This sequence comes from Opitutales bacterium, assembly GCA_021772515.1. Lineage (GTDB taxonomy): Bacteria > Verrucomicrobiota > Verrucomicrobiia > Opitutales > UBA2987 > JAJFLU01. The sequence continues at coordinate 72,399 of JAJFLU010000026.1, forward strand.
AATTGGAAATACTGACCATGTTGACTGAAAAGCTGACCTCGAATGGTTATATCTATGTCGGGATGGACCATTTTGCCAAGGAGAGTGACGAACTGACTCAGGCCCAGCGCAACAAAACCCTCCAGCGCAATTTCCAGGGTTACAGCACGAAGGCGGATTCGGAGATTTGCGGATTCGGCCTCTCATCGGTTTCCCAAACTTCCAATGTTTATCGGCAAAATTACAAAACTTCCGACCTCTACACCCAATCCCTGGCCGATGGCATTTTGCCGGTCCAGCGGGGCTACATACTTACGGAAGAAGATCGGATTCGCCGGGAAATTATTATGAGATTAATGTGCCACCTAACGCTAGATTTTGAGGAGGTGTCAGAAGAACTGAATATCGATTTTCCCAGCAGATTTTCCCACGAAATTGCCTCGCTTCGGGAAATGGAAAAAGATGAATTGGTGGAAGTTACAGCGGAGAATATAACGATAACGGAACGGGGGCGTCTTTTTATTCGCAATGTCGCCATGTGCTTCGACGCCTATCTCCAGAAAAGGGAAACCCGTTATTCCAGAACCATTTAAATATATGCCGGATAGCGTTGGTGATTCGACGAAGGGAAAGGCGGTCCTTCTATTGAATTTGGGTTCCCCCGATTCCACTTCGGTGGGAGATGTCCGCCGCTACCTGCGTGAATTTCTCATGGATGAGCGTGTTCTCGATGCCCCCTGGCTTATCCGCGCAATGGTGGTTTATCTGTTCATTTTACCCTTTCGCCCCAAGCAATCCGCCCACGCCTATGAGCAAGTCTGGACCCCGGAGGGTTCTCCCCTAACGGTAATTAGCCGGAAACAACGAAAATTGCTCCAGGAAACATTGGAAATTCCGGTTTATTTGGCGATGCGTTACGGCAAGCCATCGATTGCTGAAGTCCTTTCTCAAATATCAGCGGATGACATCGGCGACCTGTATGTGGCTCCGCTATACCCCCATTACGCGATGTCCAGCTATGAGACCGTATTGGTTCGGGTGATGGAGGAGATCGCACATCAAGGGCTCGAACTAAAAACCGCTTTCTTGCAGCCGTTTTACAAAGACGTGGGATACATTGAAGCTTTGGTGGAAAGCGCCAAACCCCACATGGAAAAAGGTTTCGACAAATTGCTATTCAGTTTTCACGGCATTCCCGAGAGGCATCTTCGGAAAAGCGATCCCTCCCACACTCATTGTCTATCCAATCCCGATTGCTGCAGTCAACCTCACCCGGCCCATGAGACCTGCTACCGGCACCAGTGTCACCAAACGGTTAATAAATTTGTTTCCAAGGCTGAACTATCGCCTGAAAAATATTCGGTTTCCTTTCAATCGCGATTGGGGCGCGACCCCTGGCTGAAACCGTATACGGATTTCGAGTTGGAGCGATTTGCACGGGAAGGCGTGAAGAACATCCTCGTAATATGCCCGGCCTTTCTCGCCGATTGTCTGGAAACGCTGGAAGAGATTGCCATGCAGGGGAAAAAGGCTTTTATTGAGGCCGGAGGAAAATCATTAACTCTCATTCCATGTCTTAACGACCACCCGGCAATCATCGATTTTCTGGGTGAAAAAGTAAACGAATGGCTTAGCGACAGGAGACCCGAATCATGAATTTTTTCGACTTCGACGAAAGGACATTTATCGGGCTGGGGATTACTCTGTATTGTGGAGCCTTCGTTTATGGGCTGACCTGGTTGATAAAAAAACGGAAGCACCGAAAACTGTTGATGCTGTCTCTTGTTTTGGCCGGATTCGCCTCGCAGACTCTGGGTTTATTCATTCGCGGTATTGAGCTAGGCAGGTGCCCTTTGGGGAACCCGTTTGAAAAGGTGCAATTCGTGGTCTGGTCGGCGGTAATGCTTTACCTCTTCATCGGGCCAGCATTTCGCATGAGTTTACTCGGGTTTTTCAGTTCCGGACTGGCGGCCATATTGGGGGCGACCTCGTTATTCATCACGGGTTGGGATGTGTCCTATCACAGGGCTGCATCGGCAACCAGTGGCTGGGTAGAGACCCATGCAGCCCTGGCGGTTTTCAGCTACGGGATTTTTGGCATTCTGGCCCTGACATCATTCATGTATCTGCTCCAAAACTACGGTTTGAAGAAAAAAAGATTTACGGGACTTTTTCCCATACTTCCTTCGATCGTTCAGTTGGACCAAATGAACCGGCGGCTTCTTTTGATGGGGGTTGCCGTGTTGACCGTATCATTGGGTGTCGGGGCGGTTTACTTCAGGAGCCATTTATCGGATGTTCAGAGCGCAAAAATCGTAACGACGGTCGCGTTATGGCTGGCCTACACGATTTTGCTCCTCCTACAGCGGGTAAAACGACTGGCGGCTAAAAAATTCGCACTTTCCTGTATCCTTCTCTTTGTGCTGGCTCTGATTACCCTATGGCCGGTGACGATTAGCGGAAGAGGCGAAACTGAATCCACACCCACCCAATTGACCCCTGATCGTGATTGAGATGTCCGGCAAAGAAAATGGGGGTGGGAGTAAGCTTTTTCTTCAGGGGGTAAGCCATCAAACGGCGCCTCTGGAAGTCCGGGAAAAGCTGGCTTTGTCCGGGGAACAAATCGGGTCTCTCTACCAATATCTGGAAGATTCAACTAGTCTGAAAGAGTGCCTGGTCATCAATACCTGCAACCGTATTGAGATTTTTGGGCTGGCTGGAGAATCTCACGATCAGGATTGGTTTTTGCATCAATTGGACAATTTCAACCATCTGGAAAGCGACTGGTTTTCAAAGTTCGGTTATTGGAAAAGCGGTGTCGAAACGGTCCGCCACCTGTTCGAGTTGGCCGCCGGTCTGGATTCACAGAGGATCGGGGAGACAGAAATCTTCGGGCAGGTGAAAGGTTCCTATGCCCTCGGTGTCGAGAAAAAGACCGTCGGTCCCGTCCTTCACAAAATTCTTCAAAAAGGATTTCATGCCGCCAAATGGGCTCGTACGAATACGGCCATTAGCCGTGGGCAAGTGAGTCTTGGCAATGTCGCAGTGGATCTCGCCCGGCGTATTTTCGGCAACCTGAAATCTAGCTCTATCCTGGTTGCCGGGATGGGTGAAGTGGGCGAAATGACCGTCAAGGCATTAATCAGCCGGGGGGTGAAAAATATCACTGTGGCCAATCGTTCGTCGGAAAAAGCGCTTGATCTGGCCACAGAAATCGGCGGGCGGGCCATTCCGTTTGCCGAATGTCCGAATATCCTGCCGGAAATGGATATCATGATCACCTCAACGGCTGCCAGGAAATGGATTTTTACCCGCAAAATGATTGCGAAAGCCCTCAAGCGCAGACCCCACAAACCACTTTTCCTGATCGACCTTGCAGTGCCGCGCGATATCGAAAGCGAAGTGGGAAAATTGCCGGGAGTTTACCTTTACAACCTGGATGATCTCTCCGCCATATCGAATGCCAATCTGAAATTACGGAAGGACGATGTGGAAATTTGCCGAAAAGCGCTTTGGAAAAAGGCGGACCGTCTATGGGAATCGTTAAACCATTCGGGAGGCCAGCCACGTGGCGGGTGAGGCCTCCTCCCGGCCAGCCAAAATCTGCCTCAGCCGCTGGGCCGCCCGCCGAGTGGCATCCATTTTTTCCGAGTCCGTGACGGCTTTTTCAAGTTCTCCAGCAAGGAGTTTCGGAGTTGCTCTGCTCTGGATAAACTCTGGGTAAATCGGCTCATCAAGCAAAAGGTTGGCGATTCCGAGGTAGGGAATACGGATCATCCTGCGAGCCCAAAAATAGGTCAATGGATGCGCCCTGTAGGCAATTGCCCCCGGAATTCCAGCCAAACCGCAGGAGAGAGACATCGTTCCGGAACTGGTCAAAACGGCTTTTGCGGCAATTTTTTGGCCGTTGGGAATCAGCTTAATCGTGGCACCCGCCCCCGAACGGGACGACAGTATTGCTTCCAGCACTATCCGGATTTCTTCGCTCGGATACAGGACCACTGCCTCTTCCGACGGGTGCTTTTTCGAATAAAAATCAAAGGCTGCTGTCATGGCCGGAAAAATTCGATTAACCGGCTGCACGCGACTTCCCGGCAAGAGCAGTATCGGGCCCTCCGGATCGTGGGAAAGATTGGGCGAATTATCGGTTTCCAAAAACGGGTGGCCGACAAATTCGACCGGCAATACGGTGTCCTTGAAGCAATCGACTTCAAACGGAAAAATCACCCCAAGGGCGTCGAGGGTCTCGGCCATTTCAAAACGGCGTTTCGGTTTCCAGGCCCAAATCTGGGGGGAAATGTAATAAAAAACGCCCATTTGGCCTCCCCCTTTTTTACTCAACCCGATATTCTTCAGCCGCCGGGCCAATCGCAGGTTAAAACCAGGGTAATCAACGAGGCAAATGTTGGCCGGCGAGTAGGTTTCAATCCAATCGATCAATCGCCTGAAAATATCCTTGAACAAAGGGTAATTTTTGAGCACTTCGACAAAACCGACGACGGAAAGGGAGGTCATATCATAGAGTAATTGGGCTCCGGCTTTTTCCAAATTTCCACCGCCAATCGCGGCAATATTCAGATCGGGGTGAAGGCGCAGCAAGTGTGACACCATGCGGGCGGCATGTTCATCGCCAGAATGTTCTCCGGCAATTATGAGAATATCTATCTTGGCCGCTTTCGGTAGAGGAAATGAGGTTGTGATCGAAGATGGATATTCCTCTGACATAGCGGTATCACCGGCAGATCAGGAACCGAAATCGTCCTGTTGCGCGCGAATTTGCTCGGTTATCCTGATAGCCAATTCGAGCGCTGTTTTTCCGAGAGCAGCGCCCACTTTCGGTTCCTCGTAATGAACCACGCAATTGACAAATGAGGCCAGCTCGAGTTGCAGCGGCTCCCCTTTTTCGATGGGAATCTCCTCCTTTTCGAGATTCAGTCCAACTTTCCGCAGCAGGTGGCCTTTTTGGTTCATGAAATCCAGTGAAAGATAGGTGTTGGGTTGAAAAACCCGGATTTCCCGCACTTTTTTCAGGCTCACCCGGCTGGTGTTTATATTGGCCACGCAACCGTTTTCGAAGGTGATACGAGCGTTTGCGATGTCCTCGGTGGGCGAAAGCACGCCGACCCCTGCGCTCTCAATTTTTCGCACCGGAGATTTTACCAGTTGGAGAATTACGCCCAAGTCGTGGATCATCAAATCGAGCACCACGCCGACCTCCGTGCCCCGGACATTGAATGGCGCCAGCCTGTCTGCGGTTATGAAGCGAGGCAATTCCACGGCATCCTCGAGAAATTTCATAACCGGATTAAAATGCTCGATATGGCCCACCTGCACGATACGCCCGGAGGCGTTGGCGGCGGAGAGAATTTGCTCGGCTTCCCCAAGATTGGCGCAAAGAGGTTTCTCGATCAGCAGATGGCAATCCTCCTCGAACAACTCCAGAGCCACCTCACAATGGCGGTCCGTGGGCACCACCACACTGACGGCTTCGCAGGCTTCCCCAAGCTCCTTCAGAGAGGAAAAGCTCTCACAATCATGGCTTTCCGCAATTTCCCGGGAACGCGCTTCATCGGGGTCGAATACTCCGACAAGCTCGCATTGCTCCAGACCGGAATAAATGCGGGCATGGTGACGGCCAAGGTAGCCTACCCCGGCAACTCCGCATCGGACAAGTGGATGTCGTTCGTTTTTCGGCATGGCGGAAACCTAAGACTCCGCCCTTGGCTTTGACAAGCAGTCTGTGCCCACAAAGGATGGAATCAGCGAAAGTAGTGTTAAAATCATCCGGTCAATCATCAAGAATATCGGGTGTTTCCGGTGTTTTCAGAAAACCGTTCTGGAGAATAAATTGCTGTTGGGTCCTGGCGGCGTATTCGGGATTATGCGTCACCAATACGAGGCTGGAGTTTTCTTCACGGCAAATATCGAATACGAGATCGATAACGCCGTGGGCGGTTTTTTCGTCGAGATTTCCGGTCGGCTCATCGGCCAGGATAAGGGAGGGGCGATTCATTAAGGCCCTTGCCAGGGCCACCCGCTGCCTTTCTCCGCCGGAAAGCTGCATCGGTGAGCCTTTCAGGCGCTCCCCGAGCCCCACCCTCTTCAATAATTCCACTGCCCGGCTCCGGTGTGTCTGACTGATTTTACCGAGGATGCGCGCTGCTATGAGGACGTTTTCGGTAACATCCAATTCGGGAATCAGATGATAGGCTTGAAAAACCATGCCGATCTCATTTCCCCGAAGCCGTGCCAATAGCGACTCGCTTATGTTCTGGATATCCAAACCGTTCAGGAAAACGGATCCGCTGTCCGCCGTTTCCAACCCGGCAATAATGTTGAGAAGGGTCGTTTTACCACTCCCGGACTCACCCCGGATGCTGACGCTTTCCCCCCTTTTCACGGTGAGTTCAATCTCCTTGAGCACCTCGATGGGCTGCCCCCCGCTGAGAAAGGATTTCGCCACCCGGCGCACTTGGAGTTCTTTGTGGGAATCACTCACTACGCAAGGCCTCCGCCGGTTTCATACGGGCCGCCCGCAATGCGGGAATAAGGCCAGCGAGGGTGGTAAGGATCAGAGCGCAGAGGGATATTACAATGAAATCGCGCGTCGCGTAATGGACGGGTAGCTGGGCAAATTGATAAAATCTGATGAGGACTTCCTGGCTGCCGGTCAAACTGGCGAACCCGTGAATGATGTCGTTGCGGACATAGAGGGCGGCCAGGGCAACCACTATTCCCAGCGCGGTTCCCAATAGTCCGATGAAAAATCCCTGGAAACAATAACAGAGCGCCAAGTGGAAGGGTTTGCCGCCGATGGCGACCAAAAGCCCGATTTCTTTTGTCTTTCGCAGGACCGTCAGGAGTTGCGCGATTGCGATCACGAAAGCGGCCACCAGGACGATAAAAATGAGGAGGAAAAACATCATGTTTTTTTCCAATTCGAGAATCCATAGCCAATCCTCATACATATCCAGCCAGGTGAGCGCCCGTTTGGGAGGATACAGAACCTCATTCAGATGGGCGGCCACAACCGCTTCGTCAACTCCCGGCCTCAACCGCAGGGCCACGCCGTGGGCGGCACCTTCGAGATTGTAAAGTTCCTGCATGAGGCGAAGGGTGCTGACCATCGTATTGCTATCGAAATCGTTCCAGCCCGTTTCGTAAATGCCGGCCACCAAAAGCTCTCTGGGCAGCAGCACCTCATCGTCTTTCAGCCTGTCCAGCATGAGCGGGGTGTAAACTTCGACGGTGGAACCGAGGGTGGCTCCGATCGATGCAGCGAGGACGCGGCTTAGAAGGAGGGAGTCGTCATCGAGGGCTTCGAGGCTGCCCAATTGCATAAAATCCTGCATTGGAACGACCGAAGATTCGCGCTCGACATCGATTCCCCTGATTGCGGGAAACGCGGGCCGGTTTCCATGCTGGAGCATGACCACCCCCTGCGCGTAGGGAGATGCGCCCTGGACTTCGGGCAATTCGCTGACCAAAGCCAGAACCGACTCGTAGTCATACATGGCCGAACCGGATTCGATGCGGATATGGCCATTGGTCTGAACAATCTTCACGCGGTAGGTCTGCCCGAAACCGCCCATGACGGATTGCACGATTACCAGAATCATGACCCCGAGCATAACGCCGCAAACCGAGATCAGAAAAAAGAAGGATACCCTCCTGCCGGAGGGGAAAAGCTGTTTCAAAGCCAGATAAATATACCAGGGCATGTTTTTCTATTAAGTCTTCTTTTCCGCAGGTTTGAGGGTGGGGAAAAGTATGGTGTCGCGTAAATTGGTGGCGCCGGTCAGTAGCATAACGAGGCGGTCGATGCCCACCCCGATGCCGCCCGCCGGAGGCATTCCGTGCTCGAGAGCGAGGATGAAATCATGGTCAACGTTCTGTTGGTCGTCGCCAGCCTGAGAGCCGAACATATCACGCTGAGCAATGGGGTCGTTTTGCTCCGAATAAGCGGGGGCGATTTCCTGCCCACCGATGCAAAGCTCGAAGACGTCGATGGTTGACTCATCCCCTTCGGTCAATTTGGCCAAAGGACAAAGTTCACGCGGCAGGTGGGTGACAAAGGTCGGCTGAATGAGATTGGGTTCGATCCGTTTTTCAAAAACATCATTGGTGATTTCAAATTTTTCCTGGGCTGGATTGGATTCGACCCCCATTTCGGCACAACGGGCCAGCATTTCGTCTTTGGAACGTGAAAACCACTCGGGATCGCCGGTCGCTTCGATGACAAGTTCCTTATAGGGAACCTCCCTCCATTGCCCTCCGAGCTCAATCGTTTGCCCGTCATAAAGCTCTACCTCGGTTTTACCCAGAACCTCCTGGCAAACGGTTTGTACCATCGACCGCACCAGCTCCATCATACCCCGGTAGTCGGAGTAGGCTTGATATATCTCCAGCATGGTGAATTCGGGGCTGTGTTTGCGGGAAACACCCTCATTGCGAAATATCCTGCCGATCTCATAAACACGGTCGAATCCGCCCACCAAAAGACGTTTCAGATTCAGTTCCAGGGCGATACGCAGGTAAAAATCGCAGTTGAGGGCATTGAAATGGGTCGAGAAGGGCTTGGCTGCGGCGCCCCCGAACTCGGAATGAAGCATCGAGGTTTCCACTTCCATAAATTCTCTGGAATCCAGAAACCTCCTGATTACTGAAACGATTTTGCTGCGTTTACGAAACCGCTCGCGGGACTCCTCGTTGACAATGAGATCCAGATACCGCTGGCGATAAATTTGCTCGCTGTCAGAAAGGCCATGCCATTTTTCCGGCAGGGGCCTGAGGGCTTTGGCAACAAGGCTGTAGGCGGCAACCCGGACCGTGATTTCGCCGGTTTTTGTTTTAAAGAGCGGCCCCTCGGCCCCTATGAAATCGCCTATATCCAATTTGCGAAACTTGTTGTAGGCCTCCACGCCGATTTCGTCGCGCCGAAAATAGAGCTGTATTTTGCCCTCCCTATCGAGGATTTTGACAAATGCGGCCTTTCCCATGAGGCGAAATACCACGATGCGCCCGGCGACTTTTACGATCGGGCTGTTTTCCTCGTCCTCGTTGTAAAGGGCGCGGGCTTGGGCGGATGTATGTTCCTGCTCGCAGTTGGCGCGAAAAGGATCGCATTCGCTCTCGCGCATGGCATTCAGTTTGCCCAGCCGTACGGCGTATAAATCGTGCGTCTGGGTATCCTCGGAATTTGGCTTGCTCATTAGAAGTAAAAGGGAAACCGCTAACCCTGTGTAATCCCTTGGCAAGAATCAAATGGAAAGTTGAATCCAAAAGTACATCCAGAATCATCTATCTGGATGTAAACGACCTGGTGCCAGAAACCTGAATTTCTCGATTGCTCCTGAAAAAGGATTAACCTCCAATAGTAAAAGACTCATGTTGACCGCCTCACATATGGCCCTGTCCGTCGCCGTTATTTGTTTCATGGTCGGGCTGATGGCCTCCTTTCTGCCCATTCTCCCCGGAACGGTAATCGCCTGGGCGGGCATTGTCATCCACAAGCTATGGCTGATGGAAGCCTCGGTGCCGTGGTGGTTTCTGGGAGTCGCCACGGGATTTGTTTTACTGGCACAGGGATTGGATATGGCCTGCACCTACTGGGGAGCAAAAAAATTCGGCGCGACATGGAGAGGAGCTTTGGGGGGTGTTATCGGGGGGATTCTGGGGGTGTTGATTTTCAATATACCGGGACTTTTTCTGGGACCGATTATAGGAGTGGTAGCAGCCGAAACGCTGGGAGGTCGCGACCTATTTCAGGCGGGCAAGGCGGGCATTGGCACGATAGTCGGTGGTTTGGTGGCATTTGCTCTGAAATTGGGCGTCACCGTTTCGCTGATCGCAGGTTTTTTTCTGGTCCTTGCTCAAAACGGTTAAGCGAATGAAAAGTGGTTGAGTAATAGTCGTCAATTTTTGACGAATACTTGCTTGCGGTCATTGGGAGAAATCTTTTCATTACCGCACGGATGATGCCAACCAATCGCAAACCGAAGTGGCTGCGCGCCCAGTTGCCCCACAGCTCGTCGTATCAGCGTGTTCGCAACCTTGTCGAAGGCAATGACCTGCACACCGTCTGCCAGAGCGCCAACTGCCCGAATCTGGGGGAATGTTGGTCCCGTGGCACGGCAACCCTCATGATTTTGGGAAACATTTGCACCCGCTCGTGCACTTTTTGCGCCATTGATACCGGTAGACCCGAACTGCCCGATCTTGGTGAACCGGCGCGTGCCGCCGAGGCGGTTGGCAAAATGCGGCTCCGGCATTGCGTGATCACCTCGGTCGCGAGAGATGACCTCGCGGATGGAGGCGCAGCAGCCTGGGCTGCGACAATTCGAGCGGTTCGCCACAGGAACCCGGGAACCGCCATCGAGGTCTTGGTGCCCGATTTTCGTGGAAAAATGGAGCATCTCGATACCGTCCTGAGGGCGGAACCGGATATTCTTAACCACAACATGGAAACGGTGAAACGATTGCAGCGCCCCGTTCGCAAAACGGCGACCTATGATCGCACATTGAAAATTCTCCAGCATGCCCACGATCGCGGATTTACGACCAAATCGGGAATCATGCTGGGCATCGGCGAGCGGGGTGAGGAAATTGCCCAGGTTTTGAAGGATTTGAGGGATGCGGAGGTCAAAATTATTACCATCGGCCAATATTTACAGCCTTCCCCTGAGCATCGGCCCATAGATCGCTGGGTGACCCCCGAGGAATTTGAGGAGTGGAAAGAATTTGGTCTTTCCATCGGATTTGAAGTCGTGGAGTCGGGGCCGCTGGTTCGATCATCCTACCACGCCGAGGAGCAATCGGAGCGATTCGGTTCGGGCCAAGGAGCGGTTTCAGCCTGAAGATCAAAAACCCAAGATTTGTTTAAACAATATGAAAATACCCCTGGAAGATTATTATGAGGACATCGTGGGCAAGGCCGCCACTGGGCTTCGTCTCCGCAAAGGAAAACTGGCCGAACTCACCGGTCTGCCGGTCGAAGCCGTAATCAATGCGATGAAGGGTGTGTTCGATGAGGGAACCGCAAGGGCTCTCGCGCCGGTTTTAAACCTCGATGCCGATTCCCTGGTCGAGTGCGGACGGCAATCCTGGCAGCCTGAAACAGTGGCAATGAAGGGTCTCGAATCATTTAATACGCCCTTCCCCATTCCCGGTTATGAGGAGATGACAGTGAATGCCTTTTTGGTTTGGAATCCGGCCACAAAACAGGCCGCCGCCTTCGACACGGGTGCTGACGCCTCCGGGATTCTTGAAAAAATCAAGGAGAATGGACTGACTTTGGAAGCAATTTTTCTGACCCATACCCACGGAGATCATATTGCCGATGTGGACCGCCTGTGCAGAGAAACTGGCAACCCCCCGGTTTATGTGAATCGACTGGAGTCGCACGGTAGGGCCAAACTAATTGACGAGGGCGATTGTTTTGAAGTTGGAGGGCTTCATATAGAGGCTCGTTTGACTCATGGCCACTCGCCGGGAGGGACCACTTTTGTTGTTACGGGTCTCGAAAGAACCGTGGCGGTGGTGGGCGATTCCCTGTTCGCAAATTCAATGGGCGGCGCACCGAGCGCGTATCAGCAAGCCCTGGAAAACAACCGCAAGAAGATTCTTTCATTGCCCGACGATACCATAATCTGCCCCGGGCACGGCCCCAACACCACGATCGCCGAGGAAAAAGCCCACAACCCCTTTCACCCCGAGTTAAAGTAACCCGCCACCCTCTCACCCACACACCCAACTACCTTTCCCCTCTTGAAAATGCCAAAAAAGAAAAAAATCGGCTTCGTAGGAACCGGCCGCATGGGCGCAAATATGGCCCGCCACCTGAAGGATTGCGGCTACCCCATAACCGCCGTTTACGATGTCAACTCCGATGCGGCTCAATCGCTGGCAAAGGAGCTAAATTGCTCGCACAGCACGACGCTTTCCGGTGTCACCAAAGCCTCGGAGGTAATTATCACTGTGGTGACGGATGACGCCGCCATGAAGCAGATTTTCAAGGGAAAAAAAGACAATTTGCTGATGGGCGCCGGGCGAAGGGTCTTTATCAATTGCGCAACTGTTTCGCCAAAAACTCATATCGATATCGAAAAGGCGGCCGGTAAAGCGCGCGCCTCAACCCTCGAAGGCTGTATGGCGTCGAGCATTACACAGGCACGGGAAGGAACCTTGTACCTGATGGTGGCCGGCAAAATACGCACTTTTGAAAGGGTGAAGGACATTCTCGAAAATCTCAGCTCGAATATGCGTTACATCGGCCCGGCGGGCAAGGCGGCAGAGGTCAAAGCACTGGTCAACATGGTCATGAATATCAACACGGCTGGTTTGGCCGAGGGGTTGGGATTGGGAGCGGCGTTGGGGCTCGACCTGACGTTGCTGCGGGAGGTATTCGCCGAAACGGGGGCCAATTCGCGGGTTCTCGAAACGGACGGCGAGGATATGCAAATACGGGACCACGAATGCTATTTTTCTTCCGCCCACGCCGCCAAAGACTCTGGAATTGCCGCCGCTTTGGCCCGTAAGCTCCGCCTGAAACTGCCGTTGAATGACGCCACCGAAGCACAATATCAGCGCATGATTTCCGAAGGTCTCGGAGAATTGGATAAATCGGGTATTGCCGAGCTTACCTTCAAGGGCCGCCACCGGACCCGCCGAGGGAGAAAAAAAGCGAAATAAGGGATCCACTGCCGCATATTTCCCACCACTTTTTAAAACAAGCAAGATGAGGATTCGGGCATTTCGAGGTCTAAGACCTGCAAAAAAGTTAGCGGAAAATGTCTCTTCGCCTCCCTACGACGTAGTTTCCGATGAGGAGGTCCGGGCAATCATCAGAGAGAATCCCCTCAGTATGATGCGGGTCTTGAGGGCGGAAGGCGATTTGGAGGAAGGTATTCATCCTTTTTCCGACAAAGTTTATGAGAAGGCGGTGGAAAATTTTCACGAAATGCAGGCAGCGGGGCATTTGATCCACGAGAGCGAGCGCTCCCTCTACCTTTACCAGTTGGATACAGGGAGTCACCGGCAGCGGGGGGTGGCCGCGCTTTGTCATTTGGAGGATTACGAAAGCGGCCTGATCAAACTCCACGAAAACACGCATAAGGATAAGGAGGATGACCGCACGCGTTTGACCAGTGACCTGAGCGCCAACCCCGGTCCGGTGTTTTTAACTTATCGTGATGATAAAAATATCGATTCCCTGGTGGATGAAATCGTGGAGACTTCGCCTTTGTTTGATTTTTTAGATGAGAAAGGCATTCGCCACAAGCTGTGGAAAATCCCCGAAGGTAACCGCCTGATCGAAGCCTTCGGGAGGACGGAGTGTTTTTACGTAGCCGATGGGCATCACCGCACCGCCAGCGCCGCGCGGGTTGGCAGGGAACGACGCGCGGCCAACCCAATGCATACCGGCGAGGAGGATTACAATTGGTTTCTCAGCGTTCTTTTCCCCGCATCCCAATTACAGATTCTTGCCTACAATCGCGTCGTCACCGATTTGAACGGTTTGCAGCCAGGAGAATTTCTCGAAAAAGTGCGAACCACGCTGCCAGTTAATGAAGATGCCTCACCGTCCCCAAAAAATCCTGGAAAAGTGAGCATGTACCTGGAAGGCGGCTGGCATAGTCTGGAGTTATCCCCTGATCCCGAAAACGGGCCGGTTGAGCGGCTTGATATCAGTGTTTTGCAGGAAAAAGTTCTTGGGCCTTTGTTGGGGATTGAGAATCAGAAAATCAGCGAGCGGGTTGAATTTGTGGGCGGAATCAAAGGCCCCGAAGAGTTGCAGCGACGAGTCGATTCCGGTCGTGGGGCGGTCGCTTTCTCGCTTTACCCGGTATCGGTTGAGCAACTGCTCGAAATCGCCGACACCGGCAACAATATGCCCCCTAAGTCGACATGGTTTGAGCCTAAGCTACGCTCCGGGCTCTTTATTCACACCTTTGAGCCCAAAGGGGCGTCAGCGAAATAGGGACAAAGGCCGATTCAGCGTGAGCGGCTGAATTTCGAGCGGAATTTCTCCACTCGCCCTGCGGTATCCACAAATCGTTTTTCGCCGGTATAAGCGGGATGGGAGTCGCTCGTAACATCGCGGGCAACGACGAAATATTCCACTCCGTCAATCGTCTCGGTCTTTTTCGACTTCAAGGCGGCGCGAGTTAAAAATTGCTTGTTTGTGGAAACGTCCACGAAGCAAACTGGATTCATCTGCGGATGGATTTTCTTTTTCATTTCTCTAAAGCAAATACTCAAAATCCGACAAATCAACCCTGGCGGGCTTTAAAGCGGGGATTGGTTTTGCAAATGACATAGATTCGGCCCCGGCGGCGCACAACCTGGCAGTCGGGGTGTCGATTCTTCAAAGTCTTTATGGATGCTACAACTTTCATAGGAAAAACAAGTGAAGCGCGGAGAAAAAGTAAAATAATCGGCAGTGTCAACGGAAATTCAATAAAATCCATCTAGCAAATTCACCCTCAAATGCCTTCTGGTCGAATGAGGATAGGGAAAATATTATTAATTTGTATCAAATAACAGCTGAATTCCAGGGCAATCCAGAATTTTTACCTCAGTGATCATCCTTTTGGTAATCCGGTATCCAAGTTCGCGATAGGCCTCGAATTGCCCCTCGTCGAAAAATTGATCGGCGGTCGTTTGATCCGGAAAAGTCGGGTGAGCGCTTTTATAGCCATAAATGTCTTCCGGAAGGCCTGGGATAAGGGTAGTTTTGATATAGAATAATGTTCCCTTTGCAACCGTACCATCCGTTTCAGGCAAGTACTCGATATCCGCGACTGCGTATCCACGTTTGGCCAATCCGTACTTTTTAATGTAATCCCCTTCACCGGCAGAACCGGGTAACAGGTTCTTTAATCCGAGTTTTTCAACATCGTTTTTGTTTTTGCCATCGTCGGTTTTTGGTTTTTCAACATCAAATTTTATTAATGCGCCAAAATCGACACGCACCCGCTCGACCGCGTTGGCCAAATCGGAAAAGGTGTATTTCGGGTCTGCTCCGCCATCGGAAACAATTATCACTTTAGTTTTCCGTCGAATGAGTTCATACAGGGCAAGATTTTCAAAATGGCCGCCATCGGATAATTCGATAAACTTTTTACTCTCTTTAAGCCCACCTCCAAATACACCTTGCCATAATCCAGGAGAAAAGAAGTTGGGAAGGTGAAATCGGGACTTAGCTGGATCGGGATTTGAAGCCCAATAACCTAACCGGATATTAAGAAGTGACATCAATGTCGATACAAGCCTGTTGCGAGTCACGCCTTTGCCACCAACTCCGGTATTGGGGTTTACGGCGGCCCCGGATATGGCCATAGCCGTCGGTAAAGTCATTCCGCGACTCATATACGATTTCATATAATTTCTTGTTTTTCGCCACCCAGTGGCATCGCTGCCACAGTAAAGTGGGGATAAAAGGAAACTATCGCCTCCACGCCCTCGATACTTCGATTTATCAGAATCTACCAGCACAATATTGGCATTGATCAGGTGGTAGGGACGCTTGTTTTCATCAGCGCACATATTCTCGATCAAAGCGTGATCGGCATCGGTGGCTGCCCCCCAATGCCCTGATATTACGTTTTTCAAATTTGGTTGAAAAAGCTCCATCAAACGATCGCGGTACATTCTGTGCAGTCCACAGTAGTTAAGGTTAGTGACACCGCCGAATACGATTGTTGCAAGAGCCAAAACTCCGTACCATAACCATAAATTCGGATCCGCCAGTCCTATGAATTTCTGTGCAAAGATATAACCTAGCAGAAGCAGCCCATAGATTAAGGCTATTACTCCGACAATAATAACTAATTTAGATGATTTGCCTTCTTGTTTTGAGGAATTCTCCGGTCGCATCTGAAAAAACCCTATGATGGTGCCGATTGATACTAGCCCACTGCCAGAAAGCAGTTGGCTCCATATCGAATCGAAATGAGCTCCGGCATATTGGATCGATCCAACAATGATAAATCCAACAAGAAGAGACAATCCCCAGCCAAACCTCCATTGACTTCTTATTAATCCTTTGTAACTTTTACCACTCCAACCGGTCCGTAGAGAAAATAACAAACTTAATAGCAAAAGAAGAAGGGCAATATCAATCGAAGTCCAAATGAGTGGGTTCAGATTCAAGTTTTTAATAATGTTGACGGCATCGAAAATAATCGTTCGCCAGTCTTGAAATAAACCAACTTTTATAAGCCCGATCATTAATACCGTAATGAGTGACAGGTAAACGAATAGGGATACAAACATGCTCCGTAGAACTACGGCTATCAGAGAGATAATATTTATACCGTAACCGGGATTCAGGTAGTTTCCGTGTTGGCGTATGAAGTCCAGGATCGCGTTTCGTTTCCCGGATTCTTTTGAACCTTCTCCTTTACTTCCGAAGGGAAAGTTATCCGGCTGAGTGCCGGCTGGTTTGTCATCAGGCAAACCTTTCTTTAAAAACCAGGTTAGGGAGGAGCCGATATATCCTCCTCCAGAAACCGTCGATAAATAATCTATTTTTTCGAGAATTCTTGCTTCTTTGCTCGCAAGCGCCTGCATCACTCCCAAACCAAAAGATGCCGAGCGAATTCCTCCTCCTGAAATAGCAAAGCCTGTAAGGTCATTTTTTGTATTATCATCTCCGAATATATGTTTGCGCTCTTCTTCAGTTACCTTCCTCCAATAATGCGTAAAGCCCGTATCATTTTTATTGGTGTTTTCTTTATCGGCCATTGTTTTTACTCCTCACTTATAGTTTCGATTGAAAATCATTTCTCAATTTTCCGACTGAAATATTGACAAATAATCTAATACCTAATTCCGAATTTGAAATTCTGATGGCGTTTAGAAGATTTGTCAACTGCCGCTGAGATTTTGGAGGATTTCTATGATGGGGAGGAATAGCGCTATGACGAGCGCTCCTACTATCAGGGCTAGAAAAATTATCATGAGGGGCTCGACCAGCGCGGTGAGAGCAGCCACGGCGTGGTCCACATCTTCATCGTAGCTGTCGGCAACGCGGTTGAGCATGGGCGCCAGTTGGCCGGTTTCCTCGCCCACTTCGACCAGACCGGTGACGAGGTCGGGGAATACTCCGCTCCGCCGGAGGGGTTCGGCAAGCCCTTCCCCATCGCGAACCTGCAAGGCGACCGATTCAAGGGAAACCATGATATGGCGGTTTCCCACAACCTGCCGGGTAATTTCGAGGGCTTGTAGCAGAGGGACACCGCTTGAGAGCAGCGTGCCAAAGGTTCGGGCAAAACGCGCGATAGAGACTTTGCGGAGCAGGTCCCCGATTTTTGGCAACGCGAGGTAGAGCCGGTCAATAAAAAGAGCCCCGCGCCGAGTTCTGCTCAACCACCGGAAAATTCCCCAGACGATTGCGATTACGGAGAGGACCACCCACCAACGCTCTTTGGCAAATTGGCTTGAATCGATGACTAATTGAGTGAGGCGTGGCAGAGGCGCACCCCGAAGCAGGCCATCGAATACCGTTTGAAAATTCGGGATGACGAATAACAGCAGCAAGCTGATTATTACGCCCACCGCAACGAGAACAATCAATGGATAGTATAAGGCGGCAGTAATTTTTTTACGCGTATTGAGGTTTTTTTCCTGGTAGTGAGCCAGTCGGAGTAAAATGCGATCCAACTCCCCGCTCGCCTCCCCTGCCCGGACCATGTTGACCATCAGGGTGTCGAAAATTCCGGGATAACGGGCCATTCCACCGGAAAACGGATTACCGCCTCGCACATTGTCGGCTAAATTGGTAATCACTTTTTTGAAGAATTTGCTTTTTTCCTGACGCAGGAGAATTTCGAGAGCCCGGAGCAGGGGCATCCCGGAATGGGTCATGGTAGCAATCTGGCGTGTGAATAACGCCAATTTATGCGGCGGGATGGACCGGTTCCACCCGAACCACTTTTCCAGGAAATTGGATCCGCCGTTTTTTAGGATGTATTCTTGCGTCATTTGCTCATTTTCGAGGTCGATTTCAGTAATTTTCGAAGGCGCCATAACCGCTGACCTCAGGTGTATTTTAGAACTTCCTCGATGGTTGTGAAGCCCTCGGAAATCACCCGCAACCCATCTTCGCGAAGAGTGGTCATGCCTTCCTCGCGGGCATGTTTTTCGAGGGCGTAGGTGGGGGCATTATCGACGATTAGCTTCCGAAAAACATCACTCACGGCAAGCAATTCAAAGAGTCCGATTCGTCCAAGGAAACCTTCCCCCCGGCAATCCGGGCAGCCATTGCCGGTGTAAAATTTCGTTTCCTCGATTTGGCTAAGCTCCATACCGAGTTGTGCGACCAATTCGGAAGAGGGTTCCTGAGGCTGGCGGCAGTTGTTACAAATTTTCCGCAGCAGGCGCTGGGCGAGAACCGTATCAAGGGTCGCCGCCAGGAGGTAGGGCTCCAATCCCATGTCGATAAGACGGGTAACGGCTCCGGGGGCATTGTTGGTGTGCAAAGTTGTCAGGACGAGGTGGCCAGTGAGGGATGCCTGCACGGCGATACGGGCGGTTTCCAAGTCCCGTATTTCCCCGACGAGAATTTTATCGGGATCATGCCTGAGAAAAGACCGCAGGGCGCGTGAAAAGGAAAGGTCAATCTGCGGGTTGACGGCCACCTGCATGATTCCCTCGATTTCGTATTCGACAGGATCCTCGATGGTCAGAATCTTAATTTCAGGACGGTTGATTTCACGCAGAAGACTATAAAGGGTGGTCGTTTTTCCGCATCCGGTTGGTCCTGTAACGATAAATAGACCGTGCGGAAGACTGGCCACCCGCCGGAGCCTGTGAACTACTTTCGAGGGCAAATTCAAGCGATCCAGATCGAGGCTGACCACTGTCTTATCGAGTATTCGGAGCACAATGCTCTCTCCAAAACGGGTCGGTAAAGTGGAAATTCTGAGATCAACCGGACGCCCTGCCACGGTCATGCGGATGCGGCCATCCTGGGGAACTCTTTGCTCGGCGATATTCAAATTTGCCATGACCTTGAGACGGGCGGTGATGGGCTGAACCAGATTTCCGGGAGGTGGAGCCATCTCGCGTAGAGCGCCATCGACCCGACACCGAATTCGGAATTGGTCCTCAAATGGTTCGAAATGGATGTCGGAGGCATGATCCTCTATGGCCTGAGCAAGCACGAGATCTACGAAACGGATAACCGGAGTATCCTCCGACAAGGACATAACAGAAGAACCATTGCCGTTGTCCTCCACTTTTGAAATCGGTTCAGATTCCGACTCGGCGAGGACCTCTGTGGAACGTATTTTCAGTTCTCCGTAAGTCTGATCTATTAATTTAACCACCCGGTCGGGGTCGCAGACAACAATCTGGATGTCCCTGTTGAGAAAAAATGTAAGATCTTCGATAATTCGGTAGTTGAAGGGATCGACAGTCGCCAAATCTATGGATTGGCCACAGATGCGAAGTGGAACGACCGCATATTTGTGGGCAATTTGATGGCTGATGGCCCCTGTAACCTCGTCGGGTATGGATTCGGGGAGATCGGGCAGAAACTCGAATTGCAAATAATCGGCGACTGACTCCAGTAGCTGCCGCCGCCCGACGATCCCGGATTCAAGAATCGCCGCCGCCAGATTCCGCCCCGTTTTTCGGCGCGACCAGTGTAACTCTCCCAATTGCTCCGAACTCAGAAGGCCCGATTTGGAAAGAGCGTCTATGACTGACGAATCGTGGGCCTCAAACATACCGTTTGAAGAGAAAAGTTTTAAAAAAATATCAGTCCAATTCCGGGAGTACCGCACCGGCGGCTCGCAAACTCTCTTTCATGGCCTCCGGCGCCTGTGCTTTTTCGAGGGCCTCCTGCGGGTTGATGAGGTCGCGATTGACCAGGCTCATCAAATGGGCATCCATGGAAATCATCCCCAACTGCGCCCCTGTCTGGATGTCGGATTGGATGCGATAGGTTTTATTTTCGCGAATCAAAGCCTGAATGGAATTGGTGGCAACCATGATTTCGT
Organism: Opitutales bacterium; assembly: GCA_021772515.1. Classification (GTDB taxonomy): domain Bacteria; phylum Verrucomicrobiota; class Verrucomicrobiia; order Opitutales; family UBA2987; genus JAJFLU01. Next base: position 92,384 of record JAJFLU010000026.1, read on the forward strand.
AACCGGCAATGCGCCCACCGCCAATTTTTTTGCAAAGAACCTGTGAAATTACAGCGATAATGCCGGAACCCAATTGGGTGCGAATCTGGTCCTTCGAGCTCGCGGGAAAGGCATCAACGATACGATCGACGGTGCGGGCGGCTCCCGTGGTGTGCAAAGTTCCGAAAACGAGGTGGCCGGTTTCCGCCGCACTGATGGCTGCCTCGATCGTTTCCAGATCGCGCATTTCCCCCACCAGAATCACATCGGGATCCTGCCTCAAAGCTCCGTGGATGGCGTCGGCAAAGGATTGCACATCGATGCCTACCTCCCGCTGCGTCATAATGCATTTCTTATGTTCGTGATAATACTCGATGGGATCCTCGATGGTGATAATATGGCCATCGCGGTTTTCATTGATCCAGTTAACCATCGAGGCGAGTGTGGTTGATTTGCCGGAGCCGGTCGGGCCGGTTACGAGAATGAGACCTCGTGGCCGACAGAGAAGCTCCTTGATTTTCTCGGGCAGCCCCACCTCGCGAAGACCAAACATTTTATTGGGTATTTGCCGTAGAACCATGCCGTAATTACCCTTGGCCTTGAGCACGCTGACGCGGAATCTCGCCTTATCCATAAAGGCAAAGCCAAAGTCTGCGCCGCCGACGGTTTTCGCTTTTTCCTGATGCCCCTCGGAGGCGATGGATTTCATGAGATCCTCGGTATCCAGTGGCCCCAGCTTTGGGCCTTCCACAGGAGTCATCGTCCCGGATAAACGCAATGTCGGTGGCTGGCCAACCTGCAAGTGCAAATCGGACGCTCCCTGGTCCACCATTAAATCCAACAGGTCATTCATTTCATAGCTCATAGGGACTCCTTTGAATAAAGATTTTCGTTAAAAAAGTTAATGTCCATTGAGAGAAAGATAGTCAAACTTGAAAGCTGCCTGAATTCGCAAAGAGCCGTCGTTGCTCAACGGTCCTCTTCTCCTCCATCCACGGTGAGAGCCAAGACTTCCTCGACCGTGGTCAATCCCTGGGTAGCTTTTCTCATTCCCTCTTCCCATACGGTTCGCAGGCCTGCGCGGCGGCAGGCGATCCGAATCGAGGCCAATGGAGCCTCACGATATATCAATTGCTGGATTTCCTCCGTGATTTCCATGAATTCAAAAATCCCGCTACGGCCATTATAGCCACGTCCGGAACATTGTGAACAGCCAGTGCCCAGGGTAAACGGGATATCGGCAGCGCCCTCGATTCCCGGTGGCTGGTTTTCGGGTTGAACAGGTTTACGGCAATTTGGGCAAAGAAGCCTGACCAGCCTTTGCGCCAAAACCGCGCGGAGGGATGCGGATACGAGAAAAGGTTTAATCCCGATATCGATGAGTCGCGAAACGGCTGCCGCTGAATCATTGGTGTGCAGGGTGCTGAAAACGAGATGGCCGGTCAGGGAGGCATTAACCGCTATTTCCGCCGTTTCCAGGTCTCGGATTTCCCCGATCATAATGATATTTGGCGCCTGCCGCAGGAGTGAACGCAGAGCCGAGGAAAAGTCCAGTCCTACCTCCCTTTTTACCTGCACCTGATTGATTCCGCTCAGTTGATATTCCACCGGATCTTCGACCGTGATAATCTTGCGGTCCGGCTGGTTGATGGAGTGGAGAAAGGAGTAGAGGGTGGTGGTCTTACCCGAGCCGGTCGGCCCTGTGACAAGAATCATACCGTCGGGAAGCGAGAGTAAATGCTCCACTTTTTTCAAGTCTTCGCACCGAAAACCTAACTCGGAAAGATCCAGCCGCAAATTTTCCCTGTCCAAAATTCTAATGACCATGCTCTCGCCGTGAGCGGTGGGCAAAGTAGATACCCTCAGGTCGATTTCGCGACCTTCCAGAGATACCAGAATACGCCCATCCTGGGGGAGTCTTTTTTCGGCGATGCTGATCTCGGCCATCAACTTCAGGCGGGAAATAATAGCCGGTTGAAGGCGTTTGGGCGGGTTTTCCATTTCCCTCAAAGATCCATCGATGCGGAAGCGCACCCGAAATCGGCTTTCGAGGGGTTCGAGGTGGATGTCCGAGGCCCGCATTTCGAGGGCTTTTGCAATGAGCCAGCGGACGTAGCTTCCGATGGGCGCTTCGTAGCCATCGAAGTCTGGTTTGGGCTCGGAAACCACCAAGGGCTGCCGTGGAAACTGGATGTACTGACCATCGGGGTCCAGAAAACCGCCCTGCCCAAGTTGGGCAACCAAGGCCCGCCGCAAATCCCCGGGCCAGGCAAGTTTCGCCTCGACAGCCATTCCGAGCAGATGACCGAGGTCATCCAGAGCCGCCAAATCGAAGGGATTGGCGACGGCTAGTTGCAGGCGGCCTCCTCGACAGGAAAGAGGAAAAACCCGGTAGCGCTCCGCCAGATCCTTCCCTACAATCTCCCAAACCTCGGCGCTGGCAATCAGGTCGTTTTCCTCGACCGTTTCCATCTGAAATTCATTCGCCAATGCAGTGAGAATCGGTTTGCGGGTTGCAAAACCCTTTTCCACCAACATTTCCAGAATATCGGGAACGGCATCTTCCTGCCTTTTTCCCGATTCCAACTTCAAACAATCTTCGATGTTTGAAACGGCTTCCCGTGAAATGACCCCCTTATTCTGGAGCAGCCGTAAAAGATACCCGCCGGAGGTTTTCATGGAATCAGGCAAGCATTTCGGCGAATTGGGATAATGATAACCCTTATCGGTTGAGGCCCATCAGGAATTCGGCGTTGGATTTCGTTTTCTTGACCCTCTGGATGAGCAATTCCATGGCCTCGGGGGAAGGAACACCCTTCATCGCCCGTCGGAGGGAATAAATTTTATTCATTTCATCCGGATGGTATAACAATTCCTCCTTGCGGGTGCCGCTTTGTTCGAGGTTGATTGCGGGATAGATGCGTTTGTCGACAAGGGCTCGATCGAGGTGCAATTCCATATTTCCGGTGCCTTTGAACTCCTCGAAAATAACCTCGTCCATGCGGCTGCCGGTATCGATCAGGGCGGTGGCGAGAATGGTGAGGCTGCCTCCGTTTTCGATATTACGGGCCGAACCGAAGAAACGCTTCGGTTTTTGCAGGGCGCTGGCCTCGACGCCGCCGGAAAGGATTTTACCACTGCTGGGCATGGTGGTGTTGTATGCGCGGGCCAACCGGGTGATAGAGTCCAGCAAGATGATCACTTTTTGCCCTTCCTCGACCATACGGCGGGATTTTTCGATGACCATTTCGGCGGCATGGACATGACTTTCGGCCGATTGATCAAAAGTGGAGCTGATGACTTCACCTTTTACCTGGCGCTGAAAATCGGTGACCTCCTCGGGCCTTTCGTCAACGAGAAGAACGATGAGATGGGCATCGGGGTAGTTGGTTGCAATGGAGTTGGCGATACATTGCAAGATGACAGTCTTGCCGGTGCGTGGTGGGGCCACGATGAGACCTCGCTGGCCAAAACCGATGGGGGTCAGCATATCTACCACACGCATGGAAAGATTATCCCATTTCACATCGGGCTCGGTTTCCAGGAGTATTCGTTCGAGTGGATAATAGGGGACGAGATCCTCGAAAGGCTCGACCTTGATGTCATCCTCGATGGGGCGGCCCATCAATGTGTCAATACGCAAAACAAAGGGGCAGCTTTCATCCCGCCGATGCGGATGGACCTGCGCCTGCACAATATGGCCTCGGGCCAGACCATATTTCCTGATAAGCGACTCGGGGACGAAGGCATTTTGAGATTTGATCTTGTAGTTGTCCGACTCGTAAACGAGAAGACCGTAGCCATCCTGGGTGGTTTCCACAGCGCCTTCCACCATCACCGGTATTTTCTCCTCGAAGCATTGCTCGATAACCTTGTCGACGAGTTGGATTCGATTCGGTGCGGTATTGAGCACCACTCCCATATCCTTCGCTTTCTCCACGAATTGGGTCAAGGGCATGGCCATTAAAGGATTCAACAACAGTGGCTCGCCCCCGGTGGAAATCTCCCTACCCAGGCTGGACATTTCTTCGAGGTTTTCGAGAAGCTCAAATCCGCGCAGATTTCCCACCTTTAAGGAGGGTCCGGCAATCGTTCCGTAAAAATCATTGCGATTGTGTTGGGCAGGCTGCTTTTTCCTTTTTTTAGGATATTGGCCCTGTGAGGGTTTCTTTTTAGCAAATTTCTTTTGAAAATTTTGGTTATGGGGCCGATTCGATTTTTGATATCTACCGCGTTCATTCCCCCCCTGTTTTCCCCGATATGAAGACGGTCCCTGGCCTGAGCCGGCATCGTCGGGTGGCCCCTGTTTCGACGCCTGATCCGATTGCGGGGCTTCGGACGCGGGACTATTACTCCTGGTTGGAGAATTCGCCTCAGCGGATTTATCCACAGCCTTCCGGGCAGGGGATTCTTTTTCGATCGCGGCAATGGATTGGCCGGAGGACTCTTTATTTTGGGTTTCAGACATAATAGCGGCAGGTTGATGCCGGGGGGCAGAAAATTACTCTTTGATCAACACCTTGGGTGTTGTTGATGACTGCTTAAGAAGATTGAATTTGTTGGTGGAGCAGCAAAATCTGATTTCGTAGAAAATTTTGGGATCCGTTGTTGGATACAACAAAATCAGCGCGCTTTACCTTGTCGGAAAGGGGCAATTGCAGGGCAATTCTCGCTAAAATCTGATTTCTGGTCAGCCCCTTGGCGCTACCTCTTCGCAATTGAATGGGCAGGCTTGCCGATATACAAACAGTTAATTGGAATAGTTTTTCAAGTTTTTTTTCAAAAAGAAGAGGAATTTCCACAATGGCCATCGCCCCGGAGTCCTCAGCAGCCCGATTTTCCCATTCCGTTTTGACAATCGGGTGCAGGAGATCCTCCAACCAAAGCCTGTGGGGAGAATTTGCAAAAATAATTCCAGAAAGAAACACCCTGTCAACCCTTCCTGCACCTTCAAAAACCTTGGATCCGAAACGATTGAGCAGGGCCGCACGCACCTCGGCATTGCCATCGAGCAGCCCGGCAACGATGCGGTCACAATCAATCCAGAGTGTCCCACACTCGGCAAATATGGCGGCGGCGGAAGATTTTCCGCTGCCGATACCTCCTGTCAAACCAATCAGCATGATAATGATGATGATGTTGATGTCAAGAATAGGGCTTACTCCTGAAGGGAGCAGACATTAAACCAACTCCTGCCCAATAATAATTGGAATCCCTGCACTCATGGGCGATTCGCCGTGGCAAAAAGAGGATTGGTGATTTAAAATTACCATAATGATGGGGCCGATAAGGTCAACCGGAAAAACAAATCTTGGTGTGGCTGGCCTCCGAAGAAAATTTCATTGCTTTTTCCAACGCTATCCTACATTATGCAAATTTTACTACTATCGTTATCATAGTTGAGGAATATGGGGGAAAAAATGGAACCGAAATACAGGCTTGAGGATATGGACACATCGAGTCACGAAGTCGTGGCAAAGGTGGTTGCCGATATCCATCAAGAGATATTTCCCGGCGCCGACTGCGAATATCTTCCCCAATATTTCAGGGATGTGGCCGCCATGTTCACCGGGCAATACCCCAATTACCAAGCGATGGACACCGTTTACCATGATCTGGAGCACACTTTGCAGGCCACTCTGTGCTGGGTTCGTTTGATGGCGAACCGCCACAGGCTTAACATTGAGCCCATTATGACGCCCCGTGATTTCCAGATTGGGTTTGTGGCCATTTTGATGCACGATGTCGGCTACCTCAAAGAAGCGGACGACGATGAGGGAACGGGAGCAAAGTTTACATTTGTCCATGAACGACGCAGTTGCGAATTCGCCGATATGTATCTGGAGGAGCAAGGTTGGCCCAAAAAGGCCATATTCGCTGTCCAACACCTTATCAGCTGCACCGGACCGCGAAGCCTGATCGATGCGATTCCATTTTACAACCGGCTGGAAAAAATTATGGGCATGGCGGTGTGCACGGCGGATTATCTCGGGCAGATGAGCGACCCCAAGTATATTAAAAAATTGCCCGTGCTCTACCTGGAATTTGAGGAATCGGACGATTTCCGCTGTATCGCCAAAGAGGATCGAATTTTTAAAAGCAGTGACGAATTGCTCAGAGGAACACCGTTTTTCTGGACTAATATCGTGGTGCCTAAAATGGATAATGATTGCGATTCCCTTTACAAATACCTGGCTGAACCTTACCCCGAAGGCGTCAATCCCTATGTCCAGGAAATCGAAAATAATGTCGAAACCGTGAAAGAAATGATGGGGATAGGCGCCTGATTTGCGGCTGACGCTTTAAAAGATAGACAGCCATTTCTTTCTGCCGTTAAATCCCTCAGCTATATGCTGGCGGTAGTATCATCGGGCGCTCTTCAGGGAATTGAGGCAATTTCCGTACAGGTTGAAGTAAACACGGGGGAAAGCGGCGAACCCAGAATTATTCTGGTCGGTTTGCCGGGAGCGGCCGTCAAGGAGTCCAATGACCGTGTGGTCTCGGCCATAACCAATAGCGGCTGGCGAGCGCCGACCACCCGCACCACAATCAACCTGGCCCCCGGAAGCATCCGCAAGGAGGGTCCCGTTTACGATTTGCCAATCGCGCTGGGTATCCTGGCCTCGACTGGGCAATTGGAGGCCCCTCGATTGGGCGACTACCTGATCGGGGGAGAACTCAGTCTATCGGGCCGCACACGGCCGGTTAAAGGCGCCCTTTCTTTGGCGCTGCTGGCACAAAAAGAAGGGAAATCCGGTGTGATTCTCCCTCCTATCTCGGCAGAAGAGGCCTCCCTGGTGGAAAACCAACCCGTTTATAGCGTTCACTCGCTGGATGAGGCAGTTCAATTTCTGTCGGGTAAAAAAATGCTGCCCAGAGTCAAGCCAACCCTCAATTCCCGCACAGGAAAGGAGGGCAATAAACACGGTTACGATCTGGATTTTTCCGAAATACGGGGTCAGCAAAATGTGCGGCGGGCGGTCGAGGTGTCCGTTGCCGGTGGCCATAATTTGCTCATGATCGGCCCGCCGGGCTCAGGCAAATCGATGATTTCCAAGAGAATTCCGACGATTTTTCCAGAGCCATCGATGGAGGAATTCCTCGAGATATTGAGCATCCATTCCGCCTCCGGAAATACCTTGAATGAAAAACTGGAGGCATTTCAGCGGCCATTCAGGGCTCCCCACCATACGATTAGCGATGTCGGGCTTTTGGGAGGAGGCACCATCCCCGGTCCGGGCGAAATTTCCCTGGCCCATCATGGGGTACTTTTTCTGGATGAATTACCGGAGTTTAAGCGCTCGGCCCTGGAAGTGCTCCGGCAGCCGCTCGAGGATGGACATGTCACCATCTCCCGGAGCGCGGGAAAAATCAACCTCCCTTGCTCATTCATGCTGGTTGCCGCCATGAACCCGTGCCCCTGTGGCTATCTTGGCGACCCCCGGCGTGAATGCCGATGCACTCTACCACAGGTTCAGCGATACCGGGGGCGCATTAGTGGTCCGCTGCTGGATCGTATCGATATCCATGTGGAAGCGCCTTCTCTATCTATCGGCGAATTACGCAAAGACACCCCGGCGGAGTCCTCCGATTCCTTGAGCGAGCGAATTGCAGAGGCCAGAAAAATCCAGCAAAAACGCTTTAGCCGAAGCAAGGTTCACTGCAATGGCCGTATGAACCAAGCCATGCTGAAGAAAAATTGCCGGATCAGTTCCTCGCAGGGCGATCTTTTGCAGCAGGCAATGGAGCAATTGCACCTCTCGGCCCGCGCTTATGACCGAATTTTAAAAGTTTCCCGCACCATCGCCGACCTAACGGGGGCCGAAAACATCGAAGCCCCGCACTTGCTCGAAGCCATTCAGTACCGAAGCCTCGATCGCAATGTGTTTTATTAAAACTGAGAATAGTTCAAACCCAGGAAATATGAAGATGAAAAAATACACGTTCCTATTCGCGATGGCATTCCTGTCCTCAACGCCTTTCATCGGAGCCGAAACGCCGGACTACCCGGAGGCCAAAATTGCGGTGATTGGAGGCACATTTTTAAACGATGCCATGTTTGACTCGGGCTACCTGAAGGAGAGTTTCACCATGGAGACAAGAGCGGGAATTTCGCCGGAAATCCACTACGGAGAGGTCGAGGACACTCCGTTTTACTACATCCACGGCCACGGGGGAGGCAAGTGGATCGAGACCTTTGCAGCCCTTTATGAGTTGGGTGTAAAAGAGATCATCGGCGGCGCTACGGCGGGATCTCTGAGCCCTCTGCTCAATGATGCCGATCTGGTTCTGCCGGAGGATGTGATCGACTTTAACACGACCCGAAAACCCTACATCGTTCCACAGGTGATGGGGCCTAAGGCGCGCGTCACGGCGCGTATGAACCCGGCCACCGACCCGCTATTGCGGCAAATATTACTGGAAGAAGGGCGGCGTGTGATGCATGCCAGGGAGGATTTAATCGACGTCAATATCCTGGAAGGAGGCGCTCTGGTGCAGGCCAAAGGCGGGCGTTTTGAAAGCGCGGCGGAGATTCGTTTTTTCAAAAACGCGGGAGGGCAGATCATCACCATGAACAATGGCACTGAAATGTCCTATGCGCGGCAACTGGGCATCCATTACGCCTGTTTGAACCTGATATCGAACCCGGCGGAGGGCCTCGGGGATTGGGAATGGGCGGGCATACCTCCCATCTACCAGCGCATGAATCCGGTTTGCCTGAAAATAGTGGCCGCCGCCATTCCGAGAATTGCCGCAATCGAGGAAGGCACGCCCCGGGTGATGGATAATCAACTCCGCCTGAAACAAAACTTCACCTACAAAAAGAACCCCGAAGAAGCCGAAGAACGACCCTTCGCGGTGGAGTGATAGGAGAAGCTAGCCGTCTTTTGTTACCGGTTGGCAGGATAGAACATTTCCGGCAGGACGATCTTGCGGGAAGCCAGTTTCATCAGGAAAAGGGCGGTGAGGCGGGCTCGCTCTGGCAGGCTGTCGAGAAAGACGTGCTCTTTATCGCTGTGGATGTCGCCTCCGCGAACTCCGAGGGTGTCGAGGTTGGGCAATCCGGCTCCCGCGAGGTTGTTTCCATCGCTGCAACCCCCCGAATCCCGCCATTCGAGGCTCAAAGCGAGGTCTTGGGCGCAGTTATTGTAAAAACCGAAAAGTTGCTCGATTTGCGGTGTCAATTCCTTGGGCGCACGGCTGAAAGCGCCCTCCCATTCGAGGTGGAGGCCCTCTTGCCGGTTGGCTTCTTCGATCAGCGCTTCAATGCGATTTTGGATCACGGCTATGTCCTCTTTTCGGTCGATGCGGATGTTGATTTGAGCGGAGGCATACTCCGGGACGATGTTTGTGGGGCCACCGCCGGTGATTTTACCCACGTTGAAAATGGCTCCGGGAATTTCTCCGTTCAAGTCTTGTACTTTCAAAACAATTTGGCTAAGAGCGACAATGGCGTTGCGCCCATTTTGAAAATCACGCCCCACGTGGGCCGGTCGGCCTTTTGCCACGACACTGAAAGTGCCCGCGCCTTTTCTCCTCCGAATCAAAGAACCATCCCGGAGCGACGACTCGAAAACGAGCCCGATTTGATGCCTTACAGCCGCCTTTTTAAGAAAATCCGCGCTTCCCGGTGAGCCGATCTCCTCGTCGGGCCCGATATAGACCTCCCAACCAAGATTTTCGGCAAAGGGAGAGCGTTCAAAAGCTTCGAGGGCTTTCAGCATGACGACGAGCCCGCCTTTCATGTCGGCAACACCCGGGCCGTTGAGGGTATTTTGGTCGATCAACCGGCATTTTTGAAAAGGATGCTCAGGCCCGTAAACCGTGTCCATGTGGCCGTTGAGAAATACCTGGAGGGGAGCTTCGGGACGACAAACCAGTCGGAGACCCTTGCCCAATTCTGTTTCGGGATGGCCGCAGGCGTCAGTCCGGGCTGACAAGGCAACCACAGACATTTCACCGGGGAGGTGAGAGAATTCCGATTTGAGCGCTTCCAGCATACTCGATAAGCCAGCGGAATTATTGGTGCCGGAATTGATGTCGCACCACGAGATCAGGAGGTCGCGCATCCTGGGGGCATCGGATTCGATATCTTGCAAATAGGGCAGAAACTCGTTCATGGATAAGTATTACTGCCATCGACAAGAGCGGGCGTAGGCCCACGGTGTCAATACCCTTTCACTTACCGTATGACCAAAATTAAAGACTTGTAAGCTCAACGCAATTTTGTGCTTATTATGACACTCTGACTAAGAGCTATGCCCAGCCTACAAGAAATCCAAAGGAGATCGATAATTCCCATGACAATGGGTGCTCTTTTGCTTTTCTCATTAATTTCTGTGAGCGGGCTGTCTGGTGGGGAGTCTGCCGGTCCAGAGTTGGGATTGCGGGATAACACACCGAGAGTTCACGCCCTCATCGGCGCCAAGGTGGTAACCGCTCCGGGCAAAGTGATCGAAAATGGCATTGTCATTCTGCGCGATGGGTTGATCGAGGCTGTTGGGAGCGAGTTGGCATTGCCAGCGGATGCCCGTGTTTGGGATCTTTCGGGGAAAACGATTTATCCCGGTTTCATCGACAGCTATACCGAGCTTGGCCTACCCAAGGATTTACAGACGCCGAAAAAAAAGCCAGCGCCCGTAATGTTCGGTGCGAGGCCGCCGCCGAATCAGAAAAAACCGAAACCCGAGGGCGGCGCGGAGCATTGGAACCCATTTGTCTCACCCCAGCGGAACGCCTTGAAATACATCAAGTTGCACCCGAAAGAAGTGAGTGAGATGCGGGAAATGGGTTTTGCCGCCGCTTTGATTGCGCCCGCAAAAGGGGTTTTTCGGGGGCAGGGATGCGTGGTTAATCTGAGCGGTAAATCCATTAACAATTCCCTCTTGATGGAAAAGGCGACCCAGCATATCGCTTTTGAAACCAACCCCTGGACTTCGGGCATTTATCCCACTTCACTGATGGGGACTACCGCCTTGATTCGGCAAACCTTTTACGATGCCCGCTGGCATTTGGACAGAAAAACTGCCTGGAAAGCTGGTCAATCGGATGAGAGACCCGAAACAAATGCCGCTCTCGATGCTTTAACCTTGGCCTCGGATGGCAGCCAAACGATTCTTTTTGAAGCAAAGGATGAGCTGGATTATCAAAGGACAGCCCGAATCGTGGACGAATTTGACCTCGATTACGCCTTCCTCGGCAATGGCCATGAATACAGAAAAACAGCCCTCCTGCGGGAAATGGGCGCCACGGTTGTTTTACCCCTGAATTTCCCCGAGGCGCCGTCTGTGGAAAATCCCGACAGAAGTCTGGAAATATCCCTGGAAGCGCTTCAACACTGGGATGCGGCGCCGGCAAATGCGGCGGTTTTGGCCAAGACGGGTATTCAATTCAGTGTTACGACAAATCGACTAAAATCGCCCGGAAAAACGTTTTGGAAAAATATTCGCAAGGCCGTCGAAAGCGGATTGGAGGAAGAGGAGGCGTTGGCCGCCTTAACGACCCACCCCGCCGAATTGCTGGATTTAAGTGGCAAGATTGGTAAAATCGCGTCGGGCAAAATAGCCAATTTGGTGGTTGCCGATGGAAATCTGTTCAAAGAAGAGAAATCGAAAATCTTATCGGTCTGGATCGATGGGCAGCGATATGCCAACAAAGCCGCCGATGCCATTGACCCTCGGGGAACGTGGGCATTGGACTGGAAGGGAGTCGAGGGTCCGACGGAGTGGAAAATTTCCGGAAAACCGGCCAAACTTGAAATCGAGGCCAAGGGCGAGACCTTTTCCGCCAAACTTGACGCAAAAACCGTTTTGGCTTTCCCCCCTGCCGCTCTATTTGATTTGGGAGAGGGGATTATCCAAATCTCAGCAGTTTTGGACGATAACCGCTGGTCCGGCACGGGAATACTGCCCGACGGCAAGGTGTTTTCTTGTAGCGGAGAGCGCACGGCGCCTTATTCCGAGGAAGAGGATGCGGATATGGAAACCCCAAAAGAGGAGCGCCAATTGCCTGAATTCACCGCCTCCTATCCGGCGGGAGCTTTTGGTAAAACCGGAATCCTTGAGCAGCCCGATACGGTATTGATTCGCAACGCCACCATTTGGACAAGCGGTTCGCAGGGAGTGCTGCAAAATTCCGATATGTTGATTCGTAGGGGAAAAATCGTGGAAGTCGGGAAAGGTTTACAGGCTCCAGATGGCGCAAAAGTGATTGATGCGTCGGGGAAGCATGTCACCGCGGGTTTAATCGATGCCCATTCGCATACCGCCATCGCCCGTGGGGTAAACGAAGCTTCCCACGCCGTAACGGTGGAAGTCCGAGTCGGGGATGCGATCGATCCCACTGACATCGGGCTCTATCGGGAGTTGGCTGGGGGGTTGACAACGGCCAATCTTTTACATGGATCAGCCAACCCGATGGGGGGTCAAAACCAGGTTATCAAACTTCGTTGGGGGGAGGATGCCGAGGGGCTGAAGTTTCAGGGCGCCATGCCGGGTGTGAAATTTGCCCTCGGTGAAAACGTAAAGCAAAGCAATTGGGGCGATCATTTCATAACCCGCTACCCGCAGACTCGTATGGGGGTCGATCAAATCATGCGCGACACATTCAAGGCGGCGCAGGACTACGAAAGAGCCTGGCAGGAATATCGGGCCGATCCGGAGGGGGCCGCGCCTCGCCGCAACCTTCGATTAGAGGCCGCTCTGGAAATTCTCAACAAGGAGCGCATCGTCCATATTCACTCCTATCGACAGGATGAGATTCTCGCTTTTGCCCGCTTGGCGAGGGAAATGGATTTCACGGTGGGAACCTTTCAGCATATTCTCGAAGGCTACAAGGTGGCCGATGAACTCGCCGCGATCGGGGCCGGGGGCTCCACTTTTTCCGATTGGTGGGCCTATAAATTCGAAGTTTACGATGCCATTCCCTACAATGGCGCGCTGATGCACGAAAACGGAGTGCTCACCTCGTTTAATTCCGATGATAATGATCTTGCCCGGCGCTTGAACACGGAGGCTGCCAAAGCGGTCAAATACGGGGGCGTGAGCGAAGAGGATGCCCTTAATTTCGTCACTTTTAACCCGGCCAAACAACTGCGCATCAACCAGTGGGTGGGTTCACTGGAGCCGGGCAAGGACGCCGATTTCGTGATCTGGAATGGGCATCCGCTATCCACTTTCAGTCGAGCCGAAGAGACATGGATCGAGGGGCGTAAGTATTTTGACCGGCAAGAGGATTTGCGCCAACAGGTGATTGTCCGGCAGGAGCGGCGGAGGTTGATCCAAAAAGCGCTCGCCGCGCGTTTGAAAAAACTCGAAAAACCAGAGGAAGAAGGGGCGAAAGATAACGATAAACCCTCTCTTTCTGGGTTAAAAGATGGATTTCGCTCCATTTACCATAATGGCGAAAGCCTTGAAACTTGCTCCGGGGATGAGGGCCACCACCTGAATTAACCGGCCAAACCCGCAATGAAATCGATTACTTTCAACCCCCGTGCAAACGGCTTATCCTTTTGGAAAGCAGGTCTCCTGCTAGTCTTGTTGTCGGGAGTTTGCGCGATGGCACGAGCAAATACGACAGTGCCTGCCCCCACTCAGGATCACCCCATCATCCTGAAAGGAGCGGTCATTTATCCGGTCGCCTATCCACCGATTGAGGGGGCTCAGATTCTTTTTGAAAATGGGAAAATAGCCGCTGTAGGCAAGCGTATCAAGGTCCCGAAAAATGCCGAGATAATTGATGTATCGGGAAAACGTATTTATCCGGGGTTGATCTCTCCGAATTCTTTGGCCGGGTTGGTTGAAATCGGGGCCGTGCGCGCGACGAGGGATTTTACGGAAGTCGGTGATATCAACCCCAACGCCAGGGCCGAACGAGCCGTCAATCCCGATAGTGAGATTTTTCCCGTCACCCGCGCCAATGGGGTGCTGATGGTAAATACCGTGCCATCGGCGGGGGCAAAAGGGCTCATCGCGGGAACCTCGGCCTTGATGAAACTCGATGGCTGGACATGGGAGCAGATGGTGGTGAAAGCTCCGGTCGGGCTGCATATCAAGTGGCCGGTTCGGGTATCAGGGGGAGCAAGTGTTTTCACTCGCAGGGCGGCTTACAGTCCGGGAACCAAAGACGAGGAAAAGAAATATAAAAAATCCCTTCGTAAGTTAGAGGAGAGTTTCGCCAATGCGAGGGCTTATTTAAAAGGTGTTGAAAATGCCTCTGAAAAACCGGAAACGGATGTTCGCTGGGAAGCCATGATACCATTTTTGAAAAAAGAGGCGCCGGTATTTGTCCATGCCAACCGGCTGGAGGAAATTCGAGCAGCGGTGCATTGGGCGGAAGAAGAGGATGTGCGTCTTGTCATCGTGGGTGGGCAGGACGCCTGGCGAGCTGGCGATTTATTGAGGGAGAAAAACGTGGCAGTGATTGTGAGTCCGGTAATGGCTCTTCCCCTGCGACGGTGGGAGGCCTACGACACCCCTTACTCCAACCCGGCAAAACTTCACGAATCGGGGGTTTTATTCGCCATCGCCAATAAGGGAAACAGGGGTGACGCCGCCCACGAGAGGAATCTCCCTTACCAGGCGGCTATGGCGGCAGCCTACGGGCTCCCAAAAGAGGAGGCGCTCAAAGCGATAACGATCAACGCGGCCAAAATCCTGGGGGTGGAAGATCGCCTTGGCTCTCTGGAGGCGGGTAAAGACGCCACTTTGATTGTTACCGACGGCGATCCTCTGGAAATTCGGACGCATGTGGAAATGGCGTTCATTGACGGACGAGCTATCGATTTGTCCAGCCGCCATACAGAACTCTACGAAAAATATCAGGAGAAATACCGTCAATTGAAGAGCGAATGAGTGAACCCCCTGAGAAACAAGGCCGCCAGGCCCGGCTTTGGGAAGCCCTCCTTCCGATAGGCACGCTGATAGTTTTCCTGGCTCTCAATATCAAGCTTTACGGCGGCGAACCGCATATTCCGCTGGTAATCGGCGCGGTGGTGGCCGCCATTGTGGGCCTAAGCCTTGGCTATCCCTGGAAATCCATTGAGGATGGTATGGTGAAGGGAATCGTAATTTCCCTCAAAGCGGTGCTCATTTTGCTCATTATCGGTGTGCTGATCGGATCCTGGATCGCCAGCGGTGTGGTGCCCATCATGATTTTTTACGGGCTCAAGCTGCTCACACCGGAGATTTTTCTCATCGCCGCCTGCATCATCTGCTCGATCATCTCGCTGGCCACGGGCAGTTCCTGGACAACCGCTGGGACGGTGGGGGTGGCTCTTGTGGGGGTGGGGCAGGGCCTCGGCGTGCATCCGGGAATGGTGGCCGGGGCCATTATTTCGGGCGCCTATTTCGGCGATAAAATGTCACCCCTTTCCGACACCACAAACCTGGCTCCAGCGGTGGCTGGCGCGGACCTTTTTGACCATATTCGGCACATGGCTTTTACGACGGTGCCGGCGTTGATAATTGCCTTAATCCTTTATGCCATTCTGGGCTTTAAGGTTGCGGGAAAAACAGAGGTTTCGAGTGAGGAAATCAACCTGATGCTGGCCACAATCGAAACGGGTTTCAATCTCAACCCCTTGCTTCTTCTGCCGCCGGTTCTGGTTATTTTCATGGTCATCTATCGAATCCCCGCGCTGCCCGCCTTGCTTGGGGGGGCGGCTCTGGGAGGTGTTTTGGGGATGATTTTTCAGGGTATGAGCATGGGCGATGTTTTTGCAGTGGCAAAGGATGGCTATGTGGCGACCACGGGGGTCAGCGATGTGGATCGGCTGCTCAGTCGCGGCGGCATGGTTGGGATGATGAATACGATAGCCCTCATTCTGTGCGCGATGTCATTTGGGGGAGTGATGGAAAAAACCGGTATGCTCATGGTGATTGCCAATACTATTTTGAAGTTGGCCAAAAACACGGGCTCTCTAATCGCCTCGACGATGGCCACCTGCATCACCATGAACATCATCGCGCCGGACCAGTATCTCTCCATCGTGGTTCCCGGCAGGATGTATCGCAACGCCTTTGAAAAAGCCAATCTGCACCCGAAAAATCTCTCCCGGTGCCTCGAGGATGCGGGGACTCTTAGCTCGCCATTGGTGGCCTGGAATACCTGCGGGGTTTACATGTTCGGGGCGCTCGGGGTTTCCCCCTTTGTTTACCTCCCCTTCGCTTTTCTAAACCTGATCACTCCCATAATTTCCATAACCTACGGTTTCACCGGCTGGACAATGGAGCCGCTGGAAGAAAAAAGATGACCAATAAAGAAAAATCCCCCTCCCCCTCCATCCAGATTAAGAAAAATCCAAGGAGAAAATTTCGAATCGAAGACCTCGTTTCAAAAATCCCAAAAAATTCGAAATTCAAAGAAGTAGACTGGGGTAAACCACAAGGTCGGGAAGTTTGGTGATGGTAATGTCCAATTACAGGGACAGACCGCATTCACCCTTTCACGTTGGCATACCCGACCATTGTTCCATTCATGGATTTATAATGGCCGAGCAAATTAAATCTGTGGATTTCAGTGCCCGTCGAATAAAATTTATAGAGAAAGCACCGGATGAGATTTTGGATGAGGTTTTAGCGATTATCGACGCCTGTATTTTTTAATGATCCAGATTGAGAACTTAAGGTGACTGGATCAATACGGAAGCGAAACCTGATACTTTCGGTAGTGCTAACTCTGCTGAGCGGGGGTCTTTACTGGTTCTTTTGGGTAGTTTCAATCTCCAGGCAAATTAACAAAATTTCCGGAGATGAAATGATTGATGTTAAGCGATTGAAAACACAAATAATATTTTTTCCCTTATTATTGATAGCTTATTCAATTATTCTAAGTCACTTACTCCCACTAGAAATATTCGGACAGTTCACTATTTTGATAATATTGCCTATATTGTTTTTGATGTTATTTGTTTGGATCGGTTTTTATATAGTAAATGTAGATATTTCGGACAAAGTTTATAAACTGCAAACGCGATATTCAACAAAAGAGAAAACGGACGCATTTATTATATACTTTTTATGTGGTTTCTACATATTCGTAATTTTCTACCTGGATTATAATCTTAATGCGGTGATAGAAAAAGTCAGTAAGCTCGATAACGAACTTTCAAATGTATAACCGCTCTTCGGAAACTCTCTTGGTAACCGCAAATCAAGAGAAAAAGATAACGGTTTTAAATTCATATAGATCTCTTATTCCGTAGCGTTTACCTCTGCGGTGTGGAGGCAGGAGACATAGCGATTTTGGTAGGTTTCGAGTTCGGGGGTGGTTTTGGCGCAGATGTCGGTGGCGAAGGCGCAGCGGGGGTGAAAGGCGCAGCCGCTTGGCGGATTGATGGGGGACGGGGGGTCGCCCTCCAGAACGATACGGATGCGGGAACGCTCTTTGTCGGGATCCGGCACGGGGATGGCGCTGACGAGGGCTTTGGTGTAGGGGTGGAGAGGGGTTTCCATCACTTCGGTGGCGATCCCGATTTCCACCAGCTTGCCCAGATACATGACGGCGATGCGGTCGGCGATATATTTGACCACCGAGAGGTCGTGGGAAATGAATATCATGGTAAGCTCCATTTCCCGGCAGAGTTTTTGGATGAGGTTCAGAATTTGCGATTGGATTGAGACATCCAGGGCTGAAACCGGTTCGTCTGCGAGGACGAGTTTTGGCTCGGGGGCGAGGCAGCGGGCGATGGCGATGCGTTGGCGTTGGCCGCCGGAAAATTCGTGCGGGTATTTTTTCATCTGCGCGGGGGACAAGCCCACGGTTTTCATCAATGCCCCAACCCTCGCGAGCATTTCCTGGCCCTTGCATTTATGGCGGGTATTGATGGCCTCGGCAAGGGTGTCGAAAACGGTCATTCGGGGGTTCAAGGAGGCATAGGGGTCTTGAAAAATCATCTGGAAATTTATGCGTTCGGCCCGCACCTCGCTATTGCTCAGGCAGCAGAGGTCGCGGCCCTCAAGAATGATCGTCCCCTCGGTCGCCGGGAGTAGTTGCATGATTGTGCGGGCGAGCGTCGATTTTCCACAGCCGGATTCGCCCACCAGCCCAAGAATTTCCCCTTTTTTCAGGTTTAGCGAAATACCGTCCACCGCCTTGACGTGCCCGACTACCTTGCGGCGAATGACGCCCTGGGTTACGGGAAAATGGGTTTTGACGGATTCGAGCGTTAAAAAAGCGTTACTCATGATTAATAATTCACCTCTTCATCTTCGTCTTTTCTTTATTTCAAGTAAAAGTTCCGTTACCCACTCAAGAAATCTCAGTTCCAGTTGGTAGACCTTCAGTTTTTCGTGATCGAACTGGGTTGTTTTGATTTTGAGCATAGATGATGTTTTGGAAGAGGATGAGGGAGAGGAAGACGAAGAGTTTGCGTGAGGAAATGGAGATGATTTTTACAATTTGATGGTGGCGGGGTCCTCCAGTTGGTAGCGGTGGCAGGAGGTGCTGTGGTCGGGCTGTAAATCTTTGAGCGCGGTTTGGGTATTGGAGCAGGGGTCTTCTTTGGAAACGGGGCAGCGTTCGTAAAAGGGGCAGCCCGCAAATTCGTTTGACAGGTCGGGGGGAATTCCGGGGATGGTATAGAGGTCGTGGCCTTTTTCCTGGAGGGAGGGAATGGATTTGAGCAGCGAGAGCGTGTAGGGGTGGCGGGATCGGTAATAGATTTCGTTGGTGACGCCGGATTCGACGATTTTTCCGGCGTACATGACATTTACGCGATCGCAGAAACTGGCCACAACGGCGAGATCGTGGGTTATGAAAATGACGGCGGTCCCGAGATCTTTTTGGCGCGCTTTGATGAGGTCGAGAATCTGTGCTTGAACGGTCACATCGAGGGCGGTGGAGGGTTCGTCCGCAATGAGGATTTCGGGATGGGTAATGAGTGCCATGGCGATCATCACTCGCTGGCGCATACCACCGGAAAATTCGTGGGGGTAAAAGTGGACTCTTTTGGGCGCATCTTGGATACCAACCTCTTCAAGGGCGGCGATGGCTCGATTGAGGGCCGCTTTTTTATCGATTTTCTCGTGGATGAGGAGGGGTTCGATGAGTTGGGTGGACACCCGCAAATAGGGGTTCAGGGAAGTCATGGGATCCTGAAAAATCATGGAGATTCGCTTGCCACGAATATTGCGGAGGGTCTCCTTTGGGCAACACAGCAGGTCTGTGCCGTCAAAAATGGCCGTGCCGCTTTTGATTCTTCCCGGCGGCTGCGGGATAAGCCCCATGATCGAATAACAGGTAACCGATTTACCGGAACCGGATTCGCCCACAATTCCCAGAGTTTCGCCCGGTTCCAGGTCGAAGGAAACACCATCGACGGCCCGCACAATGCCGTTACGGGTGTGGAAATGGGTGGTCAGGTTCTCGACTTCGAGGAGGGGCATTTATCAGTCTTTGGATGATTTCGGATCGAGGGCATCGCGGAGGCCGTCACCGAGAAAGTTGAGGGAAAAAAGGGTGGCGGAGAAAAATGCTGCGGGAGCAATGAGGAGCCAGGGAAACACCGTCATGCTGTCGGCCCCTTCCTTGATGAGGACGCCCCAAGAGCTCATTGGCGGGGGCACGCCGAGACCGAGAAAGCTGAGGACGGCCTCGAGCAGCATGACTGCGGGCACGGTTAAGGTAGCGTAAACGATGACGGGGCCGAGAACATTGGGTATGAGGTGGCGCAGAACGATTCGGGAATTACTGTGCCCAAGCGAGACGGCTGCCTCGATGTATTCCTGCTGGTTGAGCGACAGAACCTGACCTCGAACGATTCGCGCCATGGTCAACCATTCGACCGCGCCGATTGCGACAAAAAGAAGGATCACGCTGCGGCCAAAAATAACCATCAATAAAATCACAAATATGGTGAATGGGAGGGCATACAGTATATCGACAAATCGCATCATAAAGGCGTCGGTCTTACCTCCTAAATAACCCGAGACCGCCCCGTAAACGACCCCGATAATGAGAGAAACTGCGGTTGCCAGGAATCCCACGCCGAGCGATACGCGGCCACCATACATGATGCGGGTCAGTTGGTCGCGCCCGAGCGTATCGGTGCCCAGCCAATGCTCGGTGTTGGGAGATTGGGCATTGTAGGCAAGTTCCTGCTGCTCATTCGAGTAAGGGGAAAGCAGTGGGCCGATGATGCAAAAAACAGTCATAAAGATGAAAAGAATCAAACTGGCAAAAGCGAGGTGGTTTTTGCGAAGCCGGTGCCAGGCATCCTTCCATAGAGAACTGCCCTCCTCTATTTTCTCTATCGGAATGACGGGGAGATCCTGTGGACTTAAGGTTTTCATCGATTCGAGAGACATGGAAGGACTTACTCGTATTTGAGTTTTGGATTCATGATGACCTGGACGACATCCACCAAAAGATTCATGATAATAATAAAGGTAGCATAAAACAGGACCGTTCCCAGAACCATGGTGTAATCGCGATTGAACGCGGAGTTGATAAAATGCCGTCCGAGCCCAGGAATCTGAAAAATTGTCTCGATGACAAAGGAACCGCTGATCATACCCGCCAAGGCAGGCCCCATAAAGGAGACGACCGGCAGGAGTCCGCCCTTGAGCGAATGTTTGAAAATGATTTTGGATTCGGGAACGCCCTTGGCCCGGGCGGTGCGGATGAAATCCTGCGACAATATTTCGAGCATCCCGCCGCGGGTGAGGCGGGCAACATAGGCAGCGTAGTAGAGCCCGAGGGTCAGTGAGGGCAGAATGATGTCACTCCATGTGAACCAGCCTGAGACATTTACCCACCCCAGCCAAAGCCCAAAAGTGAGGGCAAGTATTGGCCCCATCACAAAGGTAGGCAGGCATATACCAACCATGGCCACGGACATGGGGACGTAATCGAGGGCGGTGTTTTTGCCGATGGAGGCGATAATCCCTGCGGGAACGCCCAAAAAGAGAGCAATCGTGAGGGCGACAATACCCAATTTCATGGAAACCGGAAAAGATTCTGCAATGAGTTCGTTAACGGTGCGGCCTTCGTATTTGTAGGAAGGGCCGAAATCGATTCCAAAAACCTCCTTGAGATCGAAATTGAATACGCGACGCCCCTCCGATTTGTCATAGACAAACAATTTAAAGGGGTTGAATTTTTTCGGACATATTTTAACCAGGTAATTCCAGTATTGCACATAAACGGGATCATTTAACCCGTAGTGCTCGTTCATTTTTTCGAGAATTTCGGGGCGCACATTTCGCTCCTGACTGAAGGGGCCTCCGGGCGCCGCGTGGACCATGAAAAAAGTCATGGTGGCGATGGCCAGCAATACAGGGATTACCTGGAGGAAGCGGATTAGGATAAATTTGAACATGCCCGGGATTACAGTTGTTTCAGCCTCATCATTCCGCGACTCTCCAAATCACTCGCCGAGATCGAAATAAATATACTTGTAAGGCCGATTATCGAGCAATTTGGGATTCCAGTTTATTACAATCGGATCGAGCAAATATACTCGCGTGTACCAATAAATAGGCACAATGGGCACCTCGGTTAGGAGCAGTTTTTCGGCTGATTCGAGGGCGGTAAAGTGCTCTTCCGGGCTATTGGCTTGCTTGGCCTTGTTGATTAACCGGTCGTATTCGGGGTTGGCCCAGCCGGTGTCGTTGTTTCCATTACCGGTGGTGTACATGTCGAGAAAGGTAATGGGGTCGGTAAAATCGGCAATCCAGCCCGAGCGGGACAAATCGTATTGCAAATTGGTCTGGGCATCGAGGTAAACCTTCCATTCCTGGTTCGAAATCGAGATGGGTATGTTGAGATTTTTCCTCCACATTTCCTGGATGGCCTCGGCAATTTTTTTATGATTTTCGGAGGTATTAATGAGGATGTCCATCGGTGGGAAACCCTCGCCGTTGGGAAACCCGGCCTCGGCCAACAAGGTGCGCGCTTTTTCAACATCGTAGCTCAGCGGTTGAGGGGTTGGGTAGCCCGACATGCCGTCGGGGGTATAGCCATAGGCGGGGCGCTGACCACCTTTGGTCACCTGCTCGACGATGAGAACTCGGTCGAGCGAGAGGTTTAGCGCCATGCGCACCCGCACGTCGTCCATCGGAGGGCGGGTGGTATTGAGGCGATAAAAATAAACGCCGTGATAGGGTTCGATGTGGAGGAGGTCCGGATTATTTTTCTTATGGTAGGGAATTTTCTCAACGGGCAAGGTATTGGTGTTGTGGGCTTGGCCGGCCAAAAAAGTGGTCTCATCGGTGTTCGGATTTTCGATGGGGAAAAAACGTATCTCATTGAGTTTCATTATGTCCCGATCCCAGTATGTCGGGCTTTTGGTCACGCGGATGATTTGGTTGACTTTCCATTCCGCGAGGACGAAGGCTCCGTTGCCGACAAAATTCTCGGGGCGCGACCACTGGGAAACGCGGTCGTCGATCTTGCCAAACTTCTCGATCGTTGGGGGGTGGACGGGAAACCACGAGTAGTGCTTGAGCATACTGAGAAAATACGGGGTTGGGCCGACCAGCGTCACGCGCAGGGTTTTATCGTCGATGGCTTTCAAGCCCACTTTATCGAAGTCCGTATTTTCGCCACGATTGTAGGCTTCGCCCCCTTCGATGATGTAGAGCATATCGGCATATTCAGCGCCAAGATTTGGGGAGAGCATCCGTTTATAGGAATAGATAAAATCATGGGAGGTAACGGGATCACCGTTGGACCAAAGGGCATCTTCACGGAGAAAAAAGGTCCAAACTTTATAGTTTTCAGTCGGCTCCCAGCGTTCGGCCACACCGGGCGCGGGTATCGAATCATCATCCACATGGTAGGCGATCAAGCCCTCTATGAGCGACGAAATGATATGGTTTTCTGGAACGCCGGTCACGATGTGGGGGTCCAGTCCCTTGGGCTCTGTTCCATTGTTAAATAGCAAAATACCTTCGCGGGCAGCTTTCAGGGACGGCTTCTCTTTTTTACCACAACCCGTGGCTATCAGGATGGAAAAGGCCGCGAGGGCGATGATTGGCCACATTTTGAAAAATATATTAGTCCTGTCAGGATTCATTTTTATTTGGTTTGATTAATTTTGTGGCCTCTGGAGGTCTGGGAAAAAAATTTAGTTTATGCCGAGTTTCTTTAGAAAAGGCTCCATCGAGCGTTCTCTCCCGAGGAAAGCCTCGATGGATTGGCTCACATCGCGGGAGTCTCCCGATGAGTAAATTTCTTTGCGCAATCGTCTACCGGTTTTGTGATCGAGATAGCCATCTGTCGCTTTTTCAAAAACGTTGGCCATGTCGGCGGCGATGACATCGGACCAGGCATATCCGTAATAACCGGCATCATAGCCGACGAGGTGGCCAAAAAATGCTGGAAACGCGGTATTTTCCGGCGCTGGGAGAAAGGTGTTTTTAAATAAACGATCCGATTCTTTGAGGAGATCAAAATCCTCTGAGGCAACCAGGGGGCTATGATAGGACATATCCATCAGGCCTAATAGTAATTGCCTGCTGTAGGTTGTGGCGACGGTGGCTTTTTTCGCCTCGGTGATTCTGGTGAGGGTGTCCCGGGAAATTTTTTTCGAGGGGTCGCGATAATCGGCGGCAAATCGGTCGAGCACTTCCTTGCTTTCAAGCCAGTATTCCAGCATCTGTGAGGGCGCTTCCACAAAATCTCTGGGGACACTGGTGCCGGAGAATCGATAAAATTCCACCTGCGACATCATTGAATGCAATACGTGGCCAAATTCATGAAAGAGAGTCTCCACTTCATCCAGCGAAAGAAGGGAAGGCTCGTCACCTTGTGGGGGAGGAAAATTGCAAATCAGCGCGACGGTGGGCCGTAGTTTTTGACCATTGGGCAACTGCCTGCTGCCGATTATGGGAAATTGGGCAAAGTGGTTGTATTTTCCCGGTCTGGGATACATATCCAGGTAAAACAGGCCCATGGGCTCCCCTGATTCGGAGTCGGAGACCACATGCAAGGTAACATCCTCATGCCAGCGGTAGGGGTTCTCGATTTCCTCAATTTTCAAGCCGAATACCTCTTGGTAGAGATCGAACATTCCCTTGAGGGTGGCATCATAGGGGAAGAATACTCTGAGGGCTTCGGTATCTACCTGATACTTATCCTTCATCAACTTATTGCGATAGTATCGCCAATCCCAGATATTGATTTTGGCCTTGGGATCACCGGTATCACTGGCTTTAAGCGCTTGAAAAGCTGCCAGCTCGGCTTCGAATTTTGGCTTCAGCCCACTGTTCAATTTATTGAGAAAAGAGAGGACGGTTGAGGCGTTATTGGCCATTTTGACTTCGGTCCGGTAGTCACCCCAAGAGGAATAGCCGAGGTTTGAGGCGATGTCCGAGCGTATGTTCAATATCTGTTTCAATAGCTCCACGTTATTCTCCCCGGCCAGGGTGTAGCGGGCGAATTTGACTTTTTTGCGGGTTTCCTCGTTGCTGGCATTCCTCATTATGGCCAAAAAATGCCAGGTAATGTTGGCCATAATGGTGTATTCGTCATCACCCGTTTTAATGCCCTCCTGCCCTAGAAACGAAGCGGGAACCCCCGTGAGTTCTGCGGCTGTAAATGTCAGCGGGGCAACGGCATCTGCAATGTTGGTGTCAAAATCCTTGGAGAGTTTCGCCAATTCTTTTTGCAAGCGTTCCAACTCGGTTCTTTTCTCTTTGGAAAGCTCGAAGCCATTCCTTTTATAGTCGAGGAGGGTTTCCTTGAGCAATTTCGCTTTTTCGCCGGTTAATTGGGGCGAGGTTTTGGTATAATTTCGGATTGATTGATAAACATCTGCCCGGAAATCGAAGGCGACTTCCCATTCTTCGTATTTTTTCAATGCCTCGGTGGCCGCTTTTCTAATGGCGGCGTCCGGCGCAGCATTTTCGAGGATCCATATGGGACTGATGGCGGAGTCCACCCGATAACCCAAATCATCGAGAGCGGCGATGGTATTGCTGAAAGAAGCCTCATCTTCCTTCAATTCGGCGATGGCATCTCCCTCCTTATCGCCAATTGCCAAACCCTGGTCGAGAGTGGCATCGATTTTGTCGGGGGTTTGATCGAAATCGGGAACCTTCAATACCGCATTGAAGGATTGGGCTTTTTTCTGAAAATGGGAGAGATTTCTTAATGCGCCGAAAGACTCAATCGTCGGCAGGAGCAAGCCCGCGAGAAGGCAGGAGATGAAAAGTTTTCTCAGTATCATAATCTCTATTTGGGAAAGCAGGGAGACGGGAAAAACTCGAATATGGAGGGCTTTGTTAAACCATCCTATTTGAAGCGCCAATTTTGGCCACAAAATGTTACGGATTGCAATGGCAAAAACCCCGCCGTGAAAGTGTTCGCAAGATTTGCATCTCTCCTGCCGATCCCTTTGGGCAGCGTTAATAGACAGGGCGAAAAATCATTCATTTTTTTTGAATCCATATCCATGTTTTAATAGTCTTATCTATTGAAAACAGGTAGAGAGGCGAATTGTTCCCTGAGAAGGGTCGCTTGATGCCTGTTGTGTAAATAATCTCAAAAAGGAAATTTAACAATGAAGACCAAAATCCGCTATCAACCTGTCCTGGTCGCCTCCTGGCTCGTCCTCACAATGGCATTTATGTCCGGCTGCCAAGACTCGTTCGGGGGCGTGAGGGGAACCGGCGAGATAAAAACGGAAACACGGGAATTTCCACCCTTCGATGAGATTGATTTCGGGGGCAAGGGGCAGATTGCCCTTATCACGGGCGACAAATACGAAGTTCGTGTGGAAGCCTATGAAAACCTTCTTCCGCTGCTCCAAACCGAAGTCAGGGACGGTCGCCTGAAATTGAAATTTAAAAAACGAGTCAGAAGCAAAAAGCCCATTCGTTTTTATATCACCGCGCCGGTGTATAAGGCTTTGGATATGAGTGGGAGCATTGAAATCAAATCAGCGGGGGTATTGGTTACCGATGAGTTGGATCTGGAATTTTCGGGGGCCAGCGAGGGGATTCTTGAGGTTAAAACAAAGGAACTTCGGACAACTCTTTCCGGAGCGAGTGAAATGAAATTTTCGGGCACAACCGATTTTCACAAAATTAGTATCAGTGGCGCCGGAGAAATTAAAGCACTGGACCTGAAATCAAAAAACATCGAACTGAGAATCAGTGGCGCGGGCGACGCCAAGGTTTACGCTACCGAAGAGCTGAAAGTAAGGATTTCTGGCGCTGGTGACGTGCGTTACAAAGGCGATCCCAATATCGAGAAAAAGGTGAGCGGAGCCGGGAGCATTAAACCGTACTAGACACCCTCTTAGAGTTTCCGTTTCTGATTTATTGACATAATCGGTTCTATTTCTAGGTTTTCAGGCTACAGGAGAGAGTTCTTTTCGGGTTCCCGAGAGGGAATTTGTTTGCAATCTTGCTGCGCTCATTCCTGTGCCACCCACAACCATCGCCCCACTTAACAAAACCTTAAGAAATATGAAAAAAACCCATTTTTTAAAACTCACTTTAACCCTTTTCTCAATTGGGATAATTGCCCTCACTGGCCCGAAAGGAGCCAATGCCGAGGTCGAGGGCTTTTCAAAAATCAGAGAGTTGGGAGGAATCGAGGAATACCGGATGGATGCCAATGGCCTGACCGTGCTGGTGATCGAGGATCATTCCGCACCGGTGGCGACTTTTATGGTAACTTATATGGTGGGTTCGCGCAACGAAGTCACCGGCACAACGGGTTCAACCCACTTGCTGGAGCATCTTATGTTCAAGGGGACGGAAAAGTTCAACAAGGCCAACAGCAGCGATCCCACCCGTCTTCTTCAAAACGTGGGTGCGCTTATCAATGCAACCACTTGGTATGACCGAACCAACTACTACGCTAATATGCCCATCGATCACCTCGAGATGGTCATCGAAATCGAGGCGGACCGTATGCGCGGTTTGTTGCTCAGAGACGAAGATCGGCAGCCGGAAATGACCGTTGTCCGCAACGAGTTCGAGCGGGGGGAAAACGACCCGGTTCGCGCTCTTTTGCAGGAGACTTTTCAAGCGGCCTTTGTGGCGCATCCCTACCATCATTCGACGATTGGCTGGCGTTCGGACATCGAGAAGGTTTCCATTGAGAAGTTACGTGAATTCTATGACACCTTTTATTGGCCAAATAATGCGACTGTTTCGGTAATTGGTGATTTTCAGGTCAATGAAGCACTAGCGCTGGTGAAAGAGTATTACGGAGCGATTCCTTCTTCGCCCCACCCCATTCCAGGGATGTACACGGAGGAACCCGAGCAAAGAGGCCCACGCAGGGTAAGCGTAAAACGCAATGGGCAACTTGGCCTAGTCAGTATCGCGCATAAAATTCCTGAAGG
Organism: Opitutales bacterium; assembly: GCA_021772515.1. Taxonomy (GTDB): domain Bacteria; phylum Verrucomicrobiota; class Verrucomicrobiia; order Opitutales; family UBA2987; genus JAJFLU01. The sequence goes on from JAJFLU010000026.1 coordinate 119,664, forward strand.
GGCCCACAACGACACCTTTGCTTTGAGCGTATTGGAAAGAATTCTCACTTCGGGAAAAAGCAGTAGATTTTATAAGTTGCTAATCGATAAAGGACTAGCGGTTGATACTTTTTTGTGGAATTTCCCCTTTCGCGATCCCGGCCTTTTCGCGCCTTTTATCTTTCTGACTCCGGAGACCCCGCATGAGGATGTGGAGAAAATCATTCTTGAGGAGTACGAAAATATTAGAGCCAATGGAGTTTCCCAAGAGGAAGTGGATCGTGTCATCAGCCAAATCCAAGCCGATACAGCCTATGCCAGAGATGGATCATTTTCCGTGGCCAGTGTTCTGAATGAAAGCATCGCGATGGGAGACTGGACTTTTTATGTGCGCTACCCGGAGGCGGTGGCCAAGGTCACACCCGCAGATGTCCAAAGGGTGGTGCAAACCTATATGGTGGAAGATCACAGCACGACCGGTTATTTCATCCCCCTGGTGCCGGGAGGAGATGATGGAGGAGCGATTGCGGCACCGCATTTTCAAGGCGAATCAGATGCTGTCCTTTACTATCGGACACCAGGCGCTTCCCTCGATCCCCTAATGCCCAATGCCACCAATGGGAAAGAGGGTCAATCGGCACCAAAGTCAAAACGGAAGCAAAAACCGTATTCCGCAGCGATCAAACAAAAGGAGATTCACGGGATCGAGGTAATTTCGATGAAAACCGAGGTGAAAGATGTTGTGACGATACGCGGCAGTCTCCCGGCGGGGGATGCTTTCAGTCCGACCACCAATTCCTCGATTGCAGATCTGACGGGTAATATGCTGGACAAGGGAACGCTCGAAACCGGCAAATTCGAATTGGCCGAGAAGCTGGAAAAGGTTGGCGCTTCGCTTAATTTTTCGGTTGGTCCTCATCTGTTGAATATTTCCGGTCAATGCCTCAAAAAGGATTTGCCTTTGGTAATTGACCTGCTGGCGGAACAATTGCGCGAGCCATCTTTTGATGAGGAGGAGTTGGCCAAACAGAAAAAGCACCGCACGGGCGAAATGAAACAACTCCTGGATGACCCCAATTACCAGGCTACCGATGAACTGGGCAGACTTGTTTTTCCGGAAAATCACCCCAATCATCAACAATCTGCGGAAATTTTAATCGAGGATATCGAGTCCGTCACGGTGGAGGATCTTCGGGCGTTTCATAAATCGGTTTATGGCCCGAAATCAATGATATTGGTCGCGGTTGGAGACATGGATGATGTAGTCCTGCAAAGCTCTATTGGTAAGGCTTTCGATCAATGGACCGGCGGTGTTAATATCCCCAACTACGATCCGGCGGGTAGGATAAATCCGGGCCGCAAAGAGGTGGTCTATATGGCTGATAAACCCAGTGTAAGCGTGAGATTGGCAATGGCTTCCGGGCTCAAACAAAGTGATCCTGACTACCTCGACCTGATGATGGGAACTTATATCCTGGGGGGAAATTTTGCCGCTCGGCTGATGCAAACAGTTCGCGATGAGGAGGGTCTGACTTATGGGATTGGTTCGCGCATGGGCGCCGATCTTTACAGCGATGGTATTTGGAGAATCAGCGCTAGTTTCGCTCCGCAACTTCTGGAGCAAGGGCTGGCCTCAACCCGTCGTCAACTCAATTTGTGGTACGAAAACGGTATTACCGAGGAGGAACTTGAAGCAAAAAAGACGACCCTCATCGGCTCCTATAAAGTGAGGTTGGCCACCACGGGAGGCATGGCCGGAAAAATATTATCGTTTGCCCAAATGGGCCGACCCGTGAGTTACCTCGATAAATATTCCGATGATCTTGAGGCCATCGAGCTCACGTCGGTAAATGCTACCATTAAGAAGTATTTGAATCCCGAGGACATGATAACCGTCATGGCCGGAAGTGTGGAAGAAGGCGAAGAGTCAGAGAAATAGATCATTTTCAGCAAGCGTCAAAAAAAAGAACCTCCGGTGTATTACCGGAGGTTCTTTAGAAAAGTTGCACTGAAGAACGCGACAGCCTGTTACTTTTACGTACAATGGCGTTTCTCTATAGGCGCTAGGACACCATCACCTGCCGTGTCCTCCAGTGCCAATATAATCACCAATCGGCCGATTTCTCATAGGTATAGTGATCATATTGTTCGGTTTGTTAACAGTGGGGTTATTTCTGTTACCAAATGCTTACAGCAAATTTTCGAAGAATTAAAGAAAATTTATCCACTATATCGAATTTTTTTGAATCTTTTGAGCCTTTGGAGGTATCCAAATGGTAAATCCAACACCAAAATCATGTTTAAATATCTATCTTATTACCTTCTCATTGGCTTAATAACTCTTTTTTCGCAGTCTGGCGCTCCGTTGATCTCGGCCGCAGAAGAAGAAAGCGAGGGTTCAATCGGCGTAACCGTAGAAGTGGAATCCGATGCCGATGAGCCGGAATCTGCCTCGAAGGATGGAGAGGAAACCATAGTGGTGACGGCAGATGGAGATTTTTTTGACGATTTCGGCCATCATTCTGGCGGAGATGATGACGACGATCATGGACTATCCGTTGATTTGGACGGTAAAGGCGGGATCAAACTTTTCGCAATTGTAGTTATTTGCGCAATTGTTTTTTTATCCCCGGCAATCTTTCTGGGTGTGATTCTCTACTATTTTTATCGACGTCGCAAACTGTCCCATGAGACCTCCATTTTGCTGGCGAATAAAGGTGTTGAAGTACCTCCTGCACTTCTAAGGCCACAAAGAAAGGACTTGCAAAACGGCATATTGTTGATCACCGGTGGTGTAGGTGTTTCTGCTCTGTTCCAAGTCTTTGGCGACGATCTGTGGAGATTGGGACTCCTGCCGATTTTTCTCGGCATCGGTTACCTGATTGTGTGGAAATTGGGGGAAATGAAGAATAGAAAAGCAAGAATCGCCTCACAAATAAGCGATTTGGATATCGATAAATAATGGATTGGAAGTGCCCCTTACAGATGCAAATCTTATTGACCGGGTTCTGCAAGATGATGACCGTAATGCATTCAACGAGCTTGTCCGCAATCACCAATCGGCGGTTCGCGGTCTCCAACGGAGGCTTACCAATGGCAATGACACTTTGGCCGATGATCTGGCCCAAATCACCTTCATACGCGCCTACCGGTCCCTGCCGAAGTTTAAGCAAAAATCCAAATTCAGCACTTGGCTTTACCGGATCGCCTATAATGTTTTCCTCAGCGAAATCAGGCGCACCCGGCATCATGTGGAGCTGGAGGAAGCGGCTTTGGAGGACGCAGCTCATCCCTCGCATTCAGAAAAAATCAGTCTTAAAAATGATTTGGAGGAAGGAATGAAGCGGTTGACAGAAAACGAGAGAGCCGCTATATTTTTATGCTACAATGAAGGACTTTCTCATGAGGAGGCAGCCGGAGCGTTGGATATGCCACTGGGGACAATTAAAACCCATATTTTGCGCGGTAAAAAGAAATTACGCCAATTTTTGAAGGACTGGGCTCCCAATGAGTAATTCAATCGAAAATTTAAAATGAATCCCGAGGATAAAAAAGATTGGCTGGACATCTGTTTGGCGGAAAACACCCACTACATTAGCGATGGCGGGTTTTCGGCCAATGTCATGAAGGCTTTGCCGCCATTTCTACCGGACAATATTTGGGACTGGAGGCGCTTTGCGGTATTATCGGGAATGACAGGTTTGGCGTTGGTGGCGACCCTGTCTCATATGCCCGACCCGGAGGTAATCCTGGCCCAAGTCACCATGGCGTTCAAATTGCAATCTCTGGGAACGCAATTGCTTACATCCTTGATCGTCGGTGGTGCGGCCTTTGGAGCCTCCGCCATTATCGGAACTGGCCTGACCGCTTTTTTACAGGCCGATTGATATGGATTTGGCCGAAGACCGTGCAATGGAGAACTCAATCCCCTGTGCGGACGCCCTCACTTCTTAACGTCAAGCTTGTATCGCTTTTCGGATTTTCAGGATCGAATTCGGAGAGGTTTGCGCTACTGAGCCCCAACCGCGAACCGGTAACATTTCCTCCGATGGCTTGACGCTGCCATGTCCAATCCAGCATGGCCATAAGTCTTTCGGGCTCACCACTGCCAGATTCGACAATTTCACCTCCCTGAGCTACCTTTGCCTCCAGTTGAGAAACAATCTGATCTGTTATGTCTGCCCCACTCTTATCAACTAAAGGGTAAACTTCCACCTGCTTTGATATCAAATCAGCAGTAAACCAAAATTTTTTTCCCCGGTTATTAGTGGCGATGCCGGTAACCTCATCCTCATGCCATACCAAGTCATTGCTCAACGAGATCGGGTTGTTGTCGGTTTCCTTGGAAAATCCGTATTTCCAAAGGACAACGGAGGGGTTGGTCGAGGCGCAGCCCATAAAAAAAAGGATTGGCGCAGTAAAAAAGAGGAGTAATAGTGGGGTAATTTTTTTATTCATATATGATAAACAGCGATGTTATGGTAGCATGTGATTTGCAACGAGTGGGAGGGTTTTCCGGTTTTTTGAAACTAAATCTGACAAAAAGCATGGATATACAGGTGAAATTGACTTTTTATTGGTCAACCTCCTTTTCTGGAACGAACCTGTACTCCCGGAATTTTACTCAAATCCTTAACACCTTCAACAATTTCCAGCCTATCCGCGCCGAAACCTAAATAGGAACTTGTTGCAGAAATCACTTCTTTGTTACGAACCCAAGTCCAGTCTAATTCCTCCATTGCTTGGTTGGCTTCGTCTCCTTCAAGTGCAAACAAGAGATCTTCACCGCCTTCATTAAAAACCTCGTCCATGAGAATCTGAATATCGTCGCTTCGATCGATTCCCTCCATATCAGTGATGGTAAAGATATTTACTTTTTTAGTGTTTGTATTGGCGATAAACCAAAACTTTTTGCCTTTTCTATTTGTGGCCAGCCCGATGATATGTCCATCGTTCGATACGATTCTATCGCCCAGATAGATTGGATTGTTTGTGACCTCCTTGGAAAAACCATGTTTCCAGAGCTCGACGGAGGAATTAGAGGCGCAGCCGAGAAAGAATAGGAACGCTGAGAATAAACTCAGGGAAAGCAGAACTCCTTTTGCGGTTTTCATGATAACTAGCAGATTTCTGGTTAGAGGTTATTGGAAGACGAAGGTGCTATGAGCCATGTGGCTCGAATGGAAACCCCACAAAATGTCCATTTTGTGCCTAATTAATGAAATTTTGATCTTTAGTATACGCAATTTGTCCAGTGGGGTGGATATAATATAGCTTTTATCGAGACATTGTAAAGAAGTATCACTTAATTTTTATATAAGCGAAAGTAATTTATCAATAGATTGAATTATTCACCAGAATTATTGAGCATCAGGGTGGATTTATCGCACCCGGGTGACCTGGACAGCGGCCTTGGCTCCCTTGATTCTGAGCCAATAGGATTCGCCTCTTTTCTTGATGATGATTTCAGGATCGGTAAATTTTCGGGCATAGGTGCCGCCCGTCTTACCTTGTTTCCATATTTGCCCATTTTCGAGTTTGAAAACGGTGTTGCCTCTCCAGCCGTAAAAATCTCCCATAATCCTTGATTCGATGGACTCGACGATTTCCTCGGCAGCGATTTCCTTAAGCTTATCGTCGCGGTTGAAAAACCCGAAGAAACGCTCCTTGGTTTTTCTTCTTTCGACACGTTGCTCCTTCTCTTTTTGACCGAGATAACCTCGCATCCAGGAATTGAGCTGTTCCATTTGTTCGGGCTCCAGTTGCTCAAGACCTGTTTGCTCCATTTCCTCAGCGCTCATATTCTTACCGAATTCAAATGGTTCCTTGTTTTTGCTTTGATCGGCGGCAATGAGGGTTACTGCTGAAATTGTGCAAATAGCAACAGCCAAAATCCATTTATTACTTAGGTTCATAGTAAGTTATTCCTTTCTCAGTTAAACAGTGGGTAAGTAAGAGATTATCTTCAATTATTCTCAGTTCAAGTCTGAATCAACAATTTTGTGATCTGGAGTGAGTTTGTAATTACTTACTGGAAATGACGAAAAAAAAGAGCCAGGGCAAATTGCCCTGGCTCTTTTGTTAAACTTGATGTGTAAGAATTGGCTTAGAGCTTTTTCTTGATGCTTATCCACATAAACTGCACTTCCGCAGTATAGAGGAATGAAGGATAACCCTGGGTGTTTCCGAAATTGGCAAAAGCACTTGGGGGCTTCTGGGCGAAGAGATTGTCCACACCAAGCGTGACGGTTGTGCCGCCCCACCATTTTTCAGAATCCTTGAAGAAGGTGTAGGAAGTCTGAACGTCCCAGATCCAACGGGCATGAACTCTGTCGAGATTCCCCCAGTTTGGAGGAAATGCTTCATCGAAATCAACGAAACCGTCAGTAAAATAACCGCTGATCGTAGTGCTGAGGTTACGCCAGTTCCAGGTTAAGCTCTGGTTGAACTTCCATTCCAACTGGGCATCGCTGGCGGAACCGGATTGGGAGACCACCTGGGTTTGGCTGCCAAAAGGACCAATTATGGTCTCACCGTCAGTTTGGTCATTGTCCACCAGGCGAAAGTCTACGTCATCGGAAAACCCGACGAAATCAAATCTCGGTAGCCCTGGAGCATCGGCATCCTGGTATTTCAGCAATTTGGTGGCATTCAGGCTGAGGGAGAAAGTTCCCCAGTTTTCCGTTTGCAACAAATAGCTGGCGGCAAAATCGAGACCCTTCACATCGGTGCGACCAGAATTCTGGAAAACCGTGGTGAGTAGAATGATTTCATCCGAAGGGTCAGTTTGGACCTCTTCACCGGGGAAGAGTGCCTCTCCAGCAAAAAAGCGCCTAACCGTATCCTGCGCGTTAAAACCAACAGTGCCTACGCGTTTGACGTTCCAAAAGTCCACACTGACAGTGGCACCTTTGATGAACTTGGGCGAATAAACCACGCCAATGTTCCAGGACTCGGTATCTTCCGGTGCAAGCGCCGTGTTGCCGAGGAAGACCGTATCCTGCTCTTGCTCGAACCTGCCCGTGACAGGATTGGCAATCGGAGTGAGGGAGAAGGTAGCGGTTGAGAACAACTCATAGAGAGAGGGCTGGCGGAAACCTTCGCCCCAACTTGCCCGCATAACGAGATCTTCGGTAACAGCTAAACGAACCGAAAATTTTGGCACAAAGGTATCAATTCCTGTACCAAGAAACTTCTCGAATCGGCCGGAAGCGTTGACTTCCAGGGAATGGACAAAGGATTCCATTTCCGGGCTGATGACAGGCAAATTAATCTCGAAGAAGGCCGAACCAACCCTCCTGCGACCACGTGTAACCGCAGCGGTGGAGGAACCAATGACATCACCCGTTGTGCCGGAAGAGTCGGGGCTCTGGAAGAGTTGTTCCTGACGCCATTCCCAGCCAGCAGCAAAACCAACACTCCCGCCAGGAAGCTTAAAAAGCTCTGCTGTGTTGATATTTCCCCAAGCCTGCACTAACTCCGACTCGTTGCGGTTTTTCTGTTCAACAAGAGCGTTGGGCGCAAGTAAAACGTTGTTGGGTAATGGATTTTTCCAAAAAACAAACGGATTGAAGGCCGTTTCGGTCCCTAAATAATCGCTACTTGATGGATCGAAGAATGAGTCGGCCGAATTAACCAGACGGTTGAATGTGCTGATCGAGACCAAGGTATTCAAATTGGTTTCGTTAATTATACCATAACCGAAGCCAAAGTCCGCATTCCACTTATTGAACAGGTTGGTAGCTCTCATTCCCCACTGTAAGTTGAAGGCTTCCGTCTTGGTTAAGAAAAGACGGTTGCCAAAATCAAAGAGACGGATGCGAGTGCTGCCAATCAAGTCCTGATTAAAAGGATTGAACTCGTTAAAAGCGCCAGGAGCCACTTCAGAAATACGTCCTGGATCTTCATCCGGCCGGTTAATTGGATTGGGAGTGCTGGCTGGAATGACCAGAGAAACACCGCCTGGATTACGGAAACTACCCGTGGCCGAGGGCGCCAACTGATTGTCGGACTCGGCGTTCTGGTAACTGAAATAACCGTAGGTTTCCACATTATCAGTACCAAAGAGATTGTGCCTGAAGTTCATGAATCCACCAACACGGGTGGTTTCCGGGAAGGAACCCGATTGTTCGTTGAAGTTGAATCTGGAGTGGTTGCCGAAACCGGTAAGGTAATCGTAAGCTCCCACCGGGACATCTCCAAAGTTATTGGCGTTTTGGTTATTCAGGACGGGATTGCCAAAACCGTCAGATGCACCGGAGGTGGTCAAGATCATATCTTGCCCGACTCCATTGAGAATGAAATCATCCAAATCGGCGCCACCAGCAACTGTGTTCCCAAGAGCACCGGTGAAGTTGCCGTCGCCATCCCTGACTGGCTGGAAATAATTAAGAAACTGTGTCGAGGAAAAGGAATCAAGACCTACAATTCCTGCGTCAATCTGGCCAGGCATATAATCTTCGTTGTCATCCGTATTGAATACAAAACCATTTTCTGCATCCACATAGGCACTATTTATTTCATCTTCCAAACCTTGCACAGATACACCGCTTGCATCCCAGTCGAGGCCAGGAATCTCATTTACGGCAACGCCCAACGCATCAGCAGCAGCTTCGCGGCTGATATTGATATTGAGCGGGCTCGAATTGGAGCTGAGGAAGGGAGGGAGCGAGAAGTCGTTGTCGCCATTGAAAATGGGGTTGCGGGTGTACCAGTTGGCTCCCACTGTGATGCTGCCCTTTTCGCTTTTTACACCGTAAACAACGCTGGCCAAAAATTCCGAAGAATCATTGCCACCGGTATCATTGCCGTAGCGCACGGTGAGTTCGCCGCCTTCGTAATTGTCACGCATCATGATGTTGACAACACCAGCAACAGCGTCTGCGCCGTAAGTGGCTGAAGCGCCGTCCTTTAGAACCTCAATGCGCTGTACAGCGGAGGCAGGGATGGAGTTCAGGTCAACGAATGCGGTGGTGCCGCCGGTGCCGGTCGGGAAGACTGGAACGCGGTGCCCATTAACGAGAACCAGGGTGGCGTCTGGGCCAAGACCGCGCAGAGAGGCGGAGGTGGCGCCGGAGGTGAACCCGGTGGCGTTGTTAGAGATAGCGACGCTACCTGCGTTGTTGGCTGTAAGTTTTTGGAGTAATTCCTCAGCCGTAACAAAGCCAGTTTGGTCGATCTGGAAGCGCTCGAGTACTTGGACAGGCGTCGGGCGGGTTTCGTAAGCCGTTTCAGTGGTAGGGATCATGGATCCCGTGATGGTGAACTCATCGAGTTCTTCTTCTTCATCCTGGGCAGGCAGGTTGACCGCGAGCAAGAGCGCTGGGACAACGAGCAACCAACCAAAACGAAGGTGCAGTGGGTTGTTTTCTTGTAGTTTGTTATTCATGGTATCAGGTGTATATTTATTTACTTTGGATATCACGTTGTTTTTTTGGGTTGGACCGACAACTAAACCTCAGGCGCTAATGCGCAGCCGACGAGATCGGCAGTTTGAGGGGTTACAAACGAAACCGTGGGGTATTTTGACGATTAGGTCTAAACACACCGCAGCTTCTTTCGCATAGCCGACGGTCTGATTAGATTAGTCTTTAATCCCTTTCTGGGATTTTAGGGCGCTAGTCATAAAGAGGATTGAAATGATTGTTTCGTTTATCCATGCCTGAAAAAGCTGGCCGGTTAGTAGCCATTTCTTTCAAACAGCGTATAGAACAAAGTATTTTCAGGGAAAAGTCTATACTTAATGTAAAAAAATGTTAAAAAAATTGAACGGCATTTAATCTATTGGTAATCAATCGCTTACAGAATATATTGCCGTTATTGTGACTTTATTTGGAACATTTTTGCTCCATTCCTAACTAAAAAATTACCTGAAATCCGTCCTTCCGGGCATTTTCAAGGAGCGAATGCGTACTTGCCAGAATCGGGTGCTCTCTTAGAAGATGCCGGATGTATTGGTATCGAAGGATGTTAAAATGGTAACCAGCGGTATTTCCAGTCTATTAAAGGATCCTCCACGGGTTCTCATCGCCGATGACCAAAAGGATGTCCTCAAAGCAATGGCCCTGCTTCTCAAGGGGGAGGGGTTCAAGACCAAATCGGTGACTTCTCCGCATGAAGTATTGGGGGCGCTGCGCAAGAGTGATTTCGACCTGGCCATGGTGGACCTCAATTATACGCGGGATACCACTTCTGGTCGGGAGGGGCTGGATCTCCTGCAAAAAATACGCGCGCTGGATGCCGATCTGCCAATCGTAGTGATGACGGCTTGGGCCACGATCGATGTTGCCGTGGAGTGCATGAGGCAGGGGGCTTGTGATTTTGTGCAAAAACCCTGGGACAACGCCCGCGTGCTGGCAATTGTGAGGACGCAGGCCCAATACTACCGCACGGTAAAGCGGAAAAACCTGTTGGAGGATGAAAATCGCCTGCTCCGGGGTCAGGACGGGGTCACCATGCTGGCCCAATCGAAGGCCATGGAATCGGTGCTTGAAATTATCGACAGTGTGGGCCCCTCGGATGCCAATGTACTAATAACAGGGGAAAATGGCACCGGCAAGGGGGTGGTTGCACAGGTCTTGCACGAGAAATCGGCACGGCGGGACAAGCCACTGGTCAGTGTAAATATGGGGGGGCTGCCGGAGGGAATTTTCGAGAGCGAGTTATTTGGCCATGTCAGAGGGGCTTTCACCGATGCCAAGGCAGACCGGGCCGGGCGTTTCGAAATGGCGGCAGGGGGCACCTTGTTTCTTGATGAAATCGCCAATATTCCGCTCGCCCAGCAAAACAAGTTGTTGCGCTTGCTGGAAACGGGCGAATTCGAGCGAGTGGGCTCCTCAAAAACCCAGCGAGTGGATGTGCGCCTGATCAGCGCCACCAATGCCGTACCCCAAAAGGAGGTCACGGAGGGGCGTTTCAGGCAAGATCTTCTCTATCGGCTCAATACCATACATATCCACCTTCCGCTTTTGACGGAGCGATTGGAGGATATCCCTTTGCTGGCTGACTATTTCCTGCAACGGCATCAGCAAAAATACCGCAAAGATTTCGGCGGTTTCTCTTCCGGGGCCCTCGAAACCCTGTGCGCCTACCGGTGGCCGGGCAATATTCGGGAGCTGGACCACTGCATCGAGCGGGCTGTCCTGTTGGCCAAGGGTCGGCAAATCCAGCCCGGGGATCTCGGTTTGAGCGCAACGGACACAGGACCGGCTTCACTCGAGGACATGACCATCGAGGAGGTGGAGAAATACCTGATCAAGCGCACCCTTCTGCGACATGAGGGCAATGCCACACAGGCGGCCAAGGCTCTGGGGCTGAGTCGGAGCGCCTTCTACCGCCGACTTCAGCGTTTTGAACTTTAATCTCATCCCGATGAGCAATCAACTCCCCCGGCGTCTCTTTTTCAGGTGAATCCGACAATTATCCGCAGGCATAAAAAAGGAAAGCACATGGGGCGTGTGCTTTGCCTCTCGATTTTGAGTGGCCTTCCCGGTGTGTTGGGCACCATACTGCTTTTGCAGGTCGGAAATTACCCTTTGAAGGTGCATCTGACCATGTTGACCTTCGTCATCGGATTCTGGCTCGTTTTTTTGTTAATGCTGCAAAACCGTGTCATCCGGCCATTGCAAGCGGCTTCAAATATGCTTTCAGCCCTGCGAGAGGGGGACTTTTCTCTGCAATCGCATGGCGGCGACACCGAAGATCCCATGGGGCAGGTCATGTTTGAAATCAATGCGTTGACGGATGTCCTTCGTAATCAGAGACTTGGTGCAATCGAGGCCTTTACCCTTTTAAACAAGGTGGTCGAGGAAATCGATGTCGCGATCTTCACTTTCGATGAAAACGACCGCCTGCGAATGATCAATCGGGCGGGAGAAAAGCTGCTGGCCAAGCCTCTGGACCAACTCACGGGTGAGAGCGCTACGGCGCTGGGGCTCAAAAAATGCCTGACGGAACCGACGAGAGAAAATCAGTTGATGGCATTTCCAGGGCGATCCAGCCGATGGTATGTGAAAACGGGCCATTTTCGGGAATCAGGCAAACCTCATCAACTCCTCCTGTTGACGGATGTCAGCCAACCCCTGCGCGAAGAGGAGCGAATCGCCTGGCGGCGGCTCATCCGAGTGATCGGCCATGAATTGAACAATTCCCTCGCCCCGATCAAATCTCTGGCTGGGAGCATGGAAAAAATCCTCTCCCGTCCACAACTGCCGGAAGACTGGCGGGAGGATCTCAACGAGGGTCTCGAGGTAATCGGGTCGAGAGCCGAGGGGTTGAGCCGGTTTTTGGAGGATTTTTCCCGAATCGCGAAACTTCCGCCGCCGAATAAGGAATCGATATTGGTCGGTGAGATTCTGGAACGGGTTTTGGGCCTTTCGGCCAGTATCCCCGTGCAACTGGCAAAGGGGCCCGATTGCACCGTTTTGGCGGATAGGAGCCAAATTGAGCAGCTTCTCATCAATCTACTGAAAAATGCCGTGGACGCCGTCAAGGAGACAAGTGGAAAGATCAAGACAGGATGGACGTTAAAAGGCGACCGGGTTGATATCTGGTTTGAGGATGAAGGTCCTGGAATCGCCAATCCGGGTAACTTGTTCGTCCCGTTTTTCTCGACCAAGCCGGACGGGTCGGGGGTTGGTCTCACCCTGAGCCGCCAGATTGCGGAAGCTCACGACGGAGCCTTGGAGGTGCTCAATCGTGAGGGAAAACAAGGCTGCCGGGCCACTCTCACCTTGCCGGTTTGATCCCATAAGCTTCAATTTCCTGAACCGTCTTTCTTTTTCTTTAACATGCCCTTGAGTCCTCCGAGGGCTTTTTTTCCAACTTCATTCGCAGTATCCGCTCCCCCTTCCACGACAGCGCCCCCTGCCTTGCCAACCCCTTGCAGCGTGTTCCGTAGGACCGCTTTCATTATTTCCCCCGCCATTTGATCAGGAGTGATGCCCTCCTCCGATTGTGATCCCAACCCTGAAAGGTGGATTTCGGGAAGGGGAACGGTGATTCCATTGCCCAGAATACCAACCGTAATTTTTCCGTTCACGAGCGAGAGTTCCTTGATCTCAAGTCTTATTTCGTCGCCCTCATCGCCCTCTGCCTCTTCTCCAACTAGCGAGGATTCTTCGATATTTTTAAGCAATTGCTTCAGATTGTCGGTGAGAAGCTTTTTCTCGTAAACGATATGCGGCTCGTTGACATAAATTTTTTCAATCACGATTTTGTCGGAAAGCAGGGTGGCCACATCGAGGTTCACTTCGACTTTATTTGCCGAAAAGGCTTTATCCGATTTGAATCCTTCGGGATTCCCGATGGTTAAACCCTTTATCACCCCGGTTCCGTTAAGGGGAGAAATGTTCGCTCCCTCAAGGTGGACTTCGGTCTGCGTGATATCCGGTCCGAAGGTCTCAATGCCGGACTTTACCCCTTTATTGATAAGAGTTGAAAAAGTGATATAGGCGATCCCAAGGAGAAGGACTCCTATCACCGCAGTTATTAGTAGAATTTTTTTAGCCATATTTTTTCCGTAATTTAATTTTTATCTGTGTTAAAATAAATTGGAGTCTCTTTTTCACCAGCACTTCATGGAATTCTGGAAAAGTTCCTTCAGGTCTTCGGCGGTGGGGTGCCTTGGTGAAATTTTGGTTACTCGGTGTTGGGGCAAAGTGCCGGCGACAAGCGCGTCGATGTCGGTTGCCGTAAATCCCACAGCCTCCAATCCATTGGGCATTCCCACTTTTTTCATCAAATCGATAATCGCTCCGGCCAGCAAATCGCCTGCGTCTTCATCTCTCGCATTTGTGGTATCAACCCCCATTAGGCTGGCCGCCCGCAGGTGCAGGGCCGGGTTGGCGGGGGCTGTAAAACGAAAAACCGCCGGGGCGTGCAAAATAACCGACATACCGTGGGGGATGAGGGGGTTTTCCTGAGGGTAGCCAGGCGGAAAATAATCCCGCACCATTCCTGACACCGGGTAGGACATGCCGTGGGGGAGGTGAACCCCCGCGTTGCCAAAACCGATCCCCGCATAGGTGGCTGCCAAGAGCATTTGCCCCCGGGCTTCGTCATCTTCGGGATGTTCGATCGCTCTGACAATGTGCCGGGAAACCATCTCGATGGCCTTGGATGCCCAGATTTCGCTGATCGGATTGGCTCCCTGATAGGCGGGCCGATAAGCGGGACTTTCAGGGGCTTCGCGTTGGTGGAAAGGCAGCGCGGTCAATGATTCCAGAGCGTGGGAGAGCACATCAAGCCCAGTGCATGCCGCCACCAGGGGAGGCAGGGAGCGGGTGTTATCGGGGTCGATGATTCCCATGTTTGGCCGCAGAGCGCGGTGGGCGATACCCGTTTTGGCCTTCATCTCGAGCAGGTCGAAAATGGCCACCCCGGTCGTTTCGCTACCGGTACCTGCCGTGGTGGGCACCGCAATAAGCGGTTTGAGCGACCCCGGAACGGGAATGCCCCGGCCGATGGGCGGATTCACATAATCCAGAAAATCCGCTGGATAGGTTGCATACAAATTGGCCGCCTTGGCAGTGTCCATGGTCGAGCCACCGCCCACCGCGACAAACCCGTCGAATTGCCCATCAACTGCAAATGCTGCCGCCTCTTTGAAAGATTGATCCGTAGGCTCGACCCGCACTTTATCATAAAGGACGGTCTCGATGCCCTCCTTGCACAATGACTCCAAAACGATGGCGACACAGGAAGCGTCCGCGAGCCCGGCATCGGTCAACACCATAATCCGCCTTGCCCCGAGACGACCCATCTCAAAACCGATCTCGCCGGTGGCGCCGGGGCCATACTTGATGCAGGATGCCTCAACCGTGAACAATGTCTCCAAAGCCATGTCTAATTCCACCGAATTTATGTCGAAATCACAAACAGAAACCCGCCGAGAAGAATATTTTTGCTAAATTCGACTATTCTCACAAATTTCCTGTAAAAAGTCAGATATGAAAAAAAAGTATAAATGTATTTTGGGAATTTTCGCCCTGCTGTTGTTAATCGGAGGTTGGTGGTCATACCGGCTCATATGGGGCAAGCCCCTCAATATCGACCATTTCTATGAGCGGGTGTTTATCGAAATTGCTCTGGATGATCCAGAGTTGTTTTCCAGTTTGGGTTTCATCGACAATACCTTGCTCGATTTCCATAGCGACGACCTCACCGATTCCTCTCCCCGACGGGACAAAGAACTTGCCCAAAAAATCCGTCGTGATCTCGAATCTTTGCGGAGTTACAGTGTAGAAAGCCAATCCGATTCGCAGCGTCTCTCGACCGAGATTTTAGAGTGGTTTTTGGACGATGCGGTGCGTAGCGAAGAGTTCTTGTTTCACAATTACCCGGTAAATCAACTTTTCGGTATCCAAAGCAATCTTCCGAGCTTCATGGAAAGCACCCATCAGGTGATAAACGAAAAAAGCGCGGAAAACTACTTATCCCGGTTGTCCAAATTCGGCACAAAGTTCGATCAGGTAATTGAAGGACTCAAACTTCGCGAAGACCGGGGCATCGTTCCGCCCAAATTCGTCATCGAAAAGGTGCTGGTTGAAATGAACAATTTCGTCAGCCAACCCGTGGAGGAAAACATCCTGTTCTCTTCATTTAAACTGAAAATGGTTGATATCGAGGAGTTTGATGACCAAAAACGTGAAAAATATCTGGAGGAGGCGAGTATAGAAATTGAAAAGACGGTGCATCCCGCCTATCGAAAACTGATTGCCTTTTTTGAAGCGCTTGAGGCCAAAGCGACCACCGACGATGGTGTCTGGAAGCTCCCCGATGGCGATGCCTATTACGCCTACCAATTACGCAGCAATACAACCTCCGATTACACCCCGGAGGAAGTTCACCAAATCGGCTTGAGCGAAGTCGCCCGGATTCAGGGCGAGATGACCGCCATCCTCGAGAGGCTTGGACAAACGGGCAAGCCAGTGGCGGAAACCATGCGCCTGTTGGCCGAAGAAAAACAATTTCAATACCCGAACACCGATGTCGGTCGTGAGAACATAGTACGCGATTACGTGGCGATAGTTGATGAAATCGATGCGGGCGTATCCGAGGTGTTCAATGTTCGCCCCAAGATGGGAATGGAGGTAAAGCGCATCCCTGAGTTCAAGCAGGAAACGGCTCCCATGGCCTATTACCAATCGCCCGCCATGGACGGTTCGCGTCCCGGGGTTTTCTATGTAAATCTGCGCGACCTCAAGAATCTTCCCAAATTCAGTATGCGCACTCTCGTTTACCATGAAGGCATCCCCGGACACCATTTCCAACTGGCCATTGCCCAGGAGCTTGAAGGATTGCCCACCTTTCGAAAGATCATTCCATTCACAGCCTATGTCGAAGGCTGGGCTCTCTACACCGAACGCCTGGCATGGGAACTGGGTTATCAAAAAGATCCCCATGACAATTTGGGGCGGCTGCAGGACGAGTTGCTGCGTGCAGTTCGGCTGGTCGTGGACACCGGCATCCACTACAAGAAATGGACCCGCGAGGAGGCTATCGAATATATGCTGGCCAACACGGGAACCCCGGAAGGTGAAGTGGTAACCGAAATTGAACGCTATATAGTCATTCCCGGCCAAGCCTGCGCCTACAAAATCGGCATGCTAAAAATTCTGGAATTGCGCGAAAAAGCGAAAAGTCAACTGGGCGACAAATTCAAGCTATCCGATTTCCACGATGTCGTCCTGAAAAACGGCGCCATGCCCCTAAGCGTCCTCGAAAAAGTAGTGGATACCTACATCGAAGACAAAGCGGCGTCCTGAGTATCGCACGATTAGCAAATGATAGCCCTGAATCAGGGCTGTCCGAAGTCTCTGCTAAACGTAACAATATTTAGATGATTCGTGGTAATATTAAATTTTCTCACGTACTGAGATTATTTTTCTTGCATGCTAACTGATTTGATAATAGCTATATCATATATTCAGACTACTGAATATCTCATGGCAAAATATAATAGAGATGCTTTCAACTGGTTGTTTTGTATGATAAAACAATTCCTTCAGATTGCGATTATGGCTTTGATTGTAGCTTTAGTTCTCATAAATTGGAAATCAGTAAACTATTTTGTTGAGCGGTTTCTCTACAATGCCGAAGAAGTTTCAATAGCTAATGTGCTGTCGGTATCAATAGCAAAAAAAGACGGGGTCACACATCGAGAGGAATGGGCCGCCTACTACCGTGTGGCGGATAGAGTTAGGATATTGGAGGCCTACTTTGATGATTCGGGCACGCAGGTCGAGTACATTGAACTAATTGCAACAGCTCCAGTAAACCTGAGTGGCTCTTTCATAGGAGACAAAAAAAGGGTATTGTTTCTTGGCAACGAGGATATTCATTTGGATACCGAGGAAATAATACGCATTTACACGTTTGACGGGAGAAATTTGGCGCCTGAAAAGAGTCCAGTAACTGCACGTCAAAAATATGGGCGAAAAGTCGTTTACGCAAAACCACTGGGAAATTGTAAGTTAAAAAAAGGAATTTTTAAAGCTGATCCTGGAGAAGGTGATCGTATTGTCATGATCAATCGTGATAAAAAGGTTATACTCGATCTTGACTACTGGTGGGTTCAGCCACCTATCAATAATAAGTTATGAAAACAAATAATCACTGTGCTTCTTTCCGTTGTTTAGGCAAATGAAAATTACCAATTGCCATATTCACACATTCACTATCGAGGATGTCCCCAATAATTTCATTCCGTTACTTGGACCGTTGGTTCGCTTCAAATTACTTCGTTTTCCACTTCGATTATTATTGAAAGCTCTAATTCCATTTACGGATAGAGATTTGTTAGACCGCTATTCAAAATTTCTTAGAATTTCTCATCTTTCTTCCCAGGAAAAAATATTCAAAACTGTCAAGAATTATTATCCTAGTGGGACAAGATTCATTATTCTTCCAATGGATATGAAATACATGTCTGCCGGTAAAGCTCAAAGGTCACTTGATAATCAGCACAAAGAGCTAGCGCAACTCGCTTCGAAATTCCAGGACGAGATCATTCCTTTCGTCGCAGTAGACCCAAGAAGAAAAAATATCCTGAATATGGTTCAAGACCTAATCGAAAATCATGGGTTTCGAGGAATTAAAATTTACCCACCTCTCGGCTACTACCCAACGGACAGAAATTTGTACCCTGTTTACGAATATGCGGTAGAGAACGCAATTCCTGTAATGTCCCATTGCTCTCGTGGCGGTGTATTCGACAGAAAAAAAATTACTGATGATATGCTTACCCACCCCGATACGGGTGAAACATTAAAAAAGCTTAAACCTAAGGATTTCACGGATTATTATACTGATCCAAGGAATTATGAGAAGGTACTCAAAGATTTTCCCGATTTAAAATTATGCCTTGCTCATTTTGGTGGGTCTAAGGGTTGGGAAGATTACCTATACCATCAATGGGATGAAAATAGTCCCGGTGAAGAAAAAAGTTGGCTATCGAAAATAATGGATATGATCAAATCCGAGAAATATCCAAATCTGTATACTGATGTATCATACACCATTCTTGAGGATGAAAATTACATCCATATTTTAAAGGTTTTTCTAAGCAATAATGAACTAATTCGTGACAGGGTTTTGTTCGGTTCTGATTTTTATATGGTAGAAAAGGAAAAAATTCTTGAGCGCCTAATTCCAATGAAAATGAGATCCATATTGGGCGAAGATCTCTTTGAGACAGTTGTTGAGACAAACCCTGCCAGGTATTTGAGCGAATTTAATAACGAATAGGGTATTGACTGTGGTTACATTGTTTTATCCTTTGCAAAACGACATTGAGATTGACTGGGTTTTCGTAAAGTTAGCGGAGCAATAGTTCGCCGATTTTGGCGGTGTTTTTTTGGAGCCAGGTTTGGGTGGGTCGCAAGGGGGTTGGCGGTGGTTGTGCCTCGGCAAGATTTTCGGGTAGGGTGTTTTTTTGGAAGGTTTGGAGGGCGTAGCGGCGGCTGCCTTGGATCAATTTGAGGATTTCATCGATGTCTTCCTCGGTGTGGAGGCCGGGAACGATGGTGGTTCGGAATTCGTGGTCGAGGCCGGAATTGCGGATCAGGTCGATGCTCCGGCGGATTTTTTTCAACGGTATTCGCCTCCCCGTGGCGAGATTGTATTTTTCCAGGGGTGCCTTTACGTCCATTGCGATGTAGTCGACTAATTTGGCCTCCATCGCCGCATCGACGACCTCCGGGCGGTAGCCGTTGGTATCGAGTTTTACCAGGAAACCAAGGGAGCGCAGTTTTTTCAGGAAATGGAGCAGATCAGGCTGGAAGGTCGGTTCGCCACCCGTCACAACTACTCCCTCGAGCTGACGGAGGCGGGTTTTCAGAAATGCGATGACCTCATCTTCGGGCAAAAGTGGCCCGTATTCCCCGGGCAGCACCAGCGAACGATTGTAACACCAGGGGCATCGCCAAGGGCATCCTTGGGCAAATATTACGGCAGCGATTTTTCCCGGAAAATCGATCAGTGAACACTTCTGGAGGCCGCCGATTTTCATGCTAAAACGGTTTCTCTGCGTTTGGAGTCCGGGCGGAGTTTCGAGCGCATGGGGAATTCGGCCTGTTTGCCCTCGTTCCACTGCTGGACCGGGCGCAGGTAGCCGACAACCCGTGAATATACTTCGCAGTCCCGCTGGCAATGCGGGCAATTATGCTGTTCACCATCCAAATACCCGTGCTCGGGGCAGATCGAAAATGTGGGCGTAAGGGTAAAATAGGGAAGTTTGTAGTTTTCGGCGATGTGGCGGACCAGTTTCTTGACGCTTGCGGTGTTTTCGATGCGCTCCCCGAGAAAGAGATGAAGGACGGTACCGCCGGTATATTGAGTTTGGAGGCTGTCCTGGAGGTCGATCATCTCAAACAGGTCATCCGTGTAATTAACCGGGAGGTGGGTGGAGTTTGTGTAAAAGGGTTTGGCCCCGAGATGATAATCTTCCTCGTTGGCGACCAGGATTTCAGGGAAACGGACTTTGTCTTTTTTGGCCAACCGGTAGGCGGTGCCCTCTGCCGGGGTGGCCTCAAGGTTGTAATTGCTACCGGTTTCCTCCTGAAAGGAAACGAGTTTTTGCCGCATAAAATTCAGCGTTTCGAGGGCGAATTTTCCACCTTGGGCACTCCCGAGATCGCAACCCAGAAGATTGACGCTGGCTTCATTCATACCCACCAACCCGATGGTTGAAAAATGGTTTTCCCAGTAGTTTCCGAACCGTTCCTTGATCTCTCGCAGGTAAAATGAGGTGTAGGGAAAAAGGTTATCTGCGGTCAGGCGTTCGAGCAGCTTGCGTTTGATTTCGAGACTCTCCCGCGCAAGGTTCATCAGGTTTTCCAAGCGCGTAAAAAAGTCTGCACGATTTACCGACACATAACCGAGGCGCGGCATGTTGATGGTGACCACGCCGATACTGCCGGTCAGCGGGTGGGCACCGAAAAGCCCGCCGCCACGTTTTCGCAACTTCGTGTTGTCGATGCGCAGGCGGCAGCACATCGAGCGGGCATCCTCGGGGTCCATATCGGAGTTAATAAAATTGGAAAAGTAGGGAACGCCGTATTTGCCGGTCATCTTCCAAAGTCCCTCGAGGTTGGGGTTATCCCAATCGAAATTTTTGGTCACATTGATCGTTGGAATGGGAAAAGTCATCGTTCGACCGCTGGCATCCCCTTCGGTCATCACATCGAAAAAAGCGCGGTTGAACAGATCCATTTCCTCCTGAAAATCACCGTATTTTTCGGGTTTCAATTCGCCTCCGACAAGAACCGGTTGATCGGCATAATGGCGCGGACAGACCAGATCGAGGGTCACATTGGTAAAAGGTGTCTGAAAACCGACGCGGGTGGGGACGTTGGTGTTAAAAACAAATTCCTGGAGGGACTGTTTTACCTGGGTATAGTCGAGCTTGTCATAACGGATGAACGGCGCCAGCAAGGTATCGAAATTGGAAAACGCCTGAGCGCCCGCCGCCTCTCCCTGGAGGGTATAGAAAAAATTGATGACATGGCCCAGAGCAGTCCGAAAGTGTTTCGCCGGTTTGGTCTCGATTTTTCCGGGCACGCCGCGAAAGCCATCGCGCAAAAGGCCGTAGAGATCCCACCCCACACAGTAAACGGAGAGCTGATTGAGGTCGTGCAGATGGAGATCGCCGGACTCGTGGGCATGTTTGATTTCACCCGGATAAATGGCGTTGAGCCAGTAAGATTGGCTGAGACCGCTTGAAATGTAGTTGTTCAACCCTTGCAGGGAGAAGGTCATATTGCTGTTTTCCCGCACCTTCCAGTCGGATTGCCGGAGGTATTGGTCGAGGAGGTCCACATTGACTTTGGTGGATATTTCACGCATCTTCGAATGTTGGTCGCGGTAGAGAATGAAGGCTTTTGCGCTTTTGCGAAATGGGGAGTCGAGGAGCACTTCTTCGACAAGATCCTGGATTTTTTCAACCGACGGAGTTTCACCAAAAAATACCTGCGTCCCGAGAGTGAGAACCCGCAATGCGAGCCTTCGCGCCGTCTCCCCGTCAATCTCTCCGGTGGCCTCACCGGCTCTGGCGATGGCGTCGGCAATTCGCCGTGAATCAAAGGGCACAACCCTTCCATCGCGTTTGCGTACACGGGTAAAAGTATCTCCGGGGGAGGGGGGAATTTTATTAAAAAGTTCAGGTTGTTTGGATGGAATCATAGTAAACAGAGTGTTAGGGGATAGAAAAAGGGGGAGTCAAAGAGCGCCCGAAAAATAGAGCGAAGGTTTAAACTATACAACATGTTGTGGTATTATGCAAATGAAAACACAAGATTTAGTGTTTATTTTTAAAAACGGGATATAATCCAGAGAATTCTCAAGAATGGGTGACTTGACCTATTCGGGCAAATTGGGATGATTCGTAGAGTACGTTCGATGCGCTCTCCCATACAAAAAGTTGCCGCCCCTCCGGGGGAACGCCCTTTGATGATTTATGACGGCGATTGCGCTTTCTGCATACGCTGGATTGAGCGCTGGAAGGTATGGACAGGGGGACGGATCGATTATGTGGATTCGCAATCTGTGGCGGAGCGATTTCCCGAAATTCCCCTCGATCGCTTCGAGAGAGCGGTGCAGCTTGTCCAGACAAACGGCGAAGTGGTCGAGGGTGCCGAAGCGGTTCTCCTCTGCCTGAAGGATACGCCGGGAAAAGGATGGCTTTACAGTGCCTATACCAAATGGCCTCTTTTTGCCAAATTGTCCGAGAGCGCCTACGGAATTGTGTCCCGGCGACGCAAATTCTTCTCGTTGATAACCAAAATATTCTGGGGAAAGAACGTCGAACCGCCGACCTACCGGTTTTCCAGTTGGCTCTTCCCACGACTACTGGGGGTGATGGCGTTCTGCGCCCTTTTTTCCTATTGGGTACAGGCGGATGCCCTGATCGGCAGCGGGGGCATCCTGCCGCTTTCGCCCTATTTGGATGCGGTAAAGTCGGGCTTGGCAAAAAATGGTTTGGAGGGGCCGGAGTTTATTTATCTCCCAACCGTGTTCTGGTGGAATAGCAGCGATGCGGCAATCCAATGGGTTTTTGGAGCCGCTTTTTTGTCCTCATTTGCTCTAATAGCTGGCATCTGTGCCCCGTTGGCCGCGCTGGCGCTTTGGCTGCTCTACCTGTCATTGACCAATGCCGGGCAGGTATTTCTCACCTTTCAATGGGATTCCATGCTCATAGAAATGTGCTTTCTGGTGGCGTTGCTGAGTCCCTGGAAGTTTTGGGACCGCTTGAAAAACCACTGGGAACCGGCAATAATTGCTCGCTGGTTGCTCTGGTTTTTACTCTTCCGGCTGATGTTCGAGGCGGGCATTGTAAAACTGCAAAGTTTTGCCCCCGATGGTGCCAATACCTGGCGCGACTGGACCGCCTTGAACTACCACTACTGGAGCCAACCCCTGCCCGCCTGGACAAGCTTGTACGCCCATCACCTTCCCTTCTGGTTTCAAAAGTTTTCCCTTCAGGCCATGTTTTTTATCGAACTGGGCCTGCCATTTTTCATTCTGGGGCCGCGACGGCTGCGCAATTTTGCTTTTGCGGGGCTTGTTTTACTGCAGGTTTTAATTTCCCTGACGGGTAATTACGGTTTTTTCAATTTGCTGACAATGCTGCTCTGTCTTCCGCTATTGGATGACCAAAGTCTCCCAGGATTTTTGCGTAAATTTATGCCACAGGGAACGGACGAATCGACGGGTCCAGCAGGTTTTCGATACGTCCGAGGCGCTTTTCTATACTCCTTCGCGCTGATTATCTTTTTGGCGGGATCGTTTCAACTTGTCCAAAGCACCGAAGATAATCGCGAGCCCAGCCCAACAGCGGTGTGGCTTGGGGATAACCCGAATGTTGCCAATGCCATCAGCCGCCTACAGCCATTCCGCATCGTAAATCCCTACGGGCTTTTCAGGGTGATGACGAAGACCCGCCCGGAAATTCTCATCGAAGGCAGCCAGGACGGACAGGATTGGAAGGCCTATACATTTCGCTACAAACCGGGCAACCTGAACCGAAAACCGGTTTTCCTGATTCCCCATATGCCAAGGCTGGATTGGCGGATGTGGTTCGAGGGGCTCAATTACGAACGCTCCCACCGGTTTTCCATTTGGTTCGTGAAGTTTTTGGGGCAGTTATTCGATGGAAAACCCAAGGTTTTCGAGTTGATGGAGGATAATCCATTCCCCGATGAGCCTCCCAAGTATTTTCGCCTGACGCTCTCACATTATACCTTCACCGATCTGGAAACCCATAATGAAACGGGGCTCTGGTGGAAGGCGAAACCCCTGCCCTCCTACACTATTATCGGATTGGTGAAAAACCTGGAGCGATGAAAATCACTTTTTCATGCCCGGAAAATAATAAGTATCCCGGTAGGATTTAACTTTCCAGCTCGAATGGGATGAGACCATCGTGGCCTGCATTTTATTGATGAGGATTTCAGTGCCCATGAAAGAATCGGTACCGGGGGGATCGAGCCGTATAACCTGCTGCACCTCCAATTTTGTAAATTTTTCGTGCCTGTCGATTTTCTTGATGCGATAGGTTACCCACCGAATATTTCCACGGAACGCCTCATCCCTTCGCGTTCTCGCCCTGAAAGGCTCCAGAGCGGCCTTCTCGCTGACCAGACTTCGAGCCGCCTGGCCGTCCCGGTCCAACAAAGCCCGAGAATAGAGCTTCACGGCGATGACTTCCTGAGCCGAATGAAGTCTGACAACATTAAAAACGTAAAGTCCTGCTAAAACTGAAATGAACAGGAAAAGTATTCTTCGTACCGGCTTAGGAAACATAATCAACCCCTATTGTTAAGAAAACGCATTTGCCCTGGCTGAGGCAGTGAGTAAATATTATCCGCATAATACCATAAAACAACCAAAATGTGAATAAGGTAATCAATCCTGATACCATAAATTAAATACCCTAGGGATTATGCAACCCGAATTTTAAACTGAAATAGAGTTTAATTTCGCAAAAGTGGCACAAACCTAACCGGCAATTCGTTCAAGGCCTCCAACCCGTTTTCGTTTTTTTTGTAAGCATAAAGAGTCTGGCAGGGTTCGCCGCCGATCGGGATCACGAGTCGGCCTCCAATTTTTAACTGCGCCTCAAGTTGCGGTGGAATCGATTTCACACGACAGGTTACAATGATATTGTCGAAGGGAGCCTCATCGGACCACCCGTGGTAGCCGTCGCCACAACGGTACCGGATGTTTTCGTAACCTAAACTCTCCAGCAAGCCACGAGCGGTGTTGTGCAATGATTGGTGAAATTCGATGGTATAGACGGCGCTTACAATTTCTGCCAGAACCGCCGATTGGTAGCCGCTGCCAGTGCCGATCTCCAGAATCCGGTCGTCCGGCCTCAATTCCAGCCACTCCGTCATCAATCCGACAATATAGGGTTGTGAAATTGTCTGCCCGCAGGAGATGGGCAAGGCTTGATCCTCATAGGCTTCACTTTGCAGAGAGGGTTTTAGAAATAAATGGCGGGGCACCTTTCGCATTGCCTCCAAAACCCGCTGATCCCTAATTCCACCGGTTTGGTAATTCGCAAGGCTTTGGGCCAATCGATTACGCTGCTTCGATAAATCCATAATCCCTAAATTTTCCCCTCTTCCTACTACTACTATAATTAAAATAGGCGCAATGGATTGATAGGCAAATGCGAATGCAATATCAGTTACATACGTCGGGCGCGAATCCATTTTGAAACCGGGATCGCCAGAAGGGCCGCCAAAATCGCGGAGGCGCCCAACACTGCTCCTTCGCCCGGCAACGATATTCCCAGAGATGAGACCGCCGCACGGGCCAGGCTGGATACCCCCAGCACAAGCGTCACAAAAACCACCGAAGCGGTTGCCACATTTGCGGGTAAGCGGTTGACGCCTCGAGTGCCCATTAATTTACGGTCATTGATGACGAGAAATAAAAAGAGGGCCGCACAGGGAAGCAAAATCCCGTTGAGAGCCTGCGCTAAAATAATGACCGGTATGGGCTTGATATCCAATAGGCCAAAGGTCGTTCCTATGATCAAGATACTCAGCCATACAGCTCTGTAGGGCCAGGATTTCTCACTCCAACCAGATCCAACATCATCGGCGGGGGCGAGGAGGCTCTTTGCAGTAATGGCGGCGGCGAGTGGCGCAGTTATGGCAGAGGTAAAACCGGCGGCAAACAGCCCGAAGGCAAAAAATCCCGTGGCCCAGCCTCCCAAGCGAGCCGTCAGGGCATCGGCAGTGGCCCGGAAACTGAATTCACCCGCGATGGAATACCCGACCACGAGCACAGCCATCGATATCAATCCCCCCAACGCAATCGCCACGATGAGCCCAAACCGCATTTCCCGCAGATTCTGGCCACGGGCGATTCCAGAACCCAAAAACAGGTTGTATGGCACCACGGTTGTTCCGACAAGTCCGATGATCAGGAGACCCGAACCAGGGGGAAAACTTGGCAATAAAAGTCCCTTGAACAGCTCACCGGGCGGGGGTTGCACCATTATGGCGGTTACCAGAAAAACGAAACCCATTACCCCGACAACGGCTCCCATTATATGGACCACCATACGGGTGCTGCCAAACCAAAGAAGCAAACCTGCGAATATGCCGATAGACAGGGTGAGGAATTCTTTGGAAAGGCCCGTGCCCATGGAAGCCCCGGCAACCCCACCGAGCAAATTTCCCGCTTCATAGGCAGCGCAGCCCAAAAAAATGATCAATGCAACCAATGCGATCAATAAACGGCCAAAGGGCAGCCCGAGGCTCTGTTGGCGGATAGCCTGCCCGAGATTCATTCCCGAAACTACCGTTACCCGCGCGGCAGCTTCCTGCAAAACCAGGCAGGCCAAGGTAGAAAACATCAGCGCCCATAGAAGGGTCAGCCCATGCCTGGCGCCCGATGCGGCGGCGGTCGTCACCGTGCCCGGTCCGATGAAAGCGGCCGCGATAACCGACCAGTAGAGGACACGTAGAAATCGCCGCATCCTCAACACTAAAGGCCCGAGAGGAAAACAGGCAAGGCAAAGCAGCGCAAAGCCTACTCGGCAAACATCATCAAATGTATCGACCCCGGAGGCGGCACCGGCCCCCCCGCAAACCGGGCGTTAACCACGTCGGTGATATTATCATGGAGTTCACCAAGGTTTGCTCCCCCGGTGTCCCCCACACGTTCATTAAGACAGGTGGCCGAATAAATGCCCCTGTCGTTTTTAACTACCTCGAAAATTAATTCCATGTTCAATGTATAAATTTGCTTTGTAAACCCTGAATAAATGATACCTATACAATAAAAAGGCAATCCTTAATAAAGTGGGAAATAGTTTCAAATACTAAGAAATTGGACCCGCTCTATCACTTTATATTGTTGTTATTCAGCAAGTTGAGGAATTATCCGGCTTTCTTTTCCCAATTGTCAAAATCACGTAAATCTGTCACACGGTTAAAAAGCGGTTCGCCAGAATATTTGGAGTTTGACCGACGAAAGTCATTGGTTGTTCCCGGTTTCATATTAAAAGGAGAGTCGCGAGGAATGCGATTCGGCTAGAGCATTTTTTTTTGCAGCGCACTCCCCAACCAGGGTTCACCCTCTACTACATGCAAGAAATATCCGCGTAATGTGAAAGATATTCCTTCGTCCTTTGAACATCAAATCCATCAATACCTAATTTTCTCACAATTTCTTCTTCTTTATCGGTATTACTAATTTTATCAATGATAGCCAAATCCTTACTGTTAAACTCTGGGTGCTTTACTTCAAAATAAAAATACTCCAACAATGGATGGAACCCAGGCGGCTCATTAACAAATCTATATAGCTCATCAAATACACTGGTTACAAGATCATTAATAGGACCATCTGCAATAGAATTAAGTGCGTTGAGCACACGATCATAGCCCCATATTTGATACTTATTTTTGCCGTCGTATCTAAGCAACTTCATGCCCTTTATCGGAAACTCCGGACATTCAAACCACTCAAAATTAAAGTTTCCTACAAGAGTTTCACCAAACAACATATAACAGGAAAATTGTTCCTCCGTACTTATCACACCTCCTTCATCAAGAAAGCCTTCAAGGGCTACGAGCTTTTCAAAAGGGCATTTAGATTTTGTATCAACATACCTGCTGATTTTACGCTCAACTTGATCCCTGTATTCCATAATCATTGTATTTTTTCTGCGAACAGTAGTTATCAGGCTATCGGATTCATAGACATAACTCGGTTGACCCAATCAGCAACGGTAATCGATTTCAGATCGGACAATCGATCATTATCATCATCAGAAAAGACACAGCCCAGGTTGTCTTCTAAAGTAAATATTAGTTCCAGCAAATCAAAGTTCGACTTTTGGAGATAAGCGAAATTTCCATAAAAGCAATCGCTTGGATATACCATCTCAGGGTTTATTTGATATATTTGAGATATGGTTAGCCTGCACATCTCAACCTTAAAAAGAGAATATTTCTGATCAGAGTTAAGATTGTCTGCAAACTGTTCCAGGCTCATTTGCATTCGACTTCTTAAATCATCTTTTACAGCACGTTTTTCGCTCCAAAAGCTCATTGTATTTCATCGATTTGATTCAGTTGGTTAAGACTCATCGTTATCTGCATTATTTGTGATTTTTTTATGCTTTGGAAGAATATCGATACCTTTGCCGATAAGGAATTCTATGGTTTGGCTTAAATCTACTTTGTTGGAGACACCGAAAGTGAATACTTGGGAGTTTAATATGATGAGTTTCATGACATTGATTTCCTTCCCGTTCATATTGGTGTGTTCAAATTGGATGCTGGTGATTTTTTCGTACATCCATTGCTGGCGGGTCTGGAAATGTTTGCGAATGATCGCCTCTTCTCCGAGCGTAATTCGTCCGTTCAGAAAATCCGGTAATACTTTCTGCCATAGTTCTTTTTTCTGAATCTTACCAGTGCAGGGCGAGAACCGGCAGGGTTCCGTCCAACTGATAGTTTGAAGGGTTTTAACTGTGCTCAAGTTCGAAGGGAGCCAGCGGTTTGCTCCGAAAGGAAATTTTGATAGGTCGATTTCAACCCTTCATCGAGACCGATACGGGGGCGCCAACCAGTTTTATTGATAAGGGAAATATCCAGCAGTTTGCGGGGCGTGCCATCCGGTTTGGTGGGGTCGAGCAGGATTTCGCCCTCGAAACCGACCACCTCGCTGATACTCCGGGCCAATTCGAGGATCGAAACATCGGTCCCAGTGCCAACGTTTACCAAATCGGGCGGGCACTCGAGCTGCATGAGATGGTAAACCGCCTCAGCCAGGTCGTCCACATGCAGAAATTCACGTCGTGGAGTGCCGCTGCCCCACAGCACGACCTCGGAATGACCGCCTTCCTTAGCCTCGTGGAAACGCCTGAGGAGCGCGGGGATGACGTGGCTGTTTTCCGGGTGGTAATTATCCCCCGGGCCATAGAGATTGGTGGGCATGGCGGAATAAAAGAGATCATCGTACTGCTGTCGGTAAAACTGACAGAGCTTGAGGCCTGCGATTTTCGCCAGGGCATAGGCTTCGTTGGTTGTTTCCAGCGGGCCGGTCAATAACGCCTCCTCGGTCATGGGTTGAGAGGCATCGCGGGGGTAAATGCATGAACTGCCCAAAAAAAGCAACCGCCGGACACCCGCCAAATGGGCCGCATGGATCACATTGAGTGCGATTGACAGGTTTTCGTAAATGAACTCGGCTGGATAGGTGGCGTTTGCATAGATTCCCCCGACCTTGGCAGCGGCTACGATCACATGATCCGGTCGGCGCTCCTTAAAAAACGAATGCACCACCGCCCCATCACACAGGTCCAACTCATTCCGCGATGCCGTAAGAAGATTTTGAAACCCTTTTCCTTGCAGGTTTTTCAAAACGGCCGTGCCGACCATACCGCGATGCCCAACCACGAAAATCGAGTCGCCAATGTTAAATTTTTTACTTTCCATTTCTACTCCCAAGGACGTTTTTCTTCCTTGTTGGACCGCTCAATCGCTGTTTTTATCGGATGCCTCTTTGAAGGCCAATTCTTTTCGAGCTTTCTCGAGATCGGTATCTACCATGATTTCGACCAGTTTTTTAAAGGTCACCCTCGGCTCCCAATCCAGTTGCTTCTTGGCCTTGGCGGGGTCTCCGATGAGGAGCTCGACCTCCGAGGGACGTTCATAACGGGAATCGCTCTTCACATACTCCTTCCAGTCCAGATCGAGATACCCAAAAGTCTCCTCGCAAAACTCACGCACACTGTGGGTTTCATTGGTGGCGATTACGTAGTCATCCGGCTCATCCTGCTGTAACATGAGCCACATTGCCTCGACAAAATCGGGCGCGTAACCCCAATCTCGGCGGGCATCCATATTTCCCAGAAACAGGCTCTCCTGCAAGCCCATCTTGATGCGAGTTGCCGCTCTGGTGATCTTGCGGGTGACAAAAGTTTCCCCACGGCGGGGTGATTCGTGATTGAAGAGGATACCGTTGCTGGCGTGTAGGTTGTAGGCCTCGCGGTAGTTTACCGTTAACCAGAAGGCAAAAACCTTGGCGCAGCCGTAGGGGGAACGCGGATAAAATGGCGTGCGCTCGGTCTGCGGCACCTCCTGCACTTTTCCGAACATTTCCGAAGAGGATGCCTGATAAAAACGCACCTGCCCCGTCAAACCCGCCTCCCGGACCGCCTCCAAAAGCCGCACCGTCCCCAAACCGGTGATATCACCCGTATATTCCGGGATATCAAAGGAGACCCGCACATGGCTCTGGGCGCCCAGATTGTAAATCTCCTCCGGCTTGATATCGTAGAAAAGCTTGGCCAGCCGACCGCCGTCCGAGAGGTCCCCAAAGTGCAGAAACAAGCGGTTTCCGTGGATATGCTGATCCTGATACAGGTGGTCGATCCTGGATGTGTTAAAGGTCGAGGCCCGCCGAATAATCCCATGCACCTCATACCCCTTTTCAAGAAGAAGCTCGGCCAAATAGGAGCCATCCTGGCCCGTAATTCCAGTTATCAATGCGCGTTTCATACTGCGATCCTTAATCCTTCTGGTAAAAATTAACCGTTCTAGCCAGAGAAAAATAGCCTACTCCCCCGTCCAGATACCCCGGTGAATATTAAAAGGACGCACCCTAACAGAAAAACCCCGGAATGTCCCTAGAAAACTCCACGAAAAAATTTACGGCATTGACGGAGGTGAGCCAGACGGCAAAATATGCCCCACTTAAAGGTTTCCAGCCTGAAAATGGGACAGGGGGATTAGCTCAGTTGGTTAGAGCGCTTGCTTCACACGCAAGAAGTCGCTGGTTCGAGTCCAGTATCTCCCACCATTTTAAATTGTTAATATTCAATGAGTTTTATATTTTTATAAAGTAACGTCTCAAAATATTTATTTCGTCAGGGAGCAAAAAAGGAGCAAATTTGTCTTGTATTTCCCTGATTTTAGGGCAAAATGTTTTCTATGAAAACTCTCGATCCTAAGATCAAAAAGCGTTCCTACCCCTCAGGTAATCTCTACTGGATTGTCCATTGCACTCCACCTGACGGTAAACGATACCAGAAGAAACACTCGTCCATTGATGATGCCGAAACGGACAGGATGAGGCTGATTCGGAAGTATCACGGTGGAAGCATCAATCAAGACATGATGAAAGATGCTGAGTCTGCCATACATATTCTCTCCACTACAAGCAACACCGATGCACAAGGTAAGAGTGTTCTAGACGCTGTTAAATGGTTCGTGGAGCATTACCAGGAAAAGGCGGTTGAGTTTACAATCTCGGAATACATTGACGATTTTATTGAGCGGAAGAGGGCGAGACGGAGTGATAAAACCGTTAAGGAGGTTAAATATTATCTCGATGACGTAAGGGAAAGTTATGGAACTCGAAAGCCATCTGAGTTGACTTGGCGGGAATGGAAAAAATACCTGGACCTTAAAAACCACTATTATCACCGCTATAAAGTCCTCAATCATTTCTTTGGATGGCTGGCGAATGATGCTAGAGACATTTCAAAACTTGAGCATCCTCCCTTGGAATCAAACCCGCTAAACTATATTGACCGGCCTAAACAGAAACGGGGAAAGCCACTGATTTGCACTTTGGAGGAAGTAAAAAGTCTTATCCAAAAAGCCAGCGAGGAAAACTGTGTGCCGTGGTTTGTCTGGGGATTCTTCACCGGCATGAGGCCAGAGGCAGAGATGAAACCTTTTTGGAAAAATCCAGAATTTGGCTGGAGATTCGTGGATTTGGAGGAGAGGAAAATTATTGTCTCAGAGGAAATTGAAAAAACTGGCCGAAGAACCAGAGAAATCAAAATCCATGACAATCTAATGGAATGGATTAAGCTTTTTCAATCCGACCCTAAAAAATACCCCATGTTTCCTACTAACCTGAGACGGAAATTTCATGATGTAAAATTCGCCATCCTGCCAGAGGCAAAAGCCAGGGAAAACGATATCATGCGACATACCTTCATTTCCAATCTTAGTCGGATTGAGCTGATAGGGGAGGTGTGCTATCAATGTGCAACCTCAATGTCGATGATTCGGAAGCACTACAAAGTTCTGATCTCAGACAAAAAGAGGGTAGAGGAATTTTTCTCGATTAAGCCGGGGGATTTCGGACTTTCCTGATTTTCGAGGCCGTAGAATGGCCTAGAAATCGTTTTAATGGGGAGGGGCAAGCCCGGATACTCTTGGAAATCGGCGTTAGGTAATCATCCTTACGGGGTAGTGTCCAGAATCTTTCGCACTTTTTTTGGTGGGTTTATGGGGAAGGTTTTGGGTTGGGTTTTTTCGGTTGCGAGGACAGTTATTCGGGCTGCACCGAGAATCGGCCTATGTAGCTGGTCGGAGGTGCAGGTGCGAATAACTGTCCGGTTGATGTCACGAGGCTTGGGCCGGTAGTTGGTATTGGTTGAGGTGGGTCATGTCGAGGTAGCGGCGAAGTCCCCATTTTGTCCCTGATACGTGTCGTAGGCGGGC
>JAJFLU010000027.1 GCA_021772515.1 Opitutales bacterium
TCGGCTCATGATCTTTCCGAAGGCGGTCTTGCAGTGACTTTGTGCGAAAGTGCTTTCTCACTTCAAGCAGGGGTCGAGGTGGACCTGCAAAAAGTTCCGGTAAAAGGAAAGGTGGAGGCTGCCGAATTGCTCTTTTCTGAATCCAATTCCCGCATCCTTTTCGAAACTGCACCTGAGGATGTCGAAAAATTGCGTGTACACTTTGCAGGTATGCCCTTCGCGCAAATTGGAGAGACAGTCGCCGCCCACCGTTCCCTGCGTCTCAATTATAATCAAAAGAGGCTTGTTGATGAAGACTTGTCTGAATTGAAAAAACTATGGCAAAACGGCCTCACGCCTTATTACTAAAATTTCCCGGCACCAACTGTGACGAGGAAACCGCCCGGGCTTTGGAGACGGTCGGCTTTACTGCGCGCATTATGCCTTTCTTTCTGATCGAACGGGATTCTCTGGATGAGGTCGATCTGGTTGTCCTGCCCGGCGGTTTCAGCTATGGCGACTACGTCATGGCCGGTCGGCTGGCGCAATTGCAGTTGGAGCAGCGCATGGGGTCGGCCCTGCATGAGTTTCGTGAGCGAGGAGGGTTGATCCTCGGTATCTGTAACGGTTTCCAGATTCTAATGCGTCTCGGGCTGTTGCCGGAAGGAAGCCTCATGGAAAATTCCAACGGGCGCTTTATCTGCCGCTGGGTTGTCCTGAAAAACTGCGATTCCTCCAACCCCTTTCTGGCTGCCCTTCCGGAATACTTTGAACTGCCCGTTGCGCACGCCGAAGGGCGCTTAGTGACCGCTCCCGGTAAGGCAGGGCAATACCGGGATGAAGGCCTGATCACCCTGGTCTACAATGAGGATGTCAACGGCTCCGCTCTAGGTATAGCAGGCATGCGGGATGCCTCTGGCCGCGTCTTTGGCCTGATGCCGCACCCCGAGCGATTTCTTTGCCGCGAGGATCATTACGATCCGGACTGGAATGGGGAAGTTAAATGGGGTTGGGGCTATGCTTTTTTCAAGTCCATTTACCAACATATCGCTAACAGAATTCCCGTGAGCGCGGTGTCGTGAAAAGTATTGGAAAAAGGATCTGATGAGCCATGGGAAAACAGATCTCCGCGAAAAATGCGGAGTCATTGCGGCCTTTAATAGCTCGACGGCTCCCTATGACATTTATCTGGGGCTTTATGCCCAACAGCATCGTGGCCAGGAAGGGGCTGGGATTATCGTCTGCAAGGAGTCCGGGGAGTATTATATGCACAAAGATATCGGTGTCGTTACGCAAATATTCAATGATGAGATTCTGGGTAAACTTCACGGCAATTACGGTATCGGGCATGTACGCTATTCAACGTCAGGCGGATGTGGCAAGAAAGACCTTCAGCCTCTCGTTGTAACTCACCGCGACAAAGTTATCTCGATCGCCCATAACGGTAATATCACCAATGCGGCCAAATTGAAGGAGGCGATGGAGATGGAAGGCTCCCTTTTCACCACCTCCAGCGATACGGAAGTCATCCTGCACAAGATCGTCCGTGCGCGGTCAGATTCGCCAATTGAGAAAATTCGCCAGGGTCTGAAAGAGGTGGAAGGGGCCTACTCCCTCGTTCTCCAGTTCGACCAGGGAGTGGCTGCCGTGCGCGATCCTTTTGGCTTTCGCCCCCTTCACGTGGGCAAGCGCGAGGCCGCCTGGTACTTCGCTTCGGAAACCTGCGCCTTTGATATTCTGGGTGCCGAAACGGTGTGCGAAGTCCAGCCGGGCGAAGGCTATTTTGTTTCTGCCTCGGGTCTCGAGCATTTCACCCTCGATACGCCTGCCACTCCCGCTTTCTGTTCCTTCGAGGTCGTTTATTTTTCGCGCCCCGACAGTCTTTATAAAGGCCGTTCCATTCATAATCACAGGCTCGCTCTGGGCAAGGCGCTTTATGAAGAGCAGCCCGTCGATGCCGATATCGTAACGGCAGTGCCCGATTCCTCAAACTCCGCCGCACTCGGTTATGCGCTGGCTTCCGGTATACCCTTAGATATAGGGCTCATTCGCAGCCATTATGCGGGCCGTACCTTCATTTCGCCCGACGCTTCGTTGCGCGATGTCAAGGTCAGGCAGAAGTTCAATGTCGTGCGCGACGCCGTCGAGGGGAAGCGGATTATTGTGGTAGACGACTCCATCGTGCGCGGAACAACCAGCCGCAAGATCATCAAACTTTTTCGCGAGAAAGGGGCGAGGGAAGTGCATCTGCGCATCGCTTCTCCGCAGCTAACACATCCTTGCTATTTTGGGATCGATATGCCCGACCGCCAAGACTTTCTCGTCAATAAAGTCCCCTCTGATGTCCTGAATACTTACCTGCTGGTTGATTCGCTCGCTTTTCTTTCTCCTGCCAGCCTTGCATCAGTCGTGGGCAAGAGTGCCTGTCAGGCATGTTTCACCGGTAATTACCCAATGCGTGTGGATCCCGAAGGATCCCGCATCGAGAAAAGAAAAGAAACCAAGGATGCCCAATATGCTTACCTATAAGAATTCCGGTGTGGATGTGGATGAAGCACGCACGATTGTCGGTGACATCGCTGCGCTCCGGAAGCGTACCGAGGCGAAGCACCAGTTGTTGCAGGCATTCGGCCAGTTTTCCGCTTGCTATGACCTCAGTAGTTACAGGTCTCCCGTTATTGTAACGACCTGCGACGGTGTCGGCACCAAGATCAAACCGTTGCTTGAATACGACTTGCTGGAAACTGCCGGACGCGATCTCGTGGCCATGAGCATAAACGACATCCTGACTTCCAACGCAACGCCTTTGATGTTCCTCGATTATATCGGGGTGGGCCGACTGGATCGTGTGCGTATCGGCAGGATCATCTCTGGAATCGCCGATGCTTTGGAGGAATGTGAGTGTATTCTTGCCGGTGGTGAGACGGCTGAAATGCCGGATCTGGTGGAGGCTGGCATGATCGAACTCTCGGGCTTCTGCGTTGGTGCGGCGGAAAAGGATGAACTCATCGATTTTGCCTCTGTGAGCAAGGGCGATGCGATTATCGGACTGCCTTCAAACGGATTCCACGCCAACGGTTGGAGCCTTCTACGCAATGTTATGGAGCTTAACAGCGGAGAATTTTCGGAAGACGAAATTCGTGAGCTACTCGCACCGACACGGATATATTTCCCTGAAACCTCAGTCCTCCGTCAAAAACGAATCAGGCCGAAGGGCATGGCTCACATAACCGGTGGCGGAATTCGCGAAAACCTGCAGCGTGTGCTCGGCCAAAATGGGGCGAAGCTTCGGCTCCTGCCTTGGGAAAACGAATCGGTGCAAAAGGTACTGGCTCATACCACGACGGAGGAGGCCATGCGTACTTTTAATATGGGAGTAGGGTGGATCATTGTGGCTGGCACTCCGGATGTAGACTTGATTATCGACGCTTTACCGGAAGCCTTTGTCCTAGGTGAAGTTACGGATCGCTCTGAGAAAATCGAGGTGAGTTTATGAGCTTTCGTCTGGGCGTGCTGGCCTCCGGGCGGGGGTCGAATTTTCTCGCCATACTTCGGTCCATCGAAAAAGGCGAACTCGATGCCGAGCTGTGCATCCTGATTTCCGATTGTGAGCAGGCGCCCGCTCTGGAGATTGCCCGGCAGCGTAGTATCCCGGCCAAATACATCCGATACAGCAAAAAGGACCGGCAGGTTTTTGAACGCGAGGCTGCCGTTCAACTGGAAAATTATGCCTGTGACTTCGTTATCCTCGCCGGGTTTATGCGGCTGGTGACTCCCTGGCTGATCCAGCGGTTTTCTCGACGCATTCTTAATATCCACCCGTCGCTCCTTCCAGCGTTTAAAGGGCTCAAGGCGCAGGCGCAGGCCTTGGCTTACGGAGTGAAAATCTCGGGCTGCACGGTGCATATCGTTAACGAGGAGTTGGACGGTGGTCCCATCATTGCTCAAAAAGCGGTGGAAGTCAGGAGCGACGATACGTTGGAGTCGCTCTCCGCCCGTATCCTGGTTGAGGAGCATCATCTCTACCCTAAAGCTATCAGACATTACGGTGAGAAATTGCTGAAATCTCAAGTGATGGCCTGAATTTTTGAGTTGTTGCCATGAAGATACTTATCACAGGAAAGGGTGGTCGTGAACACGCTTTGTTGCACGCGCTCAATAAAACGCCGACGGATCCTCAGCTCTTTGTCTGGCCAGGCAATGATGCCATGGAAGAATTAGCCGAACGGGTGCAAGCCAGCGACCTCGATGCGTTGGTCGATTGGATGCGGCAAAACGTCATCGACCTTTGTGTGGTGGGCGAAGAAAATTACCTTGAAGCCGGGTTGTCCGACCGCTGTCTGGAAGCGGGAATTCGCGCTTGGGGTCCAGTCAGGAAGGCGGCGCAGTTGGAAAGCAGCAAGCTGTTCACCAAAGATTTTCTTAACCGGCACGATATCCCCACTGGCAGTCATATTGAAGTGCATACGCCTCAGGAATTACGCGATGCCGTCGAGGGCTATCCTACCGTGCTCAAGTTCGACGGTCTTGCTGCGGGCAAAGGGGTATCGGTTTGTGCCAGTGAGCATGCGGTGGAGGTATTTATTGATCATTTCTTCGTAGAGCGGAAATTCGGAGCAGGCCGTGTCTTTGTGGAGGAGTATCTCGAAGGAAAGGAACTCTCCGTCATTTGTGCGGTAGCGGATGGCGCTTACCAGATGTTTCCTTTCGCCCGTGATTACAAGCGGCTATGCGACGGGGATGAAGGTCCCAACACGGGCGGGATGGGTGCTGTCGCATCACTGAAGCTTGTAGACGATGATCTTCTCAATAGCATCGAATCCGGTATCGTAAAGCCAGTCATTGCCGGTTTGAGTAAGGACGGACTAAACTACCGGGGTTTTCTTTACTTCGGTCTCATGTTGACTGGTGAGGGGCCGAAGGTGCTGGAGTTCAACTGCCGCTTTGGCGATCCCGAAGCCCAGGCCATT
>JAJFLU010000028.1 GCA_021772515.1 Opitutales bacterium
CGGCGTTGCTGCTCGTTGTGTGTGATGCCTTTTACCGCCCAGCTATCGCCGAGCGGTAATAACGTTCCGAATAGTTCTTCTGGATTCATCTTCCCAGTATAGCATACCTGACCAGTACCACCGAAAGTGTCGAGGAACCAATTTAGGAATAATTGCGGAATTCTTTTTTCCGGGATTCTCTCATTGAGGCAAGAAGGGGATTTCGAATCCATTTAATAATTGTGAACCTGATCCGGGGGGATTTTTTTAAGGTGACGGAGTAGTTTATCAGGCAGGGCGTGGTCTCTACCGATCAAACCGTTCTCACCTCGATCAAATCGGGAAAACCTGAAAAACAGAGGTTTTTCAAAGTCCATACGTTAGGAAAAATTTGTAAATAATCTGTAAAGAAAAAGTTTGTAAGTTGTTATTTTTCAAAAGTTTTTGAATGTTTTTTAACATAATTTTAACCATGTTTTTTCTGGACAAATAGGGAATTTCCCCTACATTGTTTAGGTAACACATGAAAAGGATAATAAAAACAAAAATTCAAGCCACTCGGGCAAAACGGAAATCGGCCCAAGGCAAAGAGGGATTCTCCCTCGTCGAATTGATGGTTGGATCCACGGTCCTCACCCTCGTTCTGGCGGGAAGCTTCAGCGGGCTCGGACAAGCTCTTTGCATCTCTGAAGTTGTCCAAAGTTCAAATTTCGCATCGCAGCTTCTGCAAAGCGAAATGGATGAAATTCACCTGATGCAATGGAATGAGGTAAATCGACTTGAAGGCACCAGCAGTTTCGACCCAAGGAAAAATTTCTCTTCAGTGCCATTACGTGACTACTCCTGCACGAGAGTCATCTCCCAAAAAGGAAGTTCTCAAAAAGAAGTTCGCCTCACGGTAGGCTGGACGGATTTGCGAGGGAAACCACATAATCGCGAATATGTCACCTACTACACGAAGGAGGGGCTCTTTGACTACTCCTACAGGACACTCTGAATCCCTTGGTTATCCACCCAGGGGAACAAATCCTTTCGAGAAGCATCCAAAACGAAGGAAAACATGGAGATCAACCCGCTCAGG
Organism: Opitutales bacterium; assembly: GCA_021772515.1. Classification (GTDB taxonomy): domain Bacteria; phylum Verrucomicrobiota; class Verrucomicrobiia; order Opitutales; family UBA2987; genus JAJFLU01. The sequence continues at coordinate 1,061 of JAJFLU010000028.1, forward strand.
ACCAAAGATGAAAACCAGGAATCGAGGGTTTGTATTAGCCGAGGTACTGGTCGTAGTTCTGGTAAGCTCACTGATCTTGGCCGTATTAGCATCCTCCGTTCGAGCGCTCATGCTGCATAGTATAAGTTTAGGACAACACGCTGATATGACCGCCCAAGGCAAAAAAACTTTAACCTACTTCACCGAGGATGTCCGGGTAGCCACCGATATCCTCGTCCTCGAATCCGATCGGCTGGTATTGGATAAATCTCTGATCTCGGGAGTAAGCGATTTGGTGGAATACGAGTATTTCCCCGTTACTCAAAGCTTTGTGCGAACCATAAACTATAATACCGCAATCGAAGAGGAGATACTCCTCATGGATGGATTGGTGAGCCTGACAATGGACTACCTCACCATTTTGGGGGACAGTACCACCAAGCCGATAGAGGCAAAGAAAATCAAATTTACGGCCGATCTTACACGAGGAAGCAATGGTGAGATCGAACTAAACCGACAGATTGCCACGCAGGTGGTCATGCGAAACCGGATAATGAGTAATTAATCAGATGGTGGAAAAAAGTAAAAGAGGATCCATATTGCTGGCTGCGTTATTCGTAGCAGCGATCGGCGGGTATCTTGTCACCAGTTACCTCAAGGCGGTCTTGCTCGAAAATAAGCTGGCGGATCAAAATTATTATACCGGCAGCGCCAAAAACCTGGCCGAGGCCGGCGCCGAAACAGGAGTCCTCGCCCTTAACAATAATGACTGGACGGGTTGGAACCTCGATGGGCCCGAGGCAACTCGGCAGCTACCCCTGGTGGACATCGGAAATAATCTGAAGGGGAAGATCACGGTAAAAATCGAGGACCGGTTTGCCAGTCCAAAAATCATCAGCGAGGGCCGTGTAGATTTACCGACGGGTAAAATACTCCAGGAGCAAATCGAGGTAACCGTGCGCCCCCGAGCGTTATTCGCCAATGCCCTCACCGCGCGTAATTATGTGTATTTTTACCGAGGGAGTAAGTATAATAATACCATCAAGGTCGATAGTTATGATTCGGCCAAGGGTGAATACCACAGTTTCTTTAACCGCAAAGACAAGGGCACCGTGGCCAGCAAGTCGGTCTATACCTACTCGAGATCGAACGCCGAAATATACGGCTATTTAACGACACAAAAAGGCCGGACTGCCAACACCGGCAGGCGGGGCAGGATTTACGGTTCGAAAACCCCCAATTATATTCGCAAGGATCAAAGCCGCATCGCAACGGATTTCAAGGCGTCCTTTACCGACAAAACAGCGCCCTACACTAGAAATAAAACCAAATGGTCAAGTCGCAAAGAAGAAGTCAAATACAAGGGCAGTCTCGACCGCAGCAATCCAAAGATCTACCGATTTTCCGGGGATTTATCAATCGGCTCCTCGCAAACTCTGAAAATCTACAGGCATGTGGTTCTTGTGATTGGGGACGATTTTTATATAAGCGGGAAGATAGAGATAAAAGATAACAGTTCGTTGACGGTTTACGTTAAGGACGATTTTCGCATCAATAGCTCCGGTAAAATCGAATTGGATTCCAAAAATCCGCGAGACCTGATTATCAATTCGACAGCCACAGGCAACGGTAGGGCCTACTACTATTTGATGAGTCCCGATAAGGTTTACGGAACCATTTATGCCCCCCGTGCCTATGTGGATTTACGGGGCAATAACAAGAAGGGCACCTTTTTTGGGGCCGTGGTGGGAGACCGAATTGTCCTGAGGGGAGAATATCGCTTGCATTTTGACGAGCAACTGAAGAATTATGGTGGGGAGAATCCCACTTATACTATCGAGCAATGGCAGAAGCTCAATCCACAGGACATGGTTACACTGATCCCGTAAAGGCCTTGGCCTACCGGGCCAACTCCTCCTTGGGCGAATCGCTCGTCAAACAGAGACTGGCGGAGGAGGAAATGATTACCAAGCATGGGCTTCCGGCCCTGCGGGAGCATCTCAATCAGGATAATATTAAACGGGCTTGTCTGCTCAAGATTCTAACGTGGGATCTCAATCTCCTCAATGAGAACAAGATTATCGATCACCATGTTGAGGATTACAATCTAGGCTACTGCAACCTGTCCAGTTATGAGATGGATAAATCTTTGCTGGCAAATTTTACCTTGAAAGAGTGCTGGGCGACCATGTCTCTACCCTTTGACTTGCTCAACGGAGTGTTTTTTGTGGCCTCCTGCAATTATTTGAGCAAAGAGGTGGTCAGCCACTGGGAAAAGCGACTTTGCCGTGATATTGTCTGGTTTATCATAGACTTGTCCTCCCTTACCATGATTTTGGAAAAGCTCGAAAAAGAGGCCGATATACCGATCAAGCCCAAGAAACAGGAAGAAGAAGCCGAAGCAGCAGAAGAAGAAAAAACAGGAGAGCCGGTGGAATGTTAGCCCGATCGCAAATTGTTCTGGTGGAAACTTTGCGCGACTTGGGAAGTCTCGAAGACAACCACGCGGCCGACCTGCTCGAACATACCAAACTTTCGGGCCTTGAACTGGAAAAAATCCTCATCGAGGAGTTCAATATCACGCCCGTGCCTCTACTTCTGGCCAAGGCAAAGGCGTATAACCTCTCTCCGGTCAATATTGCGAAATTTAATTTATCCGAGCATTGCTTCGAGTTTCTGGAAATGGAGTTTTGCAAAAAACACAACATCTTGCCGATGGGAGATGTGGGCAGCTACCTGGCAATCGCGACATCCGATCCCCTCAACCCGGCGCTCAAAGCAAAAATCGAAGGGGTTACCAAGAAACCGTTTTATTTCCTCATCGCTCGGGAGAGTGATCTGAGAGAAAAATTCGGCGAGAGCAAAAAAGATTCGGTTTCGCAGCGGTTGGGTTTTGGCGATGTGGTCGAGGCTCTGGGCATGGAATTCGATCTCGATGCCGAAAATATCGAGGAAAAAGACCTCGAAAACGAGGAATCAACACCGGTCATTTTGCTCACCAACCGAATCGTCGAAGACGCTTATTTCTCCGGCGCCAGCGATATCCATATCGAGCCTTTCGAGCATGAAACACGGGTTCGAGTGAGGATTGACGGCATTTGTAAGGAGCGCCTCACGATTCCCAAAAAAATTGCCAATACCCTTCTCGCCCGACTCAAGGTGATGGCCAATCTCGACATCGCCGAACGCCGACGTTATCAGGATGGCCGCATCGTTTTCAAACAGTTTAACCGCAAGGGCATCGATGTGGATTTGCGGGTCTCGACGGCCCCCATGAATTATGGAGAGGGGTGCGTGATGCGGCTTCTCGACAAACAGCGATCCACGCTTCCTTTAACCGAATTGGGATTTTCCGAGAGTAATTTAGCCCTCTACCGTGACTTAATCGAACGTCCCTACGGTATGATCCTCCACTGTGGCCCGACCGGTTCGGGCAAATCGATGACTCTGTATTCCGCCCTCAACGAGATCAATAGCCCCGATATGTGCGTTCGCACGGCTGAAGATCCCATCGAATATACGCTCCCGGGGATCGTGCAGGTGCAGATGAATCGGCAGATCGGGGTCACTTTCGCCAACTCCCTGAGGGCTTTTCTGAGGCAGGATCCCGATATCATTCTGGTGGGAGAGATTCGGGATAAAGAAACCGCCGACATCGCAATCGAGGCCGCCCTGACCGGGCATAAATTGTTCAGCACCCTGCATACCAATGATGCGCCCAGCACGATTGTGCGGCTGACGGATATGGGCATCGAGCCGTTTATGATTTCCTCTTCCCTCATCTGCGTATGCGCCCAAAGATTGATGCGCCGACTTTGCACCACCTGCAAGCAGCCCTACGAGCCCAACGATATAGAAAAAAAGGTCATGGAGCGGGCTGTTGGGTGGAGCGGCCCCATTTACACCTCGAAAATTGCCGGCTGCCCCAATTGTGGAGGCACCGGATACCGTGGGCGGGTCGGCATCCATGAGCTGATGGCGACCAATGAGGAATTGATACGCGGAATCAACGCCGGTATGGAAATTTCGCAGATGAAGGGGGTCGCCATGAGAAATGGCATGATCACCCTGCACCAGGATGGCGTTCAGAAGGTTAAGGACGGCCTTACCTCAATCGAGGAATGCATCGCGACGGTTCATTCCGACATGGAAAATCTCGAAGAATTGATGAAAAGCGTGGATTTGAAGGCTGTGGAACTCTGATCCTTAGTGTATTTCAATCGAAGCCTCAGATTTACACATCTTGAGTGGGCCTACTTAACACCGACAAATGTGCCTCGGCGGATCGTGCCAAAGCGTTTAAATTGTAACCGCCTTCCAGGATTGAAACCAGGCGGCTTTGGCAGTGTTCGTCGGCGATGCCCATGACCATTCTGGTAAGTTCCTCGAAATCTTCATCCTCAAGATTCATTCCCGCCAAAGGGTCTTCGCGGTGGGCGTCAAACCCCGCTGAAATTAAAATTAAATCGGGTTTGAAACGTCTCGCTGCGGGAATGAGTTGATTCCGAAATGCCTCACGGTATTCGCGCATCCCGCAGCCTGTCGTGAGCGGAACATTCAGTGTGTAGCCCTCGCCTTCGCCTTTTCCGGTATCATTGGCAGCCCCGGTTCCCGGATAGTAGGGGTATTGGTGGATGCTAAAGTAGAAAACGGACGGATCTTCATAGAAAATCTCCTCCGTGCCGTTTCCGTGATGAACATCCCAGTCGATTATGAGGATGCGTTTCAGGCCGTGTTTTTGCTGGGCGTAACGAGCGGCGACAGCAATGTGGTCGAAAAGACAAAACCCCATGGCGTCCGCGGGTCGGGCGTGGTGTCCGGGAGGTCGTGAGCAGCTAAAAGCATTTCGGCTACGGCCTTCGACGACGGAATCTACGGCTAAAAGCGCTCCACCGGTCGCGAGCAGGGCCACCCGATAGGATTCCGGACAGGATCGGGTATCACCGGCGTCGAGAAGCGTTTGGCCTTGCAAACAGGAATCCTCAACAAACCGGACATAATCGGGGTGATGGCATTTCTCGATCCAATGAGTCGCGGCTTTTTCGGGCGTTAACCAAGTGAGACGCTGCGCAAAATCCGATACCCGAATGCGCTCGAAAACAGTTTTTGCCCGATTTGCGGTTTCCGGGTGAAAGAGGCCGGTATCGTGAAGCTCGAAATCGGGATGGTAAACAAAGGCAGTCGCTGCGGTATTCGTTTCCATAGGCTCTACTTTGTGCTCGAATCCTTGTCGGGTGAACCCCAACCGCCGCCACCGGGGGTTTCGATGACGAGCCGGTCTCCCGCCAGGATTTTCCGGCAATCCAAAGGCAACAGCGTTTCCTTTTCACCCGAAGGTTTGACCAGATATTGGCTGCCCGGTTTGCCCGATGCTCCCCCGGCCATTCCATAGGGACCGGAAACGCGACGCTGCGTTAATATTGAAAGGAGGGAATTTTTTAAAAACTCGAACTCGCGGACAACCCCGTCCCCTCCTCTGTTTTGTCCACGCCCGCCGGAACCTGCGCGGATTTGGAATCTCCGAAGCCTCACGGGGTAACGGTGTTCCAGAATTTCGGGATCGGTGATAGCCGTGTTGGTCATGTGAGAGTGCACCGCCGAGGCACCGGGAGCCTGTTGCGTGGCCCCCGATCCACCGCAGATGGTTTCGTAATAACTGTAGTTCTCATCTCCGAAAACAAGATTGTTCATGGTTCCCTGGCTGGCGGCGGCCACGCCGAAAGCGAGGAGCAGAGTATCGACAATCCGCTGGCTGGTTTCGACATTGCCCCCCCCAACGGCGGGTGCCAACTCGGGATTGGAGTCAAATTTCGGATTGAGGAAACACTCCGGCAAATTGATTCTGACAGGCTCCAGCAGACCTTCGTTCAAGGGGATATTTTCCTCCAGCAACAATCTCAGGACATAAATGAGGGCACTGTTCATGATCGCCGGGGTTGCGTTCAGATTTCCCGAATGCGTGGGCGATGTTCCCGAAAAATCTACCGTCAATTCCCTTTTCTGGATATGCAGATCGACTTCAATGAGGTGGCCATCGTCGAGAATTTGCCGGGCCGTCAAATGACCTTGGGGCAGATTTTCCAATTTGGCCTCCATCAAATTTGCGGCCCGCTCTCTGAGGATTCGCAGATAATTGGCCACCGTATCGGGGCCAAATTTCAGGGCCAGACTGCGGAGGCCATTGGCCCCCCGGATATTGGCGGCGACCTGCGCTTTGACATCCGCCAAATTGTCCTGCAAGGCACGAGTCGGCCAAGGACCGGTTTGCAAAAGTCTTTCAAATTCGTCAAAATGCGGGCGGCCTTTTTCAAAAAGACGCATCGGGGCGATGACGACCCCCTCCTCGGCGAGGTTGCGGGCTTCCGGGGGCATCGAACCGGGGCGTGAACCACCGATTTCCGCATGATGGGCGCGGTTGGCGACATAACCGATCAGGGTGCCGCCAAATTCTTCCGTAAAAACAGGGGTTATGAGGGTCACATCGGGAAGATGCGATCCACCGAATGCGGGGTGATTGGTTAAAATTACATCACCGGGGGAAACCTTTAACAGCCGAGTCACCTCGCACACACAGAGGCCCAAAGCCCCCAAATGAACAGGAATATGCGGGGCGTTGACAATTAATCGACCCTCGGGGTCAAGCAATCCGCAGGAAAAATCGAGCCGCTCCTTGATGTTGGTCGAGAGGGCCGTGCGCTGCAATTGGGAGCCCATTTCCTCCACGATTTGCTGGAAACGGTGGGTGAAAAGTTCCCGTTGGACCACCTCCGGCAGACCGACCGAATCAGCGGAGCCCTCATAAACCGTCACCTTTTGCAGAAGCACGGAATTCATGGACCCGGCGATGGCCAGCCAGCCAGTTTCCACAACCAGTGTGCTGTAGGGATCCGCGATTATGGCCGGACCGTCCACTTTTGAACCGGCAGGCAGGAGATCCCTTTCAAAGAGGGGAATCTCTCGCCCAGCGGAGGAAAACTCTGCCGGAATCAGCCTCTCGGGTTCGAGTGTGAGGCCGGAATCCTCAAATATCTCCGCTTCTAGTTCAGCGGGGAGTGTCGAGGCAATCGCCTGAATGGAGACCACTTCCACTTGTTTTCCAGATGGGAAATATCCAAAGACCGAACGGTAGCGCTTTTCAAATTTTTCCAAAATGCCTTCTCCCTGTGCGTAACTGATGACCAAAGACGAGTCCTGCCCCTGAAACCGAAGTCGGGCCGTAAATTCCCGAAGGATTAGATGTTCGCGGTCATAACCATCGGCTTGCAGCTTCGCGAGAGCCTCCTTTTGCAGGCATTGAAAAAGTTCACCGAGTTGGGCCTCAATCTCGGAAAAAGGTTTAAGCAACTGTTGCTCGGCGAAGGCTTCCACCACGGCCTGATTCAAGCCCCGAGCGCTCAGGAGTCCGGCTTCATCGGGGAAAAGGATGCGGGAAATGCCCAATCGGTCCCCCACCGCGCAGGCATGCATCCCGCCCGCCCCGCCAAAGGCCACCATCGCGTATTCGGCGGGGTCATAGCCCTCCCGCAGCGAAATTTTGCGGATGGCGTCGGCCATTCTCTCGTTGGCGATATCGAGAAACCCTTGCAGGATTTCGGTCGTCTGCAGGGGCGAATTTATATTATCGGGAAGGTCATCGAGCAATTCCTGAAATCGTTCCCCGGCGGCCTTGCGGTCAACCGGCAGGCCGAAGCGTGCGGGGTCAATCCGGCCCAACAAAAGATGCACATCGGTTAAGGTTAAAGGCCCCCCGGCGCCATAGCAGGCGGGCCCGGGATTGGCTCCTGCGCTGCGTGGGCCGACAAATAGAGTTTCGCCGTCGAACCCGCAGATGGAGCCGCCGCCGGAGGCCACAGTCTCGATATTCAAGGCCGGGGCGAGGAGTTGGGCACGGCCAACGCGGTGACTTTCCCGGTATTCAAAAGCTCCGTCGTAGCGGGAAACGTCGGTACTCGTGCCACCCATGTCGAAGGGAATCAATTTGCCAATTCCCGCCCTTGAACCGGCGGCCACAGCCCCCACCACCCCACCGGCAGGGCCGCTCAACAGGCTATCCTTGGCCCGATAGCGTTTTCGGCGAACCAATCCCCCTGAACTGGTCATTATGCTCAGTTGACCCCCGGATACCGATTTCCCCACCTCGTCGAGATAACGGCCCATAATCGGACCAAGGTAGGCATCGACAACGGCCGTTTGAGTGCGGTTATGATATTTTATGAAGGGTGCCAAATCCTCCGAGCAAACCACATATTCAAAACCCATTTCCCGCAACAAATTTCCAAAAATCTGCTCGTGGACGGGATTCCTGTAACTGTTCAGAAAGGCAACTGCCGCCACCTTGCAGCCATCCTCCAGCGCGCGATTTGCGGCGGTTTTCGCAGCGATTAAGTCGAGGGGCTGGAGAATTTTGCCATCGGCGTCGAGTCGTTCGGAAACTTCCTCCACATGGTGGTAAAGGGGCGAGGGTTTTCGGATATTCAGGGCGAATAGATCGGGGCGTTTTTGATCACCGATGGCGAGAAGGTCGCGGAATCCTTGGGTTACAAACAGGGCCACTTTCGCGCCCCGCTCTTCGAGTAGGGCATTGGTTCCCTTTGTCGTCCCGAGCCGCAATGTCAAAGGAGGCAGGGTCTGATCGCCCGGTGTACCGGTCAAAATACGAGCGCCCACAATTGGCGATTCCTCGCCGGTAAAAAACTCGACCATTGCGCCTGCCTCAAATTCCTCTCCGAGATTGGCCGAAACCGAAACCCGGCGCTGTGTTAGATCACAGTCGGTTACTTCATGAGCCTTATTCGTATTGCCCGCTTTTCGCATTCGAAATCCGCGAAAAAAGCGCCTCGGTAAATCCCAGGGGATTTCCAGCAAAACGGTGCCATTGCCTTCCCGCCCATTGACCCGTAAACGCAGAGCGCCACTCGATAATACCTTGGCGCGTCTTAATTGGCCTTGGGGGGAAATCCCGAGGCAGTCGGTGAAGGTTCCGCCGGTATCGACGGCAAGTGTCCATGCCGGTTTCAAGGTAAAAAAGTGGAGCAACTCAGGCCTTCTCCAATGAAGTTCGCTTTCGACGGCCGAGATTGATGATTTCCGCACCGATTTTGGTAAGGCGACGATCATTTGCGCGGGCCTTGGGATCGTATTGTTTGAGAAGATTCCAGAAATCCTCGGAGTGATCGAAATGGGTCAAATGGGCCAATTCGTGGTAAATTACGTAATCATGGAGTTCCGCTGGCAAAAGAATCAATCTCCAGTTGAGAGAAAGTGTTTTTTTGCCTGAGCAGGAACCCCAGCGTGTGGATTGGTCGCGAATTGAGACCCGGAAAACCTCCTGTTGCTGCCGATCGGCAAATTCGTGAACGCGGGGCGGAATCACCTTTGCGGCAAAACTCCTGAGTAAACCGGTGGCCAAGTCTTCCAGGGGTTCTTTTGAATTCAGACAAAGGGAAACCGTCTTCTCCTCGCGATTCCATGATATTTTTGACTTGGAATCCGTGAAACCAATTTTCAGATCGGCAGTGAATCCGAAGAAACTCAGGCGGGGTTTCTTTTGCAGGTGAGCCATCAAACCGACGGATTTTTTGGCGCCTTGCTTTTTGAAATTGTCACTGACCCAATCGGCTTTTTCCTGAAGGAAGTTGAGGGCCTGTTTTTCACTCGTGCCGATGGGGAGGGTGAGAATTGCCTGTTTTTCATGGGTCAGGTTGAGGCGCAGGTAGCGGGCGCGCCGGGATCGCCGCAGGGTATAGGGCACCATGAGGACGCCTTCGGATGTTCGCAACGAGCAGAGCTGCGTTTCTCTACTTATTTTCGCGGGCATCCTGGATTTTTTCGATCAAGTGGCTGGTGTAACGCCGGAGGGCGGATTCGGGGTCGATTTTTGCCAAACGGCAGGCGGCGGCCAATTCAAACAGCAGAACTCCGGCAAGGTTTTCGTCCAGATTTTCCGAGAGGGCTTTCAGTTCGGACGACTCCGGAAGTCCGTCGGTGGAGAGCTTGTTTCGCTCGATCTTTTTATAGACATCACGGGCATAAAGCAGGGCGGGCAATTTCGGGGGAAGGCTCTTGAAAACGGAGTTTCCAGCGCTGTGGCCGTTTTTCTTCTCCGTCGCCTTGATGGCCTCCCAACGGCTCAGGGCTTCTTCGGAGTTGCCGGCTTTTTCGTCTCCAAAAACGTGGGGGTGCCTGCGCACGAGCTTGCGGTTGATGTCGGCGGCGACCTCGTTGAGATCAAAAAAACCGGATTCCTCGGCCAATTGCGTGTGCATGATGACCTGCAAAAGCACATCGCCCAACTCCTCACGCATGTGTTCCATGTCCCGCCGGTCGATGGTATCGAGCAATTCGGAGCATTCTTCGACCAGGCAATCGGCCAGGGATTGGTGGGTTTGGGCGCGGTCCCAGGGGCAGCCGTCTTCGGCGCGTAATCTGGCAACGGTTTTTCTTAAATCTTGAATGGAGTCGGGGGTAGCTGTCATTGTGGCTTGTTGAGAGTATCGTTTTGTAGTTTTTATCACAAAAATTCACCCCATCTGCAATTCACATTTTCACCTCATGGACAAATTGGAAGAAATAATGGCCTGGAAACGGCGGGAAATTGCCGATCGCATTCGACCGGTGCACCCCCGGGAGTTGGCGATGCTGGCCGAGGCGCCAAAAAGCGGGCCCACATTTCGGGATGCCCTGTCGGACCCCGGCCACCTGAGCCTGATCGCCGAGATCAAACGCCGTTCGCCCTCCGCCGGTGAAATCGCCGGTGGCGCCCCTGCGCAGGAACGGGCGCGGCTTTATTACAACGCGGGGGTGGACGCCATGTCTGTTTTGACGGACGAGAAGTATTTTTCGGGGCATTTGAAGGATTTATGGGAAGTGAGCGATTTTCTGCAATTTCGGGAGGATGCCCCGCCCCTTTTGCGCAAAGATTTCATGGTCCATCCGGTTCAAATTCTGGAGGCCGCAGAAGCCGGGGCGAAGGCCATTTTGATCATCGTGCGAGCCCTCGGTGATGATGAAATCGACGCACTTTACGAAGCCGCCAACCTAGCCGGGATGGATAGTCTTTTCGAGGTTCATAATGAGGCCGAACTGGAGCGGGCGTTGAGGGCGGGCGCAAATATAATTGGTGTGAACAACCGTAATTTATCCGATTTCACCACCGATCTGGCGGTTTCCGAACAATTGTTGCCCATGATTCCTCAGGAAGTGGTCAAGGTGAGCGAAAGCGGTATTTTCGAGTTTGAGGACGCGGCGCGAGCCCGTGATGCCGGCGCCGACGCCGTGTTGATCGGGCAGGCTCTCATGGAAATGGATGACCCCGAGCCGTTCATCCGGGAGTTGCGTAGTCTGAACTAGTTTCGTTTAAAATTCCGCCGCAAATGTCGTCAAAACCACTATCGCCCAGCCGAACGCGGGAAATCCTCGCGGAGCTGGAGCATCGACCCAATAAACACCTTGGTCAAAATTTCCTCATCGATGGCAATATCGTGGGCAAATCCTGCCGTATGGCCGATATTCAGTCCGGAGATACCGTTATCGAAATCGGTCCGGGACTTGGCACGCTGACGCAGGCGTTATTGAAGGCAGGAGCGGAGGTTTTCGCGATCGAAGCGGACACGGTTTTGGAAAATTATCTCGAACGAATTTTGCTTCTTAAATATCGCGATAAACTGCATTTAATGCGGGCCGATGCGGTTGATAATCCGCTGGCGGGATTCAAATTAAATGCCGAAGCCGGGCAGGAAAAAGATTTTAAAATCGTATCCAATTTACCTTACGCAATATCATCGCCCTGGCTGAAACGGGTGCTCGAAGGTGCCCTGCCCTCGTCGATGACACTCATGCTGCAACAGGAAACTGCGGACCGTTACGCCGCAGAGCCGGGAACGAAGAATTTTGGCGCCATAACGGTTTTTTTACATTCGGCCTATGTTGTGGAGCAACGACATAAGGTTTCGCGGCAATGCTTTTACCCGATACCGTCCGTGGACTCCGTATTGCTCAAATTAGTGCGTCGGGAAAATCCATTCCTGTTTTCCGAAAAATCGGTGGTTAAAATCCGGAGTTTTTTCACTCAACGACGCAAACAAATCGGCGCTCTCTGCCGCAAGGAACCCGAACTGGCTCCCTGGCTGGATTATTTGGAAAAAAGCGGTATTTCAAAAAAAAGCCGCCCCGAAAACATCCCCCTAACCGCCTGGAAAAAACTCAACGAATTTTCAAGTTAAATAGTTTTTTTAAAATCCAAGCCTAAAGAAAATTAGAGATTTTCGTAGCCGTTTTATCAGCAAAGTTCACATAGGTTTTTTCTGGTTACCCAACTGTGCTTTAGGCTTTTCATTATCATTCCGCAATCAAATTTTACTGTGCCTTCGGGAAATTGCGATTCATCTGAAAAATAGGCAGAATAGCTTTTTTTGACTAGTAGAGGTTTCATATTCCATTCGTTTGTTTGCAGCTCTATGACATCGTATTCATCGCCTTTTTCTTTTGCCGACCAACCGATATTTCCAGTTAGAAAGAAGTCCGATACTTCCTGAGTCGTTGCAAAAATGGAACCTTCAGGCAACTCATCTACGACCTCTGCTTCAATCGACATTATCAAATTATTATCTCTATCTTTTACCGTCACGGAGTAGGTATCTCCCGAAACCGTTACTTCAAAGGAGGCCTTGCTGTAGGCACCTGGGAAAAGCCGCCCCGATGACAGGGTGTTGATCCACGAATTTGTATCTCTGCGAGTGACATATACACCGTCTCCCCGGGAGGTGTTTACAGCGATTCGATGAGCGGCGTTATGACTATTGGTGCCTATCAATGAAGGCATTCCCTTCGCCCTCATATTTGACAAACTCACCTGGCATATTCCGCCGATTGCATAGCCTTTCACTAATTTTGGTGTGAATTCTGGCGGCAAATTCCTTTGCATCACTTCCGGGTCGATTCGGAAATTAAGAAGAATTCTATGGTCGATAACTCCGGTTACTTCTTTCATAAATAGAGTTTACTTTTGAGATTATCCCAGTCTATGAAGCGGGCAGTATTAGTATTAGTCTTTAGGATGAAAATTTTGAGGTTATGCAATGGCCTCTTTTATTTCTCCCTGATTGCGTCGATTTCAGCCAGCATGTCCCTTATCTCTCTGCAATTTTTTATGCCCAAAACCTGGATTCTAGCTCCAATTGCCGTAATGTGAAGAGCGACGATATGAAATCTACGCATCAAAACCCCTTCAACTATACTGTAGTCAATGATAGACCGAAAGTGCATTTTTCGATCTACCAGGGTAAAACCTTTATGCGTGATGCGCAGGAACGGACCCTCCACCCGGATTCTTAGATTTTTCGCTAACCGGTTGGTTTGAAAATGACAAAAGATAAAGTAGAGAATAATTGAAATGACAGCAGATACCATTATGCCGGAGCCGATTCCTTTCAAATAAATCATGAGGATATCTGGAATGTCCACGCTTTCGATTTTTTCCGTGACTCTCGCCGCGCCGAACATGCCACCGAAAAATCCGATAATCAGGAACCACGGAAGTATCCAACTTGTTCGTAAATAGGCACGGATGGCCTTTCGATCCAATTCAATCTCGATGTTTTCTGGGTATTTTTCTGACATTTTTTCTTATTTAGCCGGACTCGGGCTATTTGGTGGGTGACGATTAATACGCGCCGCGATAATTTGGTACCTTATTCTTACTTACGATATTTTCAAGAGTATTTCTGTGAAATCTAATCTGAGGCAAGTATCGCGATGTGTTTGTTATTACGAAGCAAATTGATTGCTGCTATAGAGGAGGAATTGCACACCTTCAGTGTGCTGGGAGTCGTGGGCTACTGGAGTCCTCTTTTATTTTACGTTCTGCGGTTGGGAAGTTGAAAATACAATTCAGAGTAGCCTACCTGCCGATAGCGGAATGAAAGGAATGAGAACACTGGCGGAATCCGCGTTGGTGTATTTTTTTTGCGATTCCCATAGGAGAGCTGTCTCACAAAGAACACGGAGGACACGGAGATTGCGGAGTGGCCGCAAAAAGGCGCAAAAATCGTAAAAAATTTTATGGTTTGACCGCAGATTACGCTGATAAACACAGATTATTTTTGGAGGAAAAAGGGGAAAATTTTGAACCACGGATTTTTTTTTGGAATAGAAAGAATATTTATTTTGACAGCGGATTTTCACGGATTGGGAGGATTTTATTGGATTTTCTGTATTATTTTATTTGTCGGGAATTGCACACCTTCAGCGTGCTTGGGCTTGGAGGTTTGGGGGTCCCCGGGTTTCACCCAGGGCTGACGAATTGCACACTTTCAGCGTGCGGGGAAATTGGGGTTGCGGGAACTCTGGATTGCAGGTCTTCAGTTTGTGGGATGATGGAGGAGGAAGCGGTGCGGTATCTTGGTTTTTGGGTATTGATTGGCGGAATACGTTGCTAAGTCGTTGATGCTCAGGGCGTATTATTGAAAATCAAGGTTCTTCACGGAATTTTGTGGGAGAGAATTCCTTAATCAAAAAGGTGGAATATGTTTTTCATGAGTGTAGAGGCGCGCGACCAATCATTTTTTCTCCTCTGCAGCCGGAGGGGCTGGCCGATGTTTTTTGCATATTGAGTTGAACATCAGAAGGTTATGTGTCGTCTACGCGTGCTATGAAGTCGTTGACTAAAATGCGAAAGGGGTTAACAGTGAAATGTCAATTGTTTACGCGGCTACTCATGACATGGCCCTGCACTGCGGAAATTGGATATGTTTCCACAAAAACTCACGAAGAACCATAACCCTTAATAATCCGTCCTGAGCATCAACGACTTAGCAACGATTTTCGCGAATCGACGCCCAAAACCAAGACACCAAAACCAAAAATATTCAAAAAACCGAGGCCCTATCCGTGAAAATTCGTGCAATCCGTGGTTAAAAATTCCCCTCCGCATCCAGCATCCTCTTCCTCTCCCTACTTCTAAATCTGCGTTTATCCCCCTATTGGACAGCACATGGAGGAGAGGAGGACATTGTGTTGGCATATCTACATGAAAAAAGTAGGGGCAGGTGCTCAAGGAGCAACCACCCCGAGAAGCTGGCTGCAAGGCCAAATAATAACTATAAGTTGGCATAAAAAGTGCTAATGGTGTGCCCGCTATTATCAACCGTGAAGATTTGTCCCAGTTTCTAGTTTAAGAGTGGAAACAAGTGCAACAATCCTTTCATGTAAAGGTAGTTTCGCATCTAATAACGAACTTGGAATTTCTCTACCAATCAAATTTTGATCAGTACTACCGATGATAGTTAAGATGTCTTCGGATTCTTTGCCACTAACGTAATCGTACAGTATTGCAGAAGCAATATATATCAGGTCGAGCTTCCAGCTATATGAGACAGTGGAGTTACTCTCATCTGAGAGCTTTTTGGCAAACTGTCGAAACGTCGCCCATGTCTCAGAAAACTCATCATTTACAAGTGGCACTTCCTTGCGCTGTAGCAACAAATCGACTGCTTCAGTGGCTATTTCTACACAAACGAAAAGATCGCTGCTTAACAGCGCTTTTAATGAAAGACTATCTTTAGATGACTTAAGGTATTTGAATGCAATCAATCTAACTGCATATTCCTTTAGATTATCCAGATGATACTGAAGTTGGCTTTCAGAAGTGCCGTCGACTTGACCAGCATTCTCGCTATATTCCCTTACGAGGATTTCCCGTCGTACATTTTTTGAGGAACTCAAATATCTTCTAGTTTGTTTTTCAATCATACGATTCATATAAGTATCATTTGAACGTCGATTTAAGTATGATAATCGCCTCATCGGAAATATTCAAAACACCGCCAAAATTTTGCGAACCCAGGACTCCAATCTTACCACCATCCTTAATAACAGTAAATACTTCTGCGCCTTCGACTAAATGCCCATTTTTCAGAACTCCAGCAAGTTCAGCGACTCTATCATGCCTTGCCGCTCCTGTTGCGATTCGGAGGATCTTCCCATCTTTCACAACACCTATTATCACGGTTCCCTCGCTTAAAACAATTGGTTGTACTGCAAAAGGGTTAGATATTATTGCCGAACCTCTTAGCGCACCGACTGCGCCCGCTTCGATCAGGACAACAGCCAACGCGTCATCGACAATACGATCAGCAGTCTCAAAGAACACTGCATCATTAGGATCGTTTATGTCGAGATTATCAGCATCAATCAATGAGCGTTCATAAACTTCACGAGGTGTGCCAGTAATAAACGCAAGAGCCTTTACAGTCGCATTATGCAGAGCGGCCGCTCTCCCAGCCTTTTCCAAAGCCGCTGCTACAGGGTCAAATTCTTCGAGGGTTTTACCATACGCTGGATGATTTGCAACGTTACCGTAATAGGGGTAATCTGACAAATAAAGTCTTCGACCAGAGGGATTTCCTTCTGAAATGTCTCTGGTTGTTTCGCCGTTAAGGATTTCTACAACCGTTCCGGAAGCCTCATTAAGAGTATTTGGATTATCAGCCAACGATTCCAAATAAGCCTCCTCTAGCCTTAATTCAGCACGAGCCTCCAGAAGATCAGCTTCATCGCCGAGAGTTGTGATGTCAATTCCAGACAATCTCAACTCTCTTTCTCTATGTATTCTATTCCGAGCCTGACATGCGAAGTCACAAAACTCCTCTTCATCATTGTCAACATGCCCATCTATATGGCTAAGCCCCAGGAAATCGATCCGGTTGATCGGATCATTCCCGACAAAGCCGTATAAGTTGAGGCCACCCGCTTCTCCGATGGGGTCGCGGTTGATGAAGCGACCGGTGGTGGGTTCATAGTAACGTAGCCCGAAGTAAACAAGGCCGGTTTCGGAGTCGGT
>JAJFLU010000029.1 GCA_021772515.1 Opitutales bacterium
GGGCTTCCTGTTACAGACCCGCCAGATCAAAAAAATGATCTCCTCTTATGTGGGTTAGAACAAGGAGTTTGAGCGTCAGTTTCTGTCCGGCGAATTAGAGCTTGAATTTAACCCTCAGGGCACGCTGGCTGAGCGCTGTCGTGCAGGCGGCGCCGGCATTCCAGGGTTCTACACCAAAACCGGCGTTGGTACGGTCATCGCGGAGGGTAAGGAACATAAGGAATTTAACGGCGAGACATATATTCTTGAAACCGGTCTCGTTTCAGATCTATCCATTGTAAAAGCCTGGAAAGGCGATGAACAGGGCAATCTCGTTTTTCGGAAAACCGCGCGGAACTTTAATCCGATGATGGCGTCTGCGGGCAAAACCACTGTTGCGGAAGTTGAGGAGATCGTGCCGCTGGGAAGTCTTGATCCTGATTGTATTCATACGCCAGGGATTTTCGTTCAACGGATTTTGGAGGCGAAACATGAAAAGCGCATTGAGCAGCGCACGGTTCGTGAACGGGAGAGCGCATAATGACTGATATCGCTGGATGGAACCGCAATCAGATGGCGGCGCGCGCCGCACAAGAACTCGAAGACGGGTTTTACGTCAATCTTGGCATCGGTATCCCGACCCTTGTCGCCAATTACATCGATCAAGATATTGACGTTACGCTGCAGTCGGAAAATGGCATGCTCGGCATGGGGCCGTTTCCTTATGATGATGAAGTTGATCCTGATCTGATCAATGCCGGCAAGCAAACGATCACGGAATTGCGCCGGACGTCATATTTTTCTTCCGCCGATTCATTCGGGATGATCCGCGGCGGGCCTATTGATTTGTCTGTTTTGGGCGCCATGGAAGTATCCGAAAAAGGCGATCTCGCCAATTGGATGATCCCCGGCAAAATGGTCAAAGGCATGGGCGGCGCCATGGATCTTGTGGCGGGCGTTAAGCGCGTTGTAGTTGTGATGGATCATGCATCAAAAGCCGGTGCGCCAAAATTGCTGCATGAATGTTCTTTGCCGCTTACGGGGCAAAAAGTTGTCGATATGGTCATCACCAATCTCGGGGTCTTCAAGATTGACACCGAAAAAGGTATGACGTTGATCGAGCTGGCGCCCGGCGTCAGTGTCGAAGATGTCAAAGCGCTGACGCAGGCGGATTTTGAAGTTGCCGTTTAGAAAAAGCTAAAACTGGTTGAGGGATTTCTTCTTTAAGAAGCCGCGACCTTTATTTTTCCTGAAGGTTGGCGGCTGTCCTCATGCATTGGGGCATGCTTGATATGGACAATGCACTTTAACACATGATCAAGTGCTTTTCGGTCGCCACTGAGGGTCATACGCGCCTTTGCTTCATCGACGGATAATTCACATCGCATCGCCTGCAGTATGGTGGCAACATCGGCCGATATTTTTGCATCGGCCGGCGTGTCGGCGCCGCGGTGGGCGGTCATTTCACCGTTCATATAA
Source organism: Opitutales bacterium (assembly GCA_021772515.1). Taxonomy (GTDB): domain Bacteria; phylum Verrucomicrobiota; class Verrucomicrobiia; order Opitutales; family UBA2987; genus JAJFLU01. Next base: position 1,459 of record JAJFLU010000029.1, read on the forward strand.
TAGAGGGTGTAAGGAAGGTCATCGATCAGAATATGAGCGACATAGTTCAAGTCTGGATCATGCGCATCAGCGGCGAAAAGCTCTATCGCGAGGGCGACAGAGTCTGGCTGTAAGTCGTTAGAATATATGCAATCGCGAGCAAGCGACGCTTCCGGTCGCTCCATAAAGTAATTGATTGACCAGCACATGAGTTGGCGAATGGCCGGACGAAGACGCTCGCCAGTTGCCGAGAGGCGGTAGCGTGATCCGGCCTCGCCAGGTTTTGGCGCGACAATCAGACCAGCGCTGTCGAGTTCTTTGAGCCTTTTGGAAAGAAGGTTGGCGCCAATGCCCGGTAGCCCTGATTGCAAGTCACCAAACCGTTGAGGCCCCAAAAAAAGATCCCGCAAAATCAGGAACGTCCAGCGCTCACCCAAGATATCTAGGGCGTGGGCCAGAATGCAGTCCTGATTATAGGTTCGGGTCATTGGCTTCCTTTGCGGCTGATTCATTCTCTCACCTGTAGTGCTACTGCATTTTTCATCAAATTGTCGTATCCGAAGAAAAATCATTAATACTATGATAAAGTATTTGACACTTTAAAAATATATAGTAAAAGTTATCAAATAGTCAAATGGCGCTCTAAAAAGGCAAATCTTTAACAGCCAAGTCGCCAAGGACAGAAAAAGGAGAAACCCTGATGAATGTACGTTTTTTGAGCGGATTTATTGCTACAGCAGCCGTTTTCGCCACTTTCCCTGCGCACGCGACCGACTGGAGCAAACAGATGAATATCTGTGCCGCCGCGGTCCAGGCTGAAGGATTGGCCGCTGAAGGCGATTATTTAGTGAATTTTGTGGATGCGCGTGGCTCGCGCGTTAAGCGTCTCACCATCACTCTTACCCCGAATGATGGCGGAGACACCATGACGGCGACGTGCAATATTAAGCGCGGCGAAGTCACCGAGGTCGTTTTAACGAGCTAGCGGCTTCACCTATACTCCCTGAAACTGACACGCCCGCTTCGGCGGGCGTTTTTTTGTTCAGCGTTCAAAAATCAGCAGCCACTCGGTAGCGCCTCAGGTTGAACTCCATTGGCTGGTTACAGCGACAACTCGGTTCCTGCTCCTTTGAGGGGAGCAGCAAAACGCGGCCCATTTCAGCCGTTCAACATGCAGCGATTGAACGGCTGATTTTGGACGTAAACGGATTAACAACTTCGCTCACCATTTTTCCGTTACTATCCAGAGCCAAAGCTTTACCAGGGCGAGGTCTGGTCTCAAAAGCGCCACGAGCGGTCATTCAGCAACTGTTATTTGGGCGTTACAGTGCAACAGGTTCTGATGAATATGTGCCCGCTCAGTATAATGCGCCTAGCCGTGAGATTTCGATTAACCGCCCGACAGAATGAAATCACGGGGCCCGTGTTGATGAATTAGGATGAGACAATCTTCAGGTCCCTCACAGCGATCACCGTGGTCTTCCTTTCCAGATTGAAAAGTGTAACCTCCGGGCGCTAATGATCTGTCGTCGTTTCCGTCGAAAGTGTGAACCCAGTTTCCTTGAATAGTCACGCCATGATAATCGGACGTATGGCTGTGCTCTGGGGCCGCATGTCCGGCCTCAATTTTCACAATCATTCCATAATCATCTTGTGTCCAATCGCCCCATGCCAGCGCAAAGTATAAACCGGGACCTCCTTGTTCCCAGACCAGATCATCAACAGAACGACTCAATTGTTCGTTCGCCATGGCAGTATTAGCAATCATAAAACTAAATGTGGCCGCCATAATGGCGCACCAGTTATTTTTCGAAGTGAAGGTCACGTTTTTCTCCTGAATTGGTTTTGGCGGCTGGTTATCCAACCGGGCGGCTTGCCAGATCGTCATATGATCTATTCCTGTAGTGATAAAAATATCTGGTTTGGCACAAGATTTATGCATAATATGCACAAATGAGCGAGCTTTCGAATTTGCAGCTATTTGCGCGTGTCGCCCAGGAAGGAAGCTTTTCTGCGGCTGCGCGTTTCCTCGGCGTCACGCCTTCCTCGGTTTCCCGGCAAGTGTCCCAATTAGAAGGTGAACTTGGCACACGCCTGTTTCACCGAACGACGCGCAAACAGAGCCTCACCGAGGCAGGCGAGATTTATTTTCGACACGCCCGTCGTATCGTTGTGGATGTTGAAGAGGCGCGGTTGGCCGTGGGCCGACTTGCAGACACACCGCGAGGCAGCCTGCATTTAACAGTCGAACCAGACTTTGCACTTGCGTACATCGCACCGATCCTGCCGGGTTTCGTAGAACGCTATCCCGAGATACAGCTGCGCCTTTCCATGAGTGCGGGCTTCATGGATCTTGTCGATAGTGGAATTGACCTGGCTATTCGCTTCGGCCATCTCGACGACTCTAGTCTGGTCGCTCGGAAGATCGCTCTCAGCCGTTCGCTGATTTGCGCCAGCCCGGCATATTTAGCGAAGCATGGCGCGCCCATGCATCCCAACGATCTTGAAACGCACAGTTGCCTTTCATACCGAACAAAGCCGGGGGAAAACTATTGGCGTTTTGAACTGCCCCAAGGTTTGCTCGACGTACCTATATCTGGCTGCATCAACGCAAACAGTCTTTTTTTCTTGCGTGACGGCGCCCTTGCCGGTTTGGGAATCATCATGATTCCCATCTGGATGGTTCGCAATGAACTGAAAAACGGAAATCTCGTTCCAGTGCTCGAAGACATTGCCTTGGCGCCGCCCAGCACACCAATCAACGCTGTCTTTGCACATAACCGACACTTGGCGCCAAAGGTTCGTGCGTTTGTCGATTTTCTCGTGGAACAGATGGAAACAATAGAATTCTAGCTGGTCGCATTTCAAACTTGCGGATCGGCTATGTCTGAAAACCCACAGGAAAAACCATTCAATGGCAACGAGCTGTGCGACCGTGATTGGCGCCTTCGCCGACAATGAGTTCGAATGGCTCGACCGCGCCATGGATGAATTGATGCAGATGGCGGACACATTTTGCGGCGCCGGCGCGGCGGTGTTTTCATCAATTTAACACCGCGATCGGCGAAACGGTTTTGACACCGTGCAAAATTGGCCGGAGCGCCGGGCGAAAAAGCGGCTTTCGGTTTTTCGCCCCCGACCGCGAAGGCGGTCAAGATTTTAGTGAGCGCGCCTTCGCGCGCGGGCGGCGCGCAGCACAGAATCCAGATCATCTGGTGATTCCATTTAATCGCCCGATGATCTAGGGTCGGCGGGCTGTCCCCGTAGCTCAGTAGGATAGAGCACCAGATTCCTAATCTGGGGGTCACAGGTTCGAATCCTGTCGGGGACGCCACCTTCCAATTGCTTGAAGCTTTAGTCTGTTTTCAACCACTAATGAATCGAAGGAGTACTCGGACCTGCAATGACTGTGATTGGCCTATCGCGGACAATCGCGTAAACATTTTGCGACGGCTAGGGATATTCGACGCGCAGGCTCGTGATAAATCCGGCGAGCCAGTGCGTCATGGCGCGATAGCCGCTCGGATGGGTCAGCGTCGATCCCGTCGCGTTCGTGCATTCGAAACAATCGGAACGCATGGCGATACCGATGGCATAGGGCCCATTGTTGTGTGAGCCCACGTAATTCAGATACGCTGGTGAGCCGCTGTGCCCGCCGCTCATGTCACAACTGATGCGAAAAAAGGCGGGCGCGCTGGCGTGATAAAAATCGAAGCCGGTTGCATTGCACGGGCTGAGTTGACCATAGGCTTGGCTCATTTCGTAATCCGCCGGGCGGTTGGACCACCAGGACGCCGGATAGCCGTCATTTCGAATGACATTATTTTGCTCAATGTAATTCGGCCCCGGGATCCAATACCCCATCCATCCGGGCACGCCGTTGGGTGAGGCGTCCCATGCATCGTCGGCGAGGAGAACAATCGCCCAGTCATGTTGCGAACACGGGTCGTGACGTCGGTCCGGCGGGCAGTTGTTGGCGGCCCAGTGATAGGAATACCAGTAGCCGACGCTTTGCGCAGCGCCAAAAGGTTCAAGCGCGCCGGAGCGCCGGGCGCGGTAGGTATGCATCGTAAAGCTAAAATCCGTCGGCACCACGCAATGGGCGGCGGTCAGCACCAGCCGGCGCCCGATCAAGGCGCCGGAACAATTGCCGTTGAGATCACCGATCCGCATCAACGCATAATGATTGATTGGAAAGAACGCACTAATGGGTTTTTTGATACGATTGTCGACGCCGTCCGACCAGCCGACGCGCTGAAAGTTCGGGTTCGGATGATCTTTTTCTGCACCCACGCCGAAGCCGGTTGCATCAAGGAGGCCGCGTTCAAGGGCGGGCGTAAGCATTGCGGTCAACGCTTTGCCGGAATATTGACTGAAGACTTCGCCGCCGTTGCTGACGAAGATGACGGCGTCATCGCCGCCGGGGCGAGGTTTAAGTCCCGCTTCGCTAACCGCGGCCCTGATCATCGCAGCGTGTGCAAGACCGGCGCGTCCTGCAGCGGTTTTGCGCAGATCGGCCGGCGCTCGTCCCAGTTCGAGCGTTTCAGCGGCGACAGCGGGGCCGACGTCGCCCAGGCGTATGGTTTTCGTTGCGCGCGCCGATGCGATGCCGGCGACGCGCTCGTGCTCGCTCTTGCGCGTTTCGGCCGGGTCCATGCGCAGGCCCTGCACGCTGGCATCGATCCCTGTACCGGTTGAAGGCGCCGCAGGATCATATGCGCAGCCGACAAGGGCAAGGCTGCCCACAATAAGGACGGCACTGGCGCGTGAGAATGCGCGGCGAAATAGTGTGAGTGCGTTGGTCATTGGCGTCTCTCCCCAGAAACAAGCGGGCCCCGAACGCCAAACAAATTGTTCCGCGGCCGGCCCGCGGTTATGCGATCGAGCTTAACAGCATTAAGCGTGCTGCGCTACGTCAACCGCCAAAAGGGTGCAGTTTCCCGATTGTGCACGCCGCGATAAATGGACAATCATTGCAACTTAGGTTTGGCGAAGCCGAGCAACTATGCCGGTTTTCTTGCCCTCTTCGCCGCATTGCCGACCAGTACTGTTTTTCGCTCGCTCCGGTACGCCATCTTTAAATCACTGAAGAGATAAAGTTTTTTCGATCACCATTGAATTGAGCAAGTACTCAAAAGCCGACTGGCTGTAACTGGCCCATTTTTGACGTTCATCCGACCCGCGGCGATTGTCGTTTTGGTCCGGCCTCTGAGCAAGATGTTATTTGCGCGTTGTTAGAGTGAGAACGTATTGAATATTAGCTCTCACTAATATAAGAAAGACCTGAAGTAATTGAAAGGCGCGAAATGGACTACAGCAACGCATTTGGGATGAATTATCGAGAGGTTAAAGATGCGACGCGCGACGGCCAGCCTGCCCGTATCGTGAGAGGCTTTCGCACCTATGGGACTGACCTCGACGATCTCTGGGATGCGTTGACGAACATCGAGCGCATTCCCCGCTGGTTCGCGCCGATTACCGGAGATTTAAAGCTCGGCGGGCGATATCAACTGAAAGAAAATGCACAGGGCGAAATCACGCGCTGCGAGCCGCCCGAGGCGCTGGACGTTACCTGGGAATATGCCGGTAATGTGAGCTGGGTGACGGTGAGACTTGAGACTGATGGCGACGGCGCGCGCCTGACCCTTGAACACATCATGCTCAAAGACGAAGCCGGCGAAGCCCACTGGGAACAATATGGCCCAGGTGCGACGGGGGTTGGCTGGGACCTCTCTTTCTTTGGGTTAGCGCTTCACATCAAAAGCGGCGGTGTAGCAATCGATCTGGAGGCGACCGATGTATGGATGGGGTCGGACGCAGGAAAATCCTTCATTCGCGATTGCGCTGTCGCGTGGGGCGAGGCGCATGTCGCTGCCGGCGAGGCTACCGAAGCCGCGCGCACCATGGCGGAGCGAACGGCAAAATTCTATACCGGCGGATGATGCACGCCTTCGATATTCTGAGCGATCCCGTTCGCCGACGCATTCTCGAACTCCTATCCGAGCATGAGCTGTCTTCCGGCGAGGTTGTCGACGTCATTCGCGACGAATTTGGCATCACGCAGTCAGCCATATCTCAGCATCTTGGAATTCTTCGGGAGAACGGTTTCGCGACCGTAGCCGTCGATGGCGCCCGTCGTATCTATGCGCTCGACACGACGGGTCTGGAAGACATAGATCAATGGCTTGCGCCCTTTCGGCGGTTCTGGACGCCAAAATTCGAGGCGTTGGCGACTGAAGTCGCTCGCGGAAAACGGAAGCGAAGGAAGTGAGGCTGAACCCAAGTCGGCCCGCCTGACGACATTTCGATTACGCCCCCTGCCGTTCATCAAGCACGCGGGCTAAGCCTTTAGACGTTGCCAAAGGGATCGGTGTAGCTGTGTTGTGGCTCGGTAAACCAAACCGCGCCTTCGTCAGTCATATAAAAATGATCTTCCAGGCGCACACCAAACTCACCTGGCACGACGATCATCGGTTCGTTTGAAAAACACATCCCCGATGCCAAAGGCGTTTCATCGGAGCGCACCAAATATGGGCCTTCATGTATATCAAGGCCGATGCCATGACCGGTACGATGGGGCAATCCCGGCAATCGGTAGTCCGGCCCCAAATGATAGCTTTCCAAAACACGCCGCGCCGCGCGATCAACATCGCCGCATGGAACGCCCGGCTTAGCTGCATCAAATGCAGCCTGTTGCGCTTCTTTTTCAATATTCCAAATGCGTTGAACATCTTCATTCGGCGAACCAAATGCATAGCATCGAGTGATATCCGACTGGTATCCGTCAACGGAACACCCGGTATCGATGAGAACGAGATCGCCATCCTTCAACGCTGGATCGCCCGGGACCCCATGGGGATGTGACGTTCCTTCACCAAATTGCACGGCGCAAAAAGTGCTGCCGGCATCCGCCCCAATTGCGCGGTGCGCATTATCGATAAAGGAGCGCACTTCGCTTGCGCATATTCCTTCGTGCAGGATGCGCGCAGTATGGCGATGCACCGCCAGCGTCATCTGTTTAGCCTCACTTAACAACGCCAGCTCCGTGACTGATTTTCTGGCGCGCTGGGCGGTCGTCATCGGGCCCGCATTGCGTATCTCGACACCGCGAGCGGCTTCGCGAATTCGATCATACAGCCAAAGTGGAGCGTTCGGATCAACAGCGAGTGTCTTTGCGCCGATGCCGGCCAAGACAGTCGCCACCAGCGCATTCGGATCTTCATCCTCTTCCCAATACTGGCATTCGGCGTCAATCTGCAGCACCGCGGCAAGTGAACTATCTTCAAATTTCGGGCAAATGATGACCGCCTTATGCGCGGACACTATCAACGCTACCAATCGTTCAGACTGTCCCCAGGGCACCCCGGCGAAGTAGCGCAGATTTGAACCGGCAGTGACCAGCACCCCGTCATCACCACGAATGCGCATCTGTTCACGGAGTTTTTCAATACGCGCCTCACGCTCCTGCTTCCCAATTCTTGCTACGCGCGATGCGGGTGGATTTATCGTGAGCAACTCGTCGTGAGATCTCGAACCACCGACACCATTTATATTTGCCATTTTCTTCCCTTTTCAGCCCGCAACACGGGGAATCCGCCTTTCAGCAATTCAATATCAATAGGTCATGCTCAACAAGAGGCGTATAGCGCCCGAAATTCAATGGAACCCCACAGATCCCGAAAGCCGACTTATTCGAATTGCCGAAATTGGTCCATGCTGGCGCACAAGCGGACAGTCACGCTGGCGCGATTGTCCCATATCCCAGCAATTAAGCCGATTTCCAACTCTCGATCTCACTGCAACCCAGTACTGTTTTTCACCCGCTCCGGTACGCCATCTCCCAGGCGCTTGAAGCTTCGGTGTGTTTTCAATCACCATTGAAAGGAAAGAGTGCTCGGCGCCCGACTGGCAGTTATTGGCGGCGGGCTCAACGGGTTTAGCGCCAAAGTCGGCTTTGTGGGGCGCCCTAAAGTGGACACCCTGTCATCGATATTTACCAGAATTTTGATATGCTACGGTCATCTGGAAGGTAGAACGCATCAGGTACAGGATTGAACGTGACGCCCGCAAACGCTTTGGACCAGGCCGCAATTTTCCAGTCTCTGAAGAAGCTGATTGGCAATTGGCAAGGCACAAACGAAGACGGCCAATGGGTCGGCGTTCGCTATGAAATGACAGCAAATGGGACAGCCTTGGTTGAGAACTGGACATTTCACAATCAGATGAAAGCACTAACGATTTATCACATGGATGGTCGCGCTTTAATGGCTATGCATTATTGTCCCATCGGTAATCAACCAAGACTTGATCTAAAACACCGGTCAGCTGATGGGACACTGGCGTTTGAGTGTGTTTCTGCGACACATCTGAAGACGTTCAAAGATCCGCATGAACATGCCTTTGACTTGAAAATGAATAAAGACGACACGCTTTATCGAAGCGAAACTTATGTTGAAACGGACGGACGGCTTAAGCGCAATGGGACGCTGTTTCGTCGGGCGACATAAAACCCACACCTTATGAGCGGGAGTCCGCTCCCGGTTTTAGTGCATTAATAGAAAGACGCGGCCATAAATGACCGCGTGTGTTGCGTCGATAAATTGAACTCCCAGCGATTAATGGTTACAAGATTGTTCTGCCTGCCCTGGAACGACTGAATGTTCGGCCTGAGTTTCTTCGCTTACTGCGCGATCAGACCAGTTGAAGTAGCGACGAATAACCGAGCGGACTGATTGCATGAATAAGGAGTTTAAAGAAATGCCGATCAAATCAAATATCACGCATAGAGCAGTTGCGGCAGGGTTATTGGCAGTGGCCACCTTGTTGGCCATGCCGGTAATGGCTGAGACCGGCGAAGCGGACGAAGAGCTAAAGCAAAAGATTACTGAGCTGGATACCAAACTTTTCGACGCCTATAATCGGTGCGATCTGGACACTTTCGAGCGTTATTTTACGCCAACGGTAGAGTTCTATCACGATCAAGGAGGTGCAACCTTTGATCGCAATACGGTAGTCGAAAACACTGAGAAATACATCTGCGGAAAAGTTCGCCGGCGCCTCCTTCCCGAGACGTTTAAAGTCTATCCCATCAAAGGCTATGGAGCGATTGAAGAGGGGGAGCATATTTTTTGCCAAATTGAATCTGGAGAATGTGAAGGCGCCGCCAAGTTCAATATGATTTGGGAAAATGACAATGGTGACTGGAAGCTCACACGCGTGGTCAGCTATGGCCATCGCACTCTTGAGCAGCATGAATTACCTGAGAGGGGTGAACGAAATTAGGGCTTCATCTCGGCGCGGTTTGAGAAATGATGCGAAAACACTTCTGAATATGCTTCGGCATCAGTTTCACCATCCTCCATCGTAAACATCCGCACATGCAGATCATCGCCGGATATTTCTATTTGGGAAAATCCCCAAACCGATCCCCACGCCCACAGATTGTTCAATTGAGGATATTGCCTGGATTGCCAGTCCCTGAATGATGGATTGATGCTTCTTTGTTTTGATGCGGCGCCGGAAACAATATGCGCCAGCGGCTGAACGGCCGCGCCCGGCAGTGCTTCTGCGCAGCCGGCCTCATGAACTTCCATTGTGTGCTGATGTCCGGCGATATAGGCATCCGCATAACGACAAAGCACCGGCAATAACATTCCGCGCAATGCCTGCGCCTGCTCAAATTTGCTGCCCTTTGATTCCCAGAGCGGGTGGTGCGCCAGTACAATCTTCCACCTCGCGGGCGAATTTTTTAAGGCGCTCCGCAGCCATTGCAGTTGATTTTTCTCCCGCTCTGTTTGCGGCAGCGCATTGGCGGATCCTCCGGCGTCTCGATCGCCGGTCAAAGACACGCTGCCATCTTCCACAATTTTCACTTCATCAAGTCTTGTGGGCGCCAGAAGCATTTCCGTATCAATAACAAATATCTCTACCTTGCCATGACCTGCCAGCGGCCGAACCGAATAGAACGGACCATTCATGTGAAACGGCCGCGTCTTTTCGTGAAATGCAATCTGGGCAAAAGCGCCCGCCCGCGATGTCAGCCAATCATGATTGCCCAAAGCGATATAAATCCGAAAATCATCGTTCCCTTCCCCCAATTTCCCGAAAGGGTCATCAAAAACCTGCTTAAAGCGCGCCGCATCGGCGCCGCTCTCAGGATCGCCATCGGCGCCGCGAGGATAGATATTATCGCCAGCCATCGTGGCGAAATCACAGTCCGTCGTTTGACAAAAATGCTGCATGGCCCCGGCAACGACTTCCAGCCCACTGCCATTCGGTCTGTCAGTAACATAGCCGCTGTCGCCGAAAGCCAGAAAAGCCAATTCCAGTTCATCGCCAGCATCAATTGTCGCGCATGACGACAATACCGCCAAACCAGCAAACGCAATAATGCAATGCAGAACAATTCGTTTTGTCAGACTATCAATGTGAGACGGCGCCATAAAACACTCTACCTAAATTCACTGACGCCACGAAAACTGCAAAGCAGAGAGCCCGATACAACTTCGACTGTTTGAATGGAGCATTCACACAAAGACGGAGCATAACACACCTCATATGTGCGGGACATGAGACCCAGCGGATGATCGTGACATCCGCTGGGCTCCCCGGGGTGGACGCGTCGGGAGGGGCGCGCCTTTCTTTGGCAGGCGGCGCTAGAACCGTCCTCTGACGCCAAAACGAATTTCACGGCCATTGAAGGATGCTTCATCAAATGTGACGCGTGTACGTCCTAATTGCTGAAGGTCCGTTGGCTTTATGCCATTATCGGTGACATCGGGAACTTCGGCGAAGATCTTTATACTGCCGTAACGTTCATCGATCGGAAGCTCATACGCGACAAAGATATCCATCTGGTAAAAACTGCCGTTGAACTGATCAAGGCCGAAATCATCGGTGAAATCGAAGGCGCGCCCCTGATACTGGGCGGACAACGCAACCTCCAATCCATGGGCTTCATAATATATGGAGCCATTTGCAGTGATATTCGGCGCATTGAAGAAATTTGTTTCACGGAGTAACGGATCATCCTCCTGAAGGAAGCCGAGTGCGACGAGCGCTTCATCATCGTCCAGGCTAGGCTCAACGACGTAGGTCGCCTCACTTTCCGTATAGGTTACATTTCCAAAGAAACCCACATCAGAGAGAAAGCCTGGCGCCCAGGTAAACTGATGGGTGATGCCAAGCTCGACCCCGTAAACTATCGCCGTATCCCCGTTCTGCGGCTGGTTGAAGTTTATCGTGTCTGCATTGGCAGAACCGAGTGCGCCACTTAGCCCCCCCACACCCGCAACCAAGGTTTGTCCCTCAGACGTCAGCAGGGCTTCAATTGCAGCGAGATCAATAGAAGTGCTGCCGCCTGTATCTGATTCCTGTCCAACAAAGATAAAGTTGTTGATCCGCTTATAGAACAGACCGAGCGTCAGCGCCGTGCCTCTCACGGGATAATATTCAAAACTTAGATCGGCGTTGAGCGATCTCGCATTTTCCAGATCAGGATTACCACTAGAGATATTTACCGTTACATCGGTCAAATCCGCCAAGCTGATCCCACCCGCGGCGATCGCGGCGGCTGCGTCGCTGACGCCAGGGAGAATTGGCGCGGTACCGCCAAAGGTTGCCTCGGTCGAATCCGACGTTAAACCGATCGCGATCGTAGATGCATTGCCAAGTTGGCTAAAGGTCGGACGGGCGATTGAAAAACCAAACCCGGCGCGAACCTGGAATTGATCACTGACCTTGTATAACGCATTGAAGCGCGGAAGGATCTCGGTGTTGTCGGCTGAAGTGTTGATTGTCTGAAGAACCCCGGTTGGATCCAGTTCTATCGCGTTGCTTATCGTGTCACCGGGCATGGAGCCAGGTGACAAATCAGCATTGGTTGTGAAGATATCCGCATTCAGCGTCAGCGGTGTCGCAAACACAGCGTCGTAATGCTCAACCCGAACGCCGCCGACCAGCGTTAGTTTGCCGATTTCGAATTCAGTTTGAAAGTAGCCGGAAAAAACTTCTTCCTGAGAGTCGAAAAAGTCGATTTCACTCGGCGTGCCTCCCTGCTGCGTAAACGAGTCTTGAAACGTACTCACCAAATTTCTCAAAGCCGCCTCGTCAAGAACCGGGATTGAGCTGACGCCGGCGGCCGCCAGCGGGTTGTTAATCGGTGACAGGCCTACTGATCCACCCGTGAACAATCCGGGAAAGTCCCCCAAAAACGTGCTGCCGCCATCGGCTGTACCGGCGCCTTCGCTAAATGTCCCGTCCAGATTGAGGTCATCATCATTGTCAACAAGTTCGATCTTGTCTTCACGCCGGTCAGATCGTTCATATTTCCCGCCAACGGAAACGGTGTGAAAAACGCCGCCAAACAACTCCCACTCAAGATCATAGGTTGCGTCAAATTTCGCGGCATATCGCTCATCAAGCGTTTGGTTGATTAAGTCAGTCTCGAAATCAGCAAGCTCCTGTGTGCCTGCAATATCAGTAATCCCTGCAATAAAGTCTGGATCATTGAAGAGTGATGCATTCGGTACCGGGAAGAAAACATTTACAAAGCTCCAGGGGATAAAATCATCGCCGCCGCTGGAGAGTAGACTGTTGGTGTCAAAGAGTATGTCGGTTTGCGGCGCTCGCTCCGTAGCCCGCGCATAGCTGGCCTGGTATTTGAGATGGAGTTTTTCAAAATCCGTCTCTCCTTTGAGAAACACATTTGCGTTGAGGTCAAACTGATCCTCCAACTGAAACTCGGCACGAAGTTCCGCGTCAGTGAATTGAGTGACCAAAGCATTGTTGATAACTTCAAAATCCTGGTCGTCCTGATCAAAACCGAATGACGCCTCTGTAGCGGCCGTATCTCGTCGGCTCATCCGACCGCCAAGAGTCAGCAACGTATTTTCTACGGGGCGCCAGTCGATCGCGCCAGTAATCGTCAACGTGTCTCTGATCTGGTCTTGAAGCTGGTATGATTGCTCCTCGAACGTAATATCGCTCGGGTCAAGAAAGCCTTCGGTTACGTTATCGAAGGCGCTGCCCGCATCGTCCAAGCCAAGGTTCAAAATGCCTTGCGGCGACACCAGCGCACCGCTCGCATCTGTAATTCCAGGTATGGAAAGAATATTCGAACTTGACGAATCAACCTCAAAATTTCTCAAAAAGCGCCGGCGATAGGAAGCGGACAAATTAACGCCGAACGTTTCGCCAAAAACTTTGGTAAAGGCGCCACCCACATTATAGCCAAGCCGGTCGGCAAATTCACCGTAGCGACCGGCGGCTTCGAATGTAACTCTGTCTTTACCGCGGCGAAGCGGCGTGTTGGCGATAATGTTAACCGCGCCGCCGATACCTTCGCCTTCGTCCTGAGGCAGCAAAGATTTAGAGACGCGAATTTCCGCGATGTCATCGGCGCTGATCCCGTCAAGCGGGACCCGGCGGTTGCCGCCATTCGCCGTGGCAGAATTAACACCATTGAACTGGACATTGGCGAGCGCTGAATCGAGACCGCGAATTGAAATAAAGTTGCCGTTACCGGTTTCGCCGCTTCTGGTTACGGAAACGCCTGGTATCCGCGCCAGTGACTCCGCAACATTATTATCAGGCAATTGACTTGCCTGGTCAGCGGACAAAACGTCAATCACTTGCTTGGCGGTGCGTTTTGCCTCAATCGACAATTCCGCATCGCGCCGACGGCCCCTTACGATGATCACATCTTCGACAGTGCTGTCATCTGCAGCAACCGTTCCATCGGTTTGCGCATGAGCAGGTGTCGCAATAACCGCAGTCGCCCCGATAGCAATCAATCCAAGCGCCGATGTAGATGTTAGAAAACCTTTTAGCGATGATAGAAAAACTTTGCCATGCATTTTGGCGCCCTCCCGTGAGTGTTTCAGTCGTCGAACCGGAGGTTTCACACCCCCTTATCTTCAACTACGCACCACGGGAAAAAGCCCGCCAAAATAGTTAGTGACCGATTAATCACGCGAATAAGGAGATTGGTTGGAAGCCTTATCACGCCCGATTTTTGATGTTTTTCAGCTAGAACGTTGCTTGAATGCCAAAGCGAATTTCGCGGCCGTTAAACTCGACATCATCGAGCAATCGGTCGGTACGGCCAATCGTTTCTAACGTTGTCGGTTTGACGCCGCCATCCAACACATCCGAAGCCGTTACATAAACAGAATAATTGCCTGACGCCGAGCCTCCGAACCGATATTGCACGCGTAAATCCAAGGCGGAATAAGGCTGAACAAACTCGTCGGGGAAAAACTCCTCCACAGAGTTTAGTTGTCGGCTTTGATATGAGTAAAGCGCGTATGCACTGATCCCAAATTTCTCGTACCAAAGGCTGACCGTACCCGCGAAAGTTGGCGCATTGGGAAATTCCGATATGCGTGGAAACCCATTACCATTATCAAGTACATAATTTGTATCCTGAACCCCACCGCTCAGCCGCATGCCGAGCCCGTCCCAATCCGCCGGTAATTCACTGAATTTATGCAGGAACGACGCGTCAACGCCATATACTTCCGCCGAAACGCCAGCAATCGGATGTCTGATTTCAACTTCATTTATTGCATCCAAATCAAGCCCAAATTGACTAAACGTTTCCGGCAGCAGTGCAGTAAGGTCATCCATAGAGCCGGCTTCAAATACCGCTCGCGCGCCGCCGCTATTGAAAAAACGAAAATCTGAAACCGTCTTATAATACAAATTGACCTCAAAGAAATTCTGCTTCTCTCCAAAATATTGAACGCTAAGATCATAATTGCGTGCGTGAATGTTTTGCACATTCGGATCGCCGGTGGTGATCTGCGCAACGCCCGTTTCGAAATCGATATCAACGAATTCCGGGCGACTGATCGTAGAGTAACTTGGCCGGGCAATGGATTCGAAGACGCCAGCCTTTATCAGCCATTTTTCGCCCGGCCGATAGCTCGCTATAAAGCGCGGCAATACTTCAAACGTATGGCGACTTTGTGTTTCTTCCGGGTCGGCGCGCAAAGAGAAATCGCTACTCATTGTCTCGACAAATATTGCCCTGCTGGAACGAAAGTCACCGCGATAATCCTCGACCCTGACGCCGCCCGACAAAGTGAGCTTTGGATTGAGCTCCAGATCCGCCGACACATATCCTGCGATCGTTTTTTCCCGCGACTCAGTAAAGTCGCTATCCGCCAATTCATCTGAGCCAGCACCGGGAAATGTCGACAGCAACTGATCACGAAATGCGAGAATACCAGAACGATCAGCCTCAAGGATGCCCGCAAAACCGGGGATCGGGTTTCGAATGGGGGCGAAGTCAATGATACCGCCGGTGAGTAAACTCGTGTCCGCAAGCGTGAAATTTTCATCCCCGTTGAAGGCGCCGTCAGCGCCAACAGCGTCATCATCGAAAACGACATCTTCGCTGTCTCGCCTTTTCGACCAGCTGGCCTGAACGCCCCATGAGACATTTTTCACCCCTCCCGCATCAACAGCAAGATTTGCATTGACAAAAGCTGAATAGACTTCGTTGCTAAGGTTTCTCGACTTCAAAAACACATCTCGCAACGTGAAATTACCGGGGTCCGCAAGAAGAGAAAACCCCGCCTCAGATAATTGCGGCGCTGGAAGACCGGAAGCTGGGATATCAAATATCAGCTGGCGCGCATCAACGGGACCGACAACAGGCAAAACCGCTGGCGACAGCTGGCTGAGATCAGCTGTTTGAAAATCTATTTCTGTGGAAAGCGGTATGGAATCACGCCCCTGGGAATACCCACCGCCATAATCGATACTCAATCGATTTATTTTGGTTTCCGCCTTCGCAGACAGAATAAGCATCGATCTATCTTGATCTTCGATTTCCGCCCTTTGCCGACTAAACGGCGAAGCGCCAAAAAAGAAGAACTGCCCATTGACCGGATCGATCGGCGCCCCGGTCATATTATTAGTGTCAACAAAGCGATCGGATTGCTCAAAGCTGGCGGATGACCGTGTCGTGTCTATCTCCCGTTGATTATAGGTCGCTGTAACATTGATATTTGTGTGATCCGCCGCTCTCCACTCCAACCCGGTTGTCAGGGCCAACACATCACGTTGGTCATCAAAAACATTAAGTCTTATATCTTCAAGCTTTGAGAGACTATCCGCATCAAGTTGTGCGCGGGTCAAAGCGGCGACGCTGCTAATGGGTACGCCATTTACATCAATCGGAAGGCTCTCTGGGGAAAAAACGCCCAGGACATCAAACTGATAGGTTCGTAAAAAACGCCGCCGAAAGGTTGCAGAGGCGGAAACACCGATATCGTCGTTTGTCCCGAAAACATTGGAATATTCTCCAGCTGCCAAATAGCCGAGGCGGTCGGCAAATTCAGAATATCGCCCCTCAACAGTCAGCGACGCCCGCCTCTTCCCTGCACCAAGAGACGATGTCGTCACGATATCCACGGCGCCGCCAATACCCACTGATGATTGATGCGGAAGCAATGTTTTTTGAACGACAATCTTTGAGGTGGCTTCCGCCAGGAAGCTATCGAGCGGTACCCGCCTTCCGTTACCTAAGCCAGCGGGTGGAACAGTTTGGCCATTAATCGTAACTGCATTGAACGCCGCATCCAGTCCGCGAATGGAGATGAACTGGCCCTCACCGCCGCGCTCTTCTCGTTCAAATGAAATACCTGGCGCGCGGCGCAGAGCCTCGGCGATCGTGTCATCGGGAAATCTTCCATCAAGGTCAGAATCCAGGATACTTACAATGTTGTCCACTGATCGATGGCTATTTACAGAATTCTCATAGGCGGATCGAACGCCTGTTACGAGGATAACATCGGCGGAGTGAGTTCCAAAATTGAGCGGCAACACTGTTCTTTTGTCGCTTTCCACATGTGCAGAAAAGCTCTCAGCCTCCTGGCCAAAATAGGTAACAACTACCGAATAATCCCCATCCGGAAGGTTTTGCAAACGATAATAACCGTTCTCGTCTGAAAAAACCGATCTCCCAAGATCCGGAACGCCAATGGAAGCGCCAATGAGTGGTCTTCCGGTGACAGCGCTCACAATACGACCGCTGATTTCACCTGTATGAGTTGAAGCGCCGCTCCTTTTAGCCTCATCGACATTTGAGTTGGTCTTTTCAATTCCCAACCCGTCGACCGCGCCGGCGCGCTCAGAATCGAAGGAAATCTTTTTGACAGTAATGAAATTCTGATCGGTATATCCGAATTCCAAACCGGTGTCCGCCAACAACATGTCCAGTGCATCGGATATTGTGTGCACACCCGAAACGCCATCGGCGCTGAAATCTCCAACGGCTTCAGAAGAAAAGATAATTTGCAAATCAGACTGTCTGGCAAAACGCCGGAGCGCCTTATCCAGGCTCATCGGTCCAATCGAGAAATCAACGCTTTGCGTGGGTTCCTTGGCATGAGCCGGCTCAAGAGCAAGTAGAAAAGCTAGCGACCAGAAAAGCCCCGCAAGATGCGGGGTTCTTTGCCTGGCGGCTCGCCCTCCCAACCCAAATGTGATGCTCATATTTACATCATATACGAAACACTCATTGTCGCATCATATTTCATAGCGCGCCGGATTTGACCCGTGAGTTGTTGTTGAAAGCACACAGATTAAACAACTATTCTGGAGCCTGCTAGCCCGGTCGATTATTCTCTAAAGGCTGCGCCGCGCTCATCAAGATCAGCTCGTTTTGCCTTCTGACAACAACAATCGGAAACACGTCTTCCAATCCATGTGCGAATTCCTCGGAACCTCCGATAACAAACGATCCACTGATAAGAAAATTACCAAGCGTCTCATCCGCAATTACTATTTTTGTTTTGGAGTAGCGGTTAAATTCATCCACAACCAACGCTAGTCGGTCAGAATCAAATTCCAACCGACCATCTGTCCAAGCGTTGATCTTCATTACGTCAGCAGACACTAATTCGCCTACGGCTCCATCTGGCTGTATTATGACCTTAAATCCCTCAGATATCTCAGACAGTTTTGCTGCCGGCACAGCCCCGGAGTCTTTCTTCAGAACCTCGACGACGCCTTCCAGGACATCAACGCTTGTGGCGTCATCCGTATGATGGATATTAAACTCGGTACCGACGGCACGTACGACCATGCTGTCGATTTCAACCAGAAACGGTCGGGCTTGCGGATCCTTTTTGACGTCGAAATATGCCTCTCCTGAGTTGAGTACGATGCGCCGCTGAAATTCGTCAAAATTGACATAAACATCCGTAGACGTATTTAACCGAACCAGCGAACCATCGTCTAATACAACGATTTTCTGCTCGCCCACATCCGTATGAAAGTTATTCCTGTCACTCGAAGCGAACAGAAAAATGACTGTTGACAGCACCAGGAAGGCAACGGATGCGGCCAAGGCCGGCGCCCAGGCTTGAATAGGATACTTGTTTTCTCTGTGTTCAGATCGCTGATGCTTAAGCTCGTTGTCGGCAGCGGCATCGCGCATCAAATGCGATGTCCGCTCTACTTTTTCGTAGGCACGTTCATTTTGAGGATCCTCCTGCAGCCACGCCAGGAATTCCAGGCACTCGTCTTCGCTCAACTCGGCGCGTTGGTTTAATATATACCAATCCTCAGGCGTTCGTTGCGCGGATGCGCTCTTTTTAAAAATATCGAACATCATAACTACCAATTTCGCTTTTCAAGGGCGCGTTTACAATGAGCAAGAGCATAACCAGCGTAGCGCTCAACTGATCTAATAGGAATGCCAGTCCGCCGTGATATTTCGGCAAAAGTCAGTCCTTCCCCCCAATGCATCGAAAATATTTCCGCATAAACAGGCTTGATGTGCTGCAAGGCGCCTTTCACGATTTCAACGCCTTCTCGCCAAACCACCGCGGACTCGGCCGATGGATGAGGGTCGACGCGCTCTGGCTGTTCAAGATTATGCACCAATGGATCCCGATACGCCTTTTCTTTCACCCGCTCTCGCCGTCGCCGATCCCGAATGATGTTTGTTGCTGTGACAAAGAGATAGGACCGCGGATAGTCTGTCACTGCCTCCTGTTTTTCTCGCTGTAACAACCGAACATAAACCTCTTGCAACACGTCTTCGGCATCCTCTCTTGAACCAAGCGCCTTTCGCAAAAAGTTTCTCAAAACACCGTCATGCCGTTGAACGGCTTCACGCACTCTACTCGCCGCATCACAATCACCATTGTCATTATTCATCAGGCAAAACTTTGCGCTAGCGACAGATCGGTCTGGTTCCTTATTGTATTATACGAGCCAGCGCCCAAAACCCGCCAAATCACCCTCTTTGTCCCAAAATCAGTCATTGTCCCGTAATAATAGGCCGGAGCCACTATTTCTAACTTCATGCTGCTTGAAAAAGACAGCGAATTTCGCTGTGTAACTCATTATCGCCAAGCGGTGGCGATGCAGCCCACCATTTGGCGAAGCTTTACACAAAACCTTAATGCCAAAGTAACGCCCAGTGAACTCCTTAACAGGTCAAGACTTCAATCCAAACGGCACAACACGATTGTCCACGTCATGGCCGATATCCGCGCGACCTAAATATTTGATGCCCGCGATGCGGCACCAATGCTGAACCATTTCCTGAGCGCCAGCGTCCCCTTCTCCATTTGGCACGGGCGCCTCGATGCCGATCTGGTCTTTCGGCCCACCCGAATTGTCGATGGGACATCTTCCCAGCTTGATACCAGCGACGCGTCTGACATTCGCGTCATGCGTGATCGCGCAAAGAGCGCCGTCAATACTAGCGGCGGTTTCCGACAAATCCTCCAGCATCAATATATGATCGCTTAGATCAGGTAGAAAAGGCGTGTTCAGCAAATGACACAGAACTGAAATATTGAAAGCTGCGGTCTTGGTGTTATGCGATGCCGTTAGCTCGAACTCGTTAAATGCTGGATCTGTCAGGAAATTCAAAGCGCGCATTACTGCGGCCTCCCCGCCCGATCGACTGATGTCATGGGGCATCGGCCCGTGAGCGATATGCGGAAAGCCGGACTTGTAGAGCGCTGCGAGTATGCATGCAGCATCACTATAGCCGAGATAGTGCTTGTCTGCGGCCACCGCACTCAATGCCGGCAGAATGTCGCCCACCAATCTGCACGCCCCATACCCCCCTCTCGCAAACCATACCGCGTGAAAGCACGGGTCATTCGCTACTTGAAGAAAAGAATCAGTCCGCCTTTGGTCATTGCCGGCGAAATGACCTGCTGTTTCGAAACATTGAGGGTGGAAAAAGATGTCAAGAGAGCCTGACGGAAAAGCGGAAGCAACGAGAGCCGTTACTTGTCGCTCAACACTTCGGGTAATAGGCGAACCTGCTGCGACGACACCGATTTTGAAGGGAGTTCTTGTGGCCACTGTTTGTGATCGAGCTCAAGGTATTTGTGAATTCTTGCTATATTTATGAAGTGTTTCGGCTTGTTAAACACCCGTGTAGATTTTTTGCCGCCCCAACATTAAATCGACTGGCTATTTCCACACAAAAACCAGCCCGCTGGTTGGAAACGACCAACCGGTCATCTGGATTGTGATCGCATCCGGACCTTCCACGCTGTCAGGCGCTTGAGGCGAGTACGCCACTTTGTAATTCTTGCGCCGGAACGACGAAATAAATGGAATAAATGAAAGGCGGCGCATGCTGGGGCTTTTCTCAAACGAGATTTCCGCACCAGCGCTGGTTGGAACCGGCATTGTCACCAGAAACTCATTTTCAGAAATCCGGTGCGGCAACGTGAACTGAAGCTGGCAGCCAGAGCCTTGATAACTGGCGCCCGGATTTTCGATACGCACTTCAACGTATTTCTGCCCACCATCGTCACTCGCCCAATGCACCGAATGCTTGAGTTTGGTTTTTCCGTTGGGCGAGCGGACGCTGAGCCCAAATACGGCATGGAACAATCGACCCAATTGTTGCTCATCCAGGCCCATCAATAATTTTCTCGCTTCAACGGGTACACGTATAATTTCCCTAAAGAACAGCTCGTCCGTGACAATAAATTGGTTGAGCTGGTCCTGACTAAAAGCAAACCGCGCGACAAGGTGTGGAACCTCATTCGTTTCCGCAGAGCTAAACCGCGTATAACCAAGTTTTTGGCTCACCCAAAGATGCTCTTTCTGGGTGAAATTGATGAAATCTTTGACGAAATCATCGGATGCTGCGTTGGGATCAATGTCGGAAATCACATCATCACAGCTGATATGATACTGAAATTTGTCGCGGTAGTTGATTTCTCGATTCAAATAGGGCGCCAGAATTTCATCGAACAGTACTGAGCCGTACTCTTCGCCCAAAATATTCACCACCGACTTGCGAACGATCCTTCGCTTTTCATCGTCAGGCAGCTGTGAAAAGATTTCCTGTTCGGCGCCGCCATATATTTTCGCCAGCGTTCCAACGATCGTGTTATTTACTTGTTTTATCTGGTCCCATTTTAAAAATATGTCCAAGATGATAACAGCAGGTAACGCACCGATGACACTATCCAATATCAGTTGGAACCATCGCGTATCCTGGAATGCAAATTGTACAGGAAGCCATTCAAGTTTGACTGCCATGCCCGCCAACAGCAGCAACCCCGCAATGGTAATATTTCTTAAAAGGCCGCCCATTTTTCACCCCGCAAAAAATTGCCGTTAGACTGTCGCCGCAACTGACAATATCAAAGAATATTACCCGGAAAGTCTATTGTCGAGCATCCAATAGCAAATGAGCGTCAGAGTAACCTTCCAAAACACGGCGCCGCGCGCTGCGGCAGGTCTGGCGGGCGGCAAGTGGGCCGTCCACTTCGCCTTTGCTGTTTTGTATTTTCACTTCCCTATTCGAGCGCTTGATAAATCGACAATGCGCAATTGGCGATCTCATTCGTTGTTCGCGCCGGGTCATTTTGATCTGTCGACAGAAAAGCGATGTCGAAAAGTATGTTTCCGTCATCAACCATACCGATATCATTGACCACACCCGCTAGGCTGCCCGTCTTATGCGCGACAGTTGCAGTTTCAGGCAGCAATGCAGGAATACGGTTTCCCCGCATATTGTTCTGCATCGCCTTTAGCATGTCACTATAGAGCGGATTGACCCTGAGCTCATTTAAGAGTTTGAGACATGCATCCCCGGTGATGATGTTCGTGAGGTTGGCAGGGCCCAACTCGCCTTCAGAAAACCCCGCCGCCATATGGCATTCGCCTGGGCCGGCAAAACTCTCCGACAGCTTGTTGACGTCATCGAATGAAATACGCGACTGCAGATGAACCATTAAGGGATTGTCGCTGGTGATGATCGCCAGCCGACAAATTTCCTTTAGGGAAAAAGTCGTCGTCGGCTCGAACGCAGCCAGCACAGAGACATATCGCGTGCCTGCAAAAGAAGAAACGGGCGTGCGTTGATTGAGATCAGTGAAGTTTTGAGCCGCGGATTGATAGATTGCCATGATCAGCGGCAGCTTCATAACGCTGGCTGCCGGACGTGGTTGACCGCCCTTAATGGAATAAGTGAACTCAACTGGAGACACGCATCGAAGGCAAACAGTTCGACCGTCATCACCAGCGGCGAAATCGCGCAGGATCTTTTCAAGCTTCGAATGTTGCAGGTCGCTTTGCATGGCGCCTTTCGTCTAATTCGTCACATCACACCCTACCGAGTCGAGCCGGCCGATACTAGATTTGGGCGCTACAGTCGAAGCTTGCGTTCATACAAATCAGGAAGGTCATTTTCTATGAGAATCACATCGCCAGGTCGCGCATTTTGCCTGATCCACTGATCTGCGTCAGCAAATGAGTTGCATCTTATCAGCGCATCATCTGATTTTTCATTCAAAAACCCTTCGACAAGGGTCGGAATACGCTCACCTTGTATGGCGAGCATTATATCGACCTGTGTTGCAGCCAATTCACCAATTTTCCGATGCTCCTCATCATGAGCTTCGCCGAGTTCAACCATGCCAGGCGTCACCAGAATTCGCCGGCCGTTTTCGCTGGTGCACAGAGTCGTGAGCGTGCGTAGACCGCTTGCGAATCCGACCGGATTTGAGTTGTACGCATCATCGATAATAATCACGCCATCAGCCTGACGCTTGACCTCTAGCCGATGTGGCGTCTGCGGCGTTGACGCTAATGCCCGAGTTATTTGATCAGGCGCCATTCCCATGACACGGCCGGCAGCGAATGCAAGCGCAATATTGCTCGCCTGATGATCACCGAACACCGGCGCGGTAACCTCGAATCTTTCCCCGTCAGATTCCAAAGTTACCACAATCCCCTGCGGCGTCGATTGATGGTCGACCAGGCGAACCACGTCAGAGTCATGGTCGCCGACGCTGACAAAACTTTCGCTATGCTTGGCAAACAGTGTTTTCGGGAATTCAAATGACAGTACATCACTGTTCACTACAATCTTCCCCTGCGACGCCAGAACAGCCTCGGCAAGTTCAAATTTAGTGCGCGCGACCGCATCCAAAGTTTTAAAGCGTTCGTAATGAGCCGGGCCAATCGCCGTAATGACACCAAATGACGGCGGCGCCAGATCACACAACCTCGCGATTGAACCAGGGCCATAGGCGCCCATTTCGCAGATGAAATACCGGTGATGCGGGCCGAGTTGCTCTCTTACCACGCGCGCGATGCCCATTGGGGTATTGACGCTTCCCGGCGTCATCAGAATTTGCGCATTGGTCTGCAATACATGCCCGAGAATGTGCTTGAGCGTCGTCTTGCCGAAAGACCCGGTAACCGCGATCACAATCGGCTTGAATGTCAGCAGTTTCTCATGCGCCTCGTTCCAGTATTTCTTCTGGACCCGGCTTTCGAGCGGCGCCGTAAGCATCGTCGCCAACGGCAATGATAAAGGAATAAGCTGTATGGGAATAACCCACAGCGCCAATGCGGGGCGCAATAGCGCAAATAATGCCACACCAACAACCAGAATTGCAGACGCGAGAAACAGTATTCTTTTGGCGCGCTGGGTTAAAACGAGTTTTTTCTTGGCGCTCTTGCGTGGATCGCTCTCGATCAAAAACCCCGCAACGAACACACCCGCAAGAATTATTGCCGCTGCAAAATTTATTGATTGTTGTCCCAAGGCCAGCGCGATACCGCCTGCGCCCAACGCGCCAATGCTAATTTTGCGATCAAATGCTTTACTTTCCCAAAGCCAATGCAGGAAGCGACCGCCGTCATATTCTTCTTGTTGGAAGATGTGCAGATAGGTCAGGAGACGGCGATATGCGAAGAACGCAAAAAACACAGCAAGAATGAGGTACATCACTTTAGCCCCTCAACGAATTGTCGAATGCTGCGCGTCACCTGATGTTTTCCATCATTCAAAATAGTGTGGTGATCGTATCGGTCTAACAATATTAACTCGCTTCCATCAATAAGCTTATGGAGACGCGCGCCGATCTCTGGCGGCGTATCTTTATCCTGTTCGCCATAAATCAGCCAGGTCGGGCAGGAAATCTTTGCGGCCACATCCGTCAGGTCTTCACCGACAACGCGAACGAGCAATGATCTGAGCGGTCCCGCGGATTTGTAATCAGCACTTCCAAAATAACCTCTGAGCTTTTCGCGGGCGGGCCCTTCGGGCAGCAAGGAGCGCGCAGCCTTATACGCCAAAATACGACCCCGAAACTTAACCTGCTGAGCAAGTGTCCTCTTTCGCTGCAGTCCAGCGGCAGCGATCAATATCATCCCTGACAACAGATCGGGATGCCGAGCCGCGAGCTGAATGCCGATGCGGCAACCAAAGCTGTGTCCAATCCAAATCAGGCGGCCCTTGTTTAACGCGCGGATCTCTTTTGCAAGGGCATCTGCAATTTCGGCAGTGCCTGCGTCCAGCGGCGGCGGCGGCGTGCCGTTGGATCCTGGGAAATCTACAAGTGTCGATGGATAAAATGCGGCCAACGCCGCCGCCATCGGTGCAAATGAGGCGCTCGACTGGCCCCACCCATGCCCCCAAAAAAGGTGATGCGCGCCCTTTGCGCCCTCCCCCACATTTGTGAACCCAAATTGGACGGTGTCTGATTTTTCTTCTATCACGTAGTCAATCCGGCAACGGTACGTATCCGTACCAAGCCGCCTTGGGCGCCGCCAATCCCTGCGCACTTAATGTGAGGATATGCATCTGGTCGCCCCAGTCAAAATGCCAATATTCAAAAGGATAATTGGTGAAGTCTCTTTCTCGCATAGCCCAGTAAAGAATTCGCCGGCCAGTCAACCGTTCATCACGCGAGTCGATTTTGTCATCTAGAAGCTGACGTTCGAAATAATCGGTGTTGCTGGCGCCCGCCATATCATCAAATGAAGTTCCCAAATCCAGCAGCTTTTCCGCGCCTACAATTTTCAATGTCACATCAACCGCCCCGCCGGTCGTATGGAGAGGCCATGTCCGCGCATCGTCAGGATCGAATTTGCGAGGATCGGAAACATATTTGCGCGCCTCGGCATCTAACTCAGCATTCGAAAGTGACGGATTTTGGGCCGCCATCCTGTTTTGGAAAAACTGCCATAGGCTTCTTTGTGCTGATATCGGCCTGTAGGCATCATAAATCCACACCGAAAGACCGAATTCCCTTAACCCGCGATCGATTTCAACTAACTTTTCCGCAACAGAGCGACGGGCGAGAAGTCTGGAGGTTGATCCTGATAATTGCCGACAATAGGGCTCATTTTTGCCATCTGTTCGAGCGTAATAATTCTCGCCTGCGAGCCCCAGCTCGCGCAAATCCGCAAGTGGTTCCGAATACCGGAGATCACGATCGTCAACCGGGACTTCACCCAGCCGAGACGTGGTCGGCGCGTCGTCTAGAATCGGAATAGAGCGATTCGAAAATGGATGATTTATGCCCATATATCTTAACTTAACACTCAATATCTATGCAGATACAATGCGTTCGAATCGATATCATAATCCGGATTCTCGTGCCAGCCTGAGTACAGCGGCTGGTCTTTCCGTATTACCATATCAGGAAACTTCGCTACGCTCTTTCGGAGCCTTCAAGGCTCACAGTCGATACTTCAAGGATCAGGTGAAAGTATTAATTCCATGAAAAAAACCGTCGCAGTGCTGTTCGGAGGAAGGTCCCCAGAGCACGATGTAAGTATTGTTTCAGGCCTCCAGGCCCTTCAGGCGTTAGATCTTCAGCGCTTTGACGCCTTTCCGGTTTATATATCCCCTGAAGGCGCATGGTACGTAGGAGATTGCCTGAGAGATCGCGCGTCTTACATACCAGATCGTTCAGTGCTGGAAAAATGCACGCGGGTGACACTCGACATTAACTCGGACGTAAGTGGGCGTGGAAAACTGGTTCGGTCGGACGGGAAAGGGCTATTTGGGCAGAAGAAACCCGTGGAATTTGATGTCGCCCTATTGGCCTTTCACGGCTATTTCGGGGAAGATGGCAGAATCCAAAGCCTCTTTGAACTGGCTAATGTTCCGTACACGGGAATGCGCCCATTAGCATCCAGCATTTTCATGGATAAGGCCGCTACGAAACATTTACTTTCTTCGACGGATATTCCTCTGCTTCCATCCCATGTCATTGATCGGCCGAAGGATGGCTTGTATATCGACGATGCCGCCGTCGATGCGGCAATCAAAACGATTCCATATCCAGCGATTATTAAACCTGTTCGACTTGGCTCCAGCATCGGCGTTGCAAAGATTGGCAACAACGATGAATTCAGGGCCGCAGCAGCTGAAATTTTCAAAATGGACACACAGGCTATCCTCGAGCCATTTGTGAGCAACCTGGTTGAATACAATGTCTCGGTTTGCCGCCGGGGCGATACCGTGATGACGTCGGCCATCGAATGCCCCAAAAGCACAACAGACCTGCTCGATTTTCGTGAAAAATACCTGAACGGTGGCAAAGGCGGCGCCAAAACTAAGACCCCGGGCGCCACAAGCGAGGGCATGTTATCTCTAACGCGCGACATTAATCCCAATCTGCCAAACGAGATGGACTCCGACATTCGCAGATGGACGACACAATGCTTCGTTCGGGCGCTAGGTACAGGCGCGCCCCGAATCGACTTCCTGTGTAATTCAGATACCGGCGAAATTTGGTTGAATGAAGTAAACCCAACGCCCGGCTCTTTAGCTTATTTTTTGTGGGAAGCCGCCGAGCAACCCATGCTGTTTGCGGACTTGCTCTCAAACATGATCGATGAGGCGTTCGAACTCCACCGTTCCATTCAGATACCCGCCGATCCAACTTATGCTGATGCGCGAATATTTCCCCGGCCGTAGCGCCCTCACTTGAGCTTGAGTAAAAAGAGGCCTGCGGAGCAGTTACTCTCCGCAGCCGTCATTCATAAAAAATTAACGGCCATAAAGAGTCTCGCTGAGGCGGCGCCACGAACAAACCCAAGGCGCACAGTCGCAATCCGGCGCCCGCTGCCATAGGCAATCGCACATGTCATAAAGCGCGCGCCTGTTCTCCTCTTTTACCTCAGGAGAAGTCAGTTTTACTGGCGCATTATCGCGATATTAACCCTGTCCGCTCAATGTGTCTGCGAGGCGACAATTGACCGCCTGAAGGGGGACTGGGAAACTAGATTAAGGGACCAGCCAATTGCGCGAACGCAAATGGCTGTGGTAATCAAGAATGATCAACCAGAAAAACAAGTCCACATACGGCAGCAGACTGATGCTCACCGCCATTGCGGTGTCGACGGCAACGGTCATTGCGATCATTTCATCATTTGCGTTCTACAATGATCGCATCATGACACGCAGCAAAGCCACCGAGGTGCAGCAACGTCTGCACTCCAACGGCGATACCACCGCGTGGGGCGTTGAAAACTGGTTGAGCGGCCAAATCAAACTCACCGACACAGGTCATTTCGCCATCGGCAATCTGAGTGAAGGCGAAGATCCGTTTACTGTCCTCGGACAACCAGCGCTTGCTGACAGTTTTTTTCACGCCATGTATGGGGACAGCAAAGGCAATTTCACCATTTCCCCCAAACGGGTCATGCCCGAAGGATATGATCCACGCGCACGCCCCTGGTATCAAACGGCGGCTGAAGCGCGCGACATCGTCGTAACCGATCCCTACAGCTCGGCGTCAACTGGCCGGCTTATTCTGACGGTCGCCCGACCCATCATGGACAAAGGCGTTGTTCGAGGTGTCGCCGGAAACGATATTCTCGTGGATACCATCGCCGATCTCATGGCCGAAACGGATGTCGGCCAAATGGGATCCGTGTTTCTCGTGAACCAGTCCGGGAAAATCCTCGTCCATAAAGATGAGGCGCAAATCGGCATCAATGTTGCGGATTTATTCAAAGCTGAAAAGCCAGCCCTTACCAACGAAATTCAATATTTGGATGGCGTCAACGGCCAAAAAATTATCACGTTTGTTCCGATCGATGATACGCCTTCGGTTGACTGGTATATCGGCCTCATGCTGGACAAGGAACAGGTCTACGCAGGCGTCAATGCATTTCGGCAATCAATTGTCATTGCCATCACTGCTGCTACGGCGCTGATGGTTATCGTCGTAGGGCTGGTCGCCCATTTCATGATGGTTAGACCGCTAATGCTTGCGCATCAAAATGCCGAGCAGGCCAGCGTTGCGAAGTCTGAATTTCTCGCATCAATGAGCCATGAAATCCGCACCCCAATGAACGGCGTTCTCGGAATGTCAGAATTGCTCAAGAAAACAACCCTTGATGAAAAGCAAGGGATGTTCGTTGACACAATCTACAAATCTGGATCTGCGCTGCTGACTATTATCAATGACATTCTCGATTTCTCAAAAATTGAGGCGGGCATGATGGAGTTCGACGCGGCGCCATTCGACATACGCATGGCCGTCGAGGACGTCGTGACGCTGCTTGGCGGCGCCGCTCGGGAAAAAGGCATCGAGCTTGTAGTCAGATGCCATCCGAACGTCCCGCGTTTTGTGGTTGGTGACGTTGGCCGCATTCGCCAAGCGATCACAAATCTCGTTGGCAATGCGATTAAATTTACACAAGAAGGATATGTGCTTCTTGACGTCGCTTGCGACAACCCAACAGACACAGCGAATGTACGTATTTCCATCGAGGATACCGGCATTGGCATACCACCCGATAAACTCGAGCAGGTCTTCGAGGAATTCACACAGGCTGAAAGTTCGACAACACGACGATATGGCGGCACCGGCCTCGGCCTCAGCATCACACGGCGCTTGATTGAGGCCATGGGCGGCGAAGTGAAGGCTAAATCTGTTTACGGTAAGGGGTCGACTTTCTATTTCACGGTTGAATTCCCGGTCGCAGAGACTGCATCCGACGCCACGCCGCTTATTGAGCTTAATCTTGAACAGAACAAAATTCTTATCGTTGATGATTTGGTCGTCAATCGCAGAATCTTTGAGGAACTGCTCACCGGTTGGGGCGCCATACCTGTGTCGGTCGACAGCGGACGGGAAGCGCTGAAGGAACTCAAAGCGGCCGCTTCACGCGGAGAACCCTATTCCATTGCCATCCTTGATTATCACATGCCTGAAATGGATGGTGCGGAACTCGCCCAAGCGATAAAAGACGACCCGGAAATTTCGGACCTTCAAATGGTCATCCTGTCTTCTGTCGATACAGACGGCGTGGCCGCCATGTTCCGAAAAATCGGCGTCACCGAGTACCTGACCAAGCCCGCGCGCTCGCAGGTGTTGATGAACGCCATTAGCCGTCTTGTTGTCGATAAGAACATCGAGCAGCTGCGAGAAAAAGCCAGAGCGCCGGAAACCGGCGCAGCAGTTCCGGGCGTTGACGCAAACACCGCCTTAGGTCGCCGCAAAGTCCTTATCGCAGAAGATAACTTCGTCAATCGGCAGGTAATCGAGAACATGCTCGAACCCGACTTATTTGATGTCATGTTCGCCGAAAATGGACGCCTCGCTTATGACGCTTACCGCAATGAGCATTTCGATGTTGTATTGATGGATATCAGTATGCCCGTCATGGATGGCGTTGAGGCATTCAAAGCGATCAGATCGTTCGAAGCGGAAAAGAGCCGCCCGGCGACACCGATTATCGCAATCACTGCGCACGCGATGAAGGGCGATCAGGAGCGTTTTAAACGGCTGGGCTTTGACGACTATTTGAGCAAGCCAGTCAAGCAAGACGATCTCGATTCCCTTGTCAAAAAATGGTGCCAAATAGACCCGGCCACAGAGGAAAGTAAGCGGGCCTAGCACGCTGGCGCTTCAGTATCGGCGGCCTCTCCTCCGGGCGAAAAGTCCACAGTTACAGTCGGCTGGCGCTCTTGCTCGTTTAACTGGTGCGGCGCCACGCTCTTCGACGAAGCATCAGGCGAAAACCGATTGCCGAGGCGAAAATCATAATGACGACCCAGCCGGCTATGATGGCTGTAAACATTTCTCCGGCAATCATTGAAAACTCCAAAAAATCTATGGTTCCCGTTTGCCAAAACACCCATTCGCCGGCAAGCACTGTCGCCAATAGTTTATTGCCGGTCTCCAGAATAACAATAGCATCGCCCGTTGCGGGATTAAGCCGAACGGCAGCATTGATAGCGGGCTCGTCATTACCGTCATGACCAATTATATAGCCGCCCTCTTTTGCAGGCGCATAGAGAATCGTTCCAAGTCCCCAAATATCGATCCCCATCTGTGTCGCATGGGGTTGTCGCATCAAATCCAATGTTTCGGGCTTTAGAACGCCGCGCCCCGCTGGCGCGCCATTCTGCGCTTTGAGATGCGCCTGAACAAAACGCGTCATATCGGCCGCCGTGGTATAAAGCGCCGTCGGCGCCAATCCGGTAAATCGAAAGCGCGTCGCCTGGGTTCCGTCAACGTCGTAACTTTTTGCAACATTCGGCACACCGTCCTCTACGTAAACATAGGTGGAGCGCTGCATATTCAGTGGCGTGAAAACTGTCCTTTGCATATAGACTGCAAAAGTCTCACCGGTGATCTCTTCGATCAAGAGTTGCAGTAACGTGTAGCCGCCTCCAGAATATTCAAAAGTTGAGCCCGGCTCTATTCCAACCCGCACACGCCCATCTGCGCCAGGTGATGCATCCGCTGCGCGGGTGAGAGATTGCTCGAGTGTTTGCACCTCGCCGTCAGGTGCAAATCCAGCATAGCCAAGGCCGTCCGTAAGCCCGGCAGTGTGGCTCAACAGCGCGCGCGCAGTCACACCATCATTGTCGAACTCGCTTTCGGGCAAGCGCCACCGAGTGAGGTAATCAGAGACAGGTGTATCTAAGTCAAGCTGGCCTTTTTCAACCAGCGCCATGACACCCCACGCAGCGATCCATTTACTGAGAGAGGCAACCTGAAAAAGCGTATCCTGATCGACCGGGTCGCCTATTGACACAAAATGATCGCCAATAATTTCACCGCCGGATACCAGCACGAACGCTGCATTACCTTGATAGTCTTTATCAATGACCTCTGAGGCAGCGTTCATGAACGAGGGCATATCGCCGACCGGCGCCAGAGGTGCGCGCAGCCAACCATTTGTCGTTCCAAAGAACGCCAACGCCGCCCACGCCGTCAGCGCAGCAACTGTCGAAAAAATGAGTATCAGTAATGAGCGCAATATAATCTCTCCATGTCAGTCGGTGCTTGTGCATCGAAAGCTGTAACTGCATGAACGGGCGATTCGCCATCGCTCATCACTGCACGCGTACAGCATAAGACTGGGAGGTGGCATTTGAACCATGATGTGTCACATGACAATCGGCCAACGGCCGATATTGTCGGTAAATTGCACGCAATTTCCTGCCTGTTGCTCGCAGACCTGCACACTGACCTACCGCCCTGACCAGCCCTTGCCGTCGGCGCCCGATCAAGAAAATTCGCTAAACAGTTGCGCGAAATCACTCATTCTTGCGTTACGAACTGACCAACGCCGCTGCCGATAAACTCAGGCCGTATCTCGTTTTCTTTGATGACGCCTTGTTCGGCTGTGTACACACGCAGCCGGCAATCACCGGAAACTGTGTACACGCCAACCAGGCCTCCGTCGACAAAATGAACCCCAACGCCGTCATCCAAAGCGTAGGCGGGGAATTTTGCTTTCGGTCCCTCCAGAAAGGCTTGAAACACTTCAACCCTATCTTGTCGAACATTGCGATGCACACAGATCGACCCAGGAAGCAACCCAATCCCCGGGAATGGGAGTATTTTAGTCCTGATGGAGTCTGTCATGCACCAATCAAACAACATGTTGATGCCTGCACTGGCGCCAACGATCACAACGCCGGCATTATAAGCCCCCACCAGCGCCTCAAAGACATTCCACTCCTGCATGAGCACCATGAGGTTTCGCGTTGATCCGCCGTCAATGTATATGACGTCAGCGCCTTCGAAAAAACTACTATTATCATCCGTATCGAGATTAAATAACTTTAGCGTTCTCGGTTGACATGGAACGCGCGCAGACAATTCATAAAACTCTGTTATTTTCTCGGAGCAGTCCCCCTTGGCAGCTCCCACATAATACACCACCGGACGCGCCTTCCCGCAAAGCGACAACATGTACTCAAAATATACCGGCGGCTTCCAGGACGGCACAAATAGTGACTTCGAATCACTTATTCCCAATATCTGTTTTTTAGCGGGCGCCATACTCAAATCCATCAAATGAACCACTCTTACACATGGGCCCGCGGACGCCCGTGCGCCAAAATTGAAAAATCACGGCGCAACCAATTGCATAAGTTCAGCACACAAAATTGCGCCATATGTGCCGAGCGCATAGCCGAGAACAGCCAGCAACACGCCGACCGGCGCGAGCGCTGGATGAAATGCTGCTGCAACAACAGGCGCAGAAGCGGCGCCGCCGACATTTGCCTTGCTGCCAACCGCGATAAAAAAGAATGGGGCTTTTATACGTTTGGCGACAGCAAACAGAAGAACTGTGTGAAATATCATCCAGACCAGCCCGACCAAAAACAAAAGCGGATTTTCGGCTATCATGAACACATCCATCCTCGTCCCGATAATCGTGACGAGAAGAAAGATAAATACGGAACCGATCTTCGATGCGCCGGCGCCTTCGAGTTTGCGCGCCCTTGTGAAACTGAGAGAGAGGCCGACAGTCGTCGATGTGACGACGATCCAGAAAAATTTATTCGTCAAAATAGAACTGGCAAGAGCCGGAATCCCCGAAAAGACGTCCGAAAGCGCTATGGCCACCAAATGCGAAAACCCAACCGCGCCAAATGCAATTGCCAATATGAGCATTAAATCGTTGACCGTTGTTGGGCGTTCAACCGATGCGCTGTAGTGGGCCATCTTGTCTCGCAGGCGGTCGATCGCTGACGTATCCGCCTGCAACCAGCGATCAATAGGTTTTGGGTTTCCTGCCCCATAGAGAAGAAACGCCATCCAGATGTTGGCGACAATGATGTCGACAGCGACCATGGCGGAATATTTTTCCGGATTGTAGCCATAAATTTCGAGCATGGCTGTCTGGTTAGCGCCGCCGCCAATCCAGCTTCCGGCAAGCGTCGCAAGGCCGCGCCAGACAGCATCGGCGCCAACACCGCCGACCGCTTCGGGAGCGAAGGTCGAGACCAACACGACCGCGACGGGACCGCCAATGATAATGCCGATGGTAGCCGTGAAAAACATGATCAGCGCTTTTGGCCCGAGGCCGATGATCGCTTTAAGATCAATACTCAGGGTCATCAGCACCAAACTTGCCGGCAGAAAATAGTCCTTGGCAATTGGCCAAAGATTGGATTCCTTCGATGAAATCACGCCAAAGCTGTTCATGAGGGAAGGGATTAAATAACACAGCAAAATTATCGGAATGAATGTGTAAAATTTCTTCCAGAAGCCGCCTAGGCTTTTGGTATAGAACAAAAGACCCAGCACAACTGCCAGGAGACCAAGAACGATAGCATCATTCGTAAATAGAGGTGTCTGCATGATAAGGATTTTCTCGTTTTCTGATTATTCAGCACATTTACATGCTGGTTTCTTTTTATCTTCCTCTTCATCCGCTGGCGACGTCGCTGCCTCGGGAAGACTTGGCGTGTATTCTTCATCAAGCACATGGCGGGCAAACCAGGCCAGATCAGTGTTCATTTTGAACAGCTGATGAGAGGGCTTTCGAAAACCATGCGGCTCCGTTGGCGCGAGGTAAAACTCTGTTTCAATGCCCGCCGCCTTTAAGCCGCGATGCATCATAATCGATTGCGTCGGCGGCACCCGAACATCCTTTGCCCCCGCAAAAAACAGCGTGGGCGTTGTGACACGCCAGGCATCTTTCAGCATCGACTGCTGCGTATAGCTCCTCAAAGGAGCGTTCTTTTCCCAGGGCGCCCCGCCGAACCAGGGCGTTCGGCCATAGCGGATATCGCTTTCAGCGTACATGGAAACCCAATCAGACGCGCCAGCGCCGGACGAGGCCGCCTTGAAACGGTCAGTGACAGTGATGAGCTTATTGGTCATGTGACCACCGGCGCTCCAACCCATCTTGATCAACCGGTCAGGGTCGGCAAACCCGCGATCAACAAGAGCATCTATGCCATCCAGGACATCATGATGGGCATTGTTAAAATAACCGCCAACCATGTCGCGCATAAATTTGTCGCCATAGCCTGTGCCGCCGCGATGGTTCGGCAGGAACACGCCATAACCCGCGCCGGTCAGAACAGGTATGTGACGCGACATATTCCATGACCCGAATTGCGAGGACGAACGCGGGCCGCCATGGGTCGTTGTGACCAGAGGAAATACATCACCGTCTTTGTAGCTCACCGGGTAGACCAGCAATCCTTCGATTGTAACGCCGCCCCGTCCGCGCCACTGCACCGCTTCTTGTCGCGGCAGAATAAAGCGCGCATTCCAGTCTTCATATTCCGTGGTCACAGGTTCGAAACCACCGCCAGCGTCGCGCATAAGATAAACTTCACCGGGATTGCGCGCATCGGTGATGGTCGCAATATGCGCATCGAGCGCGGGCATATAGGCCCAATTGCGCACAACATGATCATCTTCCGTGAGGCGTGTGGTCTGGCCGTCAGCAAGCGAATGATAAAAAAGCTCCGTACGCACGCCAATATTGCCGAGTACGAAAAGGCCCGCGCCATCCTGATCCCAGGCAAAGTCCAGCACCTCTAATGCTGCGTCCGGCATCAATAGATGCGGCGCCGTCTCCCCGATCTTCTGGACGAACAGATTATCTTCGTAGAACCCCTCTCCTGCCGCATTGACCGTCGCGATATACGCAAATGCCCTATTGTCGGGCGACAGCGCGGGGTTTGATTCACGGTATTTATTGTTCGTTAGCTGCGTTTCCTTGCCGCTATCGAGATCCGTGATCCATAACTCGCCGCGATGGGCATCATCACCCAGCCCTCCCGGCGCGCGCATGTGGATTATTTTTGAGCCGTCGCGGGAGAGCGCATAGCGACGGATGAAATAATCGCCGCTGATTACCTTCTTCGATTTAGCGCTCTTAATGTCGTATCGCCATATTTCCTTGGGCGCGCGCTCTTCATAGTTGCGGATCAGCCAAAAATCCTTGCGGAGGCGTTTCGTTTCCGAATCCGGGCCGCGCTCGGCGGTAAAATAAAAATATTTCCCGTCCGGCGCCCAGACGATATCTTCGACATCCCCTTCATGTTCGGTCAGGCGCTTCAGTTTGCCAGTCTCAATCGAATAAAAATAGGCCTGCTTATTGTCATCCTTCTCCCGCTCAAGAAGCGTGACGAATCCGGATCCGTCCGGCGCCCAATACCCTCGACTGAAAGATTCCCCATCTTTAGCCGGCTCAAACACCGGTAAATCTTCACCGGAAACCAAATCGACAAGGCGATAGCGCCGGACGATTTTATTTTCCTCCCAGTCAGCCTGCGACCGAAGAAACAACAGCTTGTCGCCCTGCGCCGACAGCGCCGGCGCGCTTAACCGCGGCAATTCCACCATGTCAATCGGCGTCATGGCGCGCGGCTCTTCTGCGGCAAACACCGTCACCATCGTCAAACACCAGGCAATAAAAACCGAGAAGTGAGTGTGTTGCATGTTTAATCCTTACACGCTCATAGGATGAAAATCACCAACTTGGCCGAAAAATAAAAAAAGGCGCAGGCGGCAATTAAGCCGCCTGCGCCCCATAATCATGCGAAAGTACCAGCGCTAGAACCGAACGCGGGCGCCAGCGTAGAACTCACGACCCAAAGCGTCATTCAGGTCACTAACGATATTGAGTGAAGACCCGAAGTCGAGGCCGGTTGGTATAAACGGTCCAAAGTTATTGAACAGGTTGTTGACACCAGCATAGATCCGGAACTGATCGTCTGACCCGAAATCATAGGCCGCATAAATCCGGTGATACGCCTGACCATTCACTTCGAAAAAGCGGTCATCCGTCGGAAGTGGGTCATTGGTTGCATCGTCAACGCCGCCATCGTCATAGGTGACCGTGTATGTGGCCCGAAAACCGCCATTGCGATAGCCCATCTTGGCGCGCCATTCGTCATTGCCATTTTCGATCTCACCAAGCGGAGACGAGGTGATCAGCGTACCGCCGATACCGACGAATGTGGTCGTGTCGGTTATATAATGAGTGTAACGGAAGTCGAAATCCCACTCACCCGGCACGCCATAAAGTTCGAAATCATAGAGCAGCGAAAAGTCGAGACCTTCGACAACTTCGTTGGCCAGGTTTTCCTGCGGATTGAGAACTTCTGTGACATCACCGTTAGCGCCACTACGCGTGATCCGGTCACAGAATTTATTGTTCGGAAAGTCAGCTGCTGAATAGCACAGGGAAACATTATTCTGCGTCGACACTGATGTGATCGCGTCCTTGATGTCGATGCGATAATAGTCACCCACAAGCGTTAACCCGTCGATCCATGTTGGCGTCAACACAAAACCCGCCGTGAATGTATTCGCGGTTTCTTCCCCAACATTCGGGTTCCCGGCATTCGGGCCCTGAACTGAGCTGTCACCATCAAACGGATCGCCGGGATTGTCGGCAAAGAATTGCTGAATGCCTGGCTCTGTAAGACAGTTGGCCGTTACGACTGCAAGGTCAGCATTTTCACCGCCATCGCCTTCGATGCTGGTAATGCCGAGGCCGGTCTCCAACAGATTGTTGCAGGGATCTTCCAGACCGTCCGAATCCGGCCGTGGCGGAGAGTTCAGCTCCGTCAGGTTCGGCGCCCGCTGAGCCCGTGAGAACTGCCCACGGAGACGGAGGTCATCGGAAATCTGATAGGTCGCGCCCGCATTAAAGCTGACGATGGACCCGACCGTATTGTAGTGACCGATGCGAACGGCGCCCACGACATTAAAGCCCTCAAAGACCGGCACATCGACTTCGGCAAAACCCTCAATAACGTTGTAGCTTGCAGAAACGCTAGGAAACGTCGAGGCCGACGTCACATCATAGTCCGAATCCGGCACAGACGGATCAGGATCAGCAATGTCACGGATACCGTTCAATCCGGCGAAGACATCGCCATCAGGATCGCCGTTAGTCGTCTGGCTTTCCCGGCGCCATTCGACACCCGCTGCCGCACGTACTTCACCAGCCGGCATTTCAAAGACGGGCCCCTCAATTGCAGCGCCCGCAGTATATTGCTGGCGGGTCTGCTCGGCATGAGCGTTATAACGGATGTAATCCGCCATCGCCGGCGTAACAGATCCTTCGCCAAAGATATTGAGCGGAACACAACCAGCCGCACGCGCAGTCGGGTCATTACACTGGACGCCGCCGGAGCCGTCCGGCCCTGCGTCCAAAGCAAAGCGTGCATTTTGGAAATTTACCTCGTTCGGATTATCCTGGATCTGCCTGAAGTGCCCATAGGTTCCGTAAACTTCCCAGTCAAAATCACTCACATTGCCTTCAAACCCGGCGATGATTCTGATTGTTCGGCGGTCATTGTTTCGGGAATTCACGCCCAATTCGGGCATGCGGCGGCTGAAGCTAAGGGATCCGCTGAGCGTTTCCGTTACTGCCGGGTGAATGAATGGGTTGGATCCCGAGATATTGCCAAAACTGCCACCATTATAGCTGTCACTGTTGCTCACACCATCGAACTGACTGTTAGTGCGAGAATCAACTTGCGCCAGCGATGCTGTTATGTTGGCCTCGATATTCGGCGTTAGCTCATAGGATGAACGCAACGCAACGCTGAGAATTTGGCGCTCAGCCTGGAGCGTACGGCCCGGACGGAAATTGAATCCGTCAACATCAGAATAACCATCGGCGCCGACCGGACGATCACCGGGGTCATAGATACCGCCCTGATCGTTAAACCACTGACCGCCCACATTCCACGCATCGCCGCCTTCAAACCACCCCCCAATGGTCGACGAACTGCGCGATGGAACCAAGCAATGCTGATTTGTATCGACACCGCCGCAACCAGGAAAGTTGATTTCGTTAGACCAACCATTGCTCGAAGTGCTGGTGCCGGATGGCGCCGGATCGTCAAACTCTAGCGCAACGAGCGAAAGCGGACGCGAAGAGTCGGCCACAACCTCATTTTCATCGCGCCAGCTGGCGCCAAGAAGGACATAGCCGCGATCATCGGAAAAACGCGTACCGGCCAGAAGATTGATGCGGTATTCTTCGCCGCCGCTTGCTTCCGGTGTTGAGCCGCGAACGTCGAGCTGAATGCCTTCAAAACTATCTTCGAGGATAAAGTTCGCAACACCGGCGACCGCATCTGATCCGTAGATCGCCGAAGCGCCACCAGTTGTGATCTCCGTACGCTTCACGAAACCAACTGGTAGTGTCGACAGGCTGACCCGGTCCGAATTGCCTGAGTTTGAAACAGCACGTTTGCCGTCAATCAATACAAGCGTACGATCATCGCCAAGGCGGCGCAGGCTGATCGTTGACAAGCCACTGGTCTGAATAAGGTTGTTGGAACTTTGTGGCGAAATCGAATTTGAAACGCCCGGCAGCTGCAAAATGCCTTCTGCCAAGTCGGACGAGCCAATCTCGTCGAGATCGGATGCGCCAAATACCTGCAGCGGTATCGGCGACGCCGCATTTGAACGCTTAATGCGCGAGCCGGTGACGACAACAACGTCGTCAGCAGACGCTTCGTCTGTTGTCGCAGCCGGTATTGTCTCAACCGCCTGCGCCAAGGCCGGCAGCGGCGCAAGCAGCGGCGCAGCGGCCGCCAGACATGAAAACCCCAACAATCTCTTACGCAGATCGGTCATTTATATTCTCCCAGACACAGATTTTTGGCCGTTCACCATCAAACAGCCAAGAAAGGCGCAACTTCCTGTCTTTAGTTACGGATCCATACGCACTTGACTTCAAATTCGTAATTCGAAAGAGTTGATGCGAAAATCGCAAGACGCTGAAATGGAGCGCTTTTTTTGGAACTCAAATGGCTCGAAGACTTGGTAAGTGTTGCTGAAAAAGGACACTTTGCCCGCGCCGCGGAAGCGCGTCACGTGACCCAGTCGGCCCTGAGCCGCCGGATCAAGTCTCTGGAGGTGTGGGTTGGCACCGAATTACTGGATCGATCACAGCATCCAATCAAGCTGACCCATGCAGGAGAAGAATTCATACCGATCGCCCATGAGATCGTTGAACGATCTTATCAGGCGCGCACCCACGCGATCGAACACACCCGCCTCACGGATAGGGGCGTCGCCATTAGCTGCCTACACACGATGGCGCTTTATTACATGCCCATCCTGGTGTCGGAGCTACACAAAACTGTCGGGAAGTTTGAAACATCAATCATTGCAGACACCCGAACATATGAAGAATATCTAACCAGCCTGATCAATGGCAGCAGCGATTTGCTGATTTGCTACATGCATCCATCGGTGGTTTTCGAATTTGATGAACAGCATTTTCCACGGCTCGACATTGGTGTCGATCGAATGTTGCCTTATCAACTTAATGAAGGCCCTGTCGTTGATTTGTCCAAAAGCGGGCTCGATCCAATCCCCTATCTTGAATATTCAGGCACCTCGTATCTGTCGCGCGTTGTGCAAAACATCACGCAGAAAGCGCCCTTCCAGAACAGGTTGAAGCCAATTTTTCGAGCGTCGCTCGCTGAAAGTCTTTGTACCGCCGCCCTACAAGGGTTGGGGCTAACGTGGCTCCCGGAAAGCATAATGGCCAACAATCCGCGTGCTGACAGCCTTAGATGTCTTGGAGATGAATGGTCGACAACACTGACGGTCAGCGTCTATCGATCCGCATCGAACACGCGTCCGATTGTTGATTCGATTTGGAAAGAGCTTTCAAAAATCACGATACCGCCCCGCGTCGCATAATTTTTCAAAAATAATTTCGCGCCGATACGGTGCGCCATTTTTAACGGCTACTCCAAATCTCCAGGCTTTTTAAATTTCACAAGATAATTTTCTTCAAGGCCATCCACCGCTGGCTCCGCGACCAATTTAAAGCCGATAAATTCGATCTCTGAAATGACGCCGGCCTTGCCAAAACGCACGTGAGATTTGTAGTCCGGCTTGGCCTCCCCGGGCACGATGTCGAACTCCACCAGAACAAGCTGTCCGTTCGGTTTTAATGCGTCATAAATGGTGCGCATGATCGCTTCGCGATCATCAAAATAATGATAACTGTCAGCGATAAAGACGACATCGATAGTCTCCGCCGGCAGCGTGACAGATGCTTCCCGGCCCAGAACAGCCGTCACATTGTCAAACCCAAGATCGGCAGCGCGCCGATTAACAAGATCAAGAAACAAAGGCTCTATATCTTCGGCAAATACGCGGCCGCTTACGCCAACTGCCTCCGCGAATAACAGCGTATAAAGCCCCGTGCCCGCGCCAACATCCGCGACAACGTCTCCCTCACCCAAACCAACGGCTCTAACAACTGCTTCGCGGGCGCTGTAGATTTCCCGACTTCCCACTTCAAGGCGCTCGAGCCAGACATCGATATTGTCGCTGTCGTCATCGATTTCCTCATCCGAGGCCGCGGGTGCGCCGGCAGCGTTGTCGGCGCCGGCTCCCGCAGGCGCTGGCTGTTCGGTGCAAGCCGCGAGCAGCATTGCCGTTAGGATCATTAATAAAGGAATGCCCCTGTTCATCCCGGTGTCCTTGTTTTGCGGCGGCAAGCTCTGCGACACCGCGCCCGTCCTACGAATCCCTCGCCCCAAGTAACTACCAGATCATGCGCCTCAAACAACGGATGCCGATGGTTTTCCCGGCGTTTAACGCCCCATTCTGCAGTAAATTTGTTGTTCCGCCAGCTATTTTACAGGGATTTGGCCGGTCTGCGATCAAGCGCGGATAATTCATTTCACAGTTGCCCTCCGCTTCTGCGCCTGACCCGGCCGCTCTTTGCGTTTTTACCAGCCCTCGTTGATCGCGGCTTTCTGGCCTGCGCTGTCTAATTGGCGTTTGTTGAATCAAATTTTAGCGAGTTGATCAGTTTCTTGAAGCGTCAACCGCCTATACTGGTCCATCAAATTCAGATCGCCTTCACGCCCGCTCGATAAATGCGAGGGAAAGTATATGAAAATTCTGGCCATCATCTTTTTCGGAATATGCTTGCAAGCCTGTGTCGTCCGAACAGCGGTTGGCGTTGCAGGAAACGTCGCCGGAACCGCGGTCAAAACCACCGGTAGCGTCGTCGGCGCCGGGGTCGGCGCCGGCATCGACGCGGTCGATGCTGACGACGAGGACGAAAAAAAAGCTAAAAGAGAAAATGACGAAACCGTCTACGAAGACGATTACATATACCAAGACAAGTCCCAGGAAGAATTTGAAGACGAATAGCAAGATGTCTCTGAAGAGGCATCACGTCTTAAGGGCACGAAAAAATCGCGCCAACAAAAATGATGAAATGTGGGAGTGTCTCTCACACTCTATATCGCTACCCGCATCAGCAATTCTCGCTTCTCATACCTCCGTCACACCTCTCGCTTCGTCCGCCCGGAGCATGCTCCGCTACCACGCACGTCAAAGACATGCATCCGAAGCCAGGCAAACGGTTTTCCGTCTGCTTTTCCACGTGATTCGTGAATATAAAGGCGCCCTTTATGAAGCCAGGGTTACGAACAGATGGCAGATCAGGCGAATCTCAAGGCACTGGCGGAAAAGATCCGAACCGCTGTATAAATTGCAACCTCGTTCAGCGCATATGTGACAGCGGTCGGGAATTGAGACCTGTTTTCGCCAAAGGATGCTCTCTTGAAATATCGTGCCGAAATTGACGGTCTGCGCGCCCTTGCTGTCATTCCCGTCATTTTCTTCCATGCAGGGTTTGAGGCTTTCAGCGGAGGATTCGTTGGCGTTGACGTGTTCTTTGTTATCAGCGGATACCTGATCACGACGATCATCGTGACCGAGCTAAATGGCGGCAAGTTCACCCTGCTGAACTTTTATGAACGGCGTGCGCGTCGCATTTTGCCCGCGCTCTTTCTTGTGGTTCTGTTTTGTCTTCCCTTCGCTTGGGCGTGGCTGATGCCGCGGGACTTAAAAGATTTCGCGCAAAGCGTTCTCGGCGTTTCAATATTTTCCTCCAACATCGTATTTTTTCTCAAGAGTGGGTATTTCGATACTGCTGCGGAATTAAAACCACTGCTCCATACATGGAGCCTTGCGATCGAAGAGCAGTTTTATGTGTTCTTTCCATTGATTTTGATAGTAATCATGAAATGGGGACGTTCACTCGCCGTCATCACCATTTCAATATTGCTCGTTTCCAGCCTCATGGCGTCGATCTGGGCGTCCTACAATGCGCCGAGCGCGGCGTTTTACCTGTTACCTTTCCGAGCATGGGAGCTCATGCTAGGCGCCATTGCCGCCTTCATATTGTTGGGAGGCCCGATCAAAGTTTCATCGTCTTTCGCGAACGCGCTTTCCGCAATTGGATTGGTGCTAATCGCCGCCTCCGTTGCACTGTTCGAAGAATCCATTCCTTTTCCGGGCATTGCAGCGATGCTGCCAACATTCGGCACAGCGCTCGTTATCCTGTTCGCCTACAAAGGCACGATCGCCGCAAAAATTTTGAGCACACCTATTTTTGTTCAGATCGGGTTGATCTCATATGGCGCCTACCTTTGGCATCAGCCGCTGTTTGCATTTGCGCGTCACAGAAGCCTGGTGCAGCCTTCGCCGATTGCTTACCTGGCGCTCGCCGCCCTGGCGCTGGTTCTGGCCTACCTCACTTGGAAGTTCGTTGAAGGGCCCATTCGAAACCGAAAGAATTTCACCCGAACTACGGTTTTATGGGCCGCTGGAGCGCTTAGCGCCGGGATCGCCATGGCCGGCTATTACGGCCACAAACAAAATGGCTTTCCGCTTCGTTTTTCTGAAAACCTAAGAGAAATCGCCGCTAGCGGTTCAACGCCTTTGCCAGATACCGACTGCATTTTTAACAACAACCTTCCTTCCAGTTCCGCGCCAGAATTCGCGAATTGCTACGCAAAGGAAAGAACTGTCTACATACTCGGCGATTCGCACGCACAAAGAATTGCGCCAGCATTGAGCGCTGCGTTAATCAGCGCTGATTACGCCGTCATCGGTCTGCTTAAGGAAGGCTGCATGCCGGTTACCGGCATATCGCGCGGGCCAAGACATCAATCCTGCCCCCGCTTCAACGAGGAGGCAGCGCAACTCATCGCCGACTTTCCCGGCATTGTTGTTCTTTCGGCGCGTTGGCGCCTCAACATTGAAGGCACAGCATATAACAATCGCGAAGGCGGCATCGAGTATGACGAATATGGCCGCAATTTTGTCATTAACGATCCGAGTGCAGATGTTCCGGCATTCATACAAAACCAGCTCACTGCTTTTTCAAATCACCATCCTTTAGTCATTGTCGATCAAATTCCAGAGGCCGGCTGGAATGTCCCTGAACAGATGTTGCGCATTCAGCGATTTGCGCGCCGCGACACCGGCCCGTTATCGACAAGCTACAACGTATACGCGACAGAAAATGCACGCGTCTTGGCGATGTTCGCGGGCCTTAATAATTCGCCATATATAAGCATCATCAATACGTCGAACCTCGTTTGCGATGTGGAGAGCGGGCGTTGCCTTAACGAACGCGATGGCGTTCCGCTTTATGTTGACGACGATCACCCATCCAACGTCTTTTCGACGATGATTGCGCAAGAAGTATTGCGGGCGGTTATTGAGGCGGATGCACTTCCGCGACCTGTTAGCCAGGAAGAATTTGAAAACGAATAGCGAGATGTCTCAACAGAGACTTCGCGTATTAAAGCAAAAAAAACGCGCCCAGTTTCCTGGAGCGCGGTTTTGAATATCGTTTTGAAGGGTCAGATCATCTTTGCAGGCCTGGCGGCGACTTACTCTCCCACGCCTTAAGACGTAGTACCATCAGCGCTGGGGAATTTAACGACCGAGTTCGGGATGGGATCGGGTGGAAGCTCCCCGCCAAAACCACCGGGCCGGCAAAAATGATGAAATGCGAGAGTATTAATGTCAAACGCTCGGTGTGCGCAAACGATCCTAAGACAGATCGTTCGCCGCGCATGAACAATTTCCCAATACCTGTTCCGAAGAACAGGCATGAGGACGATCAAGCCAATCGAGCAATTAGTACCGGTAAGCTTCACACATTGCTGTGCTTCCACACCCGGCCTATCAACGTGGTGGTCTACCACGGCTCTCAAGGGAATATTTGTTTCGAGGCTGGTTTCCCGCTTAGATGCTTTCAGCGGTTATCCATTCAATACATAGCTACCCAGCTGCGCCGCTGGCGCGACGACTGGTCCA